>PWFQ01000073.1 GCA_003554105.1 Clostridiaceae bacterium | reverse complement strand
ATCCCTGTCAGAATATCCGTCAAAGCCCCATTGGGCGAGAACATAATACTGAAAAAGAGGATCGTGATAAAGGCAGGTACCGCCCAGGGGAGTAAATAGACTGTTCGGAAGAACTTTTTCCCGATAATCCGCTCATTGTTGGCAATAATTGCAAGGAAAAACCCGATGAAGATTGCCAACGTTGTGGCTGCCAGGGTCCATATCACAGTCCACCCTAAAATATACCAGAAGACAGATCCAGTCAAGCCTTCTCCCAAGGCAAGACGCTGATAGTTACTGAGCCCAACCCAGTTGAACTTCGACTGGTTTTGGGGATTCATGTTTGTAAAAGATAGCAAAAATGTTGTAATCACTGGCACAAGAACAATAAAGATGACAATAAAGAATGCGGGCATGGATACCACATAGGGAAACCCGTCTTGAGAAATATTGGTGACGGTTTCATACCAGTTCTTGCTTCTAACTCCTTTTGCTTCTTTCTTTTCCACTCCGTACACGTCTCTGAAAGAAATATAGAAAAGACCAATGGCAATTAATGAGAGAAGAATTGCGATAATTCCTTCAATCATAAAAATTAACGATCGGAAAATCCGGGGAGCTCCCTCTGCTAGATTGATAAGGCCTGCAATGCCTTCTCCTTGATAGTTGCCGTATCCCAATGAATAAGGAACTGCCACTAAATAAATGAATAAAGAAGCGATAAAAAACAAAACCGCTTTCACAAATTGTTTATTGAGCAGCTGGCCGAGACCGGGCAAAAGAAAGGTGGTGAATGCGAAAACCGGATGAATTTTCTCCACTTCGACAGGGGTTTTCCTTCGAATGTCAGCCAGATCTGCGCTCAGCGTTCTTTTCATCCGCTTCGGTATAATTTTAAGATCATACTTTAACGCCTTGATTTCTTCATTGTTTCCAACTACAGGGTTTTTCAGTTTCCGAAGTTGAAGGGCATTTTTATAACGCTTCTTCAGTTCTGCAATCCCTGTCTTCTTAGCCTTTTCAGAGATAATTTTCTCTTTTCTTTTCCTTTTAAGTTCAGCAATATTACTTTTCAGTTCCTCTTTTTTATCATTTTTGAATTGTTGGAAATTCTGGTTTTCTTTTTTCTGATCAGTTTGTTTGGCCTCTTGTTTTTTGGTCGTCATTGCTTCCCGGAGCTGACGCTCTTTTTCCTGAATAATTCCCATCAGCTCAGGATAGTGCTTCCGCTCCATTTCAGCTTCATGATATTTAAAATCCGCTTCATAGGTCAATTCACTATAATGCTCATAAAAATCCATGGTTTTTTTCGCTTTGAAATCCTTTGTTTTTAAAGATTTCACCTCTGAAGAAGAATCATCATCCAGTTTCCCCCGAAAATTTTGCACTTCTTTTTTCAACTCTTTTTTAAAAATCTTCTCCTTCGACTTGAACTCATTATACATTTTATAATAAGGGTGCTCCTGTTTTCGTTTTTTGTGAAGTGCAATCTCTTCCTTAAGCTTCTGTTTTTCTTCCTTCGATGCATTATGGTATTGATTCACTAATATTGCCAGTTCCTTTAAATATGTGTTTTTTCGATCATAGGTTCTTCCAATCTCATCGTACAGCTTAATTCCAATCGTTGCCAAGGGACTCCCCCCTTTTACCGTATTTTCCGTGATATGGATTTTTGAACAGTTATTCAGAATCTGTTGATAACGTCAAGGTTGTAATAAAAAGTCCTATATATCCGCCCAGTCTCAAGTAATAAAACAGGGAACCGGTATTCCACTCCACCAGGGTAAACCCGAATCCTCCTGCCAGAAGCACTGCCCACAAAAAAACAAACAAGCCGTTCAAGCTCCGCTTTTTCTTGGTAAAGTACGTATGAATCGTGAAAATCATTGGTATAATTGCATTGGTAAAGTAAAGACTCATATTTGATGTCAAGTACGTGCTAAAAGCTTCATCTTCAGAAAATCCGATGCCTTCCATCGCTTCTATCCTTTCCCACCAATGAACAAATTCCTGATAGCTCTTCACGCGGTACAGTACATCGAGAGAGAGGGCCACAATAACCACCGATGAGAATCCGATGATCATATACAATTTATTTTTGGGAATGGATCTTGATACAAGCATTCAGCTCACTTCTTTCATTGGATAAAAATACAGGGAAGAAAGGTTTACCCTTCTTCCCTGAACCTTCTCGTTATTCTGAGGATTATCAAATTGTCCCCGGTGATGTTTTTTTAGAAGTTTAACATCATTGCATCAAATGCAGCCTTAACTTCGTTGTAGGCTTCTTCAACATTTGATGGATTCACTGCAGACCAGGAAAGCATTGCATTTTCCCAAGTTCCCCAAACCTGGCCCCACTCGGTGAAAAGTGGTCGTGGAATAGCTTGGTTGTAAGATTCGATCACTGATTCAATAACCAGTTTGTCGGTATCTGAAAGATCGGAATCCAAATATAATGATGCATCAACGTTCTCCATAATCTTTCCGCTGGCTGTAAAGAAGTCTACTGCATAATCAGTATTTTGAATTTCAGCGATCATTGCATGACCGAGATCCATTTTATCCTGATCCACTTCAATTCGGGAGTTTAATACAAGACCCCAACCGCCTTGCCAGTGAGCCAATGGATTTCCATTAAGAGTTACCTGACTAATCGGAAGGATTGCAAGATCTTCACCGTCTCCAGCTTGACCGGAAAGATTTCCCGTAGACCAAGGTCCTTCAATTCGGAGAGCTGTGTCTCCTCCGGTACCAAATTCAGAATCCATATATCCCCAAGCAGCTTCATTGTCCCAAAGGTCAGTTCCCGCTTCGTGATGAGCTTGCCAGTAATTAAACAGTGCTTCGAAAACTTCCTGCTTTGCAGGCTCAAGATCAGCAAAGTCCTGAGTTAAGTCAGAATATAGCATTCCCTCATCGTCATGTCCAAGCAGTTCAATTTCCGCTGAGTTTGTTAAGGCAACGCCAAACCATGCATTCCAAACAGGAACAAGCATGTCTTCAAATCCCATTTCTGTAAATTCCAATACATCGTCAAAGTCGATTCCTGCCGCTTCTGCATTGGCAGTGTTTCCAAAGTTGATCAAAGTCTCGATGTTCATTGGGAAGGCCATATACTCTCCGTCAATGTTAAAGTTTCCACCCAGGCCTCCGTCATAGTCATCGAATCCTCCGACTAGTGCTGCCAGTTCAAGAGCATCAAGAGGTGCAAGCACATCATTTGTGTTCAATCCATAAACCCGGTCAGCAGGAATTGCAAATAAGTCTGCCACGTCCTCATTGGTCGGGTCTGTACTGTCAAGAACGTCAAGATGGTCAAAAGATGGTGTTACAATAAACTCGATGGTCGAATCGGGATTATTTTCAAGGACACGGTCTCTCGCTGCTTCATAGTAGGAGAGCCAACCTTCTTCAACCTGTACCGTAATTGTTGCTTCAATTCCTTCAATTTCATCAACATCGTCGCCGTTCACCACTTCACCGTTGTCACCGTTGTCGTCCACGGGATCTTCACCATTTCCTCCGCAGGCCACAAGTGCAAAGGCCAGTAATAGAATTAACAGTAAACCGAATAACTTTTTCATTTTACATCCTCCCTTTAAATCATTCTCATTTTTCAGAGTGCAAGCGATTGCACTCATTAGTAAAAAAATACCCTATAATCATTATACATCCTTTATATGGATGTTACAATAATTATTTTAAAATATTCAATCTTTTTTAGCTGCCTTGGACCGCTATTTCCTCAACATGTTGTTTTAACTAGTTTTGCTGTTTTTCGATCCTCCAAATTTCTTCCGCATATTGTTCAATGGTTCGATCGGAACTGAATTTTCCTGCATTGGAAACGTTTGCCCATGCCTTTCGTCCCCAGGCAAGCCGATCTCTGTAGGCTCTATCCACTTCCCATTGTTTTTGCCTGTATCCATCAAAATCAGCAAGGATAAAGTAATGATCCGCTTCATGCCATTCTGCGCCATAAATTAAAGCATTATAAAGATCTTTAAACATCCCCGTGCCGCTATCATCGAAAGTCCCGTCAACTAAGGTATCGACTACTCGTTTCAGCCCTGGAACGTTTTCATAGGCTCCCTTTGCATCGTAGGTTCCTTTCATATTCTCTATTTCCTCAACTCGAAGCCCGAAGATGAAGTTGTTTTCCTCTCCCGCCTCTTCCACAATTTCGATGTTTGCTCCGTCATAGGTACCAAGAGTTGGTGCGCCATTAAGCATAAATTTCATGTTTCCAGTTCCTGATGCTTCTTTTCCTGCCGTCGAGATTTGCTCGGAAACATCTGCTGCAGGAAAAAGCATTTCTGCATAGGAAACCCTGTAATTTTCAACGAATACCACTTTAATTTTGTCATTTACCTGCGAGTCATTGTTCACAAGGTTTTTCACTTCATGGATGAACTTAATGATTCCCTTCGCTCTGTAATATCCCGGTGCCGCCTTTGCTCCGAAAATAAAGGTTCTGGGATGGAGATCCATTTCCGGATTCTCTTTAAGCTGATAATAAAGATCCAAAATGTAAAATGCAAGCAGAAGCTGTCGTTTATATTCATGTAAACGTTTAATTTGAATATCGTAGATTGATTTCGGATCGATTTTAATTCCTTCATGCACTCCAATGTACCTGGCCAGTTGTTCTTTTTTTAAGTCTTTTATCTCTAAAAACCGTTTGATGGTTTCATCATCCTGAAACTCTGATAACTGCTTTAAACGATCCAGATGAACAATCCATCCTTTGCTGTCTAAAAGATCGGTAATATAGTTTGCCAGCTCAGGGTTGCTTTTCAATAACCATCGTCTTTGGGTGATTCCGTTGGTCTTGTTGTTAAAGCGTTCAGGATAAAGTTCATACCAGTGTTTCAGTTCCACGTTCTTCAACAGATCAGTATGAAGTTGGGCAACACCGTTGGTTGAATTAGTTCCGTAGATTGACAGCCAGGCCATCTTGATATTTCCATGAGAGATAATTGCAAAATCAGCAAGATTTTTAATCCCTTTGGATTTCAGATCCTCCAGAAGCTGCCGGTTAATTTTTTCAATAGTGGTATAGATATCGGGAAGCATGGATCGATAAAAATCAATCGGCCACTGCTCAAGGGCTTCGGCCATCAAAGTGTGGTTCGTATAGGACAGAGTTTTTCTGGAAATTTCCCAAGCCTGTTCCCAGGAGAGTCCCTCCGATTTTGTAAGAAGCCTCATCAGTTCAGGCACTGCTACTGCAGGGTGTGTGTCGTTTAACTGAATCGCATTGTCTTCGTGGAAGGTTTGGATGTCCTTGCCTTCTTCATGATGCCTGCGAATCATGTCCTGAAGAGAAGCAGATACAAAGAAGTACTGCTGCTTTAATCGCAATATTTTTCCTTCTTCAGTGGAGTCATCAGGGTAAAGAACTTTGGAGATGGCGGATGCTTTAATTTCCTCTTCAAGGGCCCCTTTATAGTCCTGGCGGTTAAATCTTTCCAGATCAAATGCTTTAACACCGTGGGCTTCCCATAAGCGCAAAGTGTTGATGGTATGCTTTCCGTATCCGACAATGGGCATATCAAAAGGAACTGCAATGACATCCTCGTCTGCAAATCGTACAAGAACTGCTTTATCTCTTCGCTTAATAGACCATGGATCTCCGTCTCTTGTCCAGTCATCGCCGCGTTCCACCTGAAAACCGTCGACAAACTCCTGTTTAAAGATTCCATACTGGTAACGGATGCCATATCCGTGGAGCGGATAATTTTGTGTTGCTGCAGAGTCTAAAAAGCAGGCGGCAAGTCGACCCAAGCCTCCGTTTCCAAGAGCAGCATCTTCCTCTTGCTCCTCCAGAGCATTGTATGTGATCTCTTCATCTCCCAAAATTTCTTCAACATCTTTTTTCAGCTTCATATTAATGAGATTATTGGACATGGCCCGACCCATCAAATATTCCGCTGAAAAATAATACGCTTTTTTCCGCCCCTTGTATTTTTCTTCGGATTCAATCCACTTCGGTGCGATTTCTCCCATAATCGCCTTCGCCAGAGCATGATACTTTTGCTTGTCAGTTGCTGTTTTTAAGGTTTTCTTCGCTTCCGTTAACAGATAGGACTCCATTTTTCCAAGTAAATCGTATTTGTTCATATTATAACCTCCTATAAGTGTCGTTCAATCTGTGAATTCTCTTCGCCAGTTTTTTCGTCAAATGATGTTTCTCCACTCTCCACTCCCAGTTTCCTCCAAGGGTTGATGGGATGTTCATTCTGGCTTCATCGCCAAGATTCAAAAACTCCTGCATCGGAGCAATTGCCAGGTCGGAAACTGAGCTCCAGCTTCCTCTGATCATTCCCCAGGGATAACCTTCGACGTCATCAAGCTTCAGATATTCTATCGCATACAACAATTCTTCCTTAGGGATGTTTTCAGCCCACCCCAACACCGTATGATTATCGTGAGTTCCTGTGTACACGACGGAATTCTTTGTATAGTTATGGGGAAGATAATCACTTTCCTCCCTGGGATCAAAGGCAAATTGAAGAACCTTCATTCCCGGATATCCTGTAGCTTCAATGAGTTTTTCAACATCCTCTGTTAAATACCCCAGATCCTCTGCAATAATTTTCAGTTCGCCCAGCTCTTCCTTGATTTTATGGAACAGTTCGATACCGGGACCCTTTGTCCAAGCTCCGAACATCGCAGTGTCCTCTCCATATGGAACTTCCCAATATGATTCAAAACCTCTGAAATGGTCGATCCGCAGTACATCATAGAGCTTAAAGCTATGGGCAATTCTCCTTGTCCACCATTGATAACCATTTTGCCTCATATTCTCCCAGTCATAAATAGGATTGCCCCATAATTGACCGGTGCTTGAGAAAGCATCCGGCGGCACACCGGCCACTGTAATGGGTTTTCTTTCCTCATCCAGTTTGTACAGTTCCGGATTTTTCCAGACATCGGAGCTGTCATCCGAAACGTATACGGGAAGGTCTCCAACGATTTCTATGTTCTTACTGTTTGCATATCTCTTCAGTGTCATCCACTGTTTATCGAAAAAGTACTGAGTAAAAATCCAAAATCCCATTGCATCCCCATTCTCTTTTTCGAAATTTTTCACTTTCTCAGACTGCCAAATTCGGAATTCAGGCTCCCAATCGAGCCATGACTTTTGTCCATGGTGCTCCTTGATTGCCATATACAGGGAGAATTCCTGAAGCCAGGTATATTCCCTTTCATAAAATGTATCCAGTTCCTGTTTCAGGAGGTCTTTGCCTCTTTTATATGCAAGTCTCAACAGCTTCATTTTCTTGTCATAAAGATGGCCATAATCGACTTTTTCAGGATTTGAATTGAGCTTTGCCTCCATCACTTCTTCTTTTGTGATCAACTTTATGGAGATCAGTTTATCTAAATCAATAAAGTAGGGATTTCCTGCAAAAGCTGAAAAACTCTGGTAGGGGGAATCTCCATATCCGGTAATTCCCAAAGGAAGGATTTGCCAATTCTTCACTCCCGCCTCCTCGAGAAAATCCACAAACCGGTAGGCTTCTTTTCCAAAATCTCCGATGCCATACTCACCGGGTAAAGACGATATGTGCAGGAGTATCCCGCTGGATCGTTGAAACATACTATTCCTCCTTAATCCTTAACTGTTTATCCTGTGAGTTTTTTTAACTAGTCCCTCGTTTGTCAGGAATGAAAAATTAACAACTTTTAACCCTTTATAGGGGTTTTTTATATCAACCAGAAAATCGCCTTCCCGATGGATCACTGAAAAAATTGTTTTAACCTGATCATTCCTGTCGATTGAAAGTCCGTCATCAGTATATAGAAGATGTTCGGCATTTTCATCCATATAAACCAACAGGTCAAGTTTTTCGTTCTTCAGTTCTTTCACATTCATTGCCACATCTCCCAAAGGAAGCATATGACCTTTTTTAAGAAAGATAATCAAACGGTCTCGCTGATAAGCAAGGTAATGGGGTCCCTCCTTGACAATTTCCACCGTATATCCGGAATCTGCAAACTCAATTTTCGCCATTTCCTCCGGCAGATCCACCCTGCGCCCGGTTTTTCCTCTTTCAACCACCGGCGCAATCATCAATTCATCTCCCAGGAGAAGCTGATCTTCAATCTCCTTATAATGTGATTCCTTGTAAAAGAAAGCAAGGGGTTTGAACATCATCTCATACTTATCCACCGCTTTCATGTATGTGGAGTAAAGATATGGGATCAGTCGGTATCGTAAACGAATAAGATGCTTTGTTTCTTCCAGAGTTCTTTTATCGAAGGCATAGGGCTCCTGAGCCCGGGTATCCAGTGCTGAGTGATTGCGTAGCAAAGGAGTAAATATGCTGAACTGTAGCCAGCGTGTAAGCAGCTCTCCGCTGCATTGACCTCCAAAGCCGCCGGTGTCCGCACCGGTATAGAAAAAGCCTGCCATATTCAACAGGGGCATCATTTTCACGTTTTCTTCCAAATGACTCCACCAGGAGGCATTGTCTCCTGTCCATATTCCTCCGTATCGATGCATTCCAATGCTGGATGCTCTGGAAATGAGAAGAAAGCGGTGATCAAGATGACGACTTAATCCCTCATAGGCTGATTGTGTCATATAGTTGCCATAGAGATTATGTACTTCCTCATTGGTTTTTTTCTCTCCGTCCATCCGGTGATAAAACCGTTGATGATATTTTTCATCATTCAGCAGGTTGCTAAAGGTGTCCTTTAAGTGAAAAAACTTGTGAACGTTCAGGTTTTTCCCTCTGCAATCAATGGCCATATCCACAGCTTCTTCCAAACTCTTCTCATCATAGAAGATCGCAGGTTCATTCATATCATTCCAAAAACCTTCGATTCCCATTTTCGTCAAATCTCTATAGTATTCACCAAACCACCTTCTGGTTTTTTCCTGAAAGAAATCAGGGAAGTGGACTTTCCCGGGCCAAACCGCTGCCACATAGGGTTCCCCCTCTTGATTAACAGCAAAATGGTCTCCTTTGACACCTTCTTCGTAGACGTTATACCCTTCTTCGATTTTTACACCTGCATCAATTATCGGTATAAGATACAACCCTTTTTCTTTCAAAGATTTTGTCCAATCTTCAAAATCGGGAAATCGTTCCCTGGATACTGTGAAGTTTTTAAAATCAACCATATAATCAAGATCCAGATAGATTCCGTCCATAGGAATTTCATGTTGTTGAAAAGTGTCAACTACTTCCTGGATCTCTTTTTGATCCCGATAGCCCCATCGACTTTGGAAATATCCAAATCCCCATTTTGGAGGAATATAAGGTTTCCCAATGGTTTTTAAGAATTTCGTGATGATTTCCGACGGCGTCGATCCTTCGATTTTCATCAAACCGAAATTTTCACCGTTGATCGTGATAATAAACTCATCATCATTCGTAAATCCGATATCAAAATGTATTCTTCCTGGAAAATCCACAAAATATCCTATTGCTTTTTCTTTATCCTCTATAACGAAAAAGTTGTGCGCACCATACAGATTAATTTTATCCTCCGTATGATTCGCTTCATCTCTGCAATAGGATTCATAACGTCCTCCCCTTTTGTTGATTCCGCCAAGATTCTCTCCTAATCCATAGACCCTTGTATCCTCTTTCAGGGAAAATTGAATTTCCGATCTTCTCTCTATTTTTACGATCTCTTCCAGGGGAAAAACTGCAGGAACTTTCATTTCAACAATAGCATTACTGGAAATCGGCTTACCGAATTCATAGTATTTTGCCTGTTCTCCGATTATATAGGTATTCATAAAATACCTCCTTCAATTGTTGTGCAAACGATTGCCTTTTAAAAAAATATACCATAAAAATCGATGAAATGATAGTATTATAGAAAAGATTTTCACTATTCTGTTACAAATCCTGCCGCTCCCATCAATCCCGCATCATTTTTCAATTGAGCTATTTCAATTCGTGTAGGGTTCTTTTCCCTCACGTAGGTATATTCTTTCGTCTTTTCCCTCAAATCTTCAAGAAAAACATCCGCCCCATAGCTGACACCGCCACCAAGAGCGATCACTTCCGGATCAAAAATGTTTATAAGATTGGAAATTCCCATAGAAAGATAGTGAATAAATCGTTTTAATGTCTTCTCTGAAACTCTGTCTCCCGACTTTACTCCTTCAAAGATCATTTCAACATTTAATCGAAAAGGATCTCCCTTGGTTTTTGTTTGAAGGAATGAACTGGGTTCCGTTTCCAAAAGCTTCCGTGCATAGCGGATCATCGCAGTGGCAGATGCAAAGGTTTCAAGACAGCCATAGTTTCCGCAATTGCATTGATAAAAGTTGTCTCCGATAATCGTATGTCCGATTTCCGTTCCCAGATAATGACTTCCGTGAAAGATTTTCCCTTCGATGATGACCCCTGCTCCAAGACCGGTACCAAGAGTCAGAAGAATACCGTTTCTGCAATCCTTCAGCATTCCGAATTTATACTCTCCCACCGTTGCCAGTGTCGCATCATTCCCAACCTTCACAGGCAGACCGATCCTTTTTTCCAGTACGTCTTTCAAAGGCTTGTTTTTCCAATGAAGATTGTTGGCAAAAATCACTTCTCCTTCACCGTCGCATACTCCGGGAATTCCGATTCCTATACCTGCACATTGATCTTTTTTATACTTGCTGTTTTCAAAGAGATCCCTTACTCCCCGGTCAATTACATCGACAACATGGAAAAAGTCTTTGCTTCTCGGTGTTTTCCGATGAATTTTTTCCACCACTTCCCCTTGAAGCGTCAGAAGACCGAACTTAATCGATGTACCTCCCAAGTCCACACCAATCGCACATTGATTCATCCCGTTCACTTCCTTTCAATTCATTTTCATAATTCTTATTATAGCATATGGAGAAAAAGAGGAAAAACCTCACTCTTTTCTCTTTACTTTTATAGAAGAATCCTTTATAATTACTCATGTGTTATAAGCCTTTAGGGGACTGTAGTTCAGTGGGAGAATACTTGACTGGCAGTCAAGGGGTCACGGGTTCGAATCCCGTCAGTTCCACCAATTCGATTTCATTAAAGGTCAGCCTTGAATAATTACCTCCGAGGCTGATTTTTCTTATGCTATTTTTATACATAAAATTTAATTTAATTTGATTATTCCATTGTATATGGATATAAGAATAAGTATAATAGTACATGGAATAATTGACCGTAATAATGCTATGATAATTTTAGAAGGAGTTGGATGGATGAAAACTGGATTTAACAAAGGTATTATTGTATTACTCGCTGGTCTTGGTGTGAATTTAATGTTAGGGACCCTCTATGCATGGGGAGTCATCTCTGCAGCATTAATGAATCGGGGCTGGAGTGCAACAGCGACTCAGATTCCTTATATGGTTGCCTGCGCAATGTTCGCTTTTTCCATGGTTCCCGGAGGAAAACTGCAGGACAGATTAGGTCCGAGACAGATTATTATGGCTAGCGCAGTCCTTGCAGGGATCGGCCTTTCACTATCAGGTTTGCTGTTAAACCCCGTAACATTAACCCTTACTTTCGGAGTCATTTTCGGAATTGCTATGGGGTTAGGCTACGCTGCACCGACTCCCGCTGCTGTAAAATGGTTTCACCCCAGCAAGAGAGGTGTAGTTTCAGGGATTGTTGTCAGCGGTTTCGGTTTAGCCCCTGTTTACGTTGGGCCATTAACCTCAAGTCTTATTGCAAACCATGGAATCGAAACAACGTTTTTTGTATTAGGTGGAGCATTTTTCATTGGAATTATGGCTCTTTCCCAAGTAATTAAAAACCCGCCGGAAGGCTATCTTCCACCTGCTCCTGAGGATTCGGAAACGGTTAAGGTTAAACCTTCTTTCTCCACGACTGCCACAAAAGAATTTGAATCCGGCGAAATGTTAAAAACCAAGCAGTTTAAAATGATCTGGTCAATGTTTGCCTGTGGAACCTTTGCAGGGCTATTGATTATCGGCCAGCTGTCCAATATCGGTTTCGAACAGTCCGGGATCACCAACGGTTTCATCCTGGCAGCCATTTATGCAGTATTCAATGCCTTTGGTCGAGTCCAATGGGGAATTATTTCGGATCGAATAGGACGAACCAAATCTTTACTTGCCATGTTTATTTTACAGGTATCCGCCTATATTCTGCTACCCTTCGCAGCAACTCCCGCAATTCTAATGCTGGGTGTAGCAACCGTAGGCTTTACCTTCGGAGGAATGTTGACGGTATTTCCTGCAATCACAGGTGATTACTTTGGTATGAAAAACTTTGGAGTGAATTACGGCTTTGTCATTACTGCCTGGGGAATCGGAGGCGTGTTCGGCCCCTTGGTCGGTGGCCTTATCCGAGACTTTACCGGCGGATATGCTTATAGTTATATTATCTCCGGTTTGCTTAGTTTAGTTGGTGCGTTCCTCGCTCTAAAAGTTACGGCACCAGCTCCGGAAAAAGGACTCGATGCTTTGGCACAAAAATAGCAGACTAAAATCATTTTAATCTAACTCATATCAAAAAAGAACCTTGTCTAATATCGGACAAGGTTCTTTCCTGTTTAAATGTTTAGAGAATACCTTCATGGGAAGGATCAGGAATTTCAAATCTATTATTAATAAAGGAAGCAACGCACCTTATGTCCCGGTTCGATTTCGATCAACTCCGGCAATTCTTCCCGACATCGATCCATTACTTTCGGACATCGGGTTGAAAAACGACATCCCTTAGGAAAATCCGTGGGGTGAGGTACATAACCCTCAATAATTTGAAGAGTTTTTCGACGATCGTCATCAATTCTTGGAATGCACTCCATTAAACCCTGTGTATAAGGATTTTTCGGATGTTTGAAAAGCTCCTTGGCATCGGCTTCCTCCATAATCTTTCCACAGTACATTACACAAACCCGGTCAGCCATCTCCGCAACCACACCCAAATCATGAGTAATAAGAAGTATGGCAGCATCCTCTTCCTGTCCCATCTTTCGAAGCAGATCCAGGATTTCAGCTTGAATGGTTACATCCAATGCAGTGGTGGGTTCGTCTGCGATTAACAGTTTGGGATTGCTGATCATGGCCATTGCAATCATAATTCTTTGTCTCATTCCTCCACTGAACTTCTCAGGAAGTTCATCCGCTCTTTGTTCCGCATCGGAGATTCCTACTCTCTTGAGCATTTCGACTGCTTCTCTTTTAGCTTGTTTCTTGCCCATTTTTTTATGAATCTGCAGGACTTCTGCCACCTGGTCTCCAACCTTTAACATAGGATGCAGTGAGGTTATAGGGTCCTGATAGATCATGGAAATCTCATTGCCCCGTATCCCCTGCAGCTCCCGGTCACTTTTTTTAAGCAGATTGTCTGTGAAGAGTTCGTTTCTGTGAAAAAGTATTTCTCCTTCCATAATTTTCCCCGGAGAGTCGATCAACCCCATAATCGACATGGATGTAACGCTTTTACCACTCCCCGATTCTCCGATCAAAGCCACTACCTCTCCTTTGTTGATCGTTAAGTCCACTCCGTCCACTGCCGGAATTTCCTGGTCATGAATAAAAAAGTAGGTCTTCAGATTTTTCACTTCCAATAGTTTCATTGCAACTCCCCCTAACTTTCCTTGATTTTCGGCAGAATCCAGGTTTTCATTCCTTTAAAGCCCATAAACAGCATATAGTAGAAAAATGCAAGCCCCATAATAAAGACGGCAAAAGCCGCACTGGCCTGCTCAGGTGTTAAGCTGTAAGAGCTAAAGAAGAAGATCAGATGATAACCTAGCCCCTGATAGTAAAACAACCGCTCGATGATGATCAAGCTTGAGAACATCACTGCCATAATTGTTGGGGATGAAGATAGAATTTCAAACACGATATTCTTCATCATATGCTGTCGAAGAATTTGCCCAAAGGAGCATCCTTTGCCCCTGGCAGTAATAATGAACTGTTTCGTATAAAGGTCCTCGATGGTTGACGCTGTAATTCTTGACATATATGCTGCAGGCAAAATGCTGATGGAAATGATAGGGTAAATTGTACTCAACCAGCTTTCATCCCCGAGAAAGTGAATCGGACCCAATCCAAAAAAGGTGATGTCATTATAATACAGGTAGATTGCTCCGAATTGAACAAGACCCACTGTCAATACATCAGGGATCGATAAGGGAATATAGGATTGTAAAAGCTTAAAGGTTCCACTTTTCCCCCTCTTTCGACTATCCAGAATCCCTTTGGGGACACCGATCAAAAATGCCAGGACCGTACCGCCGAATAACACTTTCAGGCTTAAGACAAATGCGGATCTGAAGAGAGTTCCAATCGATTCTCCAGCTATGACCACATCGAAAATTTCACCGGATAAAAACCCTTGAAAATGTTGGAATATATTTAATCTGACCTCTTCCAGACTCATAGACCAGTGATACTGTCCGTACTCATAATAGACGTTGAAGTCCGTAGGAATTCCGGAGGCAATAAGAATAATCACTAGAATCATGACCAGAACTATGGCCTGATAGAAAATTTTTTTTCCTAAGTTTACTGCAAACTCAGTTTTCATAGCAACCTCCTTTACATGCCTTCCCCATTAAACAGGGGATTCAGTGTGACGGTATCCAAAATAATCTGGCCGAGATCTTTCATATAATCCTCATTCACTTCATCGATGGTATCCTCTCTTAGGTTCATAAAGGGAAAGTACATACCACCGAAACGCATGGAAAACTCGGAGTTAATGCTAACGCTGTAAAGGGAGTAGTTCGTCATCCGTCGATTGTCATAAAACATTCGATAATCAACATTCAAATCGTTCAAACGCTTTAGCAGTTCATCTCTGGCAAAATAACTCTCCCTACCCGGTCCTTTTCCATTAACGAAATTAATATCCATTCGATTCACTTGATTATTACCCGTATAACCCACCTCGATATAGGTATATGGGAAATCTGCCTGTTCAAACCGGCCTCTACTTCTGTTATACTGAAAAGACCCGCGCAGTCTGAAGGGAAACTCACTCTGTTCTCCATCGAAGAAGATGAACATGATGCTTTTTTCCAAAGGCTCATCAAGCTCTGAAAGGGCTCTTGCCAATTCAAGACTAGTGGCTGCCGCCGTTGCAGACAAGGCAGGGTTGAAGCCCTCTCTTCCACCGGTATAAAACCCGTCGTAGGGTGCCCCTATAATCACGAGATCCCTGGGTCCTTCATTCTCCCAGTTTCGTCCCGGCAGAAAGCCCATAATATTTCTTCCCGGATAGTCCGGAGCTTTGGGCGGGTCTAAATGTAGAGTAATATGGATGTCCGCATTCTCCAGTTTCTCCCGAAGTTCCCCAAAGGGGATGATATGGGTATTGGTGTGGCTGTAGGTATTGATTATACGATCATCAAATTCATCAGTATAAATAATCCCCAAGCGGTACGGCACCCCTGCAGGAGCATTGATCGTAGGAAATCCCAACTCCGTCGGGCTGCTTCCTCCAAAGCTCTGTCCCTGTACATAAAAGTATCTACTTACTTCCTGTCTACCCTGAGCTTTAATCAGAGGGATCGGATCAATATGGGGCTCTAAGCCGATTTCGATATGATCCTCCTCATAGGTGATGGTTCTTCCCTCAAAGGTATATCCATCTTCAGGAACATTCCCTTCATACAGGTCTAAAGAAATGGATTTTGCTAAATGGGGAAGGAAGAAATCCTCATTAACATGAAAGGTCTCCTTTATTCCGTTCTTTTCCAGAACCAAAGTTGCCTTCTCCACCACCAGCCTCTCAAAATAGCCGGTGTTTCCCGGGTCCATTGAAGGAAATTCATGATAATAATTTCCCTGCCAAGGCTCAAGTCCATAGTCCTGAAGTGTATGAATAATATAGTCTCCGCTTCTGCGACCGCCTTCAAAACCGATCACTCTGCCTTCCAAAGACTCATCAGTCAATACTTCCAAATGTTCAAATGCCTTTTCAGTATTAAATTGTACCATGCTGGGTTCCGGAGGGAAGAAGAAAAAGAGCAGCACCGCCACCAGTCCAAGAGTTTTTACCCCAACAGCTCTCCAATAGGTTTTAAGATTCTTCCACTGTTCGATATAAATCCTGGGTGAGAAAAAGAAAAACCCTTGTCGAATGAAACTGACAACTCTTGAACTCCGCTTTTGAAACTCGATTCTCAACCCTTCTCCCGTCAGATTAAACCCTGTAATTGCAAGGAAAAAAGTAAGAGCAGGGTAGATAATCAACCACATCCGATCATGAAATGAGCGAATGATGATGGGAGCCCGGGCCAGCATACTGCCCCATTCAGGTTCAAAGGCCATTTCAAATCCGGCAGAAAAGGATTCCGCCAAAGCAATCCTTCTCGGTCCTACAAACACCGTTAAAACTGCAAGCTGGGCCAATAAAAACAGAACCATTCCGATTTCCATAAATGTATAGCTGACCACATGGGGTATCAAATGAGGCATAAGATTCTGGGATCCGATTTGACGGTAGCTTTTCCCCGCAGCAATTTCACCTTCGATAAAGTCTTCCTGCATGATCCTCGATGTCTGATCCTCAATTAATGCAGCCACTTTTGACCACCCAACCACGGTTAAGACAATGGCAAAGGCCCAAATGGAATGCTGCATCTCCAGGTTCCTGAAATAGGCCACATTTAAAATAACAAAGGAAATTAAAAGTTTCGGGATTGCCGTAAAAAGGGTATTAAAGGTATTAATCACAATGGATGCTGTTTTCACTCCCATTCCCGCCATGATCCCCATGGGCATTGCAATAAGCATCCGAAACAACACCACCGAGAATGCCACCCTCAAGGTGTTTCTCGTTCCGTAGATTAAACGGCTGTAAAGATCCCGTCCCGCTTCATCACTCCCAAAACGGTTTTCCTCATTGGGTGGGAAGGGACGGGTTGAGTATTCCTCAACGAGCTCTCCGCCCCGTCTTACCTCTATGTACTTTGCCGCTTCCTCCACGTTGGGATCCATATCCGTTAGCAAATGAGGGAAAAAATATGCAAACATGACAAAAAGGAGGAGAACTCCTCCTACAAGCAAGGGATAATTGATCCGTTTAAGCCGATGAACCATGGGAAGCAACTCCTTCAACAAGGTGACATGCAACTTGATAGTCTCCTTCTCCTATCAGTTTTGGCGTTACTCTTTCGCAAATATCCATTTTTTTTGGACACCGGTTATGGAATGAACACCCCGAAGGTATTTCAAGGGCACTGGGGATTTCCTTTTTTAAATGGGTTCGTTCTCTTTTTGCTTCAGGATCGGGAATTGGGGATGCGGACATCAAAGCAATCGTATAAGGGTGCTTCGGTCGTTGGAAAATGGCTTCCACATCACCCTTCTCAACAATTTTTCCGAGATACATGACAGCCACCTGGTCACTCACATGTTTTATAACATTCAGGCCATGGGCAATAAACAGGTAGGAAAGATGAAATTCCTCCTGAAGCTCCTTCAATAAATTAATAATTTGTGATTGCACAGAAACATCCAAAGCGGAAACAGGCTCATCACACACTACAAACTTAGGTTTAGTGGATAATGCTCTGGCAATTCCGATTCTTTGTCTTTGTCCTCCTGAAAATTCATGGGGAAATTTTTTTCGATCTTTTTTTGACAGTCCGACAATTCTCAAAAGTCGTTCAACTTCCTTGCTATACTCCAATGGATGAACGATTTTATGAATATGAAGAGGCTGAGTGAGGATATCTTCAATGGTCATCTTATAATCGAGAACCGCATAGGGATTTTGAAAGACCATCTGGATGTCCTTGCGAATTTTTCGGAATTCACGGTTTTTAATCTCGCTGATGTCTCTGCCTTCCAGGTAAACCCTGCCTTCTGTTGGTTGTAACAAACGTAACAATAATCGTCCCGTTGTGGATTTTCCACTGCCGGACTCGCCGACCAGGCCTAAGGTTTTCCCTTTATCAATACTGAAATCAACTCCATTAACAGCGTGAACTAAACCAGTAGGGATCTCTAAAATTTTACTTTTTAAGGTAAACTTTTTGTGTAAATTTTCCACGCGAATAATTTCCAAATCCCGCTCCTCCTCAGTAATAATTTTTTTATATATATCAAATATATTACACTACTATAAATTATGTGTCAATTAAGACAATTGTATAACTATTGATTTATAATGATTCTCATTATATTTATACGAAATCTCATCCTTTTTTGTTGCATCACATTGAGATCTTTTTAAAAAAATTGATATAATAGCTTTGTACTACAAAATAACTCATAGGAGGCGATCATATGGCTTATAGAATCGACGATACCTGTATTAATTGTGGAGCATGTGAACCAGAATGTCCGGTAGATTGCATTACACAGGGAGACGAAGTTTATGTAATCGACGAAGAAGCTTGTATTGACTGTGGAGCATGTGCAAATGTTTGTCCTGTAGACTCTCCCCAGCAACTTTAATTCGAGACGAACATAAAAAATCCGGGAGTTTCACCCCGGATTTTTTTCCGTTTTTGTCTTTTTTTTGGCTGTTGCTTATTTATAGATCTTCTGTTTGATGATTGAACTTTTGTTTTTTTCTCCTCTGCAAAACCGATAATCCCATCATACCCATAAGAAATATTCCGATTGCACTAAAGCTGACACCATACCCCATCAATGAAATCATTGCCGGGAAAACGAAGGATCCGGCGGCCATAAACACATCGATCGTGTTTTCCTGCAATGAGACAGCAACTCCCCTCCGTTCCTTCTCAATCCGTTTTATAAGACTGGTGGTTAGACCCACCATCGTCCCCGAAAAACCTGCACCCATAACCACTGCCGCCAAAAGAATGCCGGGGAAAAATTCTGATAGAGGATAAATAAATACCAGCCCCAATCCATAACCGACTCCCAAAGTCATCATCATTCGCCGTGGTGACAGTCGATCCAAAAGTGCTCCCACCGTAATGCTGGCTACAATTCCTGCTAAAGAATAGACTGTAAAGAAAATTCCCGGATTTTCCATCCCTACAACTGACTCGAGGAATACCGGGACAAAAGTAAAAACGATTCCGGAGCAGATGGAAAACAATGCAATGGCCATATAAATTTCACGATTATCTCCATCCTTCAGAATGTTCTTTCCTGAATGAATAAGGTTGTCATCACTGACTTTCCCCGGCTCCGGTGAATCAATGACGAGGAGTAATAAGAACGCTAATGACCCCAGCACAAAGCTCGTCCAAAACCAGGCGTCATAACCCACCCTTCCTATTATTTCAAGAGCTAAAGCGGGTCCAACAAGCAGACCCACCGCAACAATCAGTCGATAGATCCCCATATAGGTTCCCAGTCTTTGGAAAGGAGCCGCATCACCAACAAAAGCCGGACCGGCAGCAAAATACGCGGCAAGTCCAACAGCTTGATAAAGCCTCAGGAGAATCACACTGTTCACTGTCTGGAAAACTAGTAATAGCAGTGGAGTAGTTGCAAAGGCAAAGGCACCCACGAGAAGAATCAGTTTTCTACCCTTTCGGTCCGATAAAGGTCCCAGGTAAAAACGGAAAACCACTGCACCAAAGAAAAAGAGGGTTCCCTGAATTCCTGCGTGGAAATCCCTCCCTCCCAAAAACCCTACATAGAGTGGGATGGTAGTAACACTGGACCAAAAATTGAGAAACACCAAAAGGGTTGCCAGATAAAAAATCCCCCAGTTTGACTTTCTTTCATAATGAAGACCACGTTTTTTCGTTACCACTCAGACACGCTCCCTATCTATACGTTTATCTCTTTATTTCTTTTTCGGAAACCATGGAATAAATGCATTGGTTGCCTCTTGATACTCTTTAAATCCCGGTCGGTCCTTGAAGCTCTTCTCCAGCATCGGTACACCTGAAACAAAGCGAACCAGGTAGGTGATTAGAAGAGGGCTGATCAGAACCATTAGGGATACTCCTCCGCCCAGTGCAATCAATGCAAGACCCCACCACATTGTCGCCTCGCCAAAATAGTTGGGATGCCGAGTATATTTCCATAATCCGTAACGCATGATTTTTCCTTTATTTTCAGGATTTTCCTTGTATTTTTTCAACTGATGGTCTCCAACACTTTCAAAGAAAAACCCAATAATCCATACAACAAGTCCAATGATTCCCAACATGCTGATGGATGCAACCTCTCCACGATTTAATAGAATAATGGGCAATGCAATCAGATAAAGAAAGAATCCCTGGAGAATATACACCTGAAGGAAGGCTCTGGGAATATGCCATTTGCCCCACTCCTTCCGCCATTTCGCATAGCGGAAATCTTCCGGTTTACCCAAATTTCTGCGAATAATATGATAGAACAACCGAAGTCCCCAAATGCTGATCAATAGAGTCACAAGCAGATTGGCTCCTCCAAAATTTCCTGTCCTGACAGTAGTATACCATGCCACAATTACAAATCCGATACCCCATCCGATATCCACAATTGAGTTGTTTTTGATCAATGTTCCTACGATGAAAAATATCAGGTAATAGACGAATAGCAGCAGGATTGACTCGTATATAATCTGTTCCATTTTTCTCCCCCTTTTATCGAACCAAGCCCACGGCAATTGCTCCTTCGCCAACATGAAGCGCAGTTACTGATGAAACTTCAGTCAAGTATTTCGGCGGCTTTCCAACTATATCTTGCAGTTCTTTTGCAAAATTCTCAGCGTCTTTCCTATCCTTGGAGAAAACCACTGAGTATTCGATCACCGGTTTCTCGTTGTGCTTTTCTGCCATCATCTTTTTAATTTTATTCATTAAGGCTTTTCTCGTCAATGCAATGGAAAAAGCAGTTCCTTTTCCTTCTTTATCAAGAGAGATGATGGGTCTCAGTTTAAAAAGTGTGCCGATCTGACCGACAACCTTCGGGACCCGCCCACTCTTTAATGAATTGGCAAAGGTATCTAAAGCAACATAGATTTCCGTTCTGGGAATCCATTCTTCCGTAATCTTGACCAGTTCCTCTAAATCTGCGCCGTCACTTAATGCCTCTCCCAGCCTCACTACAAGCAAACCTTGGGCTGCGGAGTTTAATCTGGAGTCAATCACTTCAATGGGATATCCATTCTCCTTCAGTTTATCACCATATTTACGGACACTTTCATAGGTTCCGCTTAATTGCTTTGAAACCATAACCGCAATTACACTTTTATAATGATCCTTTAAGAAATCCAGCTTCTGTTTAACCTGAAAATCGTTAGGCTGAGAACTGTTAGGATAAATCGGAGAATGTTTAATGGTTTCGTAAAACTCGTAGGGATCCACGGTTAACTTATCCAAATAGTGATTTTCTCCTACAAAAAGATTTACAGGAAGCACATGGATATCATACTTTTCTCTGAGGTTTAAAGGAAAATCTCCGATGGAGTCAGTTAATATTGCAACTTTCTTCTGTTTCCCCTTCAACTGCTCCTGCAAGACCATATCCTCAACTTTCGGACGTTCAAGAACTCCAAAGGGAGCCACCTTCTTAAAAAAGGCGGATACATCATTGGTATGAATATGAACATGTTTCAAAGTGGTACTTCCTGCAACAATTATCGAATCTCCCAAATCATTGATTGCTGCTTTTATTGAATCTTTGTCGGGATTCCCCTTAATCAAACACTCTGTGCAAAAGCGATAATTGAGGTTTCCATGGGATTGTTCGATATCAGCGGTTTCAAAGGCCACCTCAAAATGATCCCCAACATCCTCCAGAACTTCCCCCTTAAAATATTTAATAATTCCTTCCAAATAATACACAAAGCCCTTTGCTCCGGAATCTACAACATTATGCTCTTTTAGTATCGCAAGCTGCTCCGGTGTGTTCTGCAACATAATATTTGCTTCATCGATGGATTGAAGAAAAAGATCCTCTACATGTTGGAACCGCTCTCTATGATTTGATAAATAGTAGGCCCAGCCCTTCATTACCGTAAGCATAGTACCCTCTACAGGAGCAGATAACGAATCGTAAATTCCCTCAGCCGCTTTCTTCACAGCCTCAATAAAATCCTTTAGGGACATCTTTTCTTTTCCTTCACTTGCAATGGCTATACCGGAAATATATTGTGCGAAAATAACACCGGAATTTCCCCGGGCACCATAAATTGAGGCCTCAGCCATGGAATTTACCGTGTCGGAAAAGGAATCCACCACTTTTGTATAGCTTAGTACAGAGTTCAATGTAAGGGCAAGGTTATTCCCCGTATCACCATCCGCCACAGGAAAAACATTAATACGATTTAAATGCTCTTTGTTACGAATGACTTCCATTGCTCCGTGACGAAAGATTGTGAAAAAATCTTTCCCATTGATTTCTTTTTTCTTCATTCTTCTCACCTTTTTCTCTCAAATTTTTTGTTGATCAATTTAAGCAAGCAGTTGTATCATCCATAGGCTTAGTGCTGAGGTTCCTCCCGTTAAGAGTGTCCCCCAGATTAAATCAATGACAGTAATGGTTTTCGGCCATCCTTTAAGAGTTGCAAGGTTGGTTAAATCATAAGTTGCATAACTTATGAAGCCGAAAAATCCTCCTGACAGGGTTCCATAGAGAATGCTGCTTCGTTCAATTCCCGGCAGAACTGCGAAAAATAAAATCCCACCGATAAACAATAGATAAAAAATGATTGCCGCAGGCCAATATACTTTATCGCGCATAAGAAAGCCTATGTATTTCCGGTACAGTTTTTTTGCTACAATACCCAGCCAAAATAAATCAATAATTACAAAAGATAGAAGGACAATAAGGTACATTCGTAAATACTCGGTCATTGGTCCCACCTCCTATTCTTTTCTACCCCATTATTTTGAAATTATCCATTAAAATTAAAAATTATTATCATTTGACAACTATAAGTCTTTCCTGTCTGCTTGGGAGATAATGCAGCTTTCCATTGTAGTACCCTGTGGTTTCTTCCAGCATAAAATGCACCTCTTGATCGTCCCATGCTTTAATCCTCGTACGGATGTTCAATTCCAGAGCATAGCAGGTTCGATCACTTAAAGGGTACTCTCCTGAGTTTTTCACAAATTCCTGCTCTTCAAACAGCCCCACATTCATTCCGATCCCATGACCGTGAAGTCCGATCGGGTGGGTGTAGAGAGTGGGCTCCAATCCCCTTTTTTTTCCTTTTATTCTGGATTGATTGAGAATTTCATTACCGGTTTTTCCTTCCTTGAACTCCCCTGCAACTATATCCTGAAATTCCTTTGCTTTCTCAAATCCATTTTTAAGATCCTTCGGAACTTCTTTCTCTCCTGGCTTCAGAACATAGGCCATCCGTTGAGTATCCGTGCACAAAGTAAGGTATTCAATCCCTATATCACAGTGAAGGAGATCTCCCCCCTCTATGGTTTCATTAAAAATACGGAAACGGGAATCACCTTTTCTTTGCAGGGTTACATCAGGGCTGAACCAAGCTTCAAGACCAAGATCATCGATTATTTCATGCATCCACCACTGGACATCATCAGTTGTCGTTTCTCCCGGTGCGATTGTCTCCCTGGAAAATGCTCTTTCTATGATGGATGTTGCCACACGATAAACTTTTGGGTAAAGCTCAATTTCCTTCTCTGTTCTGGTCTCCAACCATAACCTGCCAAGATCTTCTGCACTGACGATCTTCGTTTGATCATCAGTGCCGATTGTGGTCATGACTTTTTCAAACAAAGATCGGGTAATTCCGTCGGTAATACCATGTTTTTCCGAGTAATTAATCCCGATCTTCTCAGGTTGAATCTTCTCAACGAGAGATTTTAGACATTGCCATTGATCTTCTTTGTTTCGATCCCAGATTCCTTTATATAAACGGTCCAGTCGTTGATTGGGTCCGAAAATACTATAGCATTCAACAGATTTTCCATTATAATAGAATACTAAAATCGATAATCTTGATGCAGTTTTTTGAAGCGAAGGAACCAAGGTTTTAAAGACAGGGTCTTCATTATATTCCCTGGAAGGAACAACCCAAAGATCAACGCCCGTTTTTCCCATCAGCTGTGGCAGTAAATTCTTTAAGCGATGTTCCAATAAATCATCGATAATTTCATATTGCTCTTTTATCGGCAAAATTCCGTATTCATTTTTTCGATTATTCATTGACTTCTCCCCTTATAATTTTTCTTATGGCTTCCCGTTGATAAAAACCCTTTATTCCCTGAAGCTGAATGAAGTACTTTTCCGATTCCCACAAAGAAAATCGATGTGCTTCCTCGAGCCCTTTCTGGATTACGCGGATATATGAAGGATCCGGCGGTACGATTTCCGCCTCATAAAAATCCTCGATAATTGTAAATGAATAAATTGGATATCCTTCATCCTCACCAAGATATAATAGCTTTCCATAACGGTGTTCAGGAAATACTATACTCTCAGGTGTCTTTTCATTAGGAAAAGCAATTGCTAACTCCTCTTCTGTGCCTATATGATTTTCCTGCTTGACCACGTCAATAAACTGATCGAGGGTTATGAGATACATTCGTCCATAGGTCAACGCTGTGCTGTCCTCAATGGGACTGATCGCTGCCACACCTTTATGATTCCATCGCGAGGATTTCCCGGAGAAATGTATTTCCCGTCGAAGGGTTTTCCCCCGATCTTTTATGGGCTGATTTCCGTCTTTGCATCCTTTTTCAGATCGCAAAGAACCTTCCGGGGTACCTCCATTAATATAACAGAGAAAGCGGCTTCGGTGAAGATTTGAACCGTAGGAATAATACCAGACAAGTTCTTTTTCCATAGAATCAATTTCCTCCTTTTCCTGTTTTATTTTGTATACCCAACTTCCTCTATAAATCTCCTTGATTTTTTTATATAATCAAGGTATGATGGAACTGTAAGATATTGATAATGTTTTAACAATTCGAGGAGGGATGTCCATGTCTGCACAAGATCATATTTCTGAACCTATTCAAGTAGGGGACAATGCCACAGATGTCAAACATATTACCAGGGATGATGTACTCAAGTTTTCCGAAGTGACAGGAGACCGAAACCCGGTTCATTTGGATGAGGAGTATGCCAAAAACACAATGTTCAAACGGCCAATTGCCCACGGAATGCTTTCAGCAGGATTGGTTTCAAAGGTTCTGGGAACCCAGCTTCCCGGATATGGAAGTATTTACTTAAGTCAGACCTTTAACTTCAAGCGACCTGTCTATATCGGTGACACGGTTACTACAATCGTCACCGTCAAAGAAATCAAGGAAGAAAAGAATATATTTATTCTTGAAACCCTCTGTAAAAATCAGGATGGAAAAATTCTTTTGGACGGCGAAGCTATGATCATGCTTCCTAAGTAAAGTAAAAGAGATTAACGAAAAAGAAGTCCAGCCTTAAAGGTTTGGACTTCTTTTACTTTTTGGTATTCTTCTTTAGAGAACGGTCCTCCGTTCATTGGAATAGTCTTTGTAAATCTCATCTTTAATGATCTTCTCCAGGGTCTCCACAAGACGGTAGACTTCTTCATAAGTGTTATAAAGAGCTGTCGGGGCAAGTCGAATCACATTAGGTTCGCGATAATCAGGCACTACGCAGTGATCCCTGAGGGCTTGGCTGATCCGATAAGCTTCCTCATGCTCCAAACAGACATGACCCCCACGACGATGGTTTTCGCGGGGATTGCCAATTGAGTATCCCAGGGATTCCAAACGACTTTCGATGAGATACATCAGATAGGCGGTAATTATCAGGGATTTCTCACGGATCTGTTTCATTCCCGCTTCCTCAAAAATTTGCAGACTTCCCTCAAGTGGTGCAATTGAAAGCATGTGGGGACTGCCCTGAAGATATCCGGAAACATCCTCTGCCTGAACAAAATCATGTCTCAGCTGGAACTGATCCTCATCGCGATTTCCAAACCATCCTGCTAAGCCTGATTCTTTGCCTAAATGCCGTTTGTTCATATACAGACCACCTACTGAACCTGGCCCTCCATTCAGATACTTATAGGTACACCAGACTGCAAAATCCGGTTGAAGTTTTTCAAAGTTGTGGGGAATTGCACCGATGGAATGGGCCAAATCCCACCCAACTATAATTCCTTTTTGATGGGCGATTTCAGTAATCCTCTCCATGTTTAAAAGTTGAGAGCTGCGGTATAACACCGAAGGTAGAAGAATCAATGCCACATCATCCTTCATTTCCTGGATCACGTCTTCTTCGTCAATCGTTCTGCCGTCGTCACTTCTAATTGTCACCATGGCATCGTCAACATTGAAGCCCTTTAATTTTAAGATGCTCTTTACCGCATAGATGTCTGTCGGAAAATTGAGTTCATCAACAATGATCTTGTAGCGTTCCTTTGTTGGCTGATAGAGGGTCGCAAGAGCTTGATGCAGGTTTGTCGTAATTGAACCCATCACAATAACTTCTTCCTTGCTTGCGTTAATCAGCTTTGCCATTCTCTCACTAATCATTTGAGGATAATGAAAATACTTTCCGTCCTTCATTCCCCAAAGCTTAATTCCCTCATCTTTCCAGTGCTTTAAGACCTGATGAACGCTTTTGTGGGCATCCTCAGAGCTGAGGCCTAGAGAATTTCCATCCATGTAAATTTCGTTCTCTTTGACATGAAATCGTTTTCTGAAGTTCTTCAGCTTGTCATTTTCATCCATCAATTTGGCAAATTCAGGTGTTCCTTTGAACTCATATTTCATTCTATCCCTCCTCTTACTATAATGATATCATAGATCAGCTCGTCTCTTCCATAACTCTGTGAAAGAAATATTTATCAAATCTTGAAAATTCAATCTCAAATATAATACCCTCCTTCATTTTGAAGGAGGGTATTATTTATGCTTCCATTAACTCTTTGATCAGTTCATCAAATACTTCTTTCACCGATTGGATCTTCTCGACCCGATATGCATTGCTTCCGGCAAAGATCAATCCTTTTTCCACGTCCCCTTTCACCGACCGGATCAAAGCGTCGGAAATGCAATAGGGGGTCTCTTTAGGATCACAGGGAATCAAACAGTTATAGCATCGTTCCACCGCAACTCTCCCTGTTTTTAATTGCTCTGTCAGTGGATTCTTCACTGCTCTTCCCGGCATTCCCACAGGGCTGATTACCAGTTCAATGTCTTCTTTTTTTGCATCGATATAAGCATTCTTAAAGTTTGGATGTGCGTCACATTCATAGGTTCCAACGAACCGGGATCCGATTTGTACAGCTGCTGCTCCTCGCTTTAATGCTTCCGCCGATTCCTTCCCGTCAAAAATTCCGCCTGCTGCGATAACAGGAATTTCTTTTTTTATCTTCTCTTCAAAGGGGATCAAGGCCTTCTTAACCTCCTCGATTAAATCATAAATCGAGGGGAGCCCTGGACCTGACAACTCATCTTTATTGAAGCCCAAATGCCCTCCCGCTTCGGGTCCTTCAACAACAACGGCATCTGGAAGTCTTCCATAGCGACGATCCCACATTTTGGCAATCAAGCCTGCTCCCTTTCCTGAAGACACGATTGGAGCAATTAGAGTGTCTGATCCCTCCACCAATTTTGGGAGGTCCTTCGGCAGACCTGCACCGGAAACAATCAGATCCACTTTTTCATCAACAGCCGCTTTGACCATTTCTTTATAATTTCTGATAGCCACCAGCAGATTCACACCGATTACTCCACCTTTGCTTAGTTCTTTTGCTAGACGAATATGCTTTCTTAATGCCCGAATATTGGCCTCCATTGGGTTTTGTTCGAAGTCCGGCTCATCAAAGCCGATTTGCACACCGGAGATCATTCCTATCCCTCCTGCATTTGCAACACTCGCCGCAAGACTGGAAAGGGATACCCCTACGCCCATGGCACCTTGGACAATGGGATATGGGACAGTTCTGTTCCCGATTTTCCATTCCGTTATATTCATTTTCATCAACCTTTCTGATTTTAGAATCATCCTGCTCATTAAGATTGATTATATCATATATTAGTACCTAGTGCTAATAGTAACTTTTATTTTTAACGGTTTTTTAACAGCTCTACGGCAAGATCTCCCCGGTCAGTAAAAAATCCGTCAGAACCGAAGAAATGAAACAACTGCATCATCCATGCATCGTTAACTGTATAATGGTGAACAAAAAGACCCTCGCGATGAGCATACCCCGTATGTTTTGGGTAAGCCAGGTGTCCTACAGGTCCAATTCCGTCTACAAAATACTTTGCTTCATCTACAATGGAATTGAAGCCTCTTTCCTTTGCTGTTTCTTCACGGATTAACAAGACCCTGGGTATTTCAGGTCTTAGTTCTCTCAATCTTTTTAAGCTGTCCAGGGAAAAAGATTGAAAAACCAAACTTCCGTTGTATCCTGATTCCTCCAGTACATTTATCAAATCCTCTTCAATTCCCGGCTGACTTTCCGGTGATTTCGTTTCCAGGTATAATCCTGTTTTTTCAAAGCCTATTACTAAACCGATAAGATCTTTTAATGTAAGAATTCCTGCTCCCTTATAAAAAGATCGGGAACGATCGGGGTACTTTTCATTAAACCAGCTGCCTATGTCCAATTGCTGTAACTCCTCCAATGTAAACGAACTTAAAGGATCTCCTTCACGATCGGGAAAATGATTTTGAACATCAGTCTTTTCTGAAGTAACCCTGTCATCATGGTAGACGACAAGATACCCATCACTTGTTCGTTGAACGTCGGCCTCAAGATAATCGACTTCAAACTCCCTCGCCAAACGATAGGCATGTTCAGTTGATTCCGGAGCATTGTGGGATAAGCCTCTATGTGCAATCACTGCCGGATAAGCAACTCCAGCTTTTTCTGCCAGTTCCCTGCCCACGCCTGGCAACGAACTGATCCGCAATGCTGATAATACGATCAATAGAATGACAATCACGGTTAAAATCATAACACCTATTCCAATTACTGCTTTTCTTCTCCTGGTCCCTTTCACGGTCCCCTGAATCCGGCCTTTTTTCAATCGTCGCTTCACGTTATTTTCCCCTTTCCTTTTCTTGTGATTTGCACTATTATATCATAGAAACGGACAATAAAAATGACCTCCGACCCGATCTTTGGTCAGAAGCCATGGAAATTCAAATTGGTGGGACATACAGGACTTGAACCTGTGACTTTTAGCTTGTCGAGCTAACACTCTCCCAACTGAGTTAATGTCCCTTATTCAATCTATCCTTATTTTACTGAATTCTTCAGGGATAATCAAGAGAAATTTTACTTATTTTTTTCGTTTTCCCTTGACTGTGTTTGAAGGCTTATATAGACTACACTTATCGATATCGGATTTAGATATCGGTTATGTATACCAGATGAATATAAGGAGGAATGAGAATGACCGATCCAATACTTCGTAAGTTTTTCCTTGGTTTTATCCAGATCCACATTCTTTATCACGGCAATTGCAAAGCATTTTACGGCTCCTGGATGATCGAAGAGCTGAAAAATCACGGATATGATATAAGTCCAGGAACACTGTACCCTCTTCTGCATCGATTAGAAAGTGACGGCATGCTGGTTAAAGAGGAAAAAATAATCGACGGCAAAATTCGGAAGTATTATCAAACTACTGAAAAAGGGACTGAAATTCTTCATGAAGCCCGCCGAAAAGCAAAGGAACTTTTTAATGAAATTAACTGATTGAGGAGGAACACTATATGATTACCATTAAACATCTACGCTATAAGAGCATATTAGAGATCGAAGATCTTGAGATTGAAGAAAGGAAGGTGACCTGTATTATCGGAGAAAGCGGAAGTGGAAAAACTACATTGCTGAAAATGCTTAATCATCTCCTTTCTCCCGATAAAGGTTCAATTCTCTACAGGGGAGATGATTTACAGGATTTGGATCCGGTGGACTTGCGAAGAAAAGTCATCATGCTTCCCCAGACACCGGTGATTTTCCACGGTTCAGTTAAGGATAATCTCATAAAAGGGCTGGAGATGGCCGAAGGAGAACTGCCGGATCATTCTACCCTGAAAAACATCATGTCTTCAGTTAATCTTCAAAAAGCCTTGGATGATGATGCCGAGAACCTGTCCGGTGGAGAAAAGCAGCGCGTAGCCCTGGCAAGAGTACTTTTAATGAACCCTGAAGTTCTTCTGCTGGATGAACCTTCCTCGGCATTGGATGATGAAACCGAGGATTTTATCATTCGCCATGTAGTGGAGTATGTAAAAAAGAATCATAAAACCTTGATCATGATCACCCATGGCAAAGATCTTGCAAAAAAGTTCGGTGACCGGATAATTGAAATCAAAGGAGGTAAAGCCTATGAATGGAATCATTGATCTGGGGATCTATCAAGTGGCTTTTGCCTATGTATTTATAATCATACTTATCATGATTCTCAGAGCTAAGGGCATCCCCAGGGAGAAAGAGGTTTTGATTTCCAGCATACGAATGACTCTTCAGTTAATCCTTGTAGGGTATGTTCTTGTATACCTTTTTGAAACCATGAACCCGTTTTTGACTGTTTTGGTACTGATTATTATGCAAACCTTCGCAATTTATAATATCCGTCAACGTACCAAGAATCCTCTGGGAAAGGATCTAAAGAGAATTGTGGCTGTCTCCATGATCAGCGGCACTCTGGTCAGCATCCTTTTTTTCCTTTTCGTGGTCGTGCAGATCAGCCCTTGGTATGACCCTCAATATGTGATTCCGATTGCAGGAATGCTGATCGGAAACTCCATGACAGGGGTCTCGCTGGGCGTCAGTCGTTTAACCGATGGAATGCGGGAACAGAAAAGTTTAGTGGAAGGCGCATTAATGCTTGGGGCAACTCCCAAAAAAGCAGCAAAGGAGATCGTAGATCAGGCCTTTGATGCTGCCATTCTCCCTACAGTAAACTCGATGGTGGGAATGGGCATTGTTTTCCTTCCCGGAATGATGACCGGGCAAATTCTTTCAGGCGTTTCTCCCATCACAGCCATCGCCTATCAAATTGCAATCATGCTCGGTATATTAGGAAGTGTCTCTCTAACTGTTATACTTTTTGTTCAACTTGGTTATAAAAGCTTTTTTAATGATCGGGATCAATTAAAAACCGATGAGAGTTAACTCTCATCGGTTTATTTCCTTGATGCATCTTAATTTACATTAAATTTTCCAGCTTTTTTTGCAGTATCATTTTAGCGTCTAATTTACAATATTGCAAATCCAACCAATAGACCGATAATCATTCCTGCATTCCCCATGTGAGCATTTAAGTGGTTTGCCTGAACGACCAACTCGTCATTAGTAATATACACCATAGCTCCTGCAGCGAATGCAAGCGACCCTGCCACAAAAATCGGTGAGATATTAAAGAAAATCAATCCGATTCCTGCACCAAGAGGTGTCATTAATCCTGCAATTAAAGTAAATAAAAGAAGTTTTCCTGTGGTGACGCCTCCGGCTTTTAAGGGCCCGGCAATTGCTAATCCTTCAGGAATATTATGAAGGGCGATGGCGATGGCGATGAATAGACCCAATTCAGGACTTGATTCCAATCCCGCACCGATTGCCAACCCTTCAGGGAGATTGTGAAGTGCAATTCCAAATAAAATCAAATACCCTGTTCTTAAAATCGGATTTTCCATTTCCTTCATTTTTTCAGGATTCTCAATGACCAGATCATCAGGCTCCGACATATGAGAGTGAGGGACCACCTTATCCAATCCATACATCATCAAGGCTCCTAAAACAAATCCAATAATTGCGCTGGTCATCGATCCCAGTTCTACCGCTTCGGGCATCAGTTCAAACACAGAAACAGCCAACATAATACCGCCTGCGAAGCCTAATAGAGAAGCAAGAACCTTGTCACTGGGCTTTCCAAATACCATCAAAATAAAAACGCCCAGCACCGTGGAGATCCCTGCAAAAAAACTGTATACTAATGCTTCCATAAATTGTCCTCCTTACAATCACTATTATTTATTAAAATTATAACGGCTTAAACCTTACTATACCCAACTCAGTCCCATGTTAACAGTCTAACAGCAAATTTTACAGTTCCAACATCTTCTCAAACTCTTCATCAGGGATCATTGATCCCCCGGTGAGCCATGCCAAATGGGTTGTCCTCTCTGTATCTTTAATCAGGGTCGGACCATAAAGGGCTGACGCGGCAGATGGCTCAATTTTAATACCCTCGGTTCTATAGACCATCCTTAGCAGATCAAACATTTTACCGTCTTTTAGAGTATACCCTCCATCAATGACCCGGTTATAAAAACGGGAAACCATTCTCGAAGGTCGACCAACCGCTAATCCGTCGGCTTCAGTCTTCAAAGGAATTCCATAGTCTTCAACGTGGACCAGTTCCATTTTACCTGTCACCAATCCCAGGAGCATACAGGGAGCTTCAGTGGGTTCCACAAAATAACATTCCACGTGGTCACCATAAAGGATCTTTAAGCCGAAAGCAATTCCTCCCGGTGCTCCACCAACCCCACAAGGGAGATATACGACTAAGGGATGCTTTTTATTCACCGCGATCCCCTTTTCAATCAATTGGTTTTCCAAACGAAGAGCTGCAACACTATAGCCAAGAAATAAATCCTTGGAATTTTCATCATCCACAAAATGAGTGAATGGATCTCCTTCAGTAGATTTCCTTCCTTCCTCCACCGCTTTTCCATAATCACTATCGTATTCTTTAACGGTCACTCCCTTGTTTCTAAGTAATGTTTTTTTCCATTCCTTCGCATCTTTGGACATATGAACAGTTACTTGAAAACCGAGGGTTGCTGAAATAATTCCGATACTGAGTCCCAGATTACCGGTAGAACCCACTGCGATTTTATATTTTGAAAACTTACTTCTTAAATCCTCGTCCCCCAACCGCTCATAAGATTCATCCGGATGAATCCAGTGATTTTTTAAAGCAATCTCTTCCGCGAATTTTAAGACTTCGTAAATACCTCCTCTTGCCTTTACCGACCCGGCAACTTTGAGCAGGTGATCTCCTTTTGCAAAAAAGTTCCCGAGGATCTTTACCCCATACTCCTTCTCAAGAGCCGGTTTCAAGTATTCGAGGGGTAGTATGGGTGACTCGATGATTCCTCCCTCAGTTTCAGGGAAATAGCGTTGAATCAGTGGCGCAAAACGCTCTAAACGATTAGCTGCATCAACAATATCATCTTTTGTCAATATGAAGGCTTCGAGTCCTTTCTTTGCCTCAATCTTATTCGGATTTGACCAAAAGATTTCATCGCAATTTTTCAGATGTTCAAGTATCACAGACAGAACCTCCCTTTTCATCAATTCCAATATGTATTTATTAAAGGAATTCTTTCTCAGTATACCCAATTTCTCAGGATTCTTCTACAAAAATTCCTTTAATTGTGTGAAAAAACAAAACTTTGTCTCATCGATGCATATTATATGAGGATCTTTTTCTTATATGTGCTATACTTTTTCTCAAAATACCTTGCACATATAATTATTTTCATCTATAATATGATTTGTCATTGTATTGACTATGAACTTATTATAAGGAGGATGCTTTTTTATGAGTACCGTAAACAAGTATGATGGTCGCAAAGGTTTTGATCAGGTGAAATCTCAAGTTCGTGTCACGGTTCAGACCGCCCTCTACGGAAATAATGTGGAGTTGGTGAAAACCGTATCTCAAGCTCATCACTTAGCAAAAAACAGTCCCGGAACCATTGAACTTACAGGAATTCCTGTGTATGAACCGGAAAAGCTTGGATTACAGGAAGGCACCAATGCATTGCTTTTCAATGATGGGACAGCATTTGGGCGCTGTGCCGCTGCAAGAAAAATCATCGGAGAACCCGGGGTCAATGCACAGGACTATGCCGGACTTATAAGGGAAGCCATCTATCGAACCCGTTATCAAAAGATGTTTCACGGTGAAGCCCTTGTCGGACTTGACCCTGAATTTATGATGAAAGCTCATCTGATCATCCCTGAAAATCATGAAAACATTCTTTATAGTTGGTTGTTAAATTTTCAATATATTAACGAAAGATACGCTGAAATGTATAAATCCTCCAAAAACATTCCCGAAGGTGACATTATCATTTTCGCGGATCCTGACTGGTCACATCCAGATCACCCTTACGGACTTACCTTCTTCGACCCGGAACATAATTGTGCCGTATTGTTAGGGATGAAATATTTCGGAGAATATAAAAAAGGCACATTAACTCTTGCCTGGGGTACTGCAGCAAGAAACGGATATGCAGCATGCCATGGAGGAATGAAGCGTTATAATCTGGATGACGGGAAATTTACTATTGCCGCCTTCGGGTTATCCGGTTCAGGAAAATCGACCATTACCCACGCAAAACACGATAATAAATATGACGTCACTATTCTTCACGACGATGCTTTTATAGTAGATATTGAAAATAAAACCTCCGTTGCTTTGGAACCCACCTATTTTGATAAAACGGCGGATTATCCCATGGGATGTGAAGATAACAAATATCTTCTTACAACCCAGAACAATGGAGCGATTATGTATGACGATGGTAAGATTTATCCTGTGACGGAAGACATCCGCAACGGTAACGGTCGGGCTATTAAATCCCGCCTGTGGACAAAAAACCGTGTAGACAGACTGGATGAACCTGTGGACGCACTCTTTTGGATTATGAAAGATCCCACACTCCCTCCGGTCTTAAAGATCAAAGGTGCGGAACTGGGATCAGTCATGGGAGCCACCTTGGCAACCTTCAGAACTTCAGCGGAACGTTTAGCCAAAGGCGTTGATCCCAACCAGTTGGTTGCAGAGCCTTATGCCAACCCTTTCAGAACTTATCCATTGCATGTGGACTATGAACTTTTCAAGTCTTTGATCAAAGATGGTGTTGACTGCTATATCATCAATACGGGGGAATTCATGGGGAAAAAGGTCCGCCCTGAGGATACTCTCGGAATCATCGAATCGATTGTAGAGAAAACCGCTGAATTCAAACCCTGGGAACCATTTAACAACTTCGAAATCATGGAATGGGAGGGTTTCGATGCGGACCTTTATGAGAAATCCTACCGCAGGGAGTTTATTGCTAATTTCCAAAAACGAGTTCATTTTGTGAATTCCAGAGAAACAGAGAAAAACGGTATAGATTCTCTCCCTTCGGAAGCATTAAAAGCTCTGAAAGAAGTTATGAATGAGCTGGATGAATTTGTCGAAAAGATTGAAAAGCAGGAGCAAAAAGGAGCATAATCAACGGATTATCATCAAAATAATGACCTCTCCGACAGATCGGAGAGGTCATTATTTTCTATCATAGTATCCTTTTATCGTAATACTTCCATAAAAACAATTTTGTTAATTTAAAGGTTTTTTGAGCTTTACACTTTAACTGATTTTACCGGGATTTAAAATCCCCTTGGGATCAAAGGTTCTTTTAATGCCTTTCATAATCATAAAGGCATCTTTCGACAGAGATTCTTCCAAATAGGTTTTTTTCGCAAATCCTATCCCATGTTCTCCCGATACCTGGCCTTTTAACTCTCTCGCTCGATCATACAACTTTTGGAATACCTTGTCCAGTTTGTCCTTCCATATATCCTCAGGTAAATCATCCCGCAGAATATAAATATGAAGATTTCCATCGCCAGCATGTCCAAAACTTTTAATCCGTATATCAAACTCGTCTTTCAACTCATTGGAGTACTTCACAAATTCCGCGATATTGTTTCGGGGTACTACAACGTCACACTCATCCATTTCAGTAGTTGAGGATTTAATCGCCTCCAGGAATGCACCACGAGCAGACCAGATCGACTCTTGTCGCTCCTGTGTCTCGGAAATCAGTACATCGATGGCACCTGCCTCAAGACAAATATCCGCAACCACTTCATAAGCATTTTCCACTTCTTCCTTGGAGTTTCCGTCAAAGGAAAGAAGTAAATACGCATCAGAGGATTTATCGGGGAAATCTTTTCCTAAAAACTCTTCCGAAGCCATTATCGTGTCTTTTACCATATATTCGATGGCAGTAGGTACATTTTTCGATTTAATAATTTTTGGTACAGTTTCAATTGCGGTTTCCAACTTGTCAAAGGGAACCAGAAGGCTGATCATCTTTTTCGGCAAAGGAAGCAGTCTAAGGGTAGCTTTCGTAACAATTGCCAAGGTGCCCTCCGAACCTACAATCAGATCCTTCAGTCCGTAACCTGAGCTGTTTTTTACAATCTTTCCTCCCACTTCCATTATTTCACCGTTAGGCAATACCAGTTCCATCCCTCGTACATAGTCCCGGGTAACACCGTACTTTACAGCTCGCATTCCACCGGCATTGGTATTGATGTTTCCGGCCAAAGTCGCACTCTTTTCTCCCGGATCCGGCGGATAGAATAAATCATGAGACTCTACATACTTGGTAAGCTCCATTAAAAGCAATCCCGGCTCTACAGTCACTGTCAGGTTTTCTTCGTCAAGTTCCAAAATATTATTCATCCGGCTCATGTTCATCATAATCCCGCCATATATTGCTATTGATGCTCCCACAAGTCCGGTTCCCTGTCCCCTGGGTGTTACAGGAATATTGTTGTCATAGGCATATTTCATGATTTTTGATGTTTCTTCGGTAGAAATAGGCTCGACTAAAACTTCGGGCATGCTTTTTACCCCGACCAGCTCGTCCCTTCCAAAATCTTCACTGATACTCTCTCCTACATAGATTCGTTCTTCACCTACAACGGATATCAGAAAATCCACATCTTTTTGATCTATTTTTTTAAAATTCATGCTTTAACCTCCTCGGACTGTTTAATCTTCGCTAATAGTTCCGGTATTACATCGTAAACGTCCCCTACAATTGCATAATGAGCTACTTGAAAAATTGCTGCTTTGGGGTCCTTGTTAATAGCGAAAATATAGTCAGAATTCGTCATACCCGCTTTAAATTGCACGGAACCCGATACCCCGCAGGTAATAATTAATTTCGGTCGAACGGTTCTTCCGCTGAGACCTATTTGGGTTTTAGGATCTCCCCAACCTGCTTCGATTAGAGGTCTGGTAACGGCTACTTTGCCTCCCATTTCTTTCGCTAGTAACTCGATCATCTCCAAGTCTTCTTCTTTTTTGATGGCTCTTCCTGCTACCACAATAACTTCCGCGTCTGCGATATCTTCTTCTACCTCTTTTTCCTTCGAAGATAATACGGTTATTGCTGAGAACAGGTTCTTTGGTGATTCGCAAACCGTGATTTTGCCTGCAGGCTCATCTGTACGGTCCGGTGCGTTCATGATTTTGTATCTCACGGTGGCAAATTGCGGTCGGCTTTTGGGAGTGGAAATCTGTGCCATGATATTTCCTCCGAAGGCCGGCCGGATTTGAACCAAGTCGGTATTTTCTTTCATGTCCAGAATCGTACAGTCCGCAGTAAGTCCGGTTTTAAATCGGGCAGCAACTCTTGGGGCTAAGGATCTTCCTAAGGGGGTAGCGCCAACTAAAACCGTAGATGGAGAGACCTTGTCGATGAAATCTGAAAAAGCTGCAGTATAGGGTTCTATTTTAAAATCTTTAAACGCCTCATCATCATAGACAAATACTTCGTCCACACCGTAATGAAGAATTTCCTCGGCTTGTTTCTCAATATCCGATCCGATAAAAACCGCATATACAGGATGATTGATTTTACTCGCTAACTCCTTGGCTTTACCGATTAACTCATAGGTTACCGGGTGGATAACCCCATTGTCGTGATCAACATAAACCGAAACACCTTTCCATAGGCTTTTATCAATAAACACTTCATCTTCTTCCAGTACAAATGCATCTTCCGGTCCTTTGTTTACACAAATCATACACATTTTACATGCATCGGTAATCTCTACTTCCAGTTTTTTCTCATTCCACTCAATTGCGCCGAAGGGACAGATTTTAATTGCTTTATCAATATCTTGAATGTTCTTTTGGTTTACAACAATTCTTGCCATGATAGGCCTCCTTTACTTATTTTTATAGATAAACTTCAAGTCAATCAACTGATCATATAATCTGGTCCCCAGATGTTCTCCTTCCCAGCGCTCACTGGTGGTGTTTTGATCGGGAGGAAATATTTCTTCAACTTGTGTAGGTGAGCCTGACAAGCCGTATCGTTTTTCATTTTTGTCTTTAAAATTATCCAGTGTAAGTTCGATAATCTCTTGATACTTCGTCTTTTTCTTTAATCGGTAGGATGGCAGCCGCGGCTGGTAAATTCCTTTTTCCACAGTGATTAAACAGGGAAAGGTTACCTCTACGGTTTGAATGGTTGTGGGCATTTCCACTTCGAGAACAATGGATTTCTCTTTAACCTCCACAATCGCTTTTACATTTGCTACGTGGGGAATTCCTAAATACTCCGCCATCTCAGGACCTACCTGAGCTGTATCTCCATCAGTGGTTTGTTTTCCGCAAAGGATTAAATCGAAATCCCCGGCTTGATAAGCCCCTTGAGATAATGTATACGATGTGGCCAGTACATCTGCCCCTGCAAAACGACGATCCGTGAGAAGAAATCCTTTATCCAATCCCATCATATAGGCTTCCCTTATTACTTCCTTGGCTTGGGGAGGTCCCATGGTCATGACACTGATTTCTCCTCCCATTTGTTCTTTAATCTTTAAGGCACTTTCAATGGCATAAAGATCATAGGGGTTCATCTTCGAATCAATTCCCGATCGGATTAAGTTTCCGTTTTCGTCCAACTTAACTTCCGACGTACCCGGTACTTGTTTAATACATACTAAGGTCTTCATCCTTTATCCTTCCTCTCTCCTCTTTTTGGTATAACGGTCCAACCATTACAGACAAATTTTTTAATTTACAATCACAGAAACACCGTCCGGTATGATGGTCATCTCCGCATTATGTCCTTTTATCTTAAGAGCTTTCTCCAGTGCCTCGTCCAAGGTGTAGGCATGATCCATATGCATATCCCTAATCATTTGAGGGTCGCATTGATCGGTTACCATAATCACGGTGAACCGGTCTAAAATTCGGGCAAGTATTTGATACTCCCACTGATCAGGTTTTGTCTCTCCACGGGGGATTTTCATCACACTATCCAGCACTTCCCTCGGTGAGGAAGCTTCCGCCATGGATCGATAAAAATCCTCTCCTCCATGACCGTCATTACAGGCTGCAACCATGATAATAATGCCATCAGGATTACAGCAAGGCTCTGCTGCAGTCATTCCCTTTACTGCTTGATAAATATTTTGATCCAATGGATAACCGCCGTTGGAGGAAATCACAATATCGGCTTTCGGAGTCTCATCAATTTTTGACTGCTCCAATACAAACCGACAACCTTCCTCATGAGCTTTTTCGCTGTGCCCGGCAAAGGCTTGAATGATGTTTTTGTCACTGTCTATTACTACATTTAAAATAAAGCTGAGTCCTGCTTTTTCTGCTGCATAGATCATATCTTTATGAATCGGATTTTTCTCGATGATTCCCGTCCTGGCAAAATCACTGGCGATAAACTCGGAGCAATGATTGGCTAAGACGGTTTTTGCACCGGCGACACCAGGTAACACACTTTTTCGACCTCCAGAAAATCCGGCGAAAAAGTGGGGTTCGATAAAGCCTTCCGCAATCAGCAGCTCTGCCTCTAAAGCGATCCTGTTTAACCAAAGATCTCCTCCCGAGGGGAGTACACCTATATACTTCAGACTGTCATCATCTTTTGATATGTGGTTAATCAAGTTCTCATTTTCCACAATCTCGGCACCAAACTTATCGAGCATCTCTTCTTTCGTTGTAGGCCTGTGATAGCCGGTAGCAATCAATATTTTGATATCAATCCCGGGATTTGCATTTCGTATTCGTCGAAGAAGAATCGGCAGCGTTATGCTGCTGGGTACCGGTCGGGTGTGATCGCTAGTGATGATGACCATGTCTTTTTTACCCTTCACCTGATCTTCTAATGATTCGCTTTGAATCGGCTCATCCAGGGCTTTTTCCACAATCTCTTCCTGGGACAGAGCGTTTTTAAAATGATGGGCTCTCGATTCTAAAACTCCTGCTACGTTATAAGGACTAAAATCTTTTTCAATAAATCCTTTAGCGTAGGGGATCCGTATTCGTCTCATTTTAAGTCTCCTTTCTACTCACTTGCTCATACTACTTAGCAAACTTCTCGCTTTCGTGGAGATTGGCCAGATATTCGTCTATAATCAGGGCAATGTGCTCTCTCATGGCACTTGCTGCAGCTTTTGGATCTCGTTTTTCCAAGCCTCGAAAAATCTTCTCATGTTGATGAATCAACACATCCATATTTTCCTCTTTCAGAAGAATAATTCCTCTGGCATCTTCAATCAAAACATCCATAAGATTCGAGAGCATATTGAGAATATTTGAAAACAGATAATTGTCCGCAATCCTGCAAATACTGTAGTGAAAAGCTTTGTCATAGCGAACACTCATGCTTTCATTTTTAAGCTTTGTTTGGATTCTCAACTGATCAACAACGCCCCTGAGCTCTTCAATCTCATCATCAGTTATTCTTTCTGCTGCACGGTATGCGCTTTCCACTTCAATAATTTTACGAAGATCAACGATTTCACGGGGATGACTTTCATTTAGCATAAACATCATGGAAAGAGGCTCCACTAAGGCATCATCAAATCGATCCTTAATGAAGTTTCCCCCTCCCTGTTTAACCTGAATAATGCCAAGTACTTCCAAAGCACGCATGGCCTCACGAATCGAGGTGCGGCTGACATTCAACTGCTCCGCAAGAGCACGCTCTGTGGGAAGTTTATCTCCTTTATTCAGGGTGCCGTTAATGATTCTCTTTTGAATTTCTTCTATTACAATTTCATAGACTTTTTTACTTTTGATTGGCTTAAACATCCTGATCCCTCCACTTGTTTATCATAACAATGAATATTTATAACTATATCATATTTCATCGTCTAATCTAAACCCCCTGTAGATGCTAAGCCTTTTTTTCTTTAACTCAGATTAAAACAGATTTGGGAAAAGTCCTATGGAAATATAGGCTACCACTCCGACAATTAAGGTATAAATAAAGGCCGGTACTGCGTTTCTCCGAATAACTTTCCCTTCACTTCCCAGAACACCAACGGTGGTACAGGCTGCAACCACATTATGAACACTAATCATATTTCCGGCAGCTCCTCCTACAACTTGTGTCCCAAGAATAATAATTCGGGAGGCTTCAATTTGTTCCGCAACTCCGTATTGAAATCCGGAGAAGAGAATATTCGAAGTGGTATTACTTCCCGACATAAAGGCCCCAAGTACTCCGATAAAGGGTGAGAATATGGGCCAGACTCCTTGGAAAGCTCCTGCTGCTGCTGAAGATAGAGCTACCATCATTCCATCTCTTCCGGAAAGATTATTTCCGGAGTTAAGCATTACCTGAACCATTCCAATGGCAAAGACTAAAGCAATAGCTGCGGGAATTACCTGTTTAATCGAATCCTTCCAGGTTTTTTTCACGACTTCCTTAGACATTTTATGCATAAATATTGTAAGAACCGCCACTAGTATAAAGGGGATGGTTCCCGGTAAGTAGAGATACTGCAGCGTGTAAGTAAGCCCTGTTCCCAGAATTTCTTCCCATCTTATAAACTGAGCTCGTAGAATGCCCTGTATTCCAAAGGCCGGTATTCTTGTAATAACCAGGATCAAGGATACCAGAATATAAGGAAGCCATGCATTGAAAGGAGAAATTTTCAGTTCTTCTTTTTCCACATCTTCTGCATCCACATCGGGTACTTCCAGGGTTCCTACCCAGGAACTGTCCCATTTTGTTCGGTTAGCAAAATCCCAAGTTTTTTTCGGTTGTAAAAATCCCTTTTTCGCTGCGGTTACTGTAATTCCAATAGCAATGAGTCCTCCTGCTAAAGAAGGCAGTTCCGGTCCAAATACTACGGCGATGAAAACGTAAGGGATCATGTAAGACAATCCGGCAAAGATTGCAAAGGGTGCAACTTCTAAGCCTTCTTTAAAGCTTCGATTCTCACCGAAGAATTTTGTTAAGATCATGGCTATGGCCAAGGGCATGAATACTCCAACTATAGCATGGGGAATCGCTGCCCAGATCCCTACTTGATGAAGAAACTCGGCATGAGTCATTCCTGCATCTGCAATTTGCGAGCTGATTTCCGCGGAACCCAGTACCGATGAAACCCCACCGATAATCGGTGTTCCTACAGCTCCAAAACTTACCGGTGTGCTATTTGCAATAAGAGCGAGCATTGCGGCACCTAAAGGTGGAAACCCCAGACCCACCATAAGGGGTCCTGCTAAGGCTGCGGGGGTTCCAAAACCTGCTGCGCCCTCTATAAATCCTCCAAATAAAAAGGCGATAATAATAGCTTGAACCCGTCGATCCGGGCTGATTCCGTGAAATGTTTTGTTGATTGTGAGGATTGCCCCACTGTTTTTCAGCGTATTCATCAATACGATTGCACCAAATACGATAATTAATATGTTAAAAGCACTTAAACCTCCAAATATACTTGCGCCAATCAGCCAATCCATTGGCATTTCCCAATAGGTTACTGCTAATATTACGGCAACGATCCAGGCAATGGGCATAACTTTTTTAGCAGGCCAATTAAAAATTACCATAAGTATAATTGTTGTCAAAATCGGTAAAATAGCTAACAATGCGATCATTAATTTTTTCCTCCTAAATTATATTTGGTTTTATTTGAAGTGGACCCTTAAACTTCTATTTATCTACCCTCCTTTTTGGTGGTATGGTCATACCAATTTAAATGCAAAAAAAATAGATTTATTTTGGTGATATTTTGGTGGTATGGTCATACCAATTTACTTATTAAAAAAATAAGAACCTCCTTTGCTGATAATACACTGTTCTTTTTTAAGAATATATCATGTTGTATCAATATTCAGAATTCTATATATAAATCTATCATTAATTTTGTTCATTGTCAATGAAAGATAAAGGATTTGTTAAGTTTATTTTTTAACAATTCGGAAAGCTTTCTTATTTAATGCCCGATCCACGGCAAGAATTCCATTTAGATGATCATATTCATGTTGCAACAGCTCTGCCATATCTCCTTTTAGGCTCCATTGTTGCTTCTTTCCATGCAAATTATTAAATCGGATCACACATTGGCGATACCGTAAAACTTTTACTTCCAAACCGGGAAAGCTCATACAGTCGTCCCATATTTCATAAGTCTCTCCATCACATATCAATTCAGGATTCACCATGGTGGTTGACCTTCCCTGCACATGGACAAAGATTAATCGATAGGGTTCATTAATCTGAGGAGCTGCAATTGCCCTGCCAAATCCTTTTTCTCTCCGGAAGTTCATCATTGTATCTTCCAGATCCCGTGATATTCTTCGAGCCTTTTCCATGTCCTGATCGCTAAGCGGCTTTGCCTTTTTATATAACCTTTCATCTCCCAACAGAAGAATTTCTCTAATGGCCATCGGCCCTCACCTTTCCTTTCCCTGTCTTACTTTCTGTCTTACTTTCTGTCTTACTTTCTGTCTTACTTTCTGTCTTACTTTCTATTTTACTTATAATTTTTATCTTGCGCAAATCCTTTTCATTTTCATCTGGACTGCTATTGACGGTCAAGGATTCCATCGTTATGATAATACTACTATGTAAATATTAAGGAGGAAAACTTTATGGCAACCTATGTGTTCGGGCATAAAAACCCTGATTCGGACTCTATTCTTTCTGCAATTGCACTGTCTTATTTAAAAAACCAACAGGGTATTCCGGCGTTCCCTTGTTCCCTTGGAGAACCCGACAAGGAATCCCGTTTCGTACTTGACCGGTTTCAACTAAAAGCACCGAAGATGATTAGCGACGTTAAAGTCCAGGTCGAAGATCTGGATTTCCATAAAACTGATGGAATCTCAAAGAGCACATCCCTTCTTGCTACCTATAACCGTATGGAGGAAGAAAAATTGGCAACAATGGCTATCGTGGATGAAGATCGCCATCTTTTAGGGATTGTCAGTATAAAGGATATCGCTGTCAGTCTTATTTCCGGAGATTATAAACGTCTTGATACTTCACTTAACAATCTGGTAGAGGATTTGGATGCCCAACTCCTTGCAAAAGGCCAGGAATTTTTCCACGGAAATGTTTCTGTTATTGATGATTACTACAAAACCATTCGAGGCTCCCTCGGCCCGGAAGATATTGTGATCGTCGGTGACCGTTATGACATTATTGAGTATGCAATCAATTCCAGGGTACAGTTGCTGATTATTCCCGGAAACCGGGAGATTCCGGAAAAGTATGTTCAAATGGCTAAAGATGCAATGGTAACCATGATCATCGTGCCCTTTGATTCTCTTTATACTGCTAAAATGGTGGACCAATGTAATTACATCGAAAAGATCATGCGAAAAAATCCGGTTGTTTCCTTTTATAAAGATCATTATCTGGATGATGTAAAGGAAACTATGAGAGACAGTCATTATCGAAATTATCCGGTACTGGATGAAAACAGACTATTTCTCGGCTTTATCAGCCGCAAGCATGTGCTCAATCCCAATCGAAAGAAAGTGATTCTAATCGATCACAATGAATATTCCCAGAGTGCAGAAGGTATAGAGGAGGCGGAAATCCTTGAAATCATCGATCACCATAAATTAGGAGATATTTCAACAGCATTACCCATCTCTTTTCGCAACCTTCCTGTTGGAAGCTCTTGCACCATCGTGCACCAAATGTATAAAGAGCAGGGATTTGAGATTCCCTATGGGATAGCAGGAGCCTTAATTTCCGGAATTCTTTCCGATACTCTCTGTTTCAGGTCTCCAACCACCACCAAAGATGATCGCAAAGCAGTAAAGGAGTTAAATAAAATCTTAAATCTCAACATTGAAGAGTATTCCATGGAGATGTTTAAAGCGGGAACCTCTCTTGCCGGAGAGTCCATAGAGGATCTTTTTTTTAAAGATTATAAGAGCTTTGAATTGGGTAAATTGAAGGTGGGAGTCAGTCAGCTTTTCACTCTTGATATTGAGTCGATTTTAAAAGATAAGAGCGATTGGTTAAAGTATCTGGAAGAGGTCTATCAGGATGAGTTGTTGGATGTGGCCCTTATTCTATTTACAGATATTCTGAAGGAAGGTTCTTATATACTCTATGCTTCAAAAAATTCCAAGTTTATTCATCATGCTTTCTCCCTGAATAATGGACAGGGTGAATTTCTACCCGGAATTATATCAAGAAAAAAGCAGGTTCTTCCTATCCTGTTAAAGGCCTTTGAACAGATGAACCTCTAAAATCAATGAAAGGATCATTCCTTTTGGAAAGGACTTGACGATGAGAAAAAATGAAATTACGGAAGAACTAAAATCGGTTTTATCAGGAAAAACTCTGGATGCACTTCTTCCTCCATTGGCTTTCGGTCTTTTAAACAATGCCTTGGGATTTATTTCTGCATTCCTTATTGCTCTGGGTATTGCCCTGACTTTAGGCGTTTATCGCATACTCACTAAGCAAAAAGGAATTTATGCCCTCGGAGGATTCTTTGCTGTTGCTGTTGCAGGAGGATATGCCTATTATACAAGAAACCCGGTCAACTACTTTTTGGGTTCACTGATCTTGAGTGGACTCGTGTTTGTTATTGCTTTTCTAAGCCTGATCATCGGGAAGCCCTTGGCAGCTTGGCTGTCTCATCTAAGTCGGGGTTGGCCACTGGGATGGTTTTGGAGAAAAGACGTGAAACCTGCTTACCGGGAGGTTACCATAATATGGGCTTTCCTTCTTCTTATTCGCTTTCTCACACGATTCTATATTTATCAAAGAGGAAATACTACAGAAATCGCATATTGGAATACACTGACTGGATGGCCGATGATTGTCCCTGTCCTTACTTTCAGTTACATCTATGGTATCTGGCGATTAAAGAAACTCAAAGGTCCGGGAGTAGAGGAGTTCCGGGAGGGAAAAAACCCTCCATGGAAAGGACAAACCCGCGGATTTTAACCCGCGGGTCTTTTTTACAAAATCGTCAGCATCATCTCTCGAATGACTTTGCAGGCCACCGCCGTGCTGACTCCAGAAGAATCATAATGGGGGGATAATTCCACAACATCCCCTCCGATGATCTTCAAAGGCTGGAGGATTTTTAGTATTTTAATCATATCTCCCCATTGAATTCCTCCAACTTCCGGTGTTCCTGTGCCGGGAAAGATCGAAGGATCAAATACATCAAGATCGATTGTGACATAAACAGGAGTTCCATCGGATAACTGTTCCACGACATCCTTCAGGGTATCATAACTGAAAGTCTCCAAGTGGGTATGTTCCTTTGCCCACTGAAATTCTTCTTTTGCTCCCGATCGAATACAAAACTGATAGATCCTCCCATCTCCTAAGTGCTCCCACGCCCTTCGAATTACCGAAGCGTGGGAATTTTTTTCTCCCATATAATCATCCCTGAGATCTGCGTGGGCATCAAAATGCAGAAGAACCATTTCAGGATAAGCCTTATGGGAAGCCCGTATTCCCCCAAGGGAAACCAGATGCTCCCCACCGATTAAAAAAGGAATTTTCTTTGCGTCTAAAATGATTTTCGCTGTATCTTCAATGATTTTCAAGGATTTTTGACTATTTCCGAAGGGAAGGTCGAGGTTACCCAAATCCATTACGGAGAAATCCTCCAAATCCTTGTCCAAATAAGGGCTGTAGGTTTCAAGACCAAAAGAGTCAAGCCGTATCATTTCAGGACCGAAGCGGGTCCCCGGTCGAAAGGATGTGGTGGAATCGAAGGGGGCCCCGAAAATCACCATCTTCGCTTCTTCAAAAGAGGCATCGCATCCGATAAAAGTTTGTATGTTTGGTTTCATGGTCCTCCTCCTATTCTTCCAGCATGTTCTTTACAAAGCTTGGCAGAGAAAAGCACCCTTGATGCAAATCAGAGTTGTAATATTTCGTGTCAAGTCCTAATTCCTCCCAAGCTTCTCTTTGATGATCCTTCAGGGGATCCAAAGTTTTGGATGCAAATCCGAAAAGCCAGTATCCTGAAGGATAGGTGGGCATATGGAATTGATAGACTTTACTGATGGGAAAAAGCTCCTTCAGCTTATTATGGGCTCTTTTCATTTCCCGTACATCCCGGTCATAATACGGACTCTCATGCTGATTGATAAGAATCCCTGTATCCGTCAGGGCATTAAAACAATCCTGGTAGAATGCTTTGCTAAACAATCCTTCTCCCGGTCCGATAGGATCCGTAGAGTCCACAAGAATCAGGTCGTATTCCTTTTTCTTTCCATGTATAAACCGGATACCGTCCTCAAAATAAAGATTGACACGGTGGTTATCCAGTTGGGATGCAGTAAGGGGGAGATATTTCTGGGAGGCCCGAACCACCATTTCATCAATTTCCACCATATCGATGGTTTCAATTCCCGGATAACGGGTCAGTTCCCGAACGGTTCCCCCATCTCCTCCTCCGATCACAAGAGCTTTTTTTACATAGGGATTCGTCGCCATAGCCACATGGGTGATCATGTCATGATAAATAAACTCATCCTTCTCGTTCACCATCATCAGACCATCCAGGGTGAAAAAAGTCCCAAACTCTTCAGAACTGAAAAAATCAATGGTTTGAAAGGGACTTTTCGCCGTATAAAGATGTTCTTTAACTTTAATGGAAAAACGAACATTTTCGGTATGTTCCTCTGTGTACCATAATTCCATGCTTTTACCTCCTCTTTTTTAAGACCGGTGCCTTTAACACTTTTAAATGGCTGACTTCCGGATCATCCATCCCTGTAATGATTCCATGGGAGGATTTGAATAGAAGAATCTGCTCGATCACAGATTCAGTGATTCTTTCTCCGTATCCTACAACGGGGATCCCGGGAGGATAGCTCATTATTGTTTCCCCACTGATTCTTCCCAGGGAATCGGAAAGCGACACCCGCTCCTTTTCTCCATAAAAAGCCTCCCGTGGTGTTAATACAACATCGGGATAATTCAAATCAATTTTATCGTATTCCAAACGATGGTTTTTGCCGTAGCGTTGTTTAATATCTTCAATACTCCGGATTAAATGGTCAACGGATTCCATAGAATCTCCCAGACTTAAAATTGCCAGGGAGGAGTACACGTCTCCGGTTTCCATTTGAATATTGTATTCGTCCCTTAAACGATCATAAAGCTCCATTCCGTTGATCCCCAGATTTCTCATGGTAATGCTGAGCTTTGTCGGGTCAAAGTGATAAACCCCCGGTCGGCCTACAGCCTCAGGACCCATGGAATAGACTCCTTTTATACTGTTGATTCCACTCCTTGCGCAGTGGGAAAGAGCAAGAACCTCATCAAGCATTTCTTTGCCGTGAAGAGCCAATTGCTTTCTTGCTACATCAACACTGCCCATCAGAAGATAGGATGGACTCGTGGTTTGCATCAGGTTGATAAATCGACGGACATATTGTCCGCCAATCCGTTCTGTGTTTATAATGAGTGCCGAGCTCTGAGTCAATGATCCACCGGTTTTATGAAGACTCACCGCTGAAAAATCCGCTCCTGCTTCCATTCCGCTGACAGGCAGATCAGGATGAAAATGAAAATGGGTTCCGTGGGCTTCATCAACCAGAGAATAGATCCCGCGATCACGACAAAATTTCACAAGGCTCCTTAAATCCCCTGCTGCTCCATAATAGGTGGGATTAATAAATAAAGCCGCCTTTGAATCCGGATTCTGTTCGTAGGCTTTTTTCAATGCTTTCAAGGTCACATTATGGGAAACGCCCATTTCAGAATCCATCTCGGGTTTCATATACACCGGCAGTGCTCCGGAAAGAACCAATGCATTAATGACAGATTTATGAACGTTTCTCGGCAGAATGATTTTCTCGCCATGCTTTACGACACTCATAATCATTGTCTGAACTGCAAAAGAAGTTCCATTGATAATAAAAAATCCGCGATCTCCTCCAAAGGCATCAGCCAAAAGCTCCTCCGACTCCTTTATCACAGAAGTAGGGTTTCCTAAAAAATCCAGAGGTTTCATGGAGTTGACATCCAGTTCCAGCATAGCATCACCGAAGTAATCCTTGTATTCCTTTAGTCCTCTCCCGTGCTTATGTCCCGGCACATCGAAAGGTGTGACCTGACGGTCACGATATTCCTTCATTGCAGTAAATAAAGGAGTTTGGTTTTGATTCAGCTTATACTTCATTAGCTCCTCCCTATATTCCGACCATAAAATATCTCTTTCATTTCCTTCTTCAGATTGGCAATGATGGATTTTTGCTCCTTCACCGTTAAATCATCGGGATCCGCTTCAAAAAGATAATTTGCCAGATCGAACTCGTTGAGCATCATTTTGGTATGAAAAATATTCTCCTGATATACATTCACATCAATCAGTTTGTATTTGTTTAAGGTTTTTTTTGCAATAAAGTTTTGAATCGAGTTAATGTTGTGATCGATAAATATTTTCTGACCACTGGCTTTTCTTGTAAAGCCCCTTACCCGATAATCGATTGTGATAATATCGGAGTCAAAACTGTCGATGAGATAGTTTAATGCTTTCAAAGGAGAAATGGTTCCGCAGGTGGATACGTCGATATCCACTCTGAAGGTACTGATTCCGTTGTCTGGATGGTACTCAGGATAGGTATGGACTGTGAGGTGACTTTTATCAAGGTGCCCAACAACCGACTGGGGATTGTTTTTGAGAATTCCTTTGTTGCAGGATGGATCCAAATCTTCGTCGTACACCTCTTCCTCGGAAATCAGAATGGTCACACTGGCTCCCTGGGGCTCATAGTCCTGTTTAGCAATGTTCAGGACTTGTGCTCCTATGGTTTTTGTAACATGTTTCAGAATGTCCGTCAATCGTTCTGCATTATATTGCTCATCGATATACTTGATATACCGCTCTCGATCCTCAGCGGAGTTGGCATAGCAAATATCGTATATGTTAAAGCTTAATGTCTTCGTCAAATTATTAAATCCATGCAATTTAATTTTTTTAGAACCTTTCATAATTAAACCCCCTTCAATCCCTATAATCTTAAGGTTTTCAGAACCTTTGCACATAGGAATAATTATAGCAGAAAACACCAGAATTACTAGACTTATTTCATGAAATCACTGAATTATTTTCTGTTGATATTTCAATGATTAGATTGGTTATTCCCGCATCCCTCATTGACAATCATCCAGGAAGGAGTAGAATGAGAAACAGAAAATCAATCAACTTTTTTAATGAAAGGGAATGCTTATGAAGTCAGTGACAATCCAAAGCCATTATCACGATCCGGCGATCCAATGGATCGATGTGCGAAGTCCAATAGAGTATCAGGAAGATCATATTTTTGCATCCATCAATTTTCCAGTCCTCACCGATGAGGAACGCCATGAGGTGGGAGAGCTCTATCGTGATGATAAAGAAAGAGCCAAATCCATTGCTTTTCAGTATGGCGAAGAAAAAGTTCACCTGTTGGAGTCTCTTTTAAAAACCATCTCACAGAGCGGAAAAACCATCGGATTCTATTGCTATAGAGGGGGCCTTAGAAGCACTGTTCCTGCAAAGTTCTTTTCGGAAAGAGGATATCAAGTTGTGAAACTTGAGGGTGGATACAAAGCATATCGCAATTTTGTACGATCCTCCCTGTATGAACTTTCAGCAAAAAGGTCTTTTGTGGTTCTTCACGGCTATACAGGTGTCGGAAAATCCGAAGCATTAAATCTCTTGAAAGATGGGGGATATCCGATTCTGCATTTGGAATCCCTGGCCCAAAACGGAGGCTCATTATTCGGAGACCTTCTCTACAGAAAAGATTCTCCAAGCCAGAAACGTTTTGAATCCCTTCTTCTTGAATCCCTTTATCCCCAAAACCAACAGCGGATTTTTGTGGAAATGGAAAGCAGGAGAATCGGAAGAATAACGGTTCCTGAAGATCTTTATCAATCCATCGTGAACTCACCAATACACATCCTGATGGAAACCACTTTCGATTGTCGTATCCGCCGAATTTTAAACGATTATTTACCTCCACAGCAATCTTTGGAACCAAACCACTATATGAAAATCAATGAAAAAATCACACTATTTAAAAAATCTCTGGGATCTTTGCAAGTGAAACACTTGCTAAATCTGGCGGAGCAGAATAATTATTATGAGTTGGTTAAGATCTTGTTGGAAAAACACTACGATCCTTTGTATAGAAAATCCGTGGAGAGCTTCAAAAATCAATCGATGATTTTCCGGTATACAGATCTTCCATCCGAACTTCTTCCCTGGTTGGAGAAACATAAGGTTCTAAGGGATTAGGATTAAAAAAGTGTAGCATTTTCGCTACACTTTTGATTTTTTACAGTTTCATTCTTGGCACATCTTCAGGAATCAATAATTTCGCTTCCGTGGCATCGATAACTTCCTGAACCGTTGCCTCCGGTCCAAGCTCCTTTAAAACCAATCCTTCATCCGTCACTTCAATAACTGCCATTTCCGTAACAATCAAATCCACCTGATTGACTGCGGTAAGAGGCAATTGACATTCTTTTAGGATTTTAGGATTCCCTTTCGCCGTATGTTCCATGGCAATAATCACTTTTTTTGCACCCACAACAAGATCCATTGCACCACCCATACCTGCTACCATTTTCTTCGGGATCATCCAGTTGGCCAGGTTCCCCTTCTCATCCACCTGCATTGCACCTAATACTGTGATATCCAGATGACCTCCACGGATGATTGCAAAGGATTGAGTGCTATCAAAAAACGCTCCGCCGATTCTAATCGACGCAGGGAGTCCCCCCGCATTAACCAGGTCCGGATCAAAACTCTCAGGATCCGTTGGAGCAAGGCCAAGCCCTAAAAATCCGTTTTCCGACTGGAAAGTGACATCAATATCCTCAGGTACATAGTTCGCTACCAATGTAGGCATTCCAATTCCTAAATTCACCATGTCTCCGTCCTTTAACTCCATTGCCACACGTTTTGCGATGGTTTCCCGCAGCCGTTCCTTATTCATGGAAATTTTCCCCCTTTACAATATAGTCAACAAAGATTGCCGGTGTCACAACGTGATTCGGATCAATCTCCCCAGGTTCTACGATTTCCCTTGCTTCCACAATGACTGTCTTGGCAGCCATGGCCATTACAGGATTGAAGTTTCTCGTTGCCTTTTCATAGTACACATTGCCCTTAGTGTCAACCTTAGCTCCCGAAAGAAGAGCAACATCTGCAGATAGTGGCAATTCAAGAAGGAAATCCTGTCCGTTGATGGTCATTTTCTCCTTCCCCTCTTCCACAACTGTCCCGACTCCTGTAGGAGTAAGAAACCCTCCAAGACCTGCGCCTGCACAACGAATTCTTTCTGCAAGGGTACCCTGTGGAACCAGTTCCACTTCCAATCCTTCCTCGTTCATTTGTCTTCCTGTTTCCCGATTGGTTCCGATATGGGAAGTAATCACCTTTGAAACCTGTTTTGCCGCTACCAGCTTCCCGATCCCATAATCCACTCTGGACGTATCATTGCAAATAATTGTGAGATTTCTTGTTTTCTTTTCCTCCAGAGTACGAATGATGCTATGGGGTGAACCACATCCCATAAACCCTCCTACCATTATACTCATTCCGTCTTTCACAAGATTTGCCGCTTCTTCTAATGTAATCACCTTTTTCATCGTATACCTCCTTTGATTTAACTATTTGTTCCTTATAATCATACAGCAAGGATTATGCCAGAAATGCATTCAAAAACATTCTCAATTAAAAGGAGTTTCTCCTGCTGATTTTACAACAGTCAATGAAATAGTTCATCATCACTTCTTTTATTATGAACTCACTTCCTTCCATTGACCTTTACTCAAGTGTATCATTTTATATTCACCATATTCAATAGTGTAGATATATTAATACATTTTTCTTAAAGCTGATGCTGTCTTTCCTTCAGCTTTCGATATAGAAGGGTTCGATGAATTCCCAGTTTCTTTGCTGCCAATGACTTGTTTCCTCCGCATTTTTCAATTGCCTCAAGAATCAATTCTTTTTCCATGATTTTCAAACGATCCTTTAAGAATTTTGGCTGTTGCTCATTTTCAGCAACTTCCCTTACACTGAAATTCATCGTCCCTGGAAGAAGTTCTTCGGTTAACTCTTCGGTTTCAGAAAAAATCATCGCCCTCTCCAAAACATTCCGAAGCTCTCTTACGTTTCCCGGCCAATCGTATTTTTTCAAGGCATGAATCATGCCAACTGAAAGACACGCCTTTTTTTCTCCAAAAGAAGGAGAGAGTTTCTTTAGAAGCTCTTCAGCTAAGGGCAAAATGTCCATTTTGCGTTCCCGAAGAGGTGGAATCTCAATCCGCACAACATTCAAGCGATAATACAGATCCCGCCGAAATCGTCCCCGGTCCACAGCACGTTCCAGAGATTCATTGGATGCGGAAATAATCCGTCCCTGAAAACGGAGTCTTCCGGTTCCTCCTAAACGCTCATACTCTCTACTCTCCAGGACCCGCAGTAATTTCGATTGAAGCTCCAAAGGCATTGATCCAACTTCATCAAGAAACAGTGTTCCTTTCTTTGCAAGAGCCAGTTTTCCTTCCTTTCCTCCTTTTTTTGCTCCAGTAAAAGCTCCGGTTTCATAACCAAAAAGCTCGGATTCCAAAAGATCTTTAGGAATTGCTCCGCAATTGATCGGCACAAAGTTCCCTCTTTCTCCGGACTCATGATGGATTGCCTGAGCAAACAGCTCTTTCCCAGTGCCGCTCTCACCTTGTATCAATACCGTTGACTTTGTATTGGCTATCCGCTTAGCAACTTTCTTCAAAGTTTTCATTTCCTCTGAGACTCCGATAATCTCATCGAAGGTAAAGATGCTGAAGGAGGTCACTTTCTTTTCGAGCTCCTGTACTTGTGATGCTAGTCGCTGCAATTCTTCGGTATCACGAAATAATACTGTTCCTACAGCTCCAATCACTTGACCATCCTTTATGATAGGAACTCTGGAGGTAATCACATGTTTGCCATTAATCTCCTGGAGTTCAAAGAGCTCTTTTTTACCTGATTTCGCAACAATATGAAGCCTTGTATTCTCAATAATTTCATTCACCGGACGTCCAACGACTTGAGATTCTTTTAATCCAAAAAGCTTTTCATAATTCCATTTGATGATTTTTCCGTCTTTGTCCACAAGAACCATTCCGTAATATGCATTATCAATAAGATCTTCCATAAGATCCATACTTTCTGAAAGCTTTTCCAATGCTTCCACTGAGGGAACCTTCCGCTGAGCCAATTTCCTTCACCACCTTTAGGATTTGCAGGGAGTTTTTAGTTTGACAAGTTTTCTGTCATTATACCACTTCCCTCTATTGAAAGAAAGATTCGACATTCTCAGAATTTTCGTTTAAACATCTTTGAAAAAGGTATGTATGTAAGAGAATATGATTAATTATTAACCGGATCAAAGGAGGATCACTATGGGAAAAACGATTTTAGAGGTGAATGATTTTCGATTTCAGGAAGAGGTGGGGGACCCCTTCCTGGTCCGTATGCATCATCTGGACTATTATCCCCGGGGAAACGAAAACCAGGGGGTGCCCAAGGAATTACTTCCTGATCCCCAGCCAAAGGAGGATTTCGATTTATCCAAAGACTGGCGTATGTATTATGGCAAGGAAGTCCCGGGTTTTCCGGCACATCCCCATCGTGGATTTGAAACTGTAACCATCGTCCTCCAAGGCTATGTGGATCATGGAGATTCAGCCGGTCAATCCGGTCGATACGGCATGGGAGATGTTCAGTGGATGACTGCAGGAAAAGGTATGCAACACTCAGAGATGTTTCCTCTTGTTCATGAGGATAAGGAGAACACCCTTGAGCTCTTTCAAGTATGGCTGAATCTGCCGAAAAGAAGTAAATTTGTGGAGCCCAATTACAAAATGCTTTGGGAAGAAGAAATTCCTGAACTGATCAGTAAAAACGATCATGGGAAAGTGACAAAAACCAGGATCATTTCCGGATCCTATAAAAATACCCGTGGACCGAAGCCTACTCCTGATTCATGGGCAAACAACCCGGAAAATCATGTAGGGATTTACATCAGTAACTTGGAACCTAAAGCAAGTTTCACTCTGCCAAAGGTCTCAAATACTTTAAATCGACGCCTATATTATTTTGAAGGAGAGGATTTCATCCTCGATGGCAATGATTTTAATGGCAAAAAAAGCTTCAAACTTTCAGGTGACGAAGAAATCACATTGCTTAACGGAAATAAAAAAGCCCGCCTCCTTGTGTTGGAGGGCGAGCCGATTAATGAGCCTGTTGTAAGCTATGGTCCTTTCGTTATGAATACCATGGAGGAAATACAGCAAGCCTACGATGACTACCAGGAAACCCAATTTGGCGGATGGCCCTGGGAGACCACCTATCCCGTCAGCCCAATTGACATCGGTCGGTATGCAAAGATTGAAGAGAAGGATACAAGACCCCCGTCAAAGTTCTTCTAAGGATCAGGGCTGAGCATAAAGACGTTCTTTATGTGGCATGGTAGCAATCCAGAAAAACAGGGTTGCTGCCATTACACTTGTAGACAATAGCCCCCAGCTCCATTGATAACTCCCGGAGAAATCAGCAATCCATCCCATTAAAGGAGGGCCTGTAACAACACCCAAACGGATAAACACCAGTGCCATTCCTGTGGCTGTTCCTAATAAACGATCCTCTACGACATCACCGATTGTAGCGAAAACAAGACCGGGCACCGATAGTGCAAACAACCCGAGGATAAAAGAAGTGATGAAAATCCCTGCCACTCCCACAAGACCGGGATAGACAATAAGGGCAAGAACTCCAAACATGATCGCCGTCATAAAACCCAGAATGAAGAGTCCAATCCTTCGGTTGCCTTTCATAAAACGGTCATTAATTTTCCCCATGCTCGGCTGACCGATAATCCCTCCGATCATAATGGTACTGAGAGCAAATCCCGCAAGGGTGGGCGTAAAACCCATGTCTCTTGTGAGAAACAAAGAGAAATGTATGCCTATGTTTCCCATGGAAAAACCAAAGGCCATGGCCAGAATACAAACATAAATAAGAAGATGATTTTTCAACAGCCCTTTAAAGTCCTCCCGGAAGGAGGACTTTTTTTCGCCTTCTTCATTATACGGTGACTCATGTTTTCCTTCAACTGCATCCATTGAACCCTGTTTATAAAACTTGCTAAGTACGAGTACCATAATTAAAGCGACAAAAGCGGAAATAACCAGGGCAGTTCTCCACCCAAAATTCTCTGCTAAAAAAGGCATTAAACTGGCTCCCATGATTCCACCCAGACCCCCTCCTGCTTGGGCGATTCCGATGGATACCGCTCTATCTGAAGGGCGAACCATCATGATCACACCTTTGTTGATGGAAGGAGTGATAATACTGAATCCCATTCCAGTAATAAAAGCAAGAAATAACAGCACACCAAAATAAGGTGCAGCGGCATGTAAAAACATCAGTACAGCTATCACCAAAGTGCCTCCCACAAGTCCTTTTTTAGGACCGATCTTATCAACCAGCCGCCCTGTACCGATGGCAAGGATCGTTGCACTTAAAAAGAAAAAAGTGGCATAGAGGCCAGCTTCCGTTGAAGAAATATGAAAGTCCTGACTCACCACAGGAAGCATCGCCTTAAAACCCTGGGTGTTGATGCCCACAGCAATGTATGCAGTGGACATAATCAGGAGCATTCCGATATGACCGGGCTTTTTCCGTTTAAACATAGGAATGAATGACCTCCTTTTCCGTAACTAACACACAGACACTGAAATCTATTCTTTGGGTTTTGCAAAGATCATTTTTCCAGCAGAAGTTTGCAAAACACTTGTAACGGTAGTCTCTATGCTCTTTCCGATTAGGCTTTGTCCATCCTCGACAACGATCATGGTTCCGTCTTCCAGATAGGCAAGTCCTTGCCGTTTTTCCTTACCGGCTTTAATGACTTTCACATGAAGATCTTCTCCGGGAATGACAACAACTTTTACAGCATTGGCCAGGTCGTTAATGTTCAGCACATCCACTCCTTGAACCTCTGCAACCTTATTCAGGTTATAGTCGTTGGTAATGACCTTTCCGTTGAGCTGAAGAGCTACTTTTAAAAGTTTCACGTCCACTTCCAAATCCTTTTCGTATTCATTGGTAAATTGATGATCCAACAATTCCACATTCATGAAGTCAAATTCTTTCAACTTCTTTAGCACATCAAGTCCCCGTTTTCCACGATTGGCCTTGAGAGGATCATCGGAGTTTGCCACCTTATTGAGTTCTTCCAATACAAAGTCCGGAACAATGAGAGGGCCTTCCAAAAACTGAGTCTTACAGATATCCACAATGCGTCCGTCGATAATCACACTGGTATCCAATACCTTCGGCATAGACCTTTCTTTCATTGGGCTGATTGATGATTCTGCAGGTTTCCGTTTTGCATCTCCTTTATTGATTGGTAACTGAAAGCTGCCCATGGCTTCACCACGACTTCGACCGATTCGGGCTCCCAGGTACCCTAAAAATAACGTTACGATTACCGAAAGAATTGTTCCCAGGATGGGAATCGGAAGATTCATCAGTAGCTGACTGGCAAAGTAGGCAAGCATCAGACCGAGAAGAAGACCGATGCCACCAAAAATCAAATCCCTGGTAGGGATTTTCGAAAATTCGTTTTCAATCCTGGCAATCAACTCCCGTCCGCTGCGACAAATAGGAGGGGCACTGAAATATGTGATCAACCCACTTAGAAAGACAACTCCAAAAAGAACGAGCAGAAAGGCAAACTCCATTTGATCAAACCAAAATAAAAAACTGTTTAAATAGATATATATTCCGCCGAAGAATAACCCTCCGGAAATTGTTAAAATCCAACGTACAATTTTACTTATCATCACCAACACACCTTTTGCTATTATAATATTTACAACGAAATTTTTTTCGTGCCTCGTCGCATCCCCTATGAGTATAACATATTTTTGTTAATAAATTGTGAACGATTGTGAAAAAAATTTCGTAGTTTAAGAAGTATACCAGGAAATATGCTAAAATAACACTATGATTAAAAGGAGGATTATTATGAAACGACTTACTGTATTAGCACTTCTTATGCTTTTCATCCTTCCCTTCACCGGTTGCCAGTATAATGATCAATCCGGTATGGAGCCTGCCACTTTTAGTGGAGAGGGCACATACGAGATCATTGATCATCTTTCCTCTGAAGAGTTTGAAGGAAGACGTGCAGGAACAACAGGAAATGAAAAGGCAATGGAGTATATTAAAGAGTATTTCTCGGAGCTCGGACTTGAACCGGGAGGAGACGATGACAGCTATTATCAATGGTATGAGCAATTCGAGCTGGAGTTTATCACTCCCGCCACTTTGGAAATTCGGGATTCACAAGGGAATACCAAGCATGATTTTGAAAACAGAAAGGATTTTATCCTTTCACGGGTTGCATTGCCCTCAACGAATCCACGATTTGATCAGACGACGTTTATGAATCATTCATTCGAAATTGAAGCTCCCATTGTTATCGCCGATCGGGAATCTCTTCAGAAAGAAAGCTTTTTTGAAGACTCCCATTCTTTGATCATTAACCCTGTTTTAAATAACGAAGCTCAATTACTGGAACGACACCGTTCGAAGATTAGTGATCTGATGATCACCGTTTCTGATCCCGTCAGCCGATTTAGCGGAGATCTATTTCGAATATACCTGAAGCCTCGAATCAGCTATCTTAATCCCCGGGCTGTGGATGAGGAAACTCCCGGTCTCATGTACATAACAAAGGATGCCTATGAAGTCATTGAATCCTTTAGTGATGGAGACTACTTTCTTTATGCGAAGGGCGGTATTATGCACCGCGATAAAGAAGTGGCCAATGTTATCGGCCGTTACCCCAGCAGGCAAAAAACTGACAAAACCCTACTAATTACTGCTCATTTTGATCATATTGGTGTGGACTCCACAGGAAGCATCAATTATGGAGCCTTGGACAATGCATCGGGAACTGCAACGATGATGGAGATTGCTAGGGTCATCGCGGAAAACGATACGCAGCTGCCTTTTCATATTGAGTTTATTGCTTTTAACGGTGAGGAAGACGGCTTAAGAGGCTCCTTTTACTATGCAGATCACATGGATCATGAACCGGAGGACCTTTGGGTGATTAATTTGGATATGGTTGGGTCTTCAATGATTGATTACCTGCTCATTGATGGCAGTGATCAGGTCTCCGACGAAACTTTGCCTGAAATACTTCAGGATTTGGCAAATGAGGCGAACATAGAGTATGAGTTCAAACGAAACTCAGGCGCAAGTGATCACATTCCTTTTTCACTTAAGGGATCCGATGTCATTCTTCTTTTAGATTACTCAGTGGAGATTTTTGACAATTACTATCACAACCCCTATGACACCATTGAAATTATTGACGCGGACCGATTGGAACTTATAGGAAATCTTGTTCTGTCTACGATAGAGAGATTGGAATAAACAAAACTAAGTGCCTTGATGATTTCTTCAAGGCACTTTTGCGGTTATGCATTCCATAGATCTCTGAACTTAATTCCGTCAATGTAAACCTCTTCAACTTTCCCAATCTCCGATGGCAGAATAAAGGAAATTTTGTCTCCCTGGTTCTTTTTATCATTCAGCATTGCCTGTATAATTCCGGTGGGATTCTCCTGTCTCTGATAGTCGATATGGGGTAAGATTTTATCCAATCCCGCAAGAATTTCATCTTCCACTTTCTGCGGAGTGACTCCCAGTTTTTTACCGATTTTCACTTCTTCCAACATTCCCACCGCCACAGCCTCACCATGGGTCAGCCCTTCATAGCGATCAAGCTTTTCAATCGCATGACCGACGGTATGACCGAAGTTTAAAATCTTCCGAAGCCCTTTTTCCTTTTCGTCAAGAGACACGATCTCCCCTTTGATTTCACAGCTTCGCTTCAACATGCTTTCCAACACTGCTGCGTCCAGTCCATAGGCTTTGTCAATGGTTTCCTTTACTTCAAAATAAAACTCTTCGTCCCAAATAATTGCGGTCTTCAATATTTCAGCTAACCCACTGGTGATTTCTTTTTTTTCCAGTGTCCTTAAAAATGCAGGATCGATAAAAACTGCCTTAGGCTGATAGAAGGCTCCGATCAAGTTTTTCCCCATGGTAAGATTCACACCGGTTTTCCCTCCCACACTGCTGTCCACCTGGGACAAAAGAGTGGTCGGAATTTGAAAATATGGCAAACCTCTCATATAAACCGATGCGAGAAATCCTGCAAGATCACCTACGACACCTCCGCCGATTGCAAGAATGATTCCTTTTCGGTCAACCCCTTCCTTCACCATGGTTTCCGCCACTTTCTCCACCATCGACAAGGATTTGCTCTTTTCAGTAGGAGGAATCGTAATTTTTATTCCATTTAGTGTTTTTAGAAGTTGATCGATTTCCTGTTGATAGATCCGACTGACATTATCATCAGTAATCACCACAACGTCCTTCTTCGCAGTATCCTTCCAGGGGTCCTGAAGAAAATGGTCCGGATATTCACCGAATAACAGCCTCGGTATCTGATAAAACAAGCCTTCTTCAATATAAATCGGGTAACGGCTCTCACCCAGGTCTATGAATAACCTTGCCATTTCTTCATCATCTCCTCTAAGGAATCTTGTCCGAATTTTTTCATCATTTCCTGAGCAATCACTGTCATTACAACCATCTCACCCACAACAGCAGCAGAGGGCACTGCACAAACGTCACTACGTTCCACAGAGGCTTCAACCTCTTCCTTTGTTTCAATATCGACACTTTTTAAGGGTTTTCGCAGGGTTGGAATAGGTTTCATTGCGCATCGTATGACGATGGTCTCCCCATTGGACATTCCGCCTTCAATCCCCCCGGAATGATTTGTTTTTCGATAGTATCCCCGTTTCTTATCGTAGAAAATTTCGTCATGGGCATCAGAACCCATTTTTCTTGATAATTCGATTCCGTATCCGATTTCTACCCCTTTTATCCCTTGAATACTCATCAAAGCCTGGACAAGCAATCCGTCCAGCTTCCGATCCCACTGGACATAACTGCCAAGACCTGCAGGCACTCCGGTCATATGGATCTCAAAGATGCCTCCCAATGAGTCTCCATCCTTCTTTGCAAGATCGATGGTCTCAATCATCCTCTGCTCTTTTTGGGGATCTGCACAGCGTATGGGAGATTCTTCTGCTTTTTTAATCAATTCTATGGAAATAATGGCCTGCTCCGCTTCCACGGAACCAATCGCCGTCACATGACTGTATCCGTGAATGTTGAATTGCTTCAACAGTTGCTTTGCCAAAGATCCCACCGCAACTCTGGATGCTGTTTCCCGGGCACTGCTTCTTTCCAGGACATTGCGAAGATCACGGAAACCATATTTTATCCCTCCTATGAGATCTGCATGGCCGGGTCTGGGCTTTGTCACCTTCTTCTCTCCTTCAATGCCGAGTATAGGGTCCATATAAGCTGCCCAATTAAGGTAGTCCTTATTTTCGATAAATAAAGTGATGGGACTTCCAATGGTTTTTCCACCCCGTACCCCTGAAAGAAACCGGATTTCATCTTTTTCTATGTTCATTCGTTCGCCTCGTCCATAGCCTTTCTGTCTTCTTGCCATATCCTGATTCATCTCATCGATGCTTAAAGGAACATTGGCAGGAAATCCTTCCACGACACCCAGAACACCCTGCCCATGGGATTCACCCGCTGTAATAAACCGAAACATCTCTATCTCCTCCTCATATTAAAAACTGATCTGCTTTCACCCTAAGAGTGGTTCCATGGATCATCCCAATCGGTTGAGTCTCATTGAGAACCCTCTGCTGCATTGATCATATCCACTGCCTTGTATGAGCTTCGAACCAAAGGAGCGGATGCAATGAAGGAAAATCCTTTTTCCTCTCCTTCTTTCTTATATTCATCAAACTCCTCCGGAGTAACATACCTTTCCATTGGATAATGCTCTTTGCTTGGAGGTAAGTATTGACCCACAGTGAGGAAGTCACAATTAATGTTTCGAAGGTCATCCATCACCTGGTGAACCTCTTCCTTTTTTTCCCCCAATCCCACCATAATTCCTGATTTAGTAAAGATTGATTTATCCATCAACTTGACATGCTTCAACAGATTTAATGATCGCTCATAGACTCCTTGAGGTCGAACTCCTTTATAAAGTCTCGGTACAGTTTCAACGTTATGATTAATTATATCCGGTTTCGCATCCACCACTATTTTTAATGCCTCACTGGAACCAAGGAAATCAGGGATTAACACTTCGATTGTGATCTTCCTGTCCATTTTTCGGACTTCCTCAATCACCAGGGCAAAATGCGATGCTCCGCCATCTTCCAAGTCATCCCGGGTTACCGATGTGATCACCACATGGAGAAGACCCATTTCCTTAACGGCTTCGGCGATCCTTTTCGGTTCATCCTGATCAACCTTTTCCGCTTCATGGTGGGTAACATTACAAAACTGACAATTTCTTGTACAGTGCTTCCCTAAAATCATAAACGTGGCGGTTTTCTTCCCGTAGCATTCGATTCGATTAGGGCAGTTTGCTTCCTGACAAACCGTATTTAACGACAGGCGATTAAGCATTTTCTTCAATGCCTTTTCCTTGTGAACATCCGCCATTTTCACTCTCATCCATTTAGGCTTTCGTTGTAAATCCATCCTCGTTCACGTCCTTTATCTCATCATATTCATAGACCTTAGTAAAATGATCGATCACCTGCCGGCTGACCCGTTCAAAGTCCATGGTTTCACCCTTCAGTTTTTTCAGCGAGGTGACTCCTTTATCCTGAATTCCGCAAGGGACTATAAATTGAAAATCTTCAAGCTGAGTATTGATATTAAAAGCAAACCCATGCATAGTCACACCTCTTTTGACAGCAAGGCCGATGGCAGTAATCTTCTCATTGCCGATCCATACCCCGATTTCTTTCGTTCCCGCCTCGCTTTCAATTCCATATTCCTTCAAAAGACGAATGAATACCAGCTCCAAATTCTCCACAAAACTTCGAACCTTCCATTTCTTCTCTATAAGATTCACAATGGGATACCCAACCAACTGACCCTCGCCATGATAGGTTACATCCCCTCCCCGATTAATTTCAAAAAGTTCCACTCCGGCTTTCTTCAATGCTTCCTCCGATACAACAATATGTTCCTTTGATGCGCTTTTGCCCAAAGTAATCACCTTTGGATGTTCAACGAGGATCAATGTATCAGTAATCAAGCCTTCCTGCCTTTTTTTTAAAAAATCATATTGGATCTCCAATGCCCTTCCGTAGGAGCATCGACCGAGATTTAAGATTTGCAGTGTTTTTGCCATAATTCTCCTCCTATTCCATCCGATATTCCACCTTGATGCACTTTCCGATAACGGTCATTTTATTTTTTTCCCGTTTAATCGATCCTTCAGAGTCAATTCCTCGAGAGAGTCCCAGTACTCCTCCGGGTTCCTTACGAATTCGGCGAATCATTTTCCCCTTTTCACCCTCCAGCAGATAAATTCCTCCATTTTCAATTTCCTTTGTTTCCAGGATTGTAACCAGATCACCCTTTTCAAACCGCAAGGCTTTCGCACTGTTGTCTCCCACTTGATAAAAAGAGAGTTTATCGGGATGGTGTCCTTCCACTTTACTATCGATGACAGGGAGTGTTTTTATTCCCATTTGTTTACCCTGATTCATGTCAATCACGGGATAATTTTTTACAAGGCTGTCCAGTGCTTTTGACCAGGTTGCAGTTGGTTTTAAGTCATAATTCGTTTTTTCAGGTTCCTGTTTTTTTGATAAGTATGATTTCTCAGGTGTGTTCTTTTTCCTTTCTTCTGCAATGGTTTTTTCCATATCATAGGAATCCATCCGCTTCCCCAATTTTTGCAGAATCTTCTCGGCGATATCTTCCCGAATCACCTTTCGCCCCGATTCAATCTCTTTGATGTAGTTTTCCCCCACACCGCATTTTTTTGCAAGGGCTTTTTCCGTTAAATTCTTTTCTTCCCTTGCCTCTTTGATCATTTTTGCCAGTCGATTCATCGGTTATCCCTCCGTCATTCAGTATTCCCTTCAATTGTAATTGAATTATATTCACTATTATAACGGTTTGTTCTTTTGAATGCCATGATTGATAGGAAAATCACATAAGCTCTTCCGTCACAGAAACAATAGAAAAACGCTTTTTAACAGAATTCCTGTTCTCTGTCAAAAAGCGTTGGTTTTCATCAATGAAGTGTTTTGTCCACAACAGTTTTGTTATGTCCCGCAAAAAGTTTGGTAGGGTTTCCCATCCTTTGGACCCGGCTTTTGATAAGGGTCTACTTTATCCTCTGCGAAGAAGCGTTCATGATCGTAGGGAGTTTTCAAAATCTCAAGGAGTCGAATGAAATCTCCTGAATTCTGCTGATCAACATACTTCTTCAGAGCATCCTCCACCAGATGGTTTCGGGGAATCACACGGGGATTATGAGCTTTCATCACCTCGATGATCTCTCCCTTCTTTTGGCTGCTTGGTATCAGTTCAGCTTTCCAGCGCTCCTTCCACTGAATAAGATCCGAGTCGTGATCCAAAAAGTGTATCACTTTGGAAATTGTGCCCTCTTCAAGCATCAACTCCTCCAACAAAGCAAGAAAGGTATTGGTATAATCCAGTTCCTGCTTTTCCATGATATCCAGAAGATCATGGATTAACCTTCGGTGTTTCTCCTCCGGACGCTTCAGACCCAGCTTTCCTCCCATTTCCCTTAGCCAGGCATCCCGGTAGACTTGCTCATAATATTCCAAAGCTTCTTCAGCAAGTTTCATGCCTTTCTCTTTTTCCCTATGAAATAAAGGGACAAGAGATTCTGCCAACCTGGCTAAATTCCATGCACCGATTTTTGGTTGATTTCCATAGGAGTACCTTCCATAATGATCAATCGAGCTGAACACAGTATTTTCTTTATATTCATCCATAAAAGCACAGGGACCGTAATCAATGGTCTCTCCGTTCAGTGTCATATTGTCGGTATTCATCACTCCGTGAATAAATCCTACCCGTTGCCATTTTGCAATGAGTTTCGCTTGCCGTTCGAGAACTTTCTTATAGAAGCAGAAATATGGATTCTCGTGGTCTTTGCATTCAGAGTCGTGGCGTTGGATCCCATAATCCACAAGAGTCTTTAGCTTTTCAATGGAAGTCCATGCTGCTGCATACTGAATGGTGCCAATCCTTAAGTGACTTTTGGCAACCCGTGTGAGAATTGCTCCGGGTTGAAACTGTTCTCTTCGAACTTTTTCACCGGTTTCAATGACCGCCAGGCTTCGACTTGTGGGGATTCCGAGACCATGCATAGCTTCACTGATCAGATACTCCCTCAGCATGGGACCAAGAGTTGCTCTTCCGTCGCCTCCTCTGGAATAAGGGGTTCTACCCGATCCTTTAAGCTGAAGATCGTACCGTTTTCCCGAAGGGGTCACTTGCTCACCAATGAGAATTGCCCGTCCATCTCCAAGCATGGTGAAATGACCAAACTGATGACCGGCATAGGCCTGACTGATTGAATATTCGCCCTGCACGGGTCGATTCCCCGAAAGAATTTCAACTCCTTCTTCAGAGCGCAATCGATCAATAATCAATCCCAAGTCATTTGCAAGATCCTCGTTGAGAATGACAAGTCTCGGCTCTTTCACCGGGGAAGACTTCACTTTTGAATAAAATTCTTCCGGAAGTTTCTCATAGGTGTTCTTTAAATTCCAGTGATTGTTCATCTTTTCGGTCAACTCCTTTTTCTTTGTCCACGGCGGATCCGGTATTTCTCCATTTTTGCGGAATCCTTTTTCTCCAAACCCCGTTCTCCTGCCAGGGATTCCAGATGATGGGTGAATTCATGCAACAATGTATCTTTTAATTTTTCTTTTATGACCTTTTCAGGTCGTCGCGAATACACTTGTTTGAAGGAGCCATAATAAATCACAATGGTTCGTCCCATTGCATTTCTTCTATACTGTCCCATGATATATAACGGGTGAGACTTATCACTCTCTGCATGATATTTTTCTTCAGGCAACAAAAGAACTCCCCCGCTCAGCTCTTTGAAAAAAACTTCGGGGATTTCCTCTGCAATTTCATCCAACCAATCCCGTACAGTATCGTAGGATGGAAATTCGTCCATGGAACTCCTCCCTTCTTAACTGAATAAGTAAAATCATCTCGCGCCGCTACTCTGCCTTTATTCTTTTTACAATGTCGTCTTCATCTCCGTACTTTACGCCTTCTTTTTTGTTGTGAAAAATCTCTTTCCCGTTCACTTCCACAATTAGAATTCCGCCACTGCTTTCAACTGTTTCAACAGTGGTATTCTCAATTTCTTTAAGAATTTTCGCCTCCAAACCGGAAGCTCTGTCTCTGTATCCTCATGAGCCGCAATAAGTAATTGTAATATGTTTTCTCATGGATTTTCCTCCTTTTCAATTGTGAATGGTTTTCAATTATCTCCTGTTCCCTATATATCCGTTTATTCTTATCTTAAACAATCACCCTTGTCCATTCTGTTGGCTGAACTGTTGAAAAAGGAATCACCCGGAATGTCTCCGGGCGAAGATGTTCGTTAGTCAATTTCATCATAGTGCTCATCCACTAAAATCAGTTTTTCTTCATCGCAGTTCAGCTTGGTTTCATGATCTGTGTGCTTCAATTTTATGGTTTCTTTCGGCGTGAATTCAAACTCTCTTTCCGGTACCGGATGTTTATATCCGCATTTTGGGCATTCATAAAAGAGTTTCAAAATAGGATCCCCTCCTTGGACGATGGTTTTATTCACCTTCGTATTAATAGATATACCCGTTTTTTCGAAAAAACACCCTAAATATGAAGATCTCTTCTGCTAGATGAATTTCTCCATTATTCTATACCGCTTTAACGCCAGAATTCCTTTCCACTGCTGTCTTGCGATGGAAAACTCCTGATCATAGCGATCCCAAGACCAGGAAATGTCCCATACTCCGTCATGGTCCGTTGTTTGACGATAATGCTCGATATTTTTATCAATCAGTTCTTCAAACCTGAAATACAGCGTATCGATAGGATCCGTAATGAAATCAAGGGGAAGTGCCTTATAACCATCTTCCCAACCCTGCCAGTTCTGATCGATGCATTTTTTTCGGAGATGATCGATTTTCCGCTCACTTTCTTCATAGGATATGGGCATTTTTTTAGTGAACTCCTCTTTATAGGAACGAAGGAGTTTAATCATTTTTTGAAAGTTATGGACTTCATGGAAATCCAATTCCGTTTTCTCCTTGAGATAGTTCATGCCGTGAAGCAGGGATTCCCATCCAAGCTCCCTTTCATTCTCCTCCATACCCCAGTGAATGAGATAAGCACTTAGCTGAATACTTGGATTAAACATCCAGTTGTCCTGAACTCCTTCCCGATAAGTCCAATGAGGTGCATGGGGGTACTCGTTGTTTTCAGGCAGACTGGAAGGCCAGATCCCGGGGCTTACTTGTCCAGTATTCACAAGATATTTTACAAGATGACGGATCATCGGGTGATCTTTTTCCACTTCCAGGTCTTCAAGGATTTCTCCCGCTGCCCATGTTGCCATTGGTGAGCTTTGAGGTGTCCAGAAGTCCGGTTCAAGTCCGTGACCAAATCCCCCATCCTCATTCTGAAACGCTTTCAGACAGCTTAATGCTCCCTCCTTCAAAGCTCCGTGAAAATGAACTTTCCACAAAGCCGCCTCGAGGGGTCTTGCGTTTCTGTAAATCCAACGCTCCGCCTTATGAAAGTCTTTCATGTCTCTAATTTTTCCTGTGCTTCCCAAGTTCATATGATTCCCACCTTTTGTATGTATTTTGATACTAATTAAAAACGTCTCTGGTTTCGGTTTTTCCTCTTTTTATTCTATCACGTTCCCTTTCAAATGTCTTTCTCTTCTCTCAATTTGAGAATTTCTGTTAAACGAAGGCTCTGCACTCCTAAAATCCCAACTTGCAACCACCGGTTGTCATTGATATACAGGATTGTTGGTGGGATTCTTCTTGGTTGTCAGGTATAATAGGAACAAATATGGGCACTAAGAAAGGATGATTCTATGCAGTTTAATGATAAACTTCGGAAACTTCGGAAAAAGCAGGGCTATTCTCAGGAGGAACTGGCGGAAAAACTGAATGTTTCCAGACAGTCGGTGTCCAAGTGGGAATCGGGAACTTCCACACCGGAAATCCAAAAGATTCTTCTCCTCTGTGATCTTTTCCAAGTCAGTACAGACGATCTATTAAGGAATAGTCCCCATGGCTACATAGACTATAGATCTCCCGATGATCATAAAGAGACTTCACCATTTTTTCTTCGGTGGCTCCACAATCATAATAGAGAGGTTTTAATTATCATGGCATTCCTGATCACGGTCTCTCTCTATTTGAACATCAATTACCGTACGACGCTCCAACAACACTACCATATCAGCGCAATTGGTCTTTCCAGTACATACGATCATTTCATGCGTGATGTCCACTTTTTCCGCGGGAAATCCGGAGAATTTCTTCAAAATGGATCCTCTGTGGATCCAGGTGATCTTTTGGTTTATTCTGAAGGTATAACAGATTTGAATATTCATCATACGATTCTGGCAACCATACATCTTAGGCGTCAAAATGATGAAAATATTAAATCTCTTTCCTCTTTTGTTAACGGAATTTCACATTCCATCCAATGGTTTGCTCAAGCTGCCTATGACATTCATTCTCTTGATGAAGAGCAATTGGAAAGGGTTCAGGAGTTTATTCCTCTTCTTGACGAGGTTCTTCTAGCCACAGATGAATATCAATCGGCATTTGATGCTGATGACTCTTTCTCTCTGATTGAGGATAAGCACCGGAAGGCACGGGAAAAGGTGCTGGAATTAATGCTTCTCTCCTACTTCCATGGCACGGAGCCTGATCAGATTCATTTTTAAGAGAGTTTATAAAAGACTACTCATCATCGGGTAGTCTTCTTCTCCCACGCCCCCTTGAAGGGGCTTTATTTTTGTGTTTGCAAAGGATCCGCGAAATACACAGGTATGGTGGTACTTCATTCGCAGACGATCGATGGTCTCATCCAGCCGTTTTCCCCTTTCATACTTTTCCGTATCCTCAAACAGGGTCAGCTGAGTGACTCCCGCATCCTCCAGTTCTGAAACCCGAACCCCCAGGTGGCGAACAGCTTCCTTTTGCCACGCTTCATCGAAAAGCTCCTTCGCATACTCATAAAGGGTGTTTGTATGATTTGTGGGTGTATCCACCTTTCGTTGATGAGAATAGTAAAAAAACTGACTGGTTTTAATTCCGATGCTGACGAGGCGTGCGGTATAACCTCCCGCCCTAAGACGCATTCCCACAGTTTCACAAAGGCTTAACAGCACCAGATAGGCATCTTCCTTTTCAGTAACATCGTAGGGAATTGTGGTGGAGTTGCCGATTCCCTTGATCTCCCGGCGTCCGCCCAGAACCTTGGAATCTTCAATTCCGTTGGCATAACGCCAGATCATAACCCCATGGGATTTCAACACCCTTTCTAAAAACTCCACATCGGTTTTTGCCAAATCTCCGATGGTGTGTATATTCATGTTATGCAGCTTCGGTCCAGTCCGTCTCCCTACCATAAAAAGGTCCTCCACAGGCAGGGGCCACATCTTTCTTTCGATTTCATCGGGATAAAGAGTCACCACTGCATCAGGCTTTTTCAGGTCGCTTCCCATTTTTGCCAAAAGCTTGTTGGTGGAAACTCCAATGGAAACTGTAAATCCCAATTCCTCCCTGATGCGATCCTTAATTTCATGGGCCACCTTTAACGGTTCTCCGAAAAGATGCTCCATATCACTATAATCCATAAAGCTCTCATCCACACTGTAGCGTTGAACCAAAGGTGTGTATTCTTTGAAAATTTCGTTCATGGCATGGCTGCACCCCATATAAAGACCGTAATTGGGAGGAAGAACAATCAGCTTGTTGTATTTTTGAAAGGCCTCCATCAAACTTTCACCGGTTTTGATCCCATACTTCTTCGCCGGAATACTCTTGGCAAGAATGATTCCGTTCCGTTTTTTCGGGTCTCCCGCCACCACCGAGGGGACTTTCCGAAGATCCAGTCTCTCTCCTCTTTTTAACCGATCCATCGCCTCCCAGGAAAGGTAGGCACTGTTTACGTCAATATGAAAAATTGCTTTCATCTTTATCTCTCCCCGACAAGAACATTTGTTCTATTTTAGTATACCAGAACACATGTTCTTTCGTCAAGAGCTCTCTCCTCTATCTCTCCTTTTTTAATTATCTGATCAAGAGTGCCCGGATCGGTGAAGCTTCCGCTCCTTTAATCTTGAGAGGTGCTGCAATCAGAGTGTATTCCCCCTCCTCCGCCTCCTTGAGTCGAAGACCTTCAATAATGACAATGTCATTCTTCAAAAGGATATTATGAGTATCCTTGTCGGGCTGATCCCGTTCAATTCCCAGAGCATCAATTCCGACACCGATGACTCTCTGTTCCTTTAAATATTCTGCCCCTGAGGCTTCCAGATAGACAAAATCAAAATCAAAGGACTCTTTGAAGGAGTTTCGGGTCTTCAATAGTACATAACTGTCGGCAATGGCCACCTCCTTACCAAGGAGGTGCTCTCTCATTATTCCGCCCTCCACATGGGTTAAATCCAGAACAACTGCAGGTCTCACCATTCTGTTGAGGGGAAAAGAATCCAGTGTCTTTCCATCCCTGATCACATGAAGGGGTCGATCCAGATGGGTTCCGGTATGCATCACCATGTGCAGGGTCGTCTCAAAGACATCACTCTCTACAAAAGATCGGCTCACTTCAATTCTCGGTTTGTTTTCTTCTCTGTTTTTATATACAATCATCTCCTCGGAAATTTCCATAGAGATATCAATTATCTTCTGAATCTTCATTATTTACCTCCTCCTTCTTGGGACCTTCAGACCCTTTAGAATAGATCACTACCTGATCTCCATTCTTCTCCGCCCAGGAAATCAGCGGATCCATATAGGTCCATGTGGCTTTCACTTCCTCCCAGTGGGTAAAGGACGCATGATCTCCGTCAAGAGCATCAAGGATTAGTTTTTCATAGGCTTCCGGTGTGTTGATGCCCGCCATACAGTTTTGACAAAAGTCCATCTTCACAGGAAGAATCGTATCCTTTGTCCCTGGCTTTTTCGTGTTGAACTCCACCACCACCCCTTCCAAGGGTTGAATATTCACAGTAAGACGATTTTCCGGGAGATCCTGTTCCTTATGATCAAGACAGCATTCTCCCACAGGGAGATGATACTTCAAGACGATTTTGGCTTCCTTTTTATCCAACCCTTTGCCGGTAATAAGGAAAAAAGGGACTCCTTCCCAACGGGGATGGTTCAAGTACGCAGTTACTGCAACATAGGTCTCTCTGGTGGAGTTTTTCTCCACATCTTCTTCGTTGGTATATCCTTCATATTGACCAAGTACCATCTGCTTTTTCATACGGTTTGATTCAATCGGCTGAAGACTGTTCAGGATTTTTTCTTTTTCCCTGCGCAATCCTTCCGACGTTAAACGATCTGGAAGATCCATAGTTGTCAAGGCAAGCATTTGAAGCAGGTGGTTCTGAACCATATCTCTAAGTGCTCCCGCCTTATCATAATATGCGGCCCTTCGTCCAATTCCCTCTTTCTCTGTGGAGATAATCTGCACCTCCTTAATATGCTCTTTGTTCCATGTGGGCTCAAAAAGTTGATTTCCTCCACGAAGCACCAGAAGGTTCTCCACCATTTCCTTTACCAGATAATGATCAATACGGAAAATCTCTTCTTCCTCAAAGACCTTTCTTAGTTCCTTATTCAGCTCCTTTGCTGTGATAAGGTCCCGGCCAAAGGGTTTTTCGATCATCAGCCTTTTCCATCCACGATCTTTTTCATAAAGATGATGCTTATTGATTTTTATTGCAATTTTGCCGAAATAGTCCGGGCCCACCGCTAAATAGAACAACCGATTCCCATGGGTATCCCAATCTTTGTCAAGCCTTTTCAAAGATTCCGATAAGGATTCATATCCTTCTTCCCCGTTAAAATCCAAAACCTGATAGGTGATTCGTTCGGTGAAACGTTTCCATATCTCCTGTTTTTCACTCCTGTTTTCAGCAACATTTCCAAATTCGACGATGGCTTTTTCGAGTTCCAATATATATTCTTTCTGTGTGTAATCTTTTCGTGCAACTGCAACAATTGCAAAGTTTTCATTCAGCTCCCTCTTTTTTTCCAATTGATACAGAGCGGGGAAAAGCTTTCTCTTTGCCAAATCTCCCGTTGCTCCGAAAATTACGAAGAGGGCCTTCATGAAGGATCATCCTTTTTCACGGTGGCATGACCTCCGAATTGATTTCTAAGCCCTGCCACAACCTTCCCTGAAAAGGTATCCTCCTGCTGTGATCGATAACGGGTAAAAAGGGATGCAGAAATTACAGGAACCGGAACCGATCGGCGCAAAGCCTCTTCCACCGTCCACAGCCCTTCCCCGGAAGCATGGACGACACCCTTGATGGAGTCCAGATTGGGATCCTCCACAAAGGCTTTATGGGTGAGATCCATCAACCAGCTTCGGATCACTGAACCGTGTCTCCATACCTTCGCAACCTTTGCATAATCCATTTCAAAAGGACTTTTCTCTAGAATCTCAAATCCTTCTCCAATCGCCTGCATCATCCCGTACTCAATGCCGTTGTGAATCATCTTGACGTAGTGTCCCGCTCCAACGGGCCCTACATGGGCAAGACCGTCGGGAACGCATAGTTCTTTTAGCAGAGACTCAATTTCTTCAAATTTTTCCCTCTCCCCCCCGACCATCATGCAGGCCCCATGCCTTGCTCCTTCGATTCCTCCACTGGTTCCGATATCCATATAGAAAACCCCCTGATTTTTCAGTTTCTCTCCTCTCCGAAGAGTATCTTCATAGTAGGAATTCCCTCCGTCCATCACTAAATCACCTTCATCAAGCAGTGGCAAAATCTCCTCCAATACTTGATCAACCGTATCTCCAGCCGGTACCATCATCCAAATGATCCGGGGCGCTTTCAGTTCTTTGATCAGACCTTCTAATGAATATGCTACCGCGCCCCCTTCTTTCGCCAGTTCATCCGTTTTATCCCGACTACGGTTGTATCCCACAACTCGATGCCCTTTTTCATGAATGTTAAGGGATAAAGGATATCCCATTTTACCTAAACCGATCATGCCGATGTCCATTTCAATTCCTCCTTTTATTAAATTCACCGTTCTTTACATTATCTTAACTGTTTTACCTATATATACCGTAATTCCGGTAAACATAACAAAAGGCAGGAAAAAACCCTTTGCAGAATTTCTTCAAACAAAGGGTTTTGTGTTTTAATCTTTACGGCGAAAAAACATCTGTATAACTGTGAAAAGCAAAGAAAGGGCAATCATTGCAAACCAGGGGATAATGACAACCGCTCCGCCAAAATCGAATTGCCAAACCCATTCTGCGAAAACCTCAAAAGGGAAAAAACGCACTGTGAGAAGTAAAAGATTCGCTGCAATCGTCAGGATCAGGGAAAGGATCAGCATGCGTCTGATATATTTTAAGAAATTCACTGCTGAATCCCCTCCATTTTCAAATTCTTCCTCATTAGCTGAATGTTTTTTCCAAGACGGTCGACTTTATGAAACCCTTCTCTTTCAAAGAGACTGACCGTGCCGTTGTAGTTCGGCTTTTCGGAGTTCGGAAGATCAAAGGGGAAGGCTTCCACCACTCCGCCTCCAAGGTCTTCAATCAATTTCAGTGCCTCTGATAAAATACAGCGGGAAAGACCTTTCTTACGATGATCTTTATCGACAAATATACACGTGATACGCCAGTCTGCTTTTACTTGCTTCACTGAATCCAGTTTTTTGTATGCACGGTTGCGATTGATCTGCTCAAAAATCTCTCCCCTGCCAAACTGGCACCATCCGACGGGATCATTGTTGTTATAAAGAATCAAGCCTGTTGCAATCCCTTCCTGTACCCGTTTTTCGTGAAAAGCCTTTCGCTGATTCTTCGACATTCGATTGTAGTCCGTGGAGGAAACTTGGTGAAAAGTGCACCAGCAACCTCCCCGAACTCCCTTATGCTTTTCGAATAGCGCTTCAAAATCTCTCCAGGTTTCTTCAGTTAGCTGTTTCCCTAGATATTGATCATGAACCTCTCCCATGTCTATCGCTCCTTTTTTTTCTCCAGTGATGTCCCCAACACTCCGTTACAATCTTTCGTCCTGCAAAGGAGGCTGTATTTGAAGGATCCAGATCCGGTGCAATTTCAACTACATCGAAACCGATGACCGGGAGTGAAAAGATACCCATCAGGAGATCCAGCAGTTGCCGACTGTTAAGACCTCCAAACTGAGGGGTCCCTGTTCCCGGTGCAAAGCCCGGATCAAGAGCATCGATATCAATGGTCAAGTAAACCCACCGATAGGCTTTCATTGCCTTATGAAGTTTTTCCAAAGTCATCTCGACACCAATTTGATTTAATTGATAAGCAGTTACGATCTGTGGTTCTTTTCCTTTTAAAAATTCATATTCCTGATCCTCGATGGAACGTATGCCGATAAAAAAGATATTTTTCAACCCTGAAATACTCTCAAGATCCAGTGCTCGTCGATGAGTTGAACCATGGGATAAGGAATCCCCCTCCATTTCCTCGCAAAGATCAAGATGAGCATCAATGTGGATGATCCCAAATTCATCATTAAGGGCTTCATCAATTCCCTGAAGAACAGGGATGGTTGTAGAGTGATCTCCTCCGATCATGGTGAAGAACTGCTTTTCCTTAACTAAGACTTTTACAAGGTCTCTTACATCCTGAAAAATCTCATCTCTTGAACTTCCTGTGAAATCTCCCAGATCTCTTACTTTAAACCCTTCCAGACTTTCAAGATGTTCTGTGGTTCTTGAAATTGTATAGGTGATCTCTCTGACTGATTGAGGCCCTTTTGCCGCACCTCCACGAAAGCTTACACCGCCATCATAGGGGATACCGAAAAGGACAGCATCCAAGTCACCAATGATCCCATCGGGATGATTTAATCCCGCCCATAGTTTACCCTGTTGTTCCTTTGATTCAATCAGCTTTCCCTCTTTCATTGATCGATCCCTCCCGGCTCATCATGTTTTCCTGAGTCCATCCATGAAGGATCTGAAACTGTTTTCCTTCATTCCTCAGCTGCTTCATTCGCTTTTTTTAAGAAACAAAGGATGGACATCAAGGTATTCCCTGGTCCATCCCATTTTTGAGTTTTTAACCAACGTCATAATTAACCATGACAACATTCTTCGGTGGCTTTGATGTGCCCGTCATTTTTGTGAAAAGATCGCTGTAATGCTTTTGCCACTGGATACTGCTGGTTGCCTTATGAGTGGGATCGTTAACAAAATTCAGTAAAATGAGCCTTGCATCAATCTTCGCCTCTTCCAATAATCGTAAAAAGGTTAATCGGTTTGCCAGCTGATAATACTCATCCATCCAAACTCCCTGCTGATAAGGATGATTAGGATTTAACCGGTCGTGGGTATTTTGCAGGGATTCTTTAATCAATGTCAGACTGTTTTCTGAAAGGGCCGCACAGCGGGCAATCGTTTCCCCGGGGTGCCCTTTTGCTTCAATCAGAATAATCTTTCGACGATCATCAATTCCAACACCATCCCACTTCGGTCCCTTTTCAGGCCATTGATGTAAGTCTAGTTCCTCTTCACTGAGAATCTCAGTAATTTGGTACTCCTGATACTGCTTTTTTTTCAATGGGGATAGCCATTTAATGGCTCCAATCTCCCTGGACTCTTCTTGAATGGATTTTGTCAATGACCGTCCTCCGTCAAGGTTTACAAGCGTTTGAATCCAAAATTTGCTGCCTTTATTCGCTCGTCCCTTTAACTCTTTTGCTTCCATTCAACTACACCCCTTCCCATTAATAAATTCGACGCATTCTATCCGGATTCCTTCTTTTTCCTTCCAAGGTTCATTAGAAGTTCGTCTCTTACTTAACTTCAATTTCATTTCCCCAATCTCTATATTGATTCTGATGGGAGAGGATAAAGATCTGACGATCTCTGCTTTGTTTTTCTACCGCCTCCCTGATTCGCTCAAGCCGTTTTTTGTCTGTCCCCACAAAGGGGTCGTCAAAAATAAACGGCAGTTTCAACTCTTCACTAAGAAGATCAGCAATCGCAAAGCGTAGGGATAAAAACAGCTGATCCCGGGCTCCTTTGCTGAGGCTTTGTAAGGATACCTCTCTCCCGTCCTCCTTTACAACAACTTCCATGTTGTCCCCGAAAGCAATGCTTCTTTCCTTTTTTTCTGAGATTTTTCTGCAATAGTCTGTTGCCACTTTCTCCAGATTCTCCTGATAGGTTTGACGATAATCCTTTATCGCCTCTTCCATCTCCCGGTAGGCAAGAGCAAGAGCATCCCGACGCAGTTCCAAAGATTTCCTCTCATTTTCCAACTCCTGCAGCTCCAACTCCCCAGCTGCAAGATTTATGGGCTCAGAGCCCTCTAAGAATGCCTGTCTGCTTCGGAGATTAAGCTTCAATGATTCCAGTTCTTTTATAGTTATGTCCAAATCATCAATCTCTTCCCTCAGCTTCTTTCTATTATTCATCATCGCAACTCGATCATGCTCCTCTGAAATATCAGGAAGTTCAGGATGCTTTGTAAGATGATCCTTCCACTTTCCAAGAGCAATACCCGCCTCATCCTCTTTCAACGATACAATCTGCTCCAATTCCGCAACTGATTTTTTTCCTTCTCCCTCCAGAAGATTATGAATATCGTTATTCAACTGTATGATCTCTCTTTGTTTATCAACACTCTCTTGAAATCGGGACAGAGTTTTTCCCGGATCTTCCTCATTGGCATTTAAGGGTGTATCCCATTTTTCTCTCAGTTGTTTAATATGATCCCGAAGGCTTTCCAGCTTCTCTTTTTGACGAAGAATCTTCTCACTCAGGGTATTTAACTGTTGATCCATGGATCTGTCATTTTGTATAGCATCATAATAGATCCGTCCCTTCTCCCTTCGATCATTCCACCAGGAAAAGTCAAGCGTTGATGCTTCCTTGAAAAATTCCTCGACACTCATCCCATCTGTAAATTGATTCCCTGGATCAATGATTGCGAGAATTTCATATATGTCTTTCCATTCATGGTCTTTCACAGCTTCTTTAAAGGAACGGGACCACAAATCTCCATTGTTTTTCTCAAAGTGCCTCTCATAAAACTCTTTCAATTGCTCCCTGAGATTCTTCATGGTTTCCCGATGCTTTTTCCAGGTTCTTAAAGATTGATGAGGCGCCTCAAAGATTCTTTTATAGGGATCTGTTCGATCTTCGAACTCATTCAGCTTTCTTTGCTCTTCCCTGGCTTTTTCTCTAAGATCATTAATCCTTGAGTCATCAACAAACTCTAACCGCTCCCGGATTTTCTCTTCCCATCGCTTCTTTTGCTTTAAAGACTCCGATAACCGTGTCAGCTGGACCGTATCGCAACTGCTGTATGAGCCTAGTACACGATCCATAGAATCAATCTTATCTTTCAGCTCCTCCATTTCCCTTTCCAAGGATTTTAATGGTTTTTCTGATCCTTCCATCCGTCTTTTCACAATCATTCCCAGGATAAGGCCAATGATAAAACCTGCAATTCCTCCTATAACGTCGAAGGTCAACCACCCAAGTCCTCCAATCAGGAACACTAAAAGAGGCAAAAACCGTTTTACCATTCTGTTTCCGCTTTTTTCCTGCAGGATTTTTTCCTGAAGCTCTTTCTCCCGCTGAATCAGTGGGATTTTATCATTGACGGCTTTCAACCCCTCGTCAGGAAAGTCGATGAGTTCACCGTAGTGTCTTTTCAGCTCCTCTTTGGCTTCTTCAAGGGATGCACTTTGCGCTTCTTCCTTTTTCAGGTTTCCGATGGCTTTCTCCATTTCACTTTTTCTGGTTAGCAGTTCCTCACGATAGTTTTCAAGTAGTTCAAGAGTTTCCTCATCCGCTTTCTCAAAAAGTGTATATTCATTGACTAAAAGCTCTTCCAATCCTTCCAGTCGTTCCTCTTTCCCTTTCGCCTCCTCCCGGTTTCCAATCATCTTTTGCAACGTCTTCTCTGAAGTTTTTAACTTTTCCACAGGGTCGGATCCCAGTCGACCCCATCCTTCAAATGTGTTGAGAAGTTTTTCGACTTCTTTTTTCTCCCTCAGTACTTCATCATGATTTTCTTTAGCAATCTGAAGACTTTCCAGATGCTCATCTCTTTTTTCCGACTCATTGATTAACGTCCGAAGATCCTTTTCAATTTCATCATTTACTTCCTGAAATTCCGGGAAATCCTTTTTCAGTTCCTTCTTAAGAGCCTCCCTGTCGCTTTGTTTTATATTGATTATTTTGAGGAGGTTTTTTAATCGGTTTCTCTCAATGGATAATCTCTCATACTCTCTTTTTAATGTCTCCCAAATACTTAATGCTTCATAAGTCCTTGTCTTCTCTTCATATTGGTGCCCCTTGTCTGATAGATCCTGTTGAAGTTCAAAAAGAGCTTTTTGAACTTCAACTAGCTGCTCAGCAGTCTCTTTTCCTTTTTCGAAAGACTCTTTTATCTCATCATAGGATTGGGAGACTTTCTCCAGATTTCCGTCTTTCCCCATGTTTCTCGTTGTAATTCCTAAATCATTGGGTCCGGTGTATCTTGTTATGGTTTTCAGCCGTTTCACAAGCTGATCCAACAGACCACTCAGAGAGCTCCCGCGTTTTCCGATAATCAAACTTTGTACTTCCCTACTGATTTCCATAGCTTCAGGGAGAGGCTGTCCAACAAAAAAGGTATGTTCAAAGAGGGATTGATCTCCAATCCCAAAGATTTCCCCTATCGCTTCTTCATAGGCTTTAAATGGTTTTTTTGCTCTGGGGTTGTGGTTTCCTTCCAAAAGAACTTCTTTTTCATCACTTTTATTTACCCTCCAGAAGATCACCTCATGATTCTGAAAGTTTCGCTTTACCCCATAGATATCACTGTTCACCTCTAGAAGCAGTTCACCACTATGACGGTCAACTTTGAGATTTTTAAAACGGGAAAAATCAAACCCATCCTGGCTTGTGCCATGGGGAAGACCGAAGAGTACGGCCAAAACTCCGAAGGCCATGGTGGATTTTCCCGTCTCATTCTCCGCTACATAAGCGTTCACCCCTTCCTCGAAGACAAAACGGGTTTTATCCTGATAGGGTCCGAAACCCTCCAATTGAAGTTCTTTAAATCGAAGAGACTTAGACATTGGATCCCCTCCTCCCTTCGATGACTGCAAGACCCTCAAGCAGGGCTTTTTGAATAATCCCTTTTTCCTCATCGGTATCTGCGCTCTCTTCTTTTAATTTCATACGCTTCGCAAACATCCCCCGGATTGTGGGTTCCTCGATAATTCGTTCTAAAAATTCATCAGAAAAATAATGGGCCTCATTGAAGACTTCCACATAATAAAAATATGGTTCCAACCGCTCTTCCAGCTCCTGATGATCAACGTGAAAGCGAGGAACTCCCACAAGAAAATATTTCATGAAAAGATCAGAATTCCCATCCTTTTTACACACTTCCAGCAGTTCCGTCATATTTTCCAGGGAGGAAAGATCCAGTGACTTTTCTTGAAATGGTTGAATATCGATGGAATGCTTCTCAATTTTCATTCTTTGATTTTCAACTTCAACTACTGTAAGCTCTCCCACTCCCCGATCATTAAAGCTTTTAAACTCTATTGCACCGGGATACACTGCCTTCCCATGCCCGATCCGCTTTTCAAGGGCAATATGATAATGTCCAAGTGCGATATAGTGGTATCCGGCTGTTTCCAGTTCCCTCGATGTCAAGGGCAGACTTCGATCCGGCACACCATCCCAATCGAGGGAACCGTGAAAACAGGCAATATGTATTCCTTCCTTTTCTTCTCTAGGAAATGCATCGATCTTTTTTGTATTTGTTAAACCTCCGATATAGGCCAGGGAATAGAAATGGACCTGTGTTCCATTGATTCTCTGGGACAAGACCTTTTCTGGCATGGGATTGGTCACAAGAAATCCCGGCCAACGATGGAGGTCTTCTCGATAGACCGACCCGTTATAAGTAATCTCGTCATGATTTCCAGGTACAGTTAATAAAAAGATTCCTGCTGACGTAAGCCTCTCCAATTGTCGAATCACCTCATCCACCAGAACCTTCTCGGGATGATATTTCTCAAAGAGGTCCCCCACGATAAGAACTCCATGGATGTTGTTTATTGGATTAAGTGCAAAATCCACTGCTTTTTTGAGAACTTTATCCCGTCTCTGTCGCCGCTCCCGTTGCTTTTCTCCCGACAGATAGCTTGGTTCCCAACCGAGATGAAGATCCGCCAAATGTAATAGTCGAATCATTTCCCTCACCCTTTCTCCTTCAACTTCTTTCCTTCTCATATCAATTTATCATGTTTTTCTCTGAAAACAAAGTCCCTTACTTCCATGGCCGTTCATGCCCAAGCCACCCCTTGTCCTCCCAATAACCTCGATCAACAAAGTTCCAGTCGTTTTTCCTTTGCATCATTCTCATCAACTCAAAAGTGATTTTATGTTTTAAGGAAGGTTTGACTTTGCCGATTCTCCTTTTAATACTTTGGGATACACCATAGATTTTTACTTCTATCTTTTCTTTCAACTCGTTTGAGACTCCTCCCCAGGATGAAGCTCCAACCTTCACAGGCAACTGATAAACCTTTGGAACTCCAAGCCAGAATAATTGTTGCGAAAGATCTTTTGTGACTTTTTTCGCACCGGCCCCGGCAGTTGTGGATATGACAATGCCTGTTTTACTGAACATCTCTTTCTTCGGTCTATGACTCATCCATTGATAGGCAAGATGATCAAATAGGGTTTTTAACTGTCCTGACATGCTAAGGCAATAGGTTGGTGAGTTAATGATTATGATATCGGAAAGATCCATCACCTTGACAATCTTTTGTACTCTTTCTTTATGGGGACAACATGCCTCCCCTTCTTCAAAGCAACGATAACAGCCGATACAATGCTTCGGACCGTCTGTTGGAAGAAAAAATTCTGATACCTGATCCTCAGATGTGGTAAGGTTGTCAGTCAACATTTCAGTGATATGATATGTGCTCCCATGATGGTTTTGTCCGTGGATTATTACAATTTTCATTAATACCTCCCTCTCTTTCTGCACTCGTTCCAATCGTATAAAACCTATAACGAAATATCCATCTTTGATGTTGCCTTACCATGGGATTTTACTTGAAAATAGATGCTTACCCGGCTTTTAAGATTCGCGCTTTTCCCGATGTATAAAACCTGCCCTTCCTCATCCTTAAATGCATAGACCCCTGGACTTTGAGGGAGATTTTTTCGATTTGTCAAATCATAAATCATTGTCATCATATCGAATGCCCTTTTCAGATCATTGAATGGCCCTGTTCATCTAAGAGTTCTACATTCATGGTTAAAATCCTTCATTTTCAAAAATCAAAATATGCCTATAGGAATTATAGCAAACCCATAGGCATAAAAGTGCATTCTGTATAACAGAACGTATTCAACTTAACAACGCTATACGATTTTCGTCGTCCAATCTTCACAATTCCAAACTGTATTCGTCACTTCCCGATAAAATTCAGGCTCATGAGAGATCAGAATCAAACTCCCCTTGTAGTCTTTCAATGCCCGCTTTAATTCTTCTTTTGCATCCACATCCAAATGGTTCGTCGGCTCATCCAGGATCAAGACATTAGTCTCCCTGTTAAGAAGTTTGCAGAGGCGTACCTTGGCATTCTCACCTCCACTTAAAACCACCATCTTGCTTTCGATATGCTTTGTGGTAAGTCCGCATTTCGCAAGGGCTCCCCGAACCTCGTGTTGACTGTATGAAGGAAACTCTTTCCACATTTCATCGATGCAGGTATTGTAATTTGATTCTTTGGTTTCCTGCTCAAAATAGCCGATTTCCAAGTTATCTCCTTGATGGACAGTGCCTTTTACCGGCTTAATTTCTCCAATGATACTTCGCAGAAGAGTGGTTTTACCAAGTCCGTTGGCACCCATAATGGCGATCTTCTCCCCCCGCTCCATCCGAAGATTGAGGGGTTTTGTTAGGGGTTCATCATAGCCGATGACCAGATTATTTGCTTCAAATATCAATTTACCTGAAGTCTTTCCTTTTTTAAATCGAAACTCCGGCTTGGGCTTATCCTGGGGAAGTTCAATTTTCTCCATTTTATCAAGCTTCTTTTGTCGGGACATGGCCATATTTCTGGTGGCTACCCGTGCTTTGTTTCTGGCAACAAAATCTTTCAAATCTCCAATTTCCTGCTGCTGTTTTTTATAGGCCGCCTCCAGCTGTTGCTTCTTTACTGCATAGATCTTTTGAAACTCGTCATAATCCCCCACATAACGATTCAATTCCTGGTTTTCCATATGATAGATCAGATTCACCACACTGTTGAGAAAAGGAATATCATGGGAAATGAGAATAAAGGCGTTTTCATACTCCTGAAGAAATCTCTTCAACCATGTGATATGCTCTTCATCCAAAAAGTTAGTGGGCTCATCGAGAAGTAAAATATCCGGTTTTTCCAAAAGGAGCTTCGCCAAAAGAACCTTCGTTCTCTGCCCTCCGCTTAAATCATCAACATCCTTCTCCAGGCCGATATCGCTCAGCCCCAGACCCTTTGCCACCTCTTCCACTTTTCCATCGATGGTGTAAAAATCGTTATTGGTCAGGGTATCCTGGATCGTTCCCATATCCTCCATAAGAATTACCAACTCATCCTCTGAAGCAATTCCCATTTTATCGCAGATCTCATTCATTTCCTTTTCAAGATCCAAAAGGTATTGAAAAGCCCCTTTCAGAACATCACGAATGGAGTCTCCTTTATTGAGATGGGTGTGCTGATCCAGATACCCTACCCGTACATTCTTTGCCCATTGAATCTCCCCTTCATCGGGCTGCAATTTCCCCGTAACGATATTCATAAAGCTGGATTTTCCTTCACCGTTTGCACCAATCAGTCCAATATGCTCTCCCTTTAATAGGCGAAAGGAAACATCCTGAAAGATCCCCCGGTCTCCGAATCCATGGCTTAAGTTTTTTACTGTTAGTATACTCATTTAAAACGTCCTTTCCTTTTTTCACACTAGCTATGATTATACCGAAATTCTGCTCTAATGAAAAGGGGGAATTTATTATCCTTCGACAAAGCACCCTCTATTTGACGGGATTTCGTAATACCGGTTTTTTATGGGCTATACACTATTTGAGCTGTTCTCTTGGATATTCATACAAATAAACATTGGCTTTATCTTCAAAGGAATCGCTTCTCCGTCCATGAAAACCAAGCTCCATGAAGATCTTGTTCATTCTGGAGCCCGGTAAAGTCATTGTTTTCGTTTCTCTTGCCTGCGCCTCTTTCCCAATCCGCATAAAAAGATTACGGACCCCTTCGATCTCTCCTCCATAAAATAGAATGCGAAGATCCTCTCCGTCCTGATCATAGATCATCATACATTTATTATCTTCCGTAACAATGATTTTACCTGCATCTGCATACTCATTAATCAGGTTTGCTGTGCAGGGAATAAATTTCCATCGGTTTCCGAAAAGGTATCCTCCGTTTTCTTTATACTCTTTGAAGCATACCAGTCTTTCAAAAGCCTCTTTCCCATCGGTCAGTGTATTTATTTTTTTCACGGATAACGAGGGCACGAAGTTTCTCTTCATCGTAAATATATACTCTCCAACCCTCTGAAATCCATATTTCTCTCCGCTTCGGATGCTTCCCAGGTTAGATGCATGACATGCAAATCTTAGGGATGGGAGATTGATCTCCTTTGCCCGTTTCAGGAGATGCTTCGTCATTTTGTTGGCGTAGCCCTTGCCCCGATGCTCCTCTTTGACTCTCAAACCTTCCAGCCATCCATGCCCCCCGGGTATAAAGGACAATTTTGAAAATGCACGTATTTCTCCGTCGGCCTCCAACACTGCCACATAGCCTGAGTTTGGGTCCATCCATTCGTCAATGGTCCTGAGGATAAAATCATTTCCGTCCCAAATTGTTTTTGAAATTTCCAGAACTTGATCCTTATCTTCATAGGTTCCCTGTCGTATTTGTTCATTCACCTTCTCTACACTCCTTTAATTCCTTTAATTTGACTAAAGCTATTCAGTCTTTCCTACTTCCATTATGCCTTAGAGCAGTTTGAAGGTCAAAGCGAACAATCATATAAGGGGCGTTAGGATGAAGACTCCTTGGCCAGTTCTTGTCTTTTAGTCTCAAATGCCATTCCAATAAACACCGCCACAATCGAGACGATAATTGGCAATGTGAAGCTGACCAAAAGTTGGTTTTGCAGGAAAAAGGGGACTCCTGAAATAATTCCGAGAATTGATGCTGAAAGAGCAACCCTTTCCGAAAGCTTCGGTTGATACAATCCATAAAACAATGGAAACACCAGTCCTGCACATAATAGATCCGCTAACAGGAAAAGGTAAAGCACACTGAATCCCATGGATGCAATGTATGCACTGGGAAGAATGATCAGTAGTGCCAGACCTTTAACCCATTTAGTTGTACTCGTGTTCTCTGCGGTTCCTTTAAAACTTCCCGTATCCACAGAAAAACTCGTAACCAAAGCATTAAGCAATGTATCCACCGTACTCATAACAAGCACTAGTGCCAAAATAAAGACGACAATGATTAACGCTAAAGGAAACGTTGAATAGATCAATGAAAACATGGCAACTGATGGATGTTCAGCATACCCTAAGCCGACGGACATGATTCCTAAAGACCCGGTCAGTATCATGATAGGAACGGCCAAGAGCAAAGAAATTTTCAAGGACTTTCGGAGGCTTTTCTGGTCTTTCCCTGCATAGATCCGTTGCCAATATCCCTGATGAAAAAGATTCGCAACGAACACTGCAATCATAAGAGTGAGACCAAACTCTATTCCGCCCCGGTTTCCGAAGGTCATAAGAGTCGGTACCACTTCCCTGCTTTGATCGATTATTGATCCGGGATCTCCGACAAAATGAAAAATTCCTATTCCTACAATTCCTAGAAGTACGATCACTATGCCCATCTGTATCAGGTCGGTAAACATCGAAGCCCTCAAACCGCCATATGAAGTGTAGATCGCAACTCCAAGACCCACCATTAGTGCTGTAAACAGCATCGGTATCCCTGCAATTTCCCTCGCCACCAAAGCAATGGCTGTAAGTTCCGCCACAAGATGCACAACCATATAGAAGATGGAAACACTGAAGGTGAGAACCAGCATTTTTCTTCCGTACCGTTTTTTTACATAGTCATTTAGTGTGCTTCCATGAGGCAGATAATTTCGAACCTTAGGTCCAAGGAAAAGAAAAGCAATATACAGTCCTCCAAGACCGAAAGCATAGAGAATAACTGTACTGATTCCACCGATCGCCCCCGCTTCAGGCGGCGTGAAGAGTATAAACACTCCAAGAAAGGAAGCCATAAAGGTTGTGGATAAAAAGCCTACACCGGCGGAGTTTCGGGCCGTGAAAAAATCGTCACTGCCTTTGATTTTCCCTTTGCTATAAAACACCCCCAGAGCTGTAAAAAGAATCACGGTTGATAATAAAATGCCTGTAATTACTGTGGATGAAATCATGAAGTTCGTGCTCCTCTCTCGTCAAACACTCGATTGAAATCTTCTGCTGCATTTTTCGGAGAAACAGCCTTCAGGATCGCTGAAACCAGTGCCACCCCATGGACTCCCCGGTCAATAACCTCCGCTGAATTTTCTTTTGTAATACCACCGATCGCCACCACAGGAATTTTTACCTTCTCTGTAATGGTGCTTAATGTCTCGAGTGTAACAGGGCGTGTATCCTCTTTCGTTCCTGTAGGATACATTGCTCCCACCCCTAAATAATCAGCTCCCTCTTTTTCAGCAGTTAATGCTTCTGCAGGCGTTGCAGCGGAAACACCAAGAATCATCTTCTCTCCTGCCAGCTTGCGGGCAACGGAAACCGGAAGATCCTTTTGTCCCAGATGAACTCCTTCAGCTCCAATGGCTAAAGCAATGTCAATGCGATCATTAATGATCAGAGGGACATCATAGGCCTTTGTTAATTGATGAAGCTCCTTTGCTCTTTCATAGAATTCCCGGGAATCAAGATGCTTTTCACGAAGCTGAACAATTGTGACTCCTCCACAAAGAGCTTCCTCTATTGTCTCCAGGAAATGTTTATGACCCAAGCTCTTCTCATCGGTTACAAGATAAAGCTGATAGTTTACCCGTCCTTTACTCATGGATCATCCCTTCTTTCATCTTCATTCGCTTTTGAAGTATTTCCGGTGTTAATGTGCTAAGGTGATCCATTACGCCAATTCGATAGGATTCCATTCCTGCCTGCTCTCCCAGATCCTCAAAAGCCAACTCTCCCGCAATAGCCATGCGTGATATTCCTAAGATTCCCGCTTCCAAAGAAGGAACCCTCGCACCAAGATACACACCGATAATGGATGTGGCCATACAACCGCTTCCGGTGATCTTTGTAAGGCGGGGATGTCCGTTCGATAATTCGACAACCCGTTCTCCGTCGGAGATGACATCCACTTCACCGGTAATTCCGACGGTTGTCTGATGTTTTCTTGCCATCAGGAGGGCAATACGGCTAAAATCTTCCTCTTCATTCACCATTGAGTCAACCCCTCGGGTCTTTCCCTCAAAGCCGAAGAGAGATTTCATTTCTGATCGGTTTCCCCGAATAAAAGTGAAATCCAGTTTCTCCAAGAGCTCTTTTGCAACCTTCGTTCGCAGGGTGGTTGCTCCAACCCCCACCGGATCAAGAATAATCGGAATCCCCAGCTCGTTGGCACGTCTCCCTGCAATCAACATTGAGGGAATTGTGGTTTCATGGAGAGTCCCGACATTAATGACGAGAGAGGATGCAATGGACACCATCTCACTTACCTCTTCCAGTTCATCGGCCATCACAGGGCTTCCACCTAAAGCCAGAACCGTATTGGCAGAATCATTGGCTGTTACATAGTTTGTAATATGATGGACTAAAGGGGGATGTTCTTTTACTTGTTGGGTGATCTTTCCTAAATCAAAATTAATCATTCTCATTCACTCTCCCTTCAATGTCATAAAACTGATGAAAATGGTGAACCGGTCCGGGACCACTCCCGATAGAAAAAGAGTTTTCAATTGCTTTAGTGATATAGGCTTTGGACTCCTTCACTGCGTCCTCCATGCTAAGTCCTTTGGAAAGATTTGCTGCAAGTGATGAGGATAATGTACAACCGGTCCCATGGGTATTTTTTGTTTCAATCCGAAGATTGGGAAAAGCAGTCCACTCCGTTCCGTTAAAAAGAAGATCCGTAGAAACCTCCCCTTTTAAATGTCCTCCTTTTATAAGAACAAACCCGGGACCCATTCCATGGATCTTTTCCCCTGCTGTTTTCATTTCTTCCAGGTTTTCAATTCGACTCCCTGTAATCACTTCCGCCTCAGGAAGATTTGGTGTGACAACCATTGCCAATGGTAGAAGCTCTTCAATCAAGGCTTCCTTTGCTTCGGGCTCCAGAAGATGATATCCGCTTTTCGAGACCATGACGGGATCTAATACAATGGGAATCTCCTGATGTTTCGCTAACACTTTACTGATTGTTCTGATCGTCTCGCTTTTCGAAACCATTCCGACTTTAACCCCATGGATTGGAATATCCTCAAAGAGAACTTCCAGCTGCTTTTCAATCATTTCAGGAGTGATATCCTGAACTGCGAAGACTCCTCTCGTACTTTGAGCGGTTACAGCAGTGATTACACTCATTCCAAACACACCATGTGCACTGAAAGTTTTCAGATCCGCTTGAATCCCCGCACCTCCGGAGCTATCTGAACCCGCAATCGTTAAAACATTTTTCATGACATTCGACCGCCTTCCATCAGAGTTTTAACGACGTTGCTTTTGTAGAGAACCCCCAAAACCATAAATCCGATAATTCCTCCTGCAATTGCACTGACTCCGAACGGAATGATAAAGAAGAACACAGCTGCCTCAAAACCCATCAGAAATTTCGCTACGGGGTAAGCGGAAAGTGCTCCTAAGATTGAAGTTCCAAATACTTCTCCTGCAATAGCCAGATGGATCCGTCCTGTTTTACTGAACAGATATCCTGCTAAGAAAGCGCCAAATATACTTCCTGGAAAAGCTAATAGTGAACCGGTTCCCATAATGTTCCGGATGAGTGAAATAACAAAGGCAACTGCCACCGTCATTGGTGTTCCAAGAAGCACTGCAGAAATCACATTAATTGCATGCTGCATGGGAAATGCCTTTGCCACCCCAACAGGAATCGAAACCGCATGGGCCGTAACCACTCCTAATGCAATCAGTAGTGCAGCAATCGTTAATTTACGTACATTCATTCTAATTCCTCCTCTTATTCTGTAAGATTGATGAAAACCTGAGGAAGTTTCACTTGGTGAAGTCACTCTAAGTATAATACTAAATAAAAATAGCATTACCCATAGGGCAATGCTCTGTATACAAAAAGATTTTACGCTTCCTGTAAAGCACTTCCCTACGCTGGTATGATCCAGATCAGGTATAGGGATCGAAGACTTTAAACGGGTCTTCTTCTCAGCCGGCCTCACCGACACTCCCAGTGTTTACTTCCGATTCAGTTTTCGGTTGTATTATACCATTAAACCATGAATTTCTCAAGAAATGAATCTCTTTATCGGGTGAGCTCATAAAATCGCTTAAGTAAAATTCTTCCAAAGGAGTGCTCCTTTAGGGTGGCTTTCAGTTCTTCCGTGGAGTGTCCTTCATTAGTTAAATCTGATTCGAAACCATTAATATATGCTTTCATAATGTCTCTGCTGAATTCAGGGTGGAACTGAACACCCCAAATGTGTTCTCCGATTCGAAAGCTGTGATGACTTTCATAGGCATTCTCCGCCAAAAGCACTGCTTTTTCAGGCAACTCCACCACTCTTTGTGAATGAAAGGAGTGCGCCGGGAAGTTCTCAGGTAAAACCCCTAAAAGAGGATCCTTCTTCCCTTCCTCCGTCAGATGCACCAAAACTGTTCCAACCTCTTTTCCCCTTGGATCATAATCTACTTTCCCGCCGAAAGCATCGGCTATGAGCTGATGGCCGTAGCATATACCAAGGATTGGAATACTTGAATTTTCTAAGCCCCACAGCCATTTTGAGACCTCTACACTCCATGGTTCATAATTCGTTACCATGGAATGCGAACCTGTTATGATGATTCCTGAAAGTTTCTTTTCCTCAGGAAACCTCAGCGATTCATAGGCAGGTAAAACGGTGACGCACTGAGAGTCGCTTCCCATTGCATTAACAAAAAAGTCTTCAAAATCACCATAGTTTTTTTTGATTTCCCGAAGCGTTATCCCGGTTTTTATTATCAGTAGTTTTTTCATTTATGATCCTCCTTGCTATCAGTATTTTACCATAAAGAAACCCATCTATGGAAGATGGGAATCTTTAGGGAGGGTTCTATCATTTAGAAGCTGCTGTGATTTTCTTGCGTTTTTTCAAAAACAGAAAAATTGATCCGATGGTAATCAACCATATTACTTGAGAGATTCCACTGCCTAGGAAGTACATATAATTTCCCCGTGCGATGGTCAACGCTTGCCGAAAGCTTGCCTCAAAAAGAGGTGTTACCAAAAAGGCTAGAATCAGTGGTCCATCCGGAAGCTTGTACCACTTATAAAAATACCCGATCAGACCGGCCAATATACAGATAATGATATCAAAAGGCCGACTGTTATATGCATAGGTGCCGATCACAAGAAAGACCATAATAATAGGCCAGAGAACCGATGCAGGTATTTTAGTCAACCGGGTAAATACCGGAATTAAGAGTTTTCCGAATAACAGGTTGAAGGGATTTGCAATCAGCATCAGCATAAAGAGAATGTATACCACGACCGTATGATCTACTACAACCCTCGGTCCTACTGGAATTCCTTCCATGATCAATGCTGCCATTAACAGTGCAGCGATGGAACTTCCCGGGATTCCGAAGGTTAAAAGAGGGATGAATGTTGCCCCGCATGTCGCATTGTTTGCTGATTCTGCCGCTGCAACTCCTTCCAAGGACCCTTTCCCGTATTTTGGATCATTGGTAATCTGACTGTTAACACTGTAAGATGTATAGGAAGCAAGAGTTGCACCTGGTCCCGGAAGCGCTCCAAGAAACGTTCCGAGAATCGAGCCGATGGTAATCCCTCGCCAGGACTGTAATAGTTCTTTAAATGTTAACCCTTCCTCCTTCTTCTTCATGAGATCCACATCGTCGTCTCCTATTTTTCCAACACTTTCAGGATCTTTGATGACCCAGTGTATTTGCTTAATAATTTCAGGTAGTGCAAAGAAGCCCATCAGTAGAGGTACAAGGGGAAACCCAGCTTGCATATATCGAAGTCCAAAGGTGAAACGCAGACCACCGGTAATAATATCTCTACCGATAATCGCAAGGAAAAATCCGATTCCTGCAGATAATATCCCTTTACCAGGGTTCTCAGTTGAAAACACTACTACAAGAGACAGAGCTAAAATATATAATGCCGTTAATTCTCCCGGTCCGAAACGGGGCGCCATCATTCCGATTGGAACCACGAGAAAAATCAATACCAAAGATCCAAACATTCCTCCGATTACCGATGCGTAAAGCCCCATTTGCAGTGCTTTTTTCCCCTTCCCCTGCTGAGTCAGCGCATAGCCGTCCGCCACAGTTGCAGCAGCACCGGAGGTTCCCGGGGTACCGAAGCTGATGGCAGTAATAGATCCTCCATAGGTTCCTCCTTGGTAGGTTCCGATCAATAGACCCATCGTCTGATGAATTGGAAGGATGAACGAAAAGGGAAGAACCAAGGCGATAGGCAGACTGTGCGCTAGTCCGGGGATTGCACCTACTGTAATTCCAACGACAATTCCAATCATGATAAACAATGCAGTGTCAAGTGCAAAAACAGTGGTAAAGGCAATCCTTGCGGCTTCCATATCAAAATTGAACATCTTTTATGACCTCCTTTATGGGAACAGAGTACTTGGCATGTACATTCCCAGTAGATTGACGAACAAAAGTTGTACAACAACCGCCACTACGATTGCCAATACGACCAATTTGATGATTCGTAGGGTTAATCCCTTTGTGGATTTTGTTCTTCTGGCATCTCTCACTGCAACCCAGATCCACCAGGCAGATAAACCTATTGCTGTTGCGGTAATGAGCCCTATATTTCTAAATGCCCATCCATATAGCCACATCATCAAAGAAACACCGATCGCATATGGAAGAATGAAGGCTTTACTTAGCCTGTCTCCAATTTCCGGCTTTACAAACTCCTTTAGTATGACCAGCACTCCACCAAGCATAATAAGTCCTAAAGCGATTCTCGGTACGAATAATTCCATAGGACGAAGTCTCATTGAATAAGTCCAAATAAAAAATCCTGCTGCAACCAGAGTTAGGACTCCTCCCACCACTCCGTTAATTGTAAGTTTTTTTGCTAACATTGTGTCACCGCCTTGATTCGATTGTATTGACACTCTCTCAATGCTAATATGGCAAATAGTCTCCGGGACGAATCCAATTCAGTCCCGGAGACTCTGGCTTTGATGTTTTATTACATTCCTGTTTCAATACACTTTAATAATTACTGTCCAACCATGCTTCAAACTCAGGAATCAGGTTTTCTTCAATATCCATAAAGAAATCCCAAGTCTCATCAGTATTCAGGTAATGAGCTATAACTCCTAGATCCTGGTAACTTTGGATAAAATCTTCGTCTTGAGCAATTTGTTCCATCGCTTCGGAAATTCGTTGCTTTAAGCCTTCATCAGTACCTTGAGGTGCAAACAATGCAAGGGGGCTATGGGTTTCCCGGGCATCAATTCCAAATTCAATAACATTTGGAATTTCCGGCATAAGAGGATCTCTTTCAACCAATGCCTGTGTGTTAACTAACACAGTTAAATCTCCATCTTGATGCAATGGTCGCGCTGCTGCTAAACTTAAATGACCTAAATCCACATGTCCGCCTGTAAGATTAAGTGCAACATCTGCTCCACCTGCAAGACCTACATAAGTATAATCCAATTCATCCGGTGGCAAAATTTTCTCCACGATAAAGTGCATGGAATTTCCTTCACCCTGTCCTCCAAGAACAACTTCACCAGGGTTTTCCTCAATATAAGTAATCAGTTCTTCCAATGTTTCATAGGGTACTCCGGCCTTTGCCGCTAATGCAAAGGTAGGACCTGCAATTGTTGCCACCGGCTCAAAGTCATGGATCGTAAATCCTCGATCTCCTGCAGCCGGTTCGAATAACATAATCAAACCGGAACCCCACATAAACATGTTAGCATCCGGAGACTGATTTGATACATGATAGGCAGCCTCTGTGCCCATGCCACCAGGCATGTTGATAACATTTGCAGTAATACCATAATCACTTAAGGCTTGTGCAAGGTATCTTGCGGACAAATCGTTGGAACCCCCTGCGCCGAAGCCGACTACAATGTCTATTTCCACATCTTCCTGTGCAGCATCGTCATCAGAATCGTCATCCTCTTCCTCATCATCCAAATCCACGTCAGCTTCATCGGGATCAGCGACAGCCTCATCCCCATTGTCTCCACCACATCCTATAATAAGGGCGAGAGACAAAAACATAATCAACATCAGAATGAACAATTTGTTTCTACTCATTGAACTTTTCCTCCTTTTAATTGGTTTGCTGTACATGCAATATTATAATTATGCATATAGGTATGATAATACACTCATTTGCTCCTTGTCAATTAATTTTTTCAATTGTGCGATAATTGCATTTATTCATTATATGTATATGCGTTGTAATTACTAGTGTTAGTTTTGTTTATTTTTTCTCCCTTTTAGGCATACGAAATATTATTGATATAACTGGCTTTATTGTTTAATTTTAACAGCTATGTTATATTCCACAAATATAAAAACCCGGCTTGTGAACTGCTTTAGGTTCACAAGCCGGGTTAAATCACTGCATATATATACATTTTCTACATTGCCTGATCATGACGCCACTCTTCCTTAGGCATTACGAAAAGATGCTCCGACGTGAAGATCCCTTCGCCGTCTCCTGTGTTAACGAAGTTCCCATGTTTTTGAAAATTCAACTTTTGAAGAAGATTTACAGATTGGGAATTACGTATATCGGTGATTGCGATGACCTCATCAATATCCAATTCCTTAAAGGTATAATCCAATGCAGCCTCAATCGCTTCCACTGCATATCCTTCGTCTTGGTAATCCGGAGAAATCACAATACGAATTTGTGTTTTGTTGAAAGACGAAGTATATATTCCAAGATCACCGATTAAATCTCCGTTGGACTTAAGTTCAATGGCTACATGAAACCATTTCTTCGGTGTTCCCGGTTCGATGATTTTTTGTTCCTGGATAAACTTTTCCGCTTTCTCATATGTGCAATCACACCATCCTTCTCCCTGATATCTTCGAATCTCAGGATTGGTCCGATAGGAGTAAAATTCATCCGCATCTGTGTCTTTAAATCTGCGAAGGACCAGATTTTCCGTCTCAATTCTGTTGAATCGTTGCTTAATCATAACCTCAACCCCTTTAATCCCGGCGAATAACTTCACAGCAAAAACAAACTTTCGATTTCAAGCTGTATATAATATATACCCGGGAATCAGGAGTTTAAAATCTGGTTACAGCGATTCTTCTAGTCCTTTCTCTTCATTTATTTCACCGACCTTTGACCTTGATAAGATTAATTCATTATTCGTTACCTGTTTTATCACCAAATCGATAAATACCATAGAAGCGAAGAATCCCGGTGAGAAACATCAGAAGATTAAAAAAAAGAAACAGATGAAAAGCTGCTTGAGGGAGGAATAAAACCAAAGTAAATAAGATGAAGGTTTCAGTTCTTTCCAAAATCCCAGGGTCATAGTGCATGCTTTTTTCTCCGAGATTCTTATAAAGTGATCCTGCTGCGAGAAAAGTGGAAAAATTAAAAATCACCCCTGCAAGAAATAGAAGATACATAAAAGCATGCTCAGGCATCCAGAAATAATAACCGAAGATCATTCCGACCTCCACCATTCGATCCAAAATTAAGTCCAGTAAAGCCCCCTCTGCGGATGATTTTCCTGTAAGCCTTGCTACAGTACCATCCAATACATCAAAAAGTCCTGAGAGCCATAAAAAGAGAAGAGCAAAAATCCTGTAATCCATCCCGGTAAAAACCGCTGCAATAATTCCTAAGAAAAAGGCAAAGATGCTAATCATGTCAGGTGTGCACTTTGCTTTCACAAGAAAAGCTGCCATTTTCTTAAATTCTGCTTCTAAAAGAGGTCTGACTTTTGTATCAATCATGCTAAGCTCTCCAATCTTATCATCCTGATAAATTCTATTTCACGAGCATTGTGTTTTTTCCTTCAATCTTCAAAAATACCCTCTGTCCTTCATTCCAATGGCAATTTCCAACTACCGATGCCTTTAAGATCCTTTCACCGCAAAGAATGCTGTAATAGGTTTTTTCGCCTGCGTAAATTCTTTCCATTACCAAACCGGAGATCATATTTTCTGAGTGTTCCTCATAATATATCTCCACTGCTTCTGGTCTTACAAGAAGCTTTGAATAATAAACCCCTCTCTTCATTGATAACCTGGTTTTGTTAAACGCTCCCAAATAAGTGTGGATCCGATGTTCATCCTCATGATCAATGGAAAATTCATTAACCTCTCCAAAAAATTTCGCCACCTCGATTGAACTCGGCTCCTCGTAGAGTTCTTCCGGAGTTCCGTATTGTTTCAGCTCTCCTTGAAACATCACGCCAATTTTTTTAGATGTCATTAAAGCATCCTCCTTGTCATGGGTCACAAGAATGGTGGTGATCTTCAGTTTTTTCTGAATTTCAACGATAAAGCTTCGCATTTCCTCCTTTAGCCGTTGATCCAAATTGGAAAAAGGTTCATCTAAAAGAAGTACCTTGGGATTGATAATCAAGCTCCGGGCAATTGCCGCCCTTTGCTTTTGTCCTCCCGAGATTTGATCGGGAAATTTCCCCCCATGCTCCTCCAACTCCATAAACTTTAACATTTCCTCAACTTTTTCTCTTCGAGTTCTCTTTGGAACCTTTTGCATACGGAGACCAAACTCGATGTTTCCTCCCACTGTCATGTGGGGAAACAGCCGATGATCCTGGAATACAATGACTGCACCCCGTTTTTCTGCGGGAAGTGGATTCACATTTATCCCGTCCATATAAACTGTACCGAAATCCGGATTCACCAGCCCTGCTAAAATCTTCAATGTCGTTGTTTTGCCGCAGCCGGAGGGTCCCAGTAAGGAAATTATTTCTCCATCCTCAATTTTCAGGGTAAGGTTTTTTATGGTCTCTTCTTTATCATAATGTTTACTGATACGATCGAATAGAATTTCACTCATGATTTCACCTTTTTTCTTGTATAAAATGCACCTGCGATGCCACTGCTTTTACTATAATAGAGTTTTAACACTTTTTCAATTGCCAGGAGACCGCATAGAGTCACAACAATAAAAACAGCGCTGTAGCTCGCAGCCATCGTGCGATCTCCACTTTGAATGTAGGGAACCATCATAAGGGGAAATGTTATAACACTTCCTCCGCCTATCAAAAATGTGAGGAAGTATTGACTGAATGAGATAATAAATATCATGCTCCCCGCAGAGATTAAACCCGGCAGGATCGTTGGAAGAGTGATATGAAAAAACACCTGAAAACTGTTGGCCCCAAGAACCTTTCCCTGTTCTTCCAATTGATTCCCAACCAACTCAAAGATATTGGTAAAAATTCTGATTCCATAAGGGATTCCGGGAACAATGTGAATCAGAACAACACCCAGTTCCGTATTGGTGAGACCCAATCGGATAAAGGTACTATGGATACCCATACCGATAGCAACAGGTGATATAATCAGAGGTGCCAAAGCAAAGATTTTAATGAATGCCTTTCCCGGAAAATCATAGATCCCCAGGGCTTTTCCTCCGGGAATGGTGATCATCAGTGTCAGGATCGTTACCCATAATGAAATTTTCACACTGGTGTAGAGACTTTCCAAAGCCCGGCTTCCTTCTTCAAAAATCTGTGCCAATCCTCTTAGTCCAAACTCTCGGGGAAACAGATCAGGAAATGGCCAGGATACTGTCACAGACCACAATAAAATTATCATCAGAGGGAGAATGAAGGCAAGAGCAACCACTACAAGTACTGCCCTGCTTGTTTGTTTTTTCATCGTGACCGTCCCTCCCAGTTGTGACGCCGGAATTTTTTAAACACCCAATGGTAGAGCCAGACCAGAAATACTGAAATTCCTGCAAGGACCATATTCATTGCCATGGCGTAAGGTCTGTTCATCCAGTCAGGATGGATGTATTCCACATAAGCCAACACAGGAAGTGCTCTCGGAGATGTGGGTCCCAGCAGAAAAGGAATTTCATAGGATCCGAAGGAAAAAGCAAAAAGAATAATGAACGTGGAAAACACGCTGGGTATGGATAAGGGAAGGAAAATTTCGAAAAACAGGTCTTTTCCTTTCGCTCCCAGATTTCTTGCCGCCTCCACCATTTCACCGTGAATCGATCGTAAAACCTGGTAGACAATCAAAAAGATAAAAGGAGTGCCCTTCCAGACATAAGCCAGGATGACACCCACTCCTTGACGATCAAAAATCAGCCCCGGAAATTCACGGGGATGTTCCATAAGGCCGAGCAGTACTCCAATCCTTGCCAATATACCACTTTGAGAAAACAGCGTGAAAATAATGAAAGCTGCAACCAGATGAGGAACAATAATCGGCAGTTTTAATAATATTTGCAGGATTTTCCACTCTCTCTGCTGCATTACCAAAAGATAAGCAAGCCCCACTCCAATGATCACGGCGATGCCTGTGGAAATCAGAGAAACTCGCAAGCTGAAAAATAAACCGGAGCGAAAGCCTCCACTGCGGAAAACTTCCCGATAATATTCAACAGTCAGATTTTCAAAACCGCTATCCCCATGAACCCCTATGCTTTGAAAAATGCTCATCACTAAACCCAAAGTGAAAACAAATAGTAAAATGCTTATCACCGGAAGAAGGTAGATATAGGGTGTTAACTGAGTTTTTTTCACTCCAAACATTGTCATCGTCCTTAGTCTAACAGATTTTCCATCCAGATTCGATCAATAATGGGAACCAGCGGTGCAGGAACTTCCGGAAGTCGATTTTCTAAAAGCACATCCTGGGGCAGAGCCCCTTTACCCAATTCCACAGAGTTAAATACTGCCCTTTCGTCCTGAGAAAGTTTATCATTGTTCAGAACCGGCAAATCTCCCCAATTTTCCGGATCGTACTTGCTTGATTGAACCTCCACGCTCAGAATTTCATTAATTGCCACCAATGCGCCTGCTTTATTTGGACTGTTAAAAGGAATGGCAATAAAGTGTCCGTTACCGATCGTACCTTTTTCAAAGATCACACTTGTTGATGTCTCAGGAAATATTCCAGAACTGATTCTTTGAGACACAAGATTGGAATTATAAGCCATCACCATTCTTACCTCTCCATCGGAAAACATATTTTCCAGTTGAGCAATGGTGGCAGGGTATGTTTCTCCCGATCTCCACAGATAAGGCTTCAATTCCTTAAAATAGTCAATGGCGGGGGCAATGGCTTCTCTGACAACCTCTTCATCCGCCTCCATACCGATAAATTGCTCATATCCCACAATATCATAGATCAAATTTCGAATAAACGCACTTCCGGTAAAATCCGGTGGTGCGGGAAAGGTTAACTCTCCCGGATACTGCTTGGCATAAGTGAGAAATTCTTCGTGGTTGACCGGAGGGTCCGGTGTTTGTGCTTCGTCATAAATCATTACAAACTGGGCTTTTCCATAAGGTGCCTCAAACCCTTCAGTAGGAAATCCGAAATCATACCTCACTTCCACATCTTCTGAGTCAATATAAGCAACGAAGTTTGGAAGGACCTCTGTAAAAGGACCATAAAGTAATTCATTTGTTTTCGCAGTATAAAAATTCTCACCGTTGATCCAGATCATGTCCGCCGTTCCTACTGCATTTCCCTGTTTTTCTCCCTGAAGCTTGTTTAGGATTTCATCGATATTCATAGGTACCCATTCTAAGATGATGCCATATTGTTCAAGGATTCGCTCGGCCAAGAACCCATTCAACCAATCATTAATCGCCTGATCTCCACCCCATCCATAAAAGCGGACCTCGCTTCCTTCGGCTTCCTCCAAAATTTCCTCCCAAGTCATCTCTTCCAAGTTGAACTTCGTCTCATCTTCATGACCTCCACAGCTTGTTGCTAAAATTAATATCATACTGGTGATTATTCCGATTTGAACTTTTCTCTTCATTTTTTTCCTCCAATATCTATCATCATTCAACTCTTCACAAAACTACTTCTTATTAAACTCATCCACTTCAACAATTTTCTTATTGCTTAAATAACCGGGGATGAAAGAGACCAGAACAAAAAATACAGCTCCGATTCCCAGGTATAAAAAAGTCATCCCAAGATCCCCTTCTCCACTTACCACGGATCCTGCCATAAAATTATAGGCAATGGCGGCAGGAAGCATGCAAATCCATGAAACAAATATATAGGTGCTGAGTTTGATTTTCGTCAGTCCATAGACAAAGTTTTGCAGATTAAAAGGAAATAAAGGAACCATGCGGGTAACCATCAACATTCGCCATCCGTTTTTTTCTACCCCTTTATCGATCTTTTCAAACTGTTCGTTCCCCTCAACCAATTTTTCCACCATCCCCCGTGCTGCATAACGGGCAATGAGAAATGCAGCTGTTGCACCGAGAGTAGCACCTATCGAAGAAAAAACAGCTCCCCTTACAGCACCGAAAGCCAACGCTCCTACAATGGTGACCGGTAGACCAGGCAAAAAAAGAACGCAGGCTAAAATATAGATAAGGATAAAAACAACAGGTCCCAACATCCCATATTGACTTACCCAGGCTTCCAGCTGTCTCGCATTATCCAGGTTGATATGCTCGTGAAAACCGGTCATCCGGATGCCAACAAAGCCCAGAACTAAAATCAGGAGTACACCCATCAACTTTTTATGTTCTTTTTTCATTATTCTCCTCCTAAAGACTCTATTTTGAGCTGGTCAATTTATTAAATCCCATTTTTCGTTATACATCAATTGATCCATACTTTTAGGGATTGTTAATCTTCTTAGGTCAGAATTCCTAAGTATAATGCTTTCTTCTCAGGACTGAACTTCTTAACTATATTATAGCAGTTTTGAACGGGAAGGTCGGTGTAATCTTTCCGGTTGCTTTAAAACATAAAAAATACCGCTGTAAGGTTCATTAAGAACTTTCTCACCGGTATTTTTATGTTGTATTGATTTATGAGTACTGCTTTTTAAAGCTTTCTAAAGGTTTTGCAAGCATTATAATCACCAAAGCATTTACAACGTTTGCAAGCAACTGAGTTGAAGCTCTGACAGGCAGCAAAACAAGATAGCTGTCGCCAATCAGCTGTGATAACCAATAGGTGTTCATGAGAAGTGTAACAATCACATAAACAACTGCCACACTTGTAATCACGTTGGCTACCGTAAAGACTTTCCTGTTTTTATTAAGCTTCTTAAATGCGGATAGAAAGCTCAGCTGGACGACGAATCCCGGGATCATTCCCGTCATCATTGCACTTAGCGTAAAGCCGGGGTGAAATCCTCCTGCAGGGCGAAGCATGAAATTAATAATGTCATGCACGGCTCCGGTTAATCCGCCTGCCAAAGGTCCTAACAGCATTCCCGATACAATGATAGGAACCCTGCTAAACCCGATTCGCACGCTTGGTCCCACCATAAAAGAGAACTGTCCCAATACAACAGCCATAGCAATCAGCAAAGCACTGATCACCAACGTTCGAGTTGTTAATTTTCCATAGCTTGTAAGCCTTTTCTCTTTTGCATTTGCATTTTCATAACGATCCATCTTAGCACCTCCTTTCTCTTAAGGTTAGGCATAGAAGCTCCAACATTAAGAGAAATTCAGTAAACTCTCCAATGGTGAAGCAGCGGATGCAGCAGTATAACGCGATATCCATCTTCGTTTAGAAGCAACTTCCCATCTTCTAACACTTAACGCATACTACCTACTCTGCCCACAAGGTCATCATAACCGATTTCATAAAAAATGTAAATGGATGGGATTTATTCGATTGATTAAAAAGTTTTTCCCAACTCATTGATCACTTGTGCACTGGTATGAATTCCCTTATAAAAGCATTCCAGCTTTAGATTTTCATTCGGGGCATGATTCGCTTCGTCCGCATTTGCATAAGGAATCATGATAGAGGGGACACCAAGAACTTTCGTCCACACATAATCGGGCAGGCTTCCTCCCATTGCCGGATAGATAAGGGGAGTTTCATTGAAACCTTTCTCAACAGCTCGGATAACTGCTTTTGAAATATCCAGCTCCGATGAAGTCCTTGAAGGACGCATGTCCTCTTCCTCTCTCGTGAGACGAATTTTCGGATTATGCATTTGAATATGTTTCTTTACCTTTTCCATCAAGTCTTCCGGATCCTGATCATACACCAGCCGAATTTCCATCTTTGCTGTCACCTCGCAGGGAATGATATTCTTTGTTCCTGCTCCGCTATGTCCTCCTTTGATCCCGTTGATCGTCAGTGTCGGTTTAAATAACAGACGTGAGTAAAATTCTTCTTTTTTGAGAGGAATTTCCTCTACTCCATAAATTTTTGCCAAACCTTCAGGATCATAGGATAAACGACTAATCAATTCCCTTTCATGGGTTGTCGGTTCTATCACATCGTCATAAAAACCCGAAATCAGCACACGGTCTTTTCCGTCTTTCATCGTTGATAAAAAATCCACCATCTCCCAGATTGCGTTAGGAATAACCCCTCCCTTGTTACCTGAATGATTATCCATCGTTGCTGTATCCAGGTGAAGGTCAAAATTCATCACACCACGAACTCCAAACGCAATTAAAGGAGCACCACTGTCATGTAATGGTCCGTCAGAAGTTAATACGAGGTCCGATTTCAGCAACTCTCTATGTTCCTGAACAAACTTTGTCAGGTTCGGGCTCCCGATCTCTTCTTCTCCTTCAAAGAGAAATTTCACATTAACAGGAAGTGACCCGACCGTATCGAGGTAACTTTTGACCGCTAAAACATGGGTGATCAGCTGTCCTTTGTTATCCCCGGTTCCTCTCCCATAAATCCGGTCTTCCCTGATTGTCGGTTCGAAGGGTGGGCTATCCCATTTTTCAAGAGGTTCCGGAGGCTGTACATCATAGTGCCCATAAAACAAAACTGTAAATCCTTCGGGGCTTTTTCCTTTCACTTCTCCGAACACCAACGGTTGACCATCAGTCTCGAAGATCGTCGTACTGATCCCTCCTTTTTCCATAATTCCTTTTAATAAGTCTGCGCACTCTCTAACTCCTTCTCCCTTAGTGCTAATGCTCTTCTGTCTCACTATAACTTTTAGAATCTCCAGATGCTCTTCTTTCAACCTGGAAATTTCGGCATGTATTTTCTTGATTGACATAAGCGACCTCCTTTATATCAAATTAACTAAACTTACGTATTATATACCCATACCCTATTTTTTAATATTCACTATTCAAAAATTATACTATAATGATTTAGTAAAGAATTTTCAAAATTACTGCGAAAAATTTCAAAGAGTGGAATCTCTAAAACTACGATCAATCAAGGAGGAACCCTATGATCCTGTCAATTGTTAAAGCCGATTTATCAAAAAAGTACATTGTCAAAAATCTCTACCCTCTATATTTACATGATATGGCGGAGATTTGGGAAATGAAGCCCAATATCCATGGAATCTTTGAGGAAGATGATTCTCAAACCCTTGAGGACCAGTTCCGTCACTTCGACATCTGGTGGTCCGATGAAAACATTTTTTTCCCCTATCTTATCTGCAATGAAGAAGTTCCTATCGGGTTTGCATTCGTCGCAAAGACCCCTTATTGCCCGGTGGAAAGTGAAATCTGTCTTCATGAGTTTTTTCTTCTCCGTCCTTACAGGGGAACAGGATTAGGTAAGGTGGCTGCGAAAATGATTTTCAATCGTTTTCCCGGGCGTTGGAGTTTTTATACAAATCCCAGCGATAGAAATTTTAGGACTCAGGAGTTTTGGCGCTCATTTCTTAACTCTTACGTTTCTAAAGAGTACAAAGAAACCTCCGAGACCACAAAGAGCGGTTCGAAGGTTTTAGCCTTTCGTTTCGAGGTGATTTGAGATGAAATGTTACGGTCGCTTCCATCGATAAGGAAGTTCCACAATGCTTTCCGTCTCACCCTCAAGGGCAAAGTTCAAAAGGTCCTCCAGGATGCTTCGTTGAGTTTCTCTGTCACCGGCAAGCCCGAAGGTTTTTCCAAGTGGAAACCGAATGTGCATCATCCTGGGCGGACGGACTTTTTTGCCTACTTTCGGTAGATGCATAATGGATGCTGTCCTGATTCCCTGCTTCTCAATTTCACGCTGTATCAGTCCTACAGACTGATGGCAGATGTATCAGCCCGGTGTAAGAATTGCGATATCTACCTGATCTTTTACTAAAGCTTCCGCTACCTCGGGAGCCGATTTTTTTATGAGAGGGCGGATTTTTGGAATATATCCGCGAAAAGTATAATAGTTCGATGCAATAGATCCGATCACCCCTTCGTCCTCCAGCTCCCTTAATCGATCAATCGGAAAGACCACATTGATATCCAAGTGGGCCTGACTGTCGTCGTAATGACCGTGGGTAATCATCAGGTCCTCCATTTCAGATTCGCCTGGAACCATGCGATATGAAGGATCACTGCCTGTAACATCAAATGGCAGATCATTTTTTAAATGCACTCCCGCTGTTGTAACAAGGGCGACTCTGCACTCTTTCAGTTCCTTCTTGACAGGTGCAATTTCCGGGGGGCCATAGGCTTTTGAAGGCTTTAATTCCACAATTTTTCCGATCAGTTTTTCAATGATTCCCTTTCCATCCTTAGCCATACCTTTCACCTCTCTCTATTGATTGATCGCCCCAACCATTTTTTTATTAGATTTCTTTGCCAAGGTTTTACAGAATCCTGCAAATTATCCACCGCAAGGGCTTTAAAAATTTCTGACTTTGTGGGATAGGAGTAAATCAAGGACTGGAATGCTCCAAGCTTTAACTTCTTCCTGATTGCCAATGAAACCCCAGTAATCATTTCTCCCGCCTCATTGGAAACGATGGTGCCTCCGATGATTCTTCCCCTCCGGTCAAGGATCAGCTTTGCAAATCCTGCAGTGTCACCTTCGATCATGCTCCGATCCACGTCCTGGGAAGATTTCACTAATACTTTTCCAAGTTTCCCAGCTTCCTTGGCTGAGGTTTCCGTATGTCCGCTGTGAGCGACCTGGGGCTTCGTATAGGTCGTCCAGACGGCTTTGCTGTACTCTGCTTTTGTTTTAACGGGAAGCATCAGGTTTCTTGTAACAATCTCTGCTTCATAGCCTGCCATATGAGTAAATTGAAAATCTCCAAGGATATCACCGCAGGCAAAAATATTTTTTCTTGAGGTCTGCAGGTGCCGGTTGACTTTGACATAATCCCTTTGGTCGCGCTCAATCCCTGCATTCTCCAAGCCAAGATTCTCAGTGGTGGCCTCTCTGCCCAAAGCCAGTAACAGCCGGTCAGCGGTAATGCTCTTCTCAACCCCGGTTTCTCTCTGCTTCATCAGAATCTGAAACTGCTCATGAACTGCTTTATTTTCTTTCTCCATTTTTCTGATTGCCATCGGTTCATAGCCGAAATAAAAGGTGATTCCATCTTTCTCTAATAAATCTTTCATCACTTCATGAACCTCAGGTTCATCCTTTTTAAACAGTCTGTTGCCTCGGAGGATTACAGAAACATCACTACCAAGTCTTGAGAAAGCTTGACCGATTTCCATGGAAATCGGCCCACCTCCCCATATGACCAGCCTTTCCGGTAGCTTTTCGAGATGAAAGAGGGTTTCATTGGTCAAATAGGAGATAGTACTCAGCCCTTCAAGGTCTGGGACCCTTGGCCTTGATCCGGTGGCAATCACAATGTTTTTACCGGTGAGCTCGATTGTTTCCATCTGCTTCCCCTTGTAAAACGCCACTTCAACCCGGTGAGGATCCAGCAGCTTCCCATGGCCTTCAAACACATTGACACCCATTTCCTCAAACCGCTCTACGGAATCATGTGGAGCAATCTGATCGATGGTATGATGGATCCCTTTCATCACATTCGAGAAAGCCTCTGTTTCAGCGTCATGACTCCCGAAAGAATACTTTCTTTGGTTTTCCGCATGATAAAGAAGAGCCTTGCTGGGAACACACCCGGTATTCAAGCAGTCTCCTCCCATCTTGTTTTTTTCAATTAAGGCGACTTTTGCTCCAAGGCCTGCCAGTATACTAGCCGTCATAAGACCGGCACTTCCAGCTCCTATAACAATTGTGTGAAAATCATACTTCATAAGGTCTCTCCTTCTTCCAATAGTGAGTTGAAAAGTCTTTACTTGCTTCAAGAAGATTCAGAGCTTCGACAATAATTTGCTTATGCTCCGTTCCCTGTTTGGGAAATCCGAGAGGTCTTCCCATCGGATAGGGTGTAAGCAGAATTCGAGGTAATGTCATGGAAGTTAAACGCTTTTCAAACACTTCTGTTGCGATGACCACTGTAGCAATTCCCTCTTCTTCCAGGATTCTTGCCAAGTGCCCCACGGACACGTGACAAACCGGTCACACCGGTACAAGGATCATTCCTTCAATTCCCTGAGCTTTGATGAGATCGATCCAATCGTCTTTTACGACTTTTTTCAGAGGTCCCTGAGCACATGCACCCACAAAGGAATACAGTTTGTCCGCTAATTTTCCGATGTGTTTTTCTTTCTCCAGGCAAGCAAGCGGTTCTATGGGAAAGGTGATATTCCCATCGATTTCAGTTCCTGAAATATCGTATCCCCCATGACGTACTTGCAGGTTCTTCATCTCAACAGATTTGGGAATGGCCGACAGCTGCGGAGTTTCTCTAAGAAACTCCTGAATTCGGTAGACAGCTTCCGTCTGAGTCATTCCTTCTACTCCCAAGGGCTTGGGATCATCGCCTTTTACAAAGTGGCCACTGGATGTACAGAGTCCTATCGTCGCCTCTGAAACTTTTTTCCCTAATGCATGAAAAATTCCGGTTTCATAGGTGAACTTCCCGGGTACTGAATAAACTTTCTTTTGCCCTTGGATAATATGCTCAATTAATCGCCCGGGGAATCTTCCGTTTAATCCATCTTCCATCAATTGAAACGAAGTTTCAATAAAATCCGCTGCCTCCTTCTCTGAAAGGTGTGCCAGGAATTTAAAGTTCAGGTTGTTTCTTTCTCCATATGAAAAAGCGTTTTTAAAGTCTTTCATCGTATCCATCCTGTATTAGCCTCCCATAGGTTTCAAGTTATTATTCCACAACCTCCACATCTTTCCAAAATGCCACATGATCTTTAATTTCAACCGCTGCATCCTTTGGATCAGGGTAGGTCCATGCTGCATCCTGCGATCGATTTCCTTCAACCTTCACATGAAAATAATGCGCCCTTCCTTTCCATGGGCAAGTCGTTCGATAATCACTCTCTTCAAGGTATTCTTTTTTAATACTGTTCATTGGAAAATAGTGATTTCCCTCAACCATTACGGTTTTGTCACTTTCCGCAATAACAGTTTTTCGATAAATCGCTTTCATCTCATCACTCCTTTTTCTATAATCCATAATTCCCGTACGTCAACTATATTTATAGAGAGCTT
>PWFQ01000032.1 GCA_003554105.1 Clostridiaceae bacterium | reverse complement strand
GGATGTACCCATTGAGGAACTAATCAAAATGATCGAAAAGGAAATGAACAAGGGGGGAAAACGCAATGATTCGATGCGATGAACTGACAAAATATTTTAACGGAACACGGGCACTGAAAAAGTGCAGCTTCGAGATTACCGAACCCACATTAACGGGAGTGATCGGTGTCAATGGTGCGGGAAAAACCACACTGTTTAAAAGCCTGGCGGGATTTTTAAAGCCCACAGGCGGCAGCGCTTTCGTCTTCAATGAGCCTGCCTTTCAAAATATCAACGTGGCCCAGAATGTAATGCTGATTGAGGAGGGAATGCAGTTTTATCCCAAAACCTCATTGTATGAGCTGATTGATTCCTATCAGCGCTTCTATAAGAGCTATGATGTGACCCTTGCCCAGGGATTGCTGAACTACTTCAATCTTCCCGGAGATGCCCATTACAATCAGCTCTCCAAGGGAATGGCAAGCACCTTCCGGCTGATCCTGGCCCTGGCGGCACGAGCCCCCATCACTTTACTGGATGAGCCCACCACGGGGATGGACCCCAGCGTGCGGAAGGATGTATACGAGCTGATTTTAAAGGATTATATCAAATCTCCCCGGATGATTTTAATCTCCAGCCACTATCTTGGGGAGATGGAGAAAATTCTCGATCAGATTCTGCTGATTGATGAAGGCCGGGTCCTGGAGCATGGTGCCCTGGAGGAGTTCCAACACCTCTTTGTGGCCATCAAGGGATCACCGGAACTCATCACTCCCATCGAGGAGAAGCTCCATGTGTTTGAAGGAAAGGACTTCGGTCCCGGAATCCGGCAGATTGTGGTAAAACGGGAGGAATTCAAAAATCTTCATCTTTGGGATGAAGTCAAAGAATCCATCACGGTAAACAGCATCAGTCCCGAGGACAGTTTTATCTATCTCACCCGACGAAAAGGAGGCGGAATTCATGAACTCTACGATTCATAATGAAAGTCAAATGGAGATTGCCCTGAAGCAGACAAAAGACAAACTCATCAACAATTCCGGTGCCTTTCTGTATCTGATTCTGATGCAGATGGTGGGATATTTCTTTGCCTTTAATGCAGGGATGAGCGGCGGCGGAACCGATGAAGTTTTCGTCTCTGTCCGGTCAATCAGTGCCATTCCTCTTCACGTTCTCACCATCGCCTGGATTCTTGTGATGGCTTTGAATTTGGCGGGCGAGAAAAGCCGGGAGTACTATCTGGTTTCCAATAATTTTACCGCTTATTTTTCCGACATTGCCTTGATTGAGATCTATTCCGTGATCGGAGGACTGACTCTGGTGTTTGCAGGACCCTTCCTTCAGGTTCTGGGGTCCCTCTTCTTTGACAATGTCCACTTGCATTCCGACTTTGGAGATGTGGGAATTGGGAATCAGCTGATCTTATTTCTTATAAGCACGGTCTATCTTCTGATGTTCGGTGCAGCAGCCTATGCATTCGGTATATTACGGACCCGCTTTAATCTCCGTTTTATCCTTGGAACCATTGGAACCATCGCCGTCCTTATTGCGGGAAGCATCATTGCCCTTCGGATCGGTGGTCCCCAATTGAACTTCGATCCGGAATCCCTTGTGGGCTTCTATCTCTTCGAACATCGCCCGGTGATCTGGCTCGGAAAAGTGGTCCTCACAGTGGCAGGGCTTTACGGCATCAGCTACCTGGGAATTCGAAATCTGGAGGTGAATGAATAATGGTCTCGCTATCGATTACATTTCTGATTATTAATCTGCTTATCATCTATCTGGTGTTCAAAGGGATTAACCGATTGATCAAGCCCAGAATTTCAAAGGTTTTGGCCTTTCGCCTGTTTGTCGCCTATGGGGTAGTGCTTCTGCTTTCCCCGTTGATTGTGGCCTTTGCTCTGGATCTTGAGCACTCCGGGGATAGGGTCCCGACTCCTGACTATTATTATTCTGATGTTCTTCAGGATTACCGGAATCAGACTCTGGAAGGTTTGATGGAGGATGAGCATCTTTATCTTGCGAATCAAACCACGATTCCCATTAATGCTTTCGACTTTTCCGAGGATCAGCCTCTGTTGATCTCTCCTCGGCATCAGGGCAACGATTACGCCTTTCATATGATTGTTGAGATAACCGATAACGTGGACACTCCAGTGATCACCCAGTTTAATCAGCGGGCGGATATCGACGGAATCGACATTACGGAGGAGTTTATCCCCTGGAACTGGACAATTACGGGAAACCGACTTCAGGCTGAAATCGAACGGACAGAAATCGACATCTATATCGTTACTGCCATCCATCACTATTTCCATTTTGATGGGGAAAGACAGCCCATGCAGAACATTTTTCACCACACCTTCTCCAGCATCGGAACCATTCAGTGGATTCAACTGCCGGCGGACCTGCCCTTTGAATTTCTTGGAGATCAGGAATTTTTGAAAATTATAGACAGGAGATGATCATATGCAAGGCTTTTTTATGCTGAATCTGTTTCTCTTCCCTATGGCCTTAATCATCCCGGCAGTGATTCTCTACTTTGTGATCAAGCTGGCCGTCAAGAACGGGATCAGGGAGCTGAAAAACGAGGGCGATTTGTAAAAACTTAAAGAAACTTCCGGAAACCCTGAAGTGAAGCTGATGAATCGCTGACCGCTGCCTAAATATTGATAAATGAATATCAATATGTGTATCGAAACACCTATGGGGTATAAATACTTCAACACAATCGAAATCAACACTCTGAAGAGTGACAAACTCAGAAATGACGATCTCAAAGGAAAGGAATGAGTCGCCATGTTAAAGGCAGCAGCAGTGTTTTTCGTGATCACCGTTATTACAGCGGTTCTCGGCTTTGAAGATCTTGCAGG
>PWFQ01000078.1 GCA_003554105.1 Clostridiaceae bacterium | reverse complement strand
TAACCCAATGCGCGGGTTTCCAAATTGAAGTATAGGTTTCTTGGGTCTTTACCACTTTCCATATCTTTTTCAGAATAGTATGGAGGTATTTCTCCCTTAATAAGTAAGTACAGCGCTGTCAGTCTCTGCTGCCCATCAAGCAACACTTCAACCCTTCCATCTGGAACAAAGTCCGGCATATTTTTTAAAGCAGGTACTTCTTTTGTTTTCCAAAGAAGGAGTGAACCGATGGTGGATATTCCGGACTATACTGACCCCCCTTGAATCCGGCTCAAAAAACACGGTCGGAGTACTGACATTCCGGCTGATGCTGACCCCCTTCTAAAGAAAATTCGATCTCGATTCCGGAGCATGTTGACCCCCCGTGTGGGGCAGCGGCATCCCACAGAATTTAGGCATCCTCTTTTTATAAGGTTTTGGTTTCTTTGGTGATTTTTAATTCAATCACCAGACGGAATAATCCATGGCAGGTAAACCAAAACCTATGAGTCAAATTAAACAATTGTTACGATTACATCAGCAGGGTGGTGGTAAAAAGCATATTGCCCGCACCCTTGGCATCAGCCGTAATACGGTCAAAACGTATCTGGACAAGATCACCGCCGCCGGATGGGAGATCGATGACCTGCTGGCCCTGGACGATCCGGTGCTTTCCCAGCGCCTGCATGCCGGCAACCCGGCCTATAAAGATCCGCGGTTTACGTATTTTTCCGAGCGGCTCGACTATTTCACCCGCGAACTGGCCAGAGTGGGTGTGACCCGGAAACTGCTGTGGGAAGAATACCGCGCGTCCGCTCCGGACGGCTATGGATATTCGCAGTTTTGCTATCACCTGAGCAGGTATACAGATGCCCGCCGCCCGTCGATGGTCCTTACCCATCAACCGGCAGATAAACTGTTTATCGACTTTGCCGGAAAGACTCTGTCCATTACGGACCAGTTGACGGGCGAGCTCACCCAATGCCAGGTCTTTATCGCCTGCCTGCCCTACTCCGACTATAGTTTTGTGATGGCCGTACCCAGCCAGACGATTGCCGATTTTATCCATGCCCTGGTATGCTGCCTGACGTCCCTGGGCGGGGTGCCCAGGGCGCTGGTCCCGGATAATTTAAAATCTGCGATTGTCAAAGCCAGCCGGTACGAACCCGATGTGAACCGCGCCCTGGAAGACCTGGCCAATCATTACAACACCACCGTGGTGCCGGCCCGTGCGGGCAAACCCAAAGATAAGGCGCTTGTCGAAAACCAGGTGAAGATGATCTACACCCGCGTGTACGCCAAATTGCGTAATCAGGTGTTTTTCGATCTGGACTCGCTCAATAAAGCTATCGCCAAAAAAGTAAGCACCCACAATCAAACCCGGATGCAACAAAAAGCGTATTGTCGCACCGAACGGTTTCTGACTGAGGAAAAGCCGCTGCTCGCCCCGCTGCCTGCGAGCCGGTTTGAACTCAAATATTACAGCCGCTACAAAGTGGCGCAAAACAACCATGTGTATCTGGGCGCCGACAAGCATTATTATAGCGTGCCGTATGCGCACATCGGTAAAACCGTGCAGGTGATCTACACCCGTTCTCTTGTGCGTATCTATAGTGAGGGAGCGCTGCTGGCGGCTCACCCCAGAGACTCTCGTCCGGGTCGATACACGACAACGGCTGAGCATTTGTGTTCGCAGCACCAGCACTACCTGAAGCGCAGTCCGGAGTATTACATCCGGCGAGCCCGCAGGGCGGGACCTACACTTGCAGCACTGGTTGAGAAGATCTTTTCCCAGGACCGATATCCCGAACAACTCTATCGCACCTGCGACGGGCTGCTGAACCTGTCGCGAAAAGCGGATCCCGAGGCCTTTACCCGGGCCTGCCGCTTAGCCCTGGAGCATCAAAACTACTCCTGGGGGTTCATCGACAACGTGTTAAAAAACAAGATGACCGGCCATCCCGAGCCGGACGATTCTAAACAACTTCCCAAACACGGCAATGTCCGCGGGCGGGACTACTACCAACAAACCCTTAAACTGTAACCATTATGGACATAAACACCCAATTTACCGACCTGCGCCTGCACGGCATGCATCGCCGCTGGCAAGCGCTGACCGAAACCCGGCAACATCTTGACCTGAGCCTGAGTGATGGCCTGGAGCTGCTCTTAGGGGCCGAAGCCGAAGACCGGGACAACCGGCGATTCCAGCGGCTGGCCAAAAACGCACGGTTCCGCTACCAGGCCTCTATCGAGGAGCTGCATATGGACGCCTCCAAAGGCATGGACAAAGCCCTCATCAGCCGGCTGGCCACCGGCGATTACCTGCGCCGTGGAGAATCGTTGTTGATCACCGGGGCTACCTGCTGCGGGAAAAGCTTTCTGGCATCGGCCCTGGGCAACCGGGCCTGTATGCAGGGATACAAAGTAGCCTACTTTAACCTTCAAAAGCTGCTGATCAAGATCAAAATGGCCCGTTTGGAAGGGACTAATCTTAAGTTCTTCGAGAAATTAGCAAAAACTGACCTTCTGATCCTCGATGACTTCGGGCTGACGACCTTTGGCCAGCAACACTGTCTGGATCTTATGGAACTGACCGAAGACCGCCACGCTCGCCGGGCCACCATCATTGCCAGTCAGTTGCCCGTTGCCAGCTGGTATGATTTGTTTGCTGAGGAGACGATTGCCGACGCTATTTTAGACCGGCTGATCCATACCTCTCACAGAGTCGAATTGACAGGAGAAAGTCTGAGAAAAAAACTGTAATGTTGTCATAGAATCCCGTTCCCTGAAATCCAAACCTTAGGGGGGTCAATATGCCCGGAATGGGGGGTCAGTATCACCGGAATATCCAAGTAGTAAGTAGTGAGTAGTGGGTAGTTTGGAATTTGGGGTTTGGGTCCCGGTAGGAATTTTAAATGTTGAAT
>PWFQ01000079.1 GCA_003554105.1 Clostridiaceae bacterium | reverse complement strand
GATCCGAGGCCTCTTTCAGCGTGACGATATAGGTCTTTTTCAAGGTTTTCTTCAGCTCGTCGATTCTTTCCTTTGTCACCAGAATCCCTTCCCGGATGATGGCTGTCCGCTCACAGGTCCGCTCCACCTCGTCAAAGAGATGGGAGGACATGAGGATGGTCTTTCCCCGCTCTTTCGCCTCTTTGGTCACCCTTTCCATATCAAGGAGCTGTGCACTCCTGTAGAGCACCGACGGCAACAGAATCAATGCCACATCCTCTTTCATCTCAGCGATGATATCCTCCTCGAGAATCATCCGACCGTCCCTGCTTTTCACTCTCACCAGTGCATCTTCCACAGAAAAGCCCTTCAGCTCGATCATGCTTTTTGTGGCATAGATGTCCGATGGAAAATTCAGTTCATCCACGATGATCTTATAGCGACTTCTTGTGGGCTTGTAGAAGGTGGCCAGGGCCTGATGCAGGTTTGAGGTGATGGATCCCATGAACACAATCTCCTCAGCATCGGCGCCGATCAGATGCTTCGCTTTTTCCGCCAGTACTCTGGAATAATTGAAGTAGCGTCCTTCTTCAGCACCCCAGATTCGGATTCCTTCATCCCGCCAGACCTTCATCAGGTTCTTCAGGGACTCCTCACTGTCCTTCGAGCTGAGTCCCAGGGAGTTTCCGTCCATGTAGATCTCCTGATTCTTTATATAAAACCGCTCCCTGAATCCTTTCAACACATCCTCCCGGTCCATTTTCCAGGCAAACTCCAACCCGTCCTTGAATTTTTCGTGCATATAAAAAACCTCCCTTTTCATCTTTGCTTCATTTTAGCATTCCCCGAATTACCGGTATATGCATAAATGAAGGAAAAAGGAGGTGTTCTTCTTCACATTGAAGGAAGTTTTTTTATGAGCCTGCATATTGCAGGGAGGCTATTCCAAGCCTCCAAAAAACTCATCCAAATCATAGGCTTTCATGTGATTCTCCTTGAAAAAGAGGACCTGTGTCGAATCGGCCAGCAGCAGGTTCCCGTATCCGACCTTCAGGACTTCCTCCTCTGCAGCATTTATATTGACATAGTAAAAAACTTTATCGAATTGACTCGACTGATTAAGATTTACTCCGGACAGGATGCCATATCCAAGATGTTGAAAATCCTTAATTGGTCTTCTCCATAGAGTTCCAGCTCTGCATGGGGCATTCTCTGGTGCAAAGCAGTAACACCGAAAACCTCTCTGTCAAACTCATGAAGCCGGATCGATACTGACCCTCCCCGCTGTTTAAATCAAAGGCCTGTCATTCCCCGAGCCCATTACGTATCCTTCCCTGAGGCACTATCGTTTTTCTCAACTTCCATGCCCAAGGCTTCATGAAAAAACTCAATCAGTTCTGTCCGGTCAAACTGAAATATTCCCTCTTCCGTTTTGAGATAGACCCGATCCCCTTCTTTGGCTGCATTTTCCATGCCTGGCAAATGAAGTCTTTCCCACTCCCCTTCTTCATTTCTGACGGTATACACATAGTTGCTACGTCCTAAATAATGGCTTGGTGTCAGGATCATACCATATCCCTCAGAGGGAAAAAACTCTACAGCGGTAAAAGAGAAACCGCCTTCGTCAAACCCTACTAGAGGGTCATCTTTTTCAAAGGTTTTCTTTCTCTCAAAAAAATCAATTTTATCAAGATCTTTAATCTTTGTAACAGGATCTCCCTGGTCTCCTACGGGCTCATTCACCTCGTAGATGATGACTTCCGGTTCCTCTTGTGTTCCCCCGATCACCCTAAGTTCCTCCCGTTCATCATCGTATTCCAGCACAATCATCTCTCCGGTAGTTGCCAGTAATTCCAGGCCTTGATCGGTTACATGCCAAAGATCATGAAAATTTGAATATCCACCGCACATTGGAATATTTTCACTGCTGAATGATAGAAATAGCGAATCTCCAAACATACGGCCTCCACCTAAAGTTTCTAAAGGAATCACTTTTTCCTCCGTATGCCGGTAGGGCCCTCCGATTTCAAGCTTGGTTCCTTTGTTTTCTTCGGGATTTAGTCGCCACCAACCCTCGTTGTCCGAGGCCAGAATCATTTCCTCTTCTCCTAAGGGAACCAGATTGTAGGTGGACAGGGGTTGATCCAGAAGGTCCTGATGATTTGACACCACTTCTCCTTTTTTAAGATCAAACACCTGTAGAAAGTTTTCCTCCGGTACAAAGGGATCTCTCTGTCCATTCGGAGGATATCCTTCGGCAATGAAGCTAAGGTAATCAATGGTGATGTATAAATAGCGATGGTTGTTTGAAACCTCCGCCGTGAGATCCGGGTTGTTGCCTCTTCTGCCGAAATCGCTTAGTTCAGCGGAATGAATAACCCGGAAATCCTGTTCTTCCCGGGATGCCACTTCCACAAGCTCCACCCTTCGGATCCAATTTCCGTCATCACCTGGATTTCTCTCCTTTGCAAGGATATACTCAGTTTCATCAAAGGTAAAATGCTCTAATAAGACTTCTTTATCAAGAGTTTCTTTATACTCCTGAAGAATAGGGGACTGATAGTGATCACCGCCAAAAGTTTCCCTTCCCTGATCATAACCTTCATCTTCCGGTCCCCAAGCCTGTTCATAGAAGGCTAGCTCCTCTATATGAAGGAAAGGTTTATAGACTCCTTCAACCACAAGATCTTCCTCCACGGTATAGGGAATTTCCATTCCCTGTCCCCGGTCCTCCCCGTTAAAGATCCATCCTTCAAAAATATCTTTATAATCCTCGTTCAAAACAAAACGTACTTGAGTGCCTTCTTTTACCTCTTCCTCGGGATAAGTCTCAAGGAGTCGCTTAAAGTCCTCATCAATCTCCACCCTGTACATGGTGTCTTCCTCTGCTTCCGCTTCTTCTCCGTTCTCAGCATACTCACCGTTCTCAGCATACTCACCGTTCTCACCGTTTTCCTCGGTACACCCCTGGGTAATCAACAACAAAAGAATCAACAGCGGGATGGTCATCCATTTTTTATCCACGTTTAGCCCCCTTTAGATGTTTTGAATCGATAGAATTTACACGTTTTTCTCCACCCTACCATAGAAATACTGTATTTTCAATGTTTTCTCTATAAAAACCTCACGCAGGACGGTTAGGACTGACCCCCTAAGAGATTAGATCTAAGGTTTTTCAAGAGAGTAAACAGGTTTACCCATCCGCTCAGCGTATTCGATTTCTGACCTTGTGCTCTCTCCAATATAAATGAAAATCGCCACAAGGGTTGAGTTCCCCGAATGACGATTTTTTTCCTCTCTTCTTTATCTTTCCAAGCCTCCAAAAAACTCGTCCAAATCATAGGCGATCATGTGATTCTCCTTGAAAAAGAGGACCTGTGTCGAATCGGCCAGCAGCAGGTTCCCGTATCCGACCTTCAGGACTTCCTCTTCTGCGGCATTTGAATTGACATAGTAAAACACTCCATCAGATTGATTAGGACGATTAAGATTTACACTGGACAGGATGCCATATCCAAGATGTTGAAAGTCCCTGATTGGTCGGGAACTGGTCCCGTGTCCTGTAATACTCAGTCTTCCCTGGCTTGCCTCTTCACCACTCAGAGGAAATTCCATCATCTCCTCCACTTCGATACCGTCCAGCTCTTTCAGGCTTTCCACCGGTTCATCCTTCTGGTTCACTCTTAAGTTTTCTTCATCCACGGTCAATCGATAAATTCTTTCAAAATACTCCTGGTCTTCGGTAACTTTCATTGTGTTTACAATAATCTTTTCCGTATGGTGATTAAAATAAAAGCTTTGATTCACATGTCCATCAGGCCCCACAATTCCTACATACTCAAGGCCGTTATTGTCCAGACTCCAAAGATAATGGTATGGGATGATCCCTCCCACTTCTGCGTTTTCCGAGACCTTTGTGAAAAGCAGCTCCTGACCGAAAGACTCTCCTTCTCCGTATTCCTCCACTCCCGGAGCTCCGGGCTCCGTCCGTCGGTAAACACCGCCTTCCCCCGTCTTCTCAACTGTCTCCTCTTCAATGTCCAGGATCAGCCAGCCCTCCTGCTCGGTAAAAATCATATTCATTCCGTTTTCAAAGCCTTCCACCCCGTGGGGACTTAAATAGGCGATCTCATCTTCGTAGGGAATTTCTTTCAGTTCTTTTTCTTTCAAATCAAATACCCATATAGGGGCATCTTCCGTTTGACTCATCACCTGATGATTTTCTTCTTCCAAATCTTCTCTGTCATGGTCAAGGGAGTAAGTTCTATAGTTATCCCAACCGGCGACCATGGGAAAATGATGAAGAATCATCAAATGCTGTCCATCAGCGGTCACGTCAAAAATCAACCCCGTATCGAAGGTTCCACTCCTGATGGGTCCTCTTGGAATTTTATAGGATTCCACTTCCGGAGTTTTGGATAACACCACGTTGTTTTCCTTCAGGTCAATGACTTTCAACTTCGTTTCCCAATGGTTTTCCCCATAGGATTCCAGCTCTGCATGGGACATTCCCTGGTTCAGGGCAGCAATGGCAAAAATCTCGCCATCTAACTCATGAAGCCGGATCGATACTGACCCTCTCCGCTGTTCTTCATGCTCCAGTTCGGGAATGCCCTCCACAAGGCTCTCTTCAATTTTTTCTCCGCTGTTTAAATCAAAGGCCTGATAGTATATTTCCCCTTGCAGCTCATAGAGAAAGTGTATTTCGTTGCTTCCCAGCAGCCAGTCTTCCAACTGATCTGCCTCAAAATCAAGTTCTGCCGTCCATTCCGCTTCGATGTCGTCCAGCAGTTCAGCGGAATCGTCCTCTTCTTTCTCTCCTTCTTCGTTCTCATCCTCTTCTTGATCCACTGGATCATCCTGGGCCTCGTCATCCTCCAGGGCTGCACTTTCTCCATTTTCATCGCCCTCAGGGTCCTCTTCGGCTTCCCCACAGGCTCCGGCAACCAGAAGCATCGTCAAAATCAATAAAAACATGAACAGTTTTTTAAACATCGAATCCCCCTTTTTTGGTTGGTCTTGCAATGGTAACTTTGCTACGAAATCTCTCCTTCCCTTCCTTCTGTGATTGGTTCATAATTTTCACACATCTATCTACACCGTAACATAGAATATTAGCCTTTTCAATGGGTTCAACAGGATTAGACCCGCCGATCCCATCTGCTGTTCTCCATATTAAGCGTGTTTCACAACCAATGGCCATTCACCGCACGAAAAAAAGGGCCTCGATCGGCCCTTGATTGAAATCTTTCCAGAGTATGATTTTCACTTTATACTACAACCTCTTTCACTTACAGCTGAATCCAGTATCGTTCCATTCTGTCGTCATCGACGATAATTTCTTTTTCAAAAATACCGCCATTTGTCGTGATAGTCTTTTTGCTGGCAGCATTATCGAAATCACACACAAGTAGAACCTTGTCCAATCCATGCTGTTTGCAATTGATGAGATTTAGTCTAAGCATTTCTGTTGCGTAACCCTTTCTTCTTTCTCCAGGCCGTACAGAATAACCGATATGACCTCCCCAGACACTGAGAATCGGGTGGTTGATGTGATGCCTGAAGTCAATAATACCAACAATTCTATTGTCACTGACCCTGATTGCCAGGTATGTATTCGAAGAGACCCTTTCTTCCGGGCAGGTTTCTTTCTTCTCGAGCATGTCGAGTTCATCAATCCACTCTTCGGCTGATGTGCATGTACGCAAGCTGCCGCATCCTGCAAGGCTGTCCCCAGAATCAAGAAACTCCTGCCTGTATTCCATAATGTCATCGGCGTACGCCAAAGCAGGTTTGATAAGTTTGATCATTGACATCGATCATACCTCCTTCCATCACTCAATCGAAATGTTATCCGCCTTATTTCATTTTGTCAATTAAAATGAAAAAAGGACTGGCTGTCTTTTCAATTTCTTCAATGAGTCTGACCATTGAGGTGATGATGATGAATCTCTTATTTTTGCATTCTCTTGAAATCAGCCTGCCTACTCCAGGATGGACCGGATTTCCAAGGCCACATTCCTGGCCTTTCTTGATTCCAGATCCAGCTGGTAGGTTCCCTGGGGAAACTCCCCTTCAAAACTCTCCCGATAGGGTCTGCCTTCTTCCACCTCTTGATCGAACACCACATTCCCTTCCGGGTCCGAGAAGATAAAATGCATCCTTCCCTCTTCCACCGTGATGTCCACATCAATAGCCGATGCTGCACGAAACTCCCATTGATCCATTCTGCTTCCTCTGAACTCACCGATGTTTAAAATCCTTCCCATCTGGTTGTCAAGGGTTTGCCCGATGTAGTTTGTGGTATTATAGCCGCCCCCGCAGGCCGTCATGGTTATGGTGATGAACAGGATCAGGATTAGAATTATCCCTTTTTTTCGTTTCATTGTTTTTCTCCCCCAGTCTTTTGTTATTCTCATTACCTCTCTAATCATAAAGAAAGCCCCTCTCCATGATAAGGGCTGAAAGACGTATTTCATCTCCATCTTAAGGCGGAATGGAAGGGGATTTCATTCCAATTCAGCATCCTGCTCTTTGAGGGTCAACCTTTCAATCAGTGCTCCCCCTCAAGGTCCTTGCCTTTCAAGAACAGATACTCGCCCATAAAGATCAGCGGAATACTGACTGCGGCAAAGATCACGATAAAGAGATCTGTATGATACTTATACCAGATAAATGCGGAGAGCACCACCACATTCAGCACCAGGGAAGTGATCACCACCGGAAGTCTTGCCTTGATTTTTTCCCGCACCCGGCGCAGCACTCCCCACTGATAGATAATGTCCATCACCAGGTAATAGGTTGCTCCCAGAGAGGCCACCCGGCTAAGATCAAACAGGATCGTCAGAGTAATTCCAAGTACAATAATATATACCAGCATATGCCGCTGAATCGAGCCTTTCATGCCGAAATGACTGTGGGGAATCAGCTTCATATCTGTCAGCATCGCTGTCATACGGGATACCGCAAACACGCCTGCTATACAGACGGTAATGGTGGCCAGGATGGCAATCCCGACGGTAAACCACAACCCCAAATTCCCGAGCACCGGCCGCGCCGCCTGGGCCAGGGAGTAATCCCGGGCTGCGACGATCTCTTCGATGGTAAGGCTGCTTGTGACCGCCCAGGTCATGAGGATATACAATCCGGCGCAAAGGGCAATGGCGATGGTAATGGCACGCCCAATATTCTTTTTCGGCTCGACGATTTCACTTCCGTTGTTGGTAATGGTGGTAAATCCTTTAAAGCTCAGAAGACTGAGGGCCATGGCCGCCAGAAAGGATGGAGCCGTTTGCTCCGGGACGGTCCCCTCAAAGACGCCTTCCACAGAAAACCCGGTGGCATACAGGGCCGCCAAAGAGAAAATTACCAGCCCGGCGATTTTGATCAAGGACACCACCGAGGTGAACGTCTGAATAAACTTGTTGCTGGCCACATTGACAATGTAGGTGAAAATCAGGAGTCCCACCCCAAGCACCGGCACCAGCCGGCTTTCCGGCCCGATATCAAAGAGCTGCAGGGTATAGGTCCCGAAGGTTCTCGCCACCAGGCTTTGGGCAATGATCATGGAGAAGGTCATCAGCAGAGCACATCCCGCTGTGGTTGCCCCTTTCCCGTAGATTTTGACGAAAAACATGCCGATACCCCCGGCGGATGGATACAGGTTGGCCATTTTCACATAGGAGTAAGCACTGAAGGAAGCGACCACTGCCCCTCCGATATAGGCCAAGGGGAACAACACACCGGCGATTTCCGCCACCTGACCGATCACCGCAAAGATTGCAGCCCCGATCATGACCCCGGTCCCCAATCCTACGGCACCCCAAAGGTTGATGCTGTTTTCTTTATAATTTCCCTGCTTCATGCTTCAAACCTCCTGCTGCTTTTATTCATGCATAGCTGCTCTTATTCATACCTACCTGTTTTTACAGATAAATAAACAGCGACAGGATGAAAACCCTGATAAATCCCATGAACCAGGCTGCAGATTAAGATTTTTTCATGCGGATTTTCTTGACGATGTCCCCGGTCAGATTCTTCACCTGAACATCGGTAAACCCGGCCTTCTTTACATTCTCCACGGTCCGGCGATTGATGTTGGCCCCGTAAATTGTTCTCGGGATGGGATTCAAGAGATCCATCAGTTTCCCAAGGATCTTTTTCTCACTGCGGACATGCTCTATCATAATCGCTTCACCACCGGGCTTTAAAACCCTCCTGATCTCCTTCAACCCCTGCACCGGATCGGGAACGGAACAGAACACACAGGTGGTAAAGACCACATCAAAGGTATTGTCGGCAAAGTCCATGTCCTGGGCATCCATGTGAAGCAGCTCCACGGTTTTTCCCGTCTTTTCCGCTTTCTTTTTTGCCCGGGCCAGCATTTTCCCGCTGAAGTCGATGGCTGTCACCTCGGCCCCCTCGGGATAATAGGGGATGTTTTTCCCGGTGCCCACGCCGATCTCCAACACCTTGCCCTTCAGGCTTTCCGACACCTCCTGCCGCCATTTTTCAAACATCATCCATTCCATGGGCTGTTCCAACCAGTCGTAAACCTTCGAAATCCGGTCATAGCGTTTTTTGATTTTTTCTGTTTCCTTCATGCTTATCTCCCTGCCTTTTTTTGATATTCTGCTCTATTTTCAGAACCGGTCAAGATCCTTTCTTCACCGGAGGCTTGATCGGGCTCACCGGAAATCATTTTTTCCTTTTCACTCTTCATACCAAAACTCCTTTCCTATTGCCTGATCTACTGTGTCATTGAACATCCCCGTTCTGATCCGGCTTCGTCGATTGTGTCTTATCCCTTCGGTTTACTTGCCGGCGAAAGAGCCTCAGCCCATCCACAATTCCCTCATCAGTAAATCCATTTTTCAGGGCGATTTTTTCGGTGGTCCTTTGTGCCGGATCACATTCGATGACAAGGGACCGTGCATCACTGTGCCTCTTTGAGTAGCTGATAATCTCCTTTGTAATCTCATCCGCCAGTCCTTTCCCCCAATGGTCCTGATCAATGATCCACCCTATTTCATGACTCTTCTCATCGAACTTCCGGTAAATCACATGACCAATCACCCTTTTAGCCGATTTCAGCTCCAACGCATACACCAGGGGTGGATTGCAGAGCCCCGCTTGAATGATGAACTCTTTTGTTTTTTCCAGTGTGTAGGGCTCTTCGATGTATTCCATCACCTTGGGATTTGACAGCACTTTGTGTAATTCATCCACGTCTGACAAGGTGAATTTTCTAATGAGGGTTCTTTTGGTTTCCAGTCGCATTTAGTGTTGCTCCTCCTTCACCAATCCCCCGAAGGGGTCAAGGATTTTCCCGACTATTTCTCCAAAATCCATAAGATCCTTTCTCTCTGCCTGATCAACTGCCTCCGAGTACACTAACGGAATTTCCGCATACACTTCAAAATCAATCCAGTACCAGTCAAGATCTTGAAGCTGCGTGATCTGATCTCCCAGTTCTTTCAGTGTGGTTATACGATCGAAGCCTTTAAAAATGCTCCCCGATATTTCTTCAGCCTGGATCTCCTTCTCATTTCTGAACAGGTACTTCACTTTATGCCCTTCTTCATTTCCCATTCTTTTGGTATAGGGTTCAAAGTCCCCGGTGACATGGTGGGCACTGATCAGAATGTAGACGGGAAGCTCTGTTTGGACCTTGATTTCCATGATCCGTTTTTCGAACTTTCCATTCCCCAGTTCATCCATCACATGATGCCACCGCCAATGATCATCGATCTTCAGCTGATCTGCATTTTTCGGCTTCAGCATACTCAACACCGGACCCTTGATGCCTTTTTCCACATAAAAACCGATGAATGCATGCTGAGGATCCTTTGAAATCCTGTACTTCCCAAAGGGGTATGCAGGCCAGGCCGTGGATGGAACCAGCCACCAGAGGGTGGTATCCGGCTTCCTGTAGTTCCATGGCCTTGAGGTGAAAAGTTTCTCCTTATGATTCAGTTCCTTTAACACTCCATGAGCTATGGTTTGATTTGAAAGATTCAGCAGTTTCATAGGGCCTCCTTTGATTAACATTAGCGGAGAGTCAACGGGCAAAATGAAATAAAAACAACCGTAACGGGAACAAACTGCTATAATCGTGACACGTCTGGTCTTTAAAACAGAATATAGTTATATTTTCAGTTTAAAACGATTGACAATAGATCAATGCGTTGATTTAAACGATGAAAAGAAGCATCTGTTATTTTTGCAGTTTATTCCCACGTCTTTGATTTTAGTTTTTCTGCAATGGCTTTAATCCCTGTCAAATCTTTACCCAAAACATCATCGAGATTAAAATATCTCACTCGGAAAATCCCACCAGGGCTTGTTTTTTTAAAATCAGTTTTAGTAAAATCCTTGAGTAAAAAGAAACGATGATTTTTGTCTATTCCCCAACCTTTATCAACGGAATCTTGTATAGCTTGTTTTAATTTTTTCCTTTGTTCATTAGTTACTTCATTCTTAGAGTTTTTTATAACCAAACTGTTTTTTTCATCCAGCTCAGCCTCGATCATATTTTCAACAAGACCAATATATCTTACTGATTTTGATTTATATATGCCTAAGTATTTAAAGTCACTATATCCTCTTGAAGCTAAGTCAAAATAAAATTGATGCTTTACATTAAGATCATACGATTGTCCGCAAGCCATGGCCCTTAACAAGTTTTTGTTTCGTGGCATCAGTCCCATATTTATGCAATAGATTTCAAAGTGTTCATTAAGCCTTTGGAGATAGTGTTCATATTGATAATTGCTTGCAAGTTCTTTTAATTGATCAACCAAATCTTGATAGGTCAAAGAATGGAAATTGATTTTCTCAAGTTCTTTCCTGACAGAAAGTTCATTTTTTATTCTATCGATATCTAAATCAGAGTACCTTTTTGAGCTTAGATGGATCAGTAATTTATACTCATTGGGATCAAAGCTTTCGGAGTATTTTAATAGCTTATTAATCCACTCTAAACCGTGAAGTTTAGTTTCAATTATTATTTTTGATGCTTTTATTTGGATGTGCCCATCAATTATTCCGTTACCTCGATTTCCTATTTGTTGCTCGAATCTGGGGATCACTTCATATTGATCAGATTCTTCAGTGAGTCCTTTAATGTAGTCCTCATAGTACTTTGGATTTATTTCATATAGATTTGATAACATTAATAGTACATTATTGGTTACAGTATTCTCTCCTTGAGAATATTGTTGAAACTGATTTAGTACAGCCATCTAAGATGCTCCTTTCAAATTGAAATTGTAATAGATCTTAATGAATACTGCTACACAAACACCTTATAGTAATAGTGGATTCTTTAGAAAAACATGTGCCTGAAACATTTCACTTTTACATCTTTATAATCCTCCCTTAAAAATACCGATCCGACAAATACCTCATGTACTCTTCATTCCCATTCATATAATGCTCTGACAGCCTTGCAAATATTTCCTGATAGGAGATTTCTGACACCTTCAGCTGATCCTTTTCGGTCTCTTTTAGAAACTGTTGGATTTCCCGTCGGTGCTGCCATCCCTCTTCTCCCGGCACATCATACCAGAGATACAGCAGACGAAACTTCTTTTTCCCATACTTTCGGGTTAATCCGAGAAGATGCTTCACCATCTGGGGCATGTCCAGGTACTGGTATTCTTCATTCAATCCCTTCGAATCACTGAGGGCCTTGAGATGAGGAAGTCCTTCCCAGATTCCATCCACCTGCAGATAGCTTGACAGGCTTTCACGATGACTCTTCCTGTCCTCCCGTTTGGAATAGGGCTCGGAAAACTTGCACTCGATGCCATAGGCTTTGTACTTGGATTTTCCCTGATTTTCAATCACCACATCGAGGTTCGGTTTTCTTTTAAGGATAGCAGGGTTGCCCTGACATGATGCTGTCAGTGTAGAAAAGTCCTGATAAAAAGAAAAACCCACAAAATTAGCTTCTGCAGGTTTATAGAATTCGGGAGTCGTGATTGAGTTGTCCGTCATCGATCTCGTTATTTAATTCTCGATATGATGAGGAAAATCCTCTTTTTTTTGGAAAATTATTTCTGAATACTCCTTGTATTTCCATGGCAATATATTGCTGAAAAGTTCCACTTCCTTCTCTAATCCTTCTTTTCATTTTCATAAAACTGCCGATGCAACTCACGGATCTCCTCTTCAAATTCCGGAACAGGTCCTTCGACCACTGCATCCCGTATCACCTCTTGGATCGCCAGGTTCCGGACCGGTGATTTAGGAACCCCCATTTCTTCCAGCCATTGCACCAACTGCTTCGACGAGCTTGCATACACAATCCTTCCCAAACCGACCCATCCATGGGCTGCTGCGCACATCGGGCAATGTTCGCCGGAAGTATAGACGGTGGCTCTGCTTCGTTCTTCCGGTGTCAGATTTTCCGCTGCCCATCGTGCCAGAGCAAACTCGGGATGCTGTGTATGGTCGCCGCCGGCAACGTGATTATGGTCTTCTGCAAGCACATGATCTTCCCCGGACACAAGCACAGAACCGAATGGCTGATCACCTTTTTCCAGTGCCGTTCTAGCCAGGTCAACGCATCGTCGAAGATATTTCAAATCTGATTTGCTAATCATGATGGAACCCTCCTCATCTCGTTTTAATGTATTCTCCCTTCATTATATCATCTAAAAGGCATCACCAATATACATAACTCCGCTTCATACACTTTCGGGGTCTCTGCACTGATCCCCTTACAGTAAAAAAGAACAGTTCCCCTGTGCTAAAGAATGAACTGTCCTTTGTGTCCGGTGTTACTCCAGATCCTTAATAAAACAGATCAGCCGGTTGGCCTCCTTAAACCCGGTGTTCAGATGAAACTGATAGCTTGTGTCATTGTCATATTCAATATCCGAACCCATCTGTGTGCAGCCTTTTTCCCGCACCCATTCTTCGCCTTTCGTCAGCAGTTCCTTTGAGATTCCCTGCCGTCTGAAATCAGGGCGGACATAGATCCCTTCCACATAACCCACGGGGCTGGTTTCCGATCCTTCCACATAATCCCTTCGTATCGAAAGCTGGATAAAGGCTACGGGAACGT
>PWFQ01000011.1 GCA_003554105.1 Clostridiaceae bacterium | reverse complement strand
TTTCCAATGCTTTTGCAACTGCCATCACCATCCCCCGATCCTTGAATGACCCTGTGGGATTCAGTCCCTCATATTTTAAATATACCTTGGCCCCCACTTTCTCCGATATGCTTTTGGCATAGATCAGGGGGGTAGAGCCTTCGTGAAGTGAAAGATGTGGGGTTTTTTCTGTAATCGGCAAAAACTTTTTATATGCTTCAATAATTCCTTTCCTCATTCGCTTTCCTCCTTCATTTCAAAATAGGGACAACGATAAGTCTATTTATGGTGGTGAAGTCCAAATTCCATAGCTTAAGGATCCCTAAACTTTTTATTGATATCTCACTATATTGTACATTTATTCAGAATATTGTCAACGATGCAGCCTATGATTCCCAAAAAAAAGATCTCGCTCCACGAGAGTGAGATCTTTTCCGATTTATCGACTTCAAAGTCGTCCGGTTATCTTTGGATTTCCACTTCATTGTCCACAGGGACATTTTCTAAGGTCTCTCCTTCGCCAAATTCAAAATGCCCCGATTGGTAGGGTTCTTCCTCAATGGTGATAAGGACCTCCTCTGCCAAGAAGTATTCTCCTATCGTTCTTACAACACTTGTCAAAATCATATTTTCCAGTGAACTTCCGGCATTCATCTCTGTAAGAAACTCTTCTGAAAAATCAATATGTGCAACGAAGTTCTCCCGATTTAACCGTATATAATTGATCCTTGTATTTTCACTCATCAACTGTGTATACTCTTGTGAATCTTTTGGAGCCTTCTGAAAATACTCCTCGAACATCCCTTCAATTGAATCATTTGTCCCCAGTGTTATTTCTTCGTCCAAGAACACCAGCTGATTTTGATTAAAATCAGGATAAAAGAATTTGTGATTTTCAGTAGTTTGATAATCTTCCTCCACCTCCACCAGTTCAGAGCAGATTACCGTGTCTCCCGCTTCAAAACGGGTCTTAATCTTCCCATAGCCTTTTGCATAATAGACGATAAACTCGCTGCCGTCCTCAAAAGTTGTCACTTCTATTCCATTAAAAGTTCCGGCCGGAGTGTCTAACGAAAGATTCACACCGGTAATTTGCCGAATAACTCCTTCTCTAACTGTCCATTGAGTTCCTGATTCAATCGGTTCCATGATCAGGACTTCAGCGCCCTCTGAATCTTCAATCGTTACATTATGATCGTAAAAGCTCTCCTTCCTATTGGCTGCTTCATACTGAAGCAATGAATACACTTTTCCTTCACGGTATTCAATCACTTCAAGAATTGTTGTGCCTGCTGTTTCTCGGCGAATTTGTGCGCGACTGTCAGTCATGTAATCGAAGTGGACTCGTTCAGAGGCAAACTCGCTTCCTTCTCCATCATAGTGAAGTCGAGTATTTTCCAAAAATGGATAAAAATCGTGACTTTTTAATACCGCCTCCTCATCATTGTCGTCATTCGTATCATTCTGATCTGATTCTTCATCATTGCTGTCATCATTCCCTATCTCTCCATCATTTTCCTGTCCGTTAACAGAAGGTTCCTGACTATTATCAATCTCATCATCCCTTCCGCACCCCACTAAGAAGATGCTTGTTGCGAAAAGCAATATAAAGATTAGTATCATTGTTTTTTTCATGATTCTCTCCTTTCGCACAAATAGAGATTCAACAAAACATCCTTGCATTATATATTTACCCTCTTTTTACTATTTCTATCCGAACTGCTCATTCGGTTAATTTTATTACATAGTTCGATAAAAATTGGGTATTAAATAAATGTTGTAATAGTTTTGCGATCAAAATTGATAAAGGAGTGTGAAAGGATGAGTAACCAGGAAAGAACAGTTCTAACCGGAAATCAAGGGGTTGCAAGAGGCTTTTATGAAGCAGGCGGTCTTGTTGCTGCCAGTTATCCGGGATCTCCCACAGTAGAGATTCTTGAGTCGATCAAAGAGTATAAGGAGGTTTATTCCGAATTTCCCACAAGTGAGAAGGTTGCTTTGGAAGTTGCAATCGGTGGATCCTTTGCGGGTGTTCGGTCTATGGCTTCGATGAAACATGTGGGTGTGAATATTGCCGCTGATCCTCTAATTACTTTTACACAAACAAAAACGAATGGAGGCTTTGTGTTGCTTTCAGGTGACGATCCGGGAATGGCAAGTTCTCAGAATGAACAGGACAACCGCATCTTAGGAAAATTCGCCAATATGGGCATCCTTGTTCCTGCCGATTCTCAGGAAGCAAAAGACTTTACCAAAACTGCCTTCGATCTCAGTGAAGACTACCACTTGCCAATGATGGTGAATATTACTTCCCGGGTATGCCACAGTCGTACACCTGTCGTCCTGGGTGAACGCAAAGACGTTCAAGCAAAAGCCTTTGAAAAAGATGTTGAACGCTACTGTATGATCCCTCCCCATACTCACAAACTGCAGCATGACATGAAAAACCGTATAGAGAAATTAAAAGAGCTGGCATACGATAGTGAGTTGAATGTTCTAGAGGAAAAGAAGGGTGCAGATACTTTAGTGATCACTTCAGGTTTGGTCTATCATAATCTCAAAGAGTTGAACCCTCCTGTGAGCATTTATAAACTTGGCATGGTCTATCCGATTTCTCCTAAAAAGATTCAAGAATTATCGGATAAGTATGAAAATATCATCGTTGTTGAAGAATTGATGCCGTTAATCGAAAATGAAGTGAAATTAATGGGTGTCTCCTGTGAGGGAAAGAAATATTTCCCCTTCACCGGTGAACTGCACACGGAAGTAATCGAGGAAGGCCTTTTAGAAGCAGGGGTTCTTTCCGAGCGAAAAACTTCGGATAAAAAGCCTGCTGCAAGCGTCAAAAGACCCCCTCTTTTTTGTGCAGGCTGCCCTCACCGACCGATCTTTGATATTTTGAAGAAATTACGGAAACGGGTCATTGGAGATATCGGTTGTTATTCCATGGCAATGTTCGAGCCCTTTCAAGCCTCTGATTCCATCATCAGTATGGGCGCCACACTGGGAATCACAAAAGGAA
>PWFQ01000063.1 GCA_003554105.1 Clostridiaceae bacterium | reverse complement strand
GCCGGGAAGATGAATAAAGCCAGAAGTTGTGCAATATGTGTAAATTGATTATTCATAAGGCTAATATTATTTTGAATATAGATCCGCTGTATCCGGATTCGATTTCCAAGCTGCCGCCGTGAGCTTTTATGATATCATTTGTTATACTAAGCCCCAGCCCCGTACCCTGCGTACCCTTCTTGGTCGTAAAAAACGGCTGCATGATTTTGTCTTTTATATCATCGGGAATTCCCGGACCGTTGTCTTCGATTTCGATACTGATGGAGTTGTCGGTTTGGTGGGTTCGGACCGTGAGTTTTGGGCTGTATTCGCCCTCACCCCCAACCCCTCTCCCGAGGGAGAGGGGCGAAGGGGTGAGGGTCTTCTCACGCATAGCGTCGAAAGCGTTATTGCAAAGATTTAAAATTACCCGACTGAAATCCTCTGCAATTAGCGGCACTTCGCCAACTTTCTCATCCAGTTGTAAGTCAATATCTACATCTATGGGATCTTTACCGGCCCGCATTCCATGAAAGGCCAGGTTCACATACTCTTTAATAATTGGGTTCAATGGTGTCGGCTCCATCTTCCCATCCCCGCCGCGCGAGTGTTGCAGCATTGATTTTACGATACTGTCGGCGCGCGAGCCGTGTTCGTGGATTTTACGGAGGTTGGCTTCGATATCGTCGAGGATTTCGAGGATGAGGGCTTTTTCAGGGCTTGGGCCAGCTTCCCCTCCCTGGAGGGGAGTGAGGGGTGGGTTGGCGGAACTTGAATTTATCTCAGATTTTTGAGTTAGGTCTTCGTTCTCAGCCCCATCAGACACACCCCCGGCCCCTCTCAAGTGGGGAGAGTTCTCCGGTCCCCGGTCTTCCGTCACCCGTCGCACTTCCTCCCGTACCTCTTCAACCAACTCCACACTCACCTCCGAAAAGTTGTTTACAAAATTCAGCGGATTTTTGATCTCGTGGGCAATGCCGGCAGTAAGCTGACCCAGGGAAGCGAGTTTTTCTTGCTGTACGAGCTGGTCCTGGGTGGCGTGCAGTTCCTTCAGGGCGGCTTCCAGGCGATCCCGTTCTTCGAGAATCAGCCGGGCTTGCTGCTCCGACTCCTGGAGATCTTCAAACCGCTTGAAGGCCAGATCAAATAACCCGGCTAACCGCACCAGGGTATCTATAGCATCTTTTGGAGGATTCGGTACCATTCCCGGCAGGCTATACCCAAGCTCTCCGTGCGTGGTTCGGGCGATAATAAACGTCAGTCCGCCAATGTGCTCAATGTCCTCCCTGGTTGGTGCATTGGGGTCCACAACTTTATAATCGCCGTGCTTGTTCATATTATCTATATAGTCCCATGCTTCTTCAGCATTCAGTGCCAGAACATAGGTTGGATCACTGCCTTTTTCCCATTCTGCCAAACCGGGAATCTGATCGTGCACAAATTTGGGCACGTTAATGACCATTCCAAGACGATTGCCATCTTCAGACGTCATTGACATTTCGTAAACGTCAGGCAGCCAGCGCATATGCCAGAAATAATCTGCGGTATAGCCCAGTGAAACGAACTCTTTCCTCATGTTCACCACAATGTCAAAGAGGTCGGAAGATGCCTGCATGGCCGTAACCTGCGACCGTACCCGTTCCAGTGACAGATCAACTTCTGCCTCACGGGCCCGTTTTTCCGATTTTTTCAGGTCCAGAAAGCGGGTGTAGGTTTGTTCAAAAACCGAGGTGAATCGTTTGAATATATCATGTGAACCGGGTACTTCTTCGTAGGTTATGAACAACAGAAATCCATGTGAAAACTTACAAAGATGGTTTATCTGATAATCAGGCAGTGATAGTCCCGCATCAACAAGATCCTGGAAGATGGGTTTCAGCTGAGGAAGGGACGTCATGAAATTATAGTGGCTATCAATCGCCTCTCCGCCCAGTTCCTGCGTAAAGAAGATCTCATCGCTGTGAACAAAATCATCCCATTCTTCAAAAGAGGATTCACCCAAATGTGGGAGAAGAAAAGGTTTTTGAACGGTTCCCTCACTGCTCATGATACAGGTGCTGGCCCTGCGGTCGTCCGTTAAGATACAATAGCCGCAGCTCCATGCGGGAATGCCCAGCTCCTGCACTTCCAGAAACAGCATATTGGCCACTTCAGGCAGCTCTTCACTGCCCTGCATACCCATGGTCCGGGATCGTATCTTCTCAAGAGACATTTCTATTCTGGCTTCACGGGCCTGCTCTTCGGCCTTTTGAAGGTCCAGAAAACGGGTATAGGTTTGCTCAAATACTTTGGTGAACCTGGCCAGCAAGTTCTCTTCTTCTTTCTCCAGCAGTGAGCCGCCCACGATGTGAAGGTAGCCATGAGAAAAGTTAAAGCAATAAAAAACGGTCGGGTCAGGAAACTGGCTGCGAACCATTTCCTCCGCTTCTTTAGATTGAAATGTTGTAATGGCATATTCAAGATGATCGCTTCGTACCTGACCGGCTACCGATTGATGAAACACCGGTTGTTGCTTTTTCCATGCTGCATATCGTGCATCAAACGTGGTGTCTCCTTTTAATGGGAGGTAAAACAAACCCATGGTATCTCCGCCGGGGGAGGTAATCCAGACGTATTGCTTTTGGGTACTTTCATCAATTTCTACGTAACCACAGCTGACGAAATTTTCAACACCTAATGCAATGAGCTCTTTATACAACAGAACGGCCACTTCCTGCAGCTCTTCGCCCTTTTGCATGGCCATGGTTCGGGACCGGATTTTTTCCAGCGCCGTTTCGATCCTTGCTTCCCGTGCCTGTTCTTCTGCTTTCTGGAGATCCAGGAAGCGTTGATAGGCACGGCCGAATTCATTCGCGAATTTGATGACAATTTCCTCTTCTTCCCCGGTTGCCGGCCGGATCTGGTTCATGCCGATATATCCAAACGGATGCTTGCCGGCCGTATGGTAAATACCGTCGGGATAATCATCGGGGGTGATGCGCGATTCTTCGGGCATCGAAGCAAATGATTCGTGAAACACTTCCCAAACCTCCGGCAGTGTTTCTTTGGGAAAGTGCAGCTTGTTTACAGCGGTCGCTTTATCGG
>PWFQ01000036.1 GCA_003554105.1 Clostridiaceae bacterium | reverse complement strand
TTTTTATCGGAATAAAACCGCTGGTTGAAGGCATGGAGCTTGCCGGACTTCTATGGTTGGCAATAGGAGGCGCCGCATATACACTGGGCGTTATCTTCTACCTTCTTCCCCGCCGCACCTACAGCCATTTTGTATGGCATCTGTTTGTTCTGGCCGGTACCTCCACTCATTTTATGGCGGTTATGTTCTACTCGTTTTGAATGTTACACGTTAAAAGTTCTTCATTTGCAGGCTCATAAACCGACAACTTCAACAAACGTTTAAACTGTAACCTGTAACTGAACCCTACACCGTGTACCGTGCCCTGAGCCCTGCAATTATATGTTATACACATTCAACCGGTTGCTAAAATTTTCTTTGATAAAGGAACAAGATAACATAATCGAAATCCTCAGTGTCATTCATGGAGCTCGTCTGTTACCAGAGGAGATCGAATAACCGTGAGTAAAATCAGCCCCGGAATCATTCATGGGGTCTTGGCTGTTTGTTCCATCAATCGCTAAATCGGACTTCAGATATCGAAAATCGGATATCCTTCGATTAAGAAGCTTTGGCCTGGATCGAAATCTTAATGATTTAGCGATTTTTGAGATTTCCGATTTCCGATTTTCGATGTGCGATCTTTTTTTCAACATCAACACCGTGCGCCCTGAGCCCTGAGCCTTGAACCCTGTCAGTGTTTAAATATCTACACAATAACCTGAAATACAGGCTTCAATGGTTCCGGATGACCAATTCGGGTTGAATGAAATAGGCCCGGAAGCAATCTCAATGGTATTTCCAAGCAAGCCGGTATATGAGATCGATCCGGATCCGGATAAATGGACTCCTGAGTTTCTTAATCTCGTATTGATGGAGCCATTAAATGTTGCAGATTGACCGGCTGCGTTAATACTTCTGCTGAAATTCCTGGAACCGGTAAGTTCAAAGTTGCCGCTCGGACTAATTGAGCCTCTTAACCTTTGGGTATATCGGAATAAATTCATTCTAAAATCTGCAGTAACTCCGCTATTTGTACTGGCCGTAACCGTTGAGCTGGATATTGGAAAGTCAACGTTATGGAATCTTACTGATGACCTCATATTTCCGGACAGGTTCATTCCGCTTTCAGTAATTGAACCGCTTACATCGGCGGTTCTCAAACCGGACGGCAGGTCTAATGTTCCACTCAGCCTTGCGCCATCATTGTTCAACAGGATATCACCATTGGCCATTTCCAGTGAAACGCCGCTGAATGAGAGGTTCCTGTTCACAGCTCCTTTAAACATGATCTGTTCATCGGAGATTTCACCACTCAATTCGGCCGAACCCAGGTGAGGAAGATCGATGTTGCCGTCAAGGAACAAACCTTCCCGGCTGTCGATGGTCAGTTTCCCATTTGAAATTGGGACACTCAGGGTCCCAAAGCTAAGGGTTCTGTCAATTTCACCATCAAAGAGGAAGTGATCCCGGTTAATGATACCGGTCATGCGATTGTACCCGATAAAAGGCATCTGTGTCTCTCCATGAAGTTCCAGGATTCGGACCGGATCCGTGGAAACGGTCATCTCAAAATCGCGTGTGGGCAGATTTAACCCGGTATCAAGGGCGAGTTGAGAACCTGTACTCATCATACCGCTCATGGTGAGTCCTTCATCTGAGACCTGTCCGGAAACAGCAGCTTCACCCATGCTAAAAGGCAGGATGATCTGACCTTCCAGGGTAGCACCCGAATTGCTTGAAACAGACACAAGCATCTCCCTGTTACCCAGAACCACATCATTAGGCAGGGTAATATCTCTTTCAAAAATTGAGGTTAGTTCGTATCCATCCTTTGTAAACATTCCTGAAAGTGACCTGTTTAATTCCAGTGGCCCAAGGTTTACACCTCCATGCGCATGGAAGTTAAATCCATCACTGTTTATTCTGAAATGACTATTTGTGAGGTCAACTTCTCCATAGCCTGGGATAATTATTCTCTGTGCCTGTTCAAGAAATAGTGACGATCTGTCCAGATCATATCCAACATCGAGATACATATATCCATCCACCCCGGGTTGAGATACCAGGTATTGTTGGATGTTGGGACCAAAAATATCTGCAATCAAAGGTCTCCGAATAGTTCCACCCAATCTGAAATATTCATCCTGACTTCCATCATATGGATTATACTCCTGCATGAATCCAGAAATCAGATCGAGATCAAAGTCATCATTAAAAATATCCCTCCCAACTACATCATTCACACCGGGTAATACTCCGGTTAAGATGAATTCGATCCCTTTCCTGCCAAAGTCCATGCTGCCGGCAAATGAAGCAGAAGCCGGGGTAGTGGTGAATTCATTAAACCAATCCACTACGCTGTCTATATTCCCTTCACCATCGATTGATGCAATCAGCGGATTGTGAACATATACATGTCCGTGAAGCTGCAGTACGCCTGTTTTAGGAATAGGGACTCCTTTTAAACCGAGGAACATATTGGCAGGCAGGCTCTCCATCCGGTTGAACCCGTACAGATCTTCAAATGCCTGGGAATTTTCCAGACCAAGTGCATATTCGGGTGTGTTGAATGTTCCATTGTTCGACAAACCCACAATCATATTCGGTGCACCAGTGTAGTCACCCACAATTTGACCTACTGCTTTTGCATTTTCGAATGCCCGTTTCCAGAATTTTTCTGCAACACTTGCAGTACCGCCTTTGGGTTTCCATAACTGAAACTTGAGAAAAACAGCGGGATCGTCAATATCGATATAAACCTCATTGAATCCATGAATAAGGTCGTTTGCCCTTCCTCTCAGTTTGAAATTACCATCCTTGCTTTCATCGAACACTCTGTAAGTTATGTAGTATCTGTCCGGATTCAGGGGTACTTCTGTATTGTACTCATTCAGGAAATAACTCCCCTTATTATAAAGGATATGAGATTCGATCTTGTCCCAGGCAAAATCTTCAAGGATCTCCTTGTAGATACCTATGTCCGGAAATTCGGGCAGGCCTCTGCCAGAAATTGAAATGATGACACCATTGGCATCAAGCGTCACATCGAATTCACCCTCTCCTATTTCAAATTCAATTCCATTTCCATTAATACCGACCAGACTTCCATTAAACCGGTA
>PWFQ01000071.1 GCA_003554105.1 Clostridiaceae bacterium | reverse complement strand
TTTTCCGTGTTTTTCATCAATTGACTTTAAAATCACTTCTAGCATTTTATTATTTCTTTGATTCATTCGAACCCTCCTTGTATATTATATTTGTCAGAGTCGTGGTACACTGACATCATTTTTTCTATTATTCCCTCATGCCACGTGGGATAATGGAACTGTGCAGTTGAGGGCGTCGTCTTCCCTCCTTGAGAGAAAGTCTCGTGAAAAAGAGTGACGCCTCAGCTTTACGGGTTGGATTCGAATGAGCTGGATGGGAGTATCGTCCCGCATATCCAACAAGGTAGAATTCCCGTGAGGTCCTGAGGTTTACCTCCCTGCAACAAAATCTTCTGTAAAGGTGGTGTGTTAAAATGTATTACATTGGCATTGATATCGCTAAGAAATCTCATGAAGTTTGTTTTCTAAATCAGGATGGCGGAGTACTCGATGGAAACTCCTTCAAAATCCCCAACACTCTCTCAGGTGTCGATAAACTCCAGAAGATGCTGGATAAGTATGCTTTGACCCCTGAAAATTCCCAGGTTGGCATGGAGGCAACCGGGCACTATTGGCTGGTTCTCTACTCCTGGCTTCACGAAAAAGGCTTCACTATCAAGGTGATAAATCCTATCGTTACCGATGCCATGCGCAACATGCGTATCCGCAAGGTTAAGAATGATCGTATCGACGCAGAAATCGTTGCTAGGGTCCTTTTATTTGGCGACTACCAAGAAACGGCTGTTGCACAAGGCGATACCCTTGCCCTTCGCCAGCTGTGCCGGTTCCGTCTTTGGCAGGTACAGACGGTGGGCGATCTCAAGCGGAAGGTCATATCCCTCTTGGACCAGGTCTTTCCCGAATACGCAGATTTGTTTACTGACATCTTTGGAATGAGCTCCAAACAGATTTTACTGGAGCATACGACTCCCGAAGAAATTGCTTCTCTACACACCCGTAAGTTAACCACGATGCTAAACAAAAGCTCACATGGCCGCTTTGGTAAGGAGAAGGCTCTCGAGCTCAAAGCTGTTGCAAACGGATCATTGGGGATCCGGATTGCAACGGATGCCTTCGCCTTTCAAATCCGCCAGATGCTGGAACAACTGGAATTTGTAGAAGATCAGATCAAGCTCATCGACGGAGAAATTGAAAAATACATGGCAAAGCTTGATTCTCCCGTCACTACAATTCCTGGTGTTGGACCGGTCTATGGAGCTGTCATCTTATCCGAGTTGGGAGATATCCACCGTTTCCCGAGTGCAAAACAGATTGTCTCCTATTCAGGAATTGATGCTCATGTCACTCAATCAGGCGAGTTTACAGGAAGCAACAGCCACATGTCTAAGCGTGGTTCTCCTTATCTTCGCCGTGCCATCTGGGGTGCTGCTTTCATCGCATCTTGGTCGGATCCCCAACTGAAAGCATACTATCAAAGTCTTAGGGCACGGGGAAAACCACACAGGGTTGCGGTTGGAGCTGTTGCAAGAAAGCTATGCTACATCATTTTTGCTATTCTGACAGAAAATCGACCTTACGAAGTCAGATTCTAGCTCTTCAGAAACTGCTCATGTTCACAGGGCATCTTTCGATGCTCTATTTGTGATGTCTATTTTCTCCAATTCAGATACGATCCAGTGTTGATGCATCCTTAATTGTTTAGGGTTGACTTTTTATAGCTGGTCTTTTTAAACACCCCTGAAAACCGGAAATGAGTCAGATTAATGTTTAATATATTATTATATTTTTCTGCCTATCATGATCACTCCCGCTTTTCATTATCAATACACCTCTCTGTAAAACTTTTTGATGTATTTATCACTTTTATTTTTGCTGTGATGACACCACCTCCTCAACCATCAAAAAACAGACCTGAATACACGGTCGGTTACGCTATTGACTCCCTTTGAAGAAAGCGTCCAGATACTCTTCAAAGATCATTGCCCCCAAAAGATGAACATCGCTCTATTCAAATAATGAATCCTCCACCCTTTGAGGCAATATCCTTCTGTCATCGCTTTTTTTGTTAATCCTATCACAAATAGTTTTAAACTTACTATTTATTCACCTCCCTAAAACTTAAAAAAACCGACCAAAAAAATGGTCGGTTACGCTACCAGCTCCCTTTGAAGAAAAGCGTCCAGTTACTCCTCAAAGATCCTCACTCCCGTTAAGGTGCTATATTTATACCCTCTGTGAAATTGTTGAAACAGCTGGGTTTGAGAATAATTGTTTTTTATATAAAAATTTAACGTTATAAGAATAACACTCATTATTTGTTGATGTTTGCTATCATTAAATATATCTATCTCTTAGACAACGACCCTACAAACCACATCATTTTCATATAAACTTTCTCTTTGATAGTAGATTAGATTTTTTCCAGGCAGACCGCCCATACTCCACCTATCAGGTGTAGCAGGTATTCAATTTGCCTCCTGCTTTCTCCCAGGCCTCCATCCCTCCTTCCAGAACATAGGCTTCATAGCCCAGGACATTCAAGAGGAACACCCCATAGGCAGAGGCGATATCATTCTCCCCATAGACAGCGAAAACTGCATCAGGAGGCAGAAGGTTCGTGCGGTCCGCCAGCATGATCAAAGGAATGTGCCCGGAATCGGTGATTGAGCCCTCTCGCCTCTCTGCATGGCTCCTGACATCGAGGATCAGCACCCTTCCCTCCTCATGCATTGCCAGAAGATCCGCGGCGTTCATCATATGCAGGTTCTTATCTTCAAATTCCACGAAAAACTCCCGGGATGCCAAAGCGATCTCCTGCATTTCCGTTTCCGCCTCTCCACTGGACTCCCTTCCGAAAATGCTTTGTGTTGCAAAAACAAGATTCACGATCAGGGAGATGATCAACAGCGATTTGAGAATCACTTCCGAGGAGGACTTTTCAGATTTTTTCGGAATGCTCCTGGATGATTTTTTCCCCATTTCCGGACACCCCTTTCATTCATTCGTTATCATTACAGAAATGTCTTCAGACTATCTGAATGCTCTTGGATTTCTGACTCTCATTAACTCCTCACCGATTAATTGATGTCCATAGTTTGTCGGATGGGGATCCAGGTATGGGAACCATTCAACCGAGAAGTTGACCGCATCGTCATTTCGTCG
>PWFQ01000019.1 GCA_003554105.1 Clostridiaceae bacterium | reverse complement strand
ATTAAGAATTAATGCTTCAAAAAATACATACCATCGTAAAAACCGTTGATCAAACCATTGAAGAGTACGTTCTGCACCTGGTCGAACAAATTGATCAACAACGGAAAGCCGGGTAAGCTCCAGCCTCAGCAATCTCAAAGACGCTTATTTTCAATCATAGTTTGACAGATTCAAAGCATAAGTGACAAATACGCAGAATATATTACCGGAAAGCAATCAATATTAATTTTCGTATCCTGCCAATTTTTCTTTACTTAATGATAGGGTAAGCGATCATAAAATTTACGGTGGTAATGATGGCTTCATAATACCTGGGAAAAATCATTACACAAAATCATTTACTGCAGCAGTTAAGGGATGAAACTTACAGTAAATCAAAAAATTTCCGTTTGGATTGCCTTAGGCCTGGCGGGCTTTCTGCTTTTTACCGTGCTGAAAAATCGCTTTGATTTTATGGCCAACGCTCCTGTGAATCATTCCAAGGAGACAGCCACTGAGATAGCCAAAGAGCTATTTACAAATCTTGGAATAGAATACAACGACACCCTTGGTGTCGTTCCCTTCAGAATGCAGAGAGTAGCCCTTTACAGATCTATTCGCGACTCACTGGGAGACGACTCCCCTTCTCCGGCAGAACTGAACAGGGATAATTTTCATCTGCATGGATGGGAGGTTCTGGCAGCCAAGACGCTCCCCATCAATGAGAGTTTTAATCTCACTCCAAGTTCCATATACGGGGCAGCCGGTGTATACCGCACAAAGCTGGATAACGGCGGAAGAGTGAGGTACTTCGAACTAAACCCCGACAGGGGCGGAACGTCAATTATACTTGGCGAAAATAACAGGGAGTTTGCCTCTTCAGTAGTTCAGGATATTTTCGGATACGATCTGAACAAGTACGACTTTATCGAATTGGATGAATATGATGGTGATGCCCCCCCGGTACAGGAAGACCAGATTGTCGAACGGATACAAATTTTAGAACCAAATGATGATCGCAATCTCTACAGGTGGGTAAAAAGCAGTGGTCTATACAATGATTATATAGAACTGGTTCTTAAGCCTACCGAACACCGGGAGGGTACCGAAACTGATCAGACAGAGATCCGGGGAATTTCCGTCATGAAGTTTGAGGCATATAATGAGATCGAAAAAATTGCCGCTTCGGAAATAAATCAACACTTTATCGTCTTCTTTTTTATCACAGTCGCCATTCTTGTCCTGTTTGTTTTTATTGAAGGCTTTGGCCAGCTCTTTAAAGGCAAAGTTGACTGGAAAAGAATTTCAATAGTAACCCTGATCATCGCTATCTGCACCTACGGATGGAGGTTCATTTTCATGCTTAACTTCAGTGAAATTTTATCCTCACAGGCAAATATTGTGGTACAATTTAACCAGGTTATTTTTGGCTTGGTTATGGGCGGATTTGCAGCAATTGCCTACATAGGGTGGGAAGCCTACGCGAGGGGAGAGAAAAAATTTCAGATTAACCTGATAGATGCATTCTGGAGGGGGAAGTTCTTTCTGAATGAAACCGGTTCGGCAATCATCAAGGGATTCTCACTTAGCGGAATTCTATTAGGCATTACCGCATTATTCCTTACAGTGAGTGGTTCTTATCTTTACCAGGCTGACAGTCAGTTCGGTTTTACAGAGATTTTAAACCGTCCATTCTTTCTATCTTTGAACATGAGCGTATTGACCGTTGCTGCACTCTGCTCTGTGGCTATGGTTGGGGTAATTTACAACTTTTTCAACAAGAGGCTTCGCAACACAATTGTTATCTTTACCCTAAGTATTCTGCTGGGAGGAGTTCTCTTTGCAGGCCTTGGCAGGTCTTTTGGAACTGAAGCAACACTTACGCACGATATCGCACTTTTTGCACTTCTGGCAGTTCCCCTCTTTACTGCTTACAAATTAAGCGGTTTAGTAACGGTTTTTTGTGGTATTTGGCTGTTTACTTCTATCGCCAATATTTTACCCTATATGCAGTCGCCTGCCCCTGATGTGGTATCGAATGCGTGGATTCAATTGGTTTTCGCCGGCAGTATATTGCTCTTCGGAATTGCCGCTTACAGATATGGCCCTTCAATAACTACTGTAAGCAGCTACATTCCGGACTATGAGAGGAAACTGATGCGAAATCTCCGGTTTGAAAATGAGATGCTGATAGCCAGAAAAACCCAGGAGAAACTGATGCCGTTGCGACATCCCGAAACGGATAAATTTGAACTCTATGGCTATTTCATGCCATCTTATGAAGTGGGAGGCGATTATTTTGATTATGTAACGGGAACCGATATGGATGGGGAATATCATCTGACCCTTACCGTGGTAGATGTATCCGGGAAATCGATGCGCGCAGCCATGCATGCAGTATTTACAAGTGGATTGTTGCGTTCACGGATGTACACCGATCAACCCTCCAAAATTCTGCGTGAAATAAGCCCGGTTATCTATGAAAAAACGGATTCACAAACATTCATCACCTGTATTGTTGGCCGCTATGTGCCAGAAACTAAAACGCTGAAACTTGCCAATGCCGGACATTGTCTTCCCATATTAAAAAGAGGTGACAAATCTCAGTTCCTGCATACACCCGAGCCCAAATATCCTTTTGGGGTGAGGGAAAATGTTGACTATCTCGATGTCTCACTCGAGTTAAATTCCGGAGACCTGGTTTTGTTCTATTCCGATGGATTTCCTGAAGCAGTTAATGAACAGGGTAATCGAATTGGATTTGAAAAGGCTCTTCATATTGTGGAATCTCTTGATACCGATAAACTCACGGCTAAAGAGGTGTGCAACAAAATCAGGGAGTACATAAAGCAATACAGCATTGAACGGCTTGCTGATGATACAACCATTCTCTGCCTGAAAATTAAGTGAACCTCTCGGCTTCCTGAAATTCAGGACTCCTCAGTGTTGCGTCAAACAAGAAGCATCAAAAGTAATGAGAGTTAGCGATTACCACGTTAGTGAAACCCGACGTTTTGATGATGATACGACACTACGTGGATTTCAGAATATGCCCGAGATTTAATTTATGAATGGGAATCAGGTATTTGTTTGAAAAAACATCCTTTTGAATACCCAGTAAACCTGTTCCCCGAAAATCGACCACACAGT
>PWFQ01000040.1 GCA_003554105.1 Clostridiaceae bacterium | reverse complement strand
CCGTGAGAATCGTTTCAATATCCAGGATCTGAGGAACCATTACCCGTAGCTTCGGAGGCTGATTTTTTCCGGATTGAAAATATTGCCGAACACGATTCCGAAGATTGACGGCCTTTCCCACATAAATGATCTCATTTTTTCGGTTTTTCATTAAGTAGACTCCCGGCTTTTTCGGGAGCCCTTCCAATATCTCTTGGATATGTTTGGAATATTCTTTTTCCACAGGTTCACCCCCCTAGGATGAATACTTCTTTTTCATTTCCTCCAGCATAGGCTTTAAATATTGTCCCGTATAGGATTCTTTGATCTTTGCAATCTCCTCCGGTGTTCCTGTGGCCAGAACTTCTCCGCCTTCATAACCGCCTTCCGGTCCCAGATCAATTAAGTAATCCCCGGTTTTTATCACATCGAGGTTATGCTCGATGACGATCGCAGTATTCCCGCCATCGACCAATCGCTGCAAAACCCCAATTAACTTATGGACATCCGCAGTGTGTAAGCCTGTTGTAGGTTCATCAAGGATGTAAAGAGTTTTTCCCGTACTCCGTTTACTAAGTTCCGTCGACAATTTAATCCGTTGTGCCTCACCACCGGATAACTGTGTGGAAGGCTGTCCAAGCTTAATATAGCTCAACCCAACATCCTGAAGGGTCTGCAGTTTTCTTTTGATTTTCGGAATATTTTCAAAGAATTCCAAGGCCTCTTCCACATTCATATCCAATACATCGGCAATGGTTTTTCCTTTATATAATACATCCAAAGTCTCTCTGTTATAGCGTTTCCCCTTACATACCTCACAGGGAACATAGACATCCGGCAGGAAGTGCATCTCGATTTTGATAATCCCGTCACCGTTACATGCCTCACAACGACCGCCTTTTACATTGAAGCTGAATCGACCTTTTTTATAGCCTCTGGTTTTGGCCATCGGGGTTTTTGCAAAAGCATCCCTGATTTCATCAAATACTCCGGTATATGTTGCAGGATTTGAACGGGGAGTCCGCCCTATAGGAGACTGGTCGATCTCAATGACTTTGTCGATATGCTCCAAACCATGAATTTCATCGTGATCCCCCGGAATATTCTTTGCTCTGTTAAGAACCTGAGCCGTTTTCTTATAAAGTATTTCGTTAATCAGAGTGCTTTTTCCTGAACCGGAGACTCCTGTGACACAGGTGAAAACCCCTAAAGGAATCTTCACGTTTAAATTTTTCAGGTTATTTTCTCTTGCTCCGATAATTTCAAGATGTTTTCCATTGGGAAGTCGTCTTTTTTGAGGAAGGGGAATAACTTTTTTCCCGCTCAGGTACTGCCCCGTAATAGACTCCTCAACACTTTCAATCTCATCGGCAGTCCCCTGGGCAACAATATATCCCCCCCGACTTCCTGCACCCGGACCCACATCAACGACATGGTCCGCTTTTCGAATCGTATCTTCATCATGCTCCACAACAATTACGGTATTCCCCAGATCTGTTAACTCCCTCAAGGTTTTCAGCAGTCGGTTATTATCCCGTTGGTGAAGCCCGATGCTGGGCTCGTCCAAAACATAAAGAACTCCCACAAGCTTCGAGCCGATCTGAGTGGCAAGACGAATTCGCTGAGCCTCTCCCCCCGAAAGGGTTCCGGAATTCCTGGACAGGGTGAGATAACCAAGACCGACATCAAAGAGAAATTGAAGGCGGGCTTTGATTTCTTTAATAATCTGATGGGAGATGAAGGTTTTTCGGTCGTCCAATTCCAACCCGCTGAAAAATTTCACCGCTTCCTTTACCGAGTAATCGGTGACGTCTTTAATATTCTTCTCAGCAAAGGTCACTGCCAGAGCCACATCTTTCAAACGTCCTCCATGACAGGTTTTGCATTCGGTTTCACTCATAAATCCTTCTATTTTTTCCCTCATATAATCAGAATGAGTCTCTCTGTAGCGCCTTTCAAGATTATTGACGACTCCTTCGAAAACAGTGGTGTGGGTTTTTCTCCCGCCATATTTGGAATCAAAATTGAATTCCAGTAAAGTTTCATAAGTCCCATACAAAAGATCTTCCACCATTTTATCTGAAAAGTTTTTGATTGGAGTGTCAAGATCGTACCCATAGGCCTCGGTCAGTTTTTTCCCCATTTTAAAATAATAGGTTTCTTCAATATTCCCGCTTGCCTTTCCCCATGGAGCCACTCCTCCTTCACGGATGGTGAGCTCCTTGTTTGGAATCACAAGCTTCGGATCCACCTCTTTTTTATGACCGATTCCCCCGCAGGTCTGGCATGCGCCGTAAGGGCTGTTAAAGGAAAACATCCTTGGTGAGAGCTCTTCGATCCCTACTCCATGATCAGGACAGGAGAATTTTGTTGAAAGAAGCATTTCCTGATGACCGATGACATCCACTTTCACAAGACCGTCGGAAAGATTCATCACCGTCTCAAGAGAATCACTGAGTCTGCTCTCGATACCTTCTTTCACAACGATTCGATCCACAACAACGTCGATATCATGTTTCTTGTTTTTATCAAGATCGATGTCTTCTCCGATCTCCCGCATCTCCCCATTGACCCGTAATCGGACAAATCCTTCTTTTTTCAGATCTTCCAGGGTTTTTTTGTGCATTCCTTTTTTCCCTCGAACGATGGGAGCAAGCAGTTGAATTTTTGTTCTGTCTTCCATCTCCAGGATACGGTCGGTAATCTCCTGAATCGTTTGCTGACGAATTTCAATTCCGCACACCGGACAATGGGGAGTCCCCACACGAGCAAAAAGAAGCCTTAGATAATCATAGATTTCCGTGACGGTTCCAACCGTGGATCGGGGGTTTTTACTTGTCGTTTTCTGGTCAATGGAAATCGCGGGGGAAAGTCCTTCAATGGATTCCACATCAGGCTTTTCCATCTGTCCCAGAAACTGTCTGGCATAAGCAGAGAGACTCTCTATATAACGACGCTGTCCTTCAGCATAGATGGTATCAAATGCCAGAGAGGATTTTCCCGAACCTGATATACCGGTAATTACAACAAATTCATCTCTGGGAATTTCCAGAGTTACGTTTTTTAGATTGTGTTCCTTCGCACCTTTAATTACAATTCTATTTTTTGTCATTCCTGCACCTCTTTTAGTTCCCGAATCTCATCTCGGAGTTTTGCTGCTTTCTCAAATTCCAATGCCTTGGCTGCTTTTTCCATTTCCTTTTCCAGGTCTTTCAGCTTCTTT
>PWFQ01000044.1 GCA_003554105.1 Clostridiaceae bacterium | reverse complement strand
TTGTGTCTGGTTGAATTGTTGATGGAAAAACTGCTCTTTTGTATTTTCAAAGGCTTCAAGATAGTTAACTCTGAATTCTGACCATGTTGTATCAGACAAATGATATTTCAGATCCTGTTGTGGATTGCTGTAAGAGAGAAGGTCTTCAATCATGGGGAAATAATACTCTTGATAGATTTCTATCGTCTCTTCAATGCTTTTCCCTTGAAGGGTCTCTTCTGTAATAGTTTCAGGTTGTTGATCAGTTGAGATTTTAATTGAAAGATCCATGTCCACTTCGAGACGAAACCCGTTTTCCAGAGTGACACCAATTTCATCCTCTACAATAATTTCAAAGCCAATTTTTTCTGCGATTTCTCTCAGAGTCGCTTTAAATTTCTCAATCTGCTCAGGTGTATACATCCCTGAGGGAACCGGATTGATAAACACCGGCATAGAGGCAACGCCCAGCTCTTGGAGTTTATTGACGTCAATCCCGCTATGCCATGGGCTATCCCGCAGTTTCAGCTCCAGTTCCGATAAATCGTCAACCATATAGAGTTCATCTCCCATGCCTCCCGGATGGGGCGGAATTTCAAAAGCTATGTATCTCTCAAAATCCTCCTCTTGTTCCTCTTCATCATCTTTTGGCTCTTCCACAATCTCGTCATCCTCATCCGGATCATCTTCTGCGATCTCTTCATCATTTTCATACTCATCCTCTCCATGAAGAGGATCCTGTCCTCCACCATCGAGGAAGTTCTGCAGCAGCAGGAGGGAAGTGATCAGCACAAGAATTCCCGCAGCTAGGGCAATCATTTGTGTGCGCTTTTTCTGCTTCTTTCTTTGATAGATTTTCTCCAGCATCTGTTCTTTTTGTTCATCATTTAGCTCAATGGAAGTGAATGCCTGTCGAACGTCTTTATTTTTCATACTCTTCACCTCCCAGGGTTTTCTTCAGCATGTCCCGGCCCCTTGCCAGCTGGGAACGCACTGTGGCTTCCTTTGCTCCAAGGAGTTCTGCAATTTCAACTGATGTATAGCCCTCATAATAGTAAAGATAGATCGCTGTCTTGTATTTTTCCGGCAAAGCAAGAATTTCATCAAACACTTCAAACTCATAGTGGTCCCGATGCTTGACTAGCTCAAGCCGGTCCCCGTCCCCTGTCCGTTTTTTTCTGAACCAGTGCTTCAATTTATTTTTACAGATATTCGATGCGGTCACTACAAACCAGCCCTTCTCGTGGCCTTCATTTTTAAAAGGAGGGGCTTTTTCCATGGCCCGAAGGAAGGTTTCCTGAAGTGCATCCTCCGCCTCGGAAGAATTTTTCATAAACATAAAACAGACCCGGAATACATGATCCACATTCCGATGGTAAAGCGCTTCAAATTCATCCTTGGCTGTAGAAAGCAAACCCCACACCTCTCTTTCTGGATTCATTAAACCCCGGGTTACTATTGATACAATCCATCAGGGTGATTCGTTGCATAATTCTTGAACTTCATGAAACTTACCATTTGGCAAATGAAAGCCTTCCTGAAAACCGTAGCACAAAACAATTGAAATTTCAATAAAGAAAAATTGTTGCAACGGATTGCTCCACCGAATTGTGTCCTAAGTAGAATCCCCTTTGATCAAAGTTTAATCATCGAGTGTATCAAAGAGGCTGTTTACAAAATGAAGCAGCGTAGGGGGATTAACAATCCAAAAGGAGGCTGTTTTATGCAAAAAGGAAAAGGGACAGGTCAAATTTTATGGGTACTGAGCATTATTTTGATCACCGGTTCAATCATCATTGGCTGCAGTGGAGAGGGGGACCCTGAAACCGGGGAGGAAGAAGAGAGTGAAGATGCGGTGATTGAAGGGGAGGTTGAAAGAGACGATGAAAAGGAAAGTGAAAAGGAATCGAAGGATGGTGAAAATGCACCTGAAAAAACCGAGTCCGAAGATGCCACAGGGAATAGTGATATAGTTGAAGTGACATCCCAAGAGCTTCAGAAAATAGCCGTAGAACCCTATGAAATAGGTGAACGTCTGGTACTCTCGGGGGATGGAGATTACATTTTGACGGAAATGCCTGTAGCACCGGGCACCGTCCATATTATATCAGAGTTTGAAACATGGAAAAAAGCATATGATGAGATGGATAGTGGCGGCGGACCTAGCCAACCAATGTATTGGTACGGAAGTTTACTTAAGGAAGCCTGGTCAGACCCTGAAGATTATCGCGGGGATCGACTGGAAAATCATCCTGTGGATTCTGAGTTGTTTATCAGCCACATTGATTTCCAAGAAGTATCACCGGATGGAAAGAATCTTCTATACAGAGCTAGTATGTATGAAGAGGAAGGTCAGTATGATGGTCCGGAAAGTATTACGGGCCTATTTACTACAAGATTTGAGACTCCTGTGGCACCTATGGAATTAAAAATTAGCGGGGGATATTTTTTCATGGAGACTTTTTGGTCACCAGACAGTGATGTCATTTACTACGTTTTAGAGGATGGATTGTTTTCTTATACCATGGATGATGGCGAAGAAGAACTGATTATTCCATCGAAGGATTTGCCTGGGATCCCAAGTGAAGAGAAGAAAGGGCGCAGGGAAGATATTCTTTATGATATATATCGAGACGAAGAGTCAACTTTTGTCTATTACTTTTATGATGATAAAATAATGAAAATCAGCTTAAAGGATGAAGCTGCAGTGGAAATCTTTTATGATGAGGATGAGGCGCGAGCCTTAAAGAACATCACGGTTCTTCAAGAAAATGTATTGCTCTTATCTCCGAGGTCCAGGCTCTTTGGAAGAACTGAGACCTTGTTGTCTGACGGAAAGGAAACAGGGATTGAAAAAATTCATGGGGATTCACAGTTACAAGACCATTATATCAGCGAAAACGGTCATATTTTCCTTCTTTTCACCACACATGATGATGAGGCAGAAGTTCAAGTGTTCGATGAAGCTCTGGATCAGAAAATGGTGATTCGACTGCCTGATTCTTTCACTCATTATACGGTCCTAGGGAAAGCCCCCTGTGAAGCAGATGAACTTGCAGTCATTGGCGAGGAATACTACTATCTTCTTCCATGGAAGAAATAATCCCGGAGAGTAATCTGCAAGTTCTGTCGAATATTGGCGAAGGAAATTTGTTGAAATTCCAACGTTTATATGTTAGGGTGGAATAAAGAAGTGTGAAAATTGTGTCGAATCCAAAGATTGAGGAGGCTAAGGATGACGAAAAAAGGAGTAATTCTATTTCTGACAATCCT
>PWFQ01000034.1 GCA_003554105.1 Clostridiaceae bacterium | reverse complement strand
TTAAATGCCTCGTAAAGTTCCGGGTGATCAGAAACATACTCTCACGATCACGGTCAAAATGGAATCTCTTCGGAAAATTAACGGAAAACTGCTGATAAAGCTGTTGATCATTAATACGAAACATGGAGCCCTCCATAAATTCATTTACATCGTAGTAGGTTAGAGCATGCTTTAGAACTCCATACTCCATGGCCTCCTCCAGAGAATGGGCTTTGAGGGTTTGATTAATTCCTTTAAGGTTTTCGTAAGAGAAGTCGAGGAGAATCAGATCAACGGACTCGTCCTTATTTTCACCTTCACCAAAGGCAGCGATCAGAATATCCTCTTCCTGATGATATCCTATTGCCATCAACCCTTCTTCCCCCCGAAGATCGATATGATAAGCCGGTTCAAGCACACTTCCTGTATCTTTCCATACCAGAATTTCAACGGGGCGCATCCCATTGGCATCCTGCTCGACTTCCTTCACGAAGTAATAATTCTCTCCCATAGGAGTAAGGCGGGTTTCCCAATATGCCTCCAGGTGTCCAGTATATTCAGGAGAAAAGCCGTTCTTTCCTTCAAATTCACCCAGGGAGGTCAGGGAAAAATCATGGAGATCTGCGACCCACCATTCCTTTAAATGGGTCTTTATGAGGAGTCGATCCTCATCCAGGGGATGAAGAAACTCCATCAACACATTTCCTCGAAAACTCTGAGTGATCTCATCATCTTCAAGGATTTCTCCCCTCTGAAGATCATAGATACGGAAGGCTTCTTTACTGATGTCAACTAATGAATTGATCTCTGAGGAAAACACGGGATAGGTCATCAAGACTCCATGCTTTTCACTGAAATAATGATTGAGTCCAAAGTGGCTCCCGGAATACTCGAGGTCTTCCAAAATCTTTCCAGTTGTAATATTTTTCAATGTGAAAAAGAAGGTTGTGGGCATACCGTACTCATAGCGGGAAAGCAAATGATGAACTTCCTCCTTGACAAAAAATACATCATTGCTCATAACACTATAAAAGTCGTTGATTACAGCTGAATGTAACCGTGTTCCCTCCCCTGTTTTCTCAGCAATCTGCACCTTTGATTTCCAAGGGGCATGGCGCAGTACGTAATATCCTTCCCGTTCATCGATTTGATAGTGGTTGGTAAGATCAATACCCTGGTCATCAACGGGAAATTCGGCATCCTCAATTTCTATATCGATGGTTTTTTCTCCTGTAACAGCATCAAATATTTGAAAAAACATCCTGTCATTCGATTCAATAAGGAAGGCCAGTTCTTCACCATTGTAATTTCCAGATAGAATTCTTTCCTCATCAAAGCCCAGTACAAGAATCGGTTCAGGCCACGGTTCTTCAAGGATTGGACGATGACCGGTATAATACCCCTCCAGATCACTGAGGTAAAGCCTCGGGATGGTAATTCCATCGGGACCATAGGCAAATCCATGGAAATATATCTCGTCCTGTCTATTCCTAAACACCGCTTCATAGCCATACTTCTCATCATAGGATCGCTCATATGGACGGAACTTTAATGTATGCAGGATATTGGTCCTATCTGATGCCTCCTGTAACTCTTCCCAAAGCAGGCTGATCAGAGATTCCCGATCAACAATTTCCTCCGCCCGATGACGAAATTGCTCTGGCTCTCCAATGGTGCTGAGGCGATTAAGATTATTCGTTCGATAACCGAAACTGTAATTGACCTCATTTCCTTCTCTTTGAGTCTCCACGTGAAAGTTCACATGCTTAAAAAAATCATTTTCCAGGAGGAAGTTTTGGAACTCTTCTTCGAGGGAACCTTCAGGGTAGTGATGGTGCTCAGGGGTATAATCAAGAAAACTCATCACCTTCCCCAAGTCCTCTGCAATAGTGGGCAAAACATTTCGTGGGATTATAAAATTAAAAGCCTCAGGATTCTCTGCCTTCCAATGTCCCCGATCTTTTTGTCTTATCCTTACCTCTTCCTGAAGATAGATTATTTCCCTGGAGGCATTCTCAATGGATTCCCCATGAACAGTTCGCAATGATGCTGCGGGCGAAGTGTTTGTCCATACCTCTTCTTCTATCACTCGATGATACAGCTGATCATATACTTCCTTTAAGTTTGGTATTGAGAGGGTAATCTCGTAGGTAACCTCGTCCCGTCTCTCTCTGACCACTTCCACACTTTCCAGTTCGATGGAGTCAATAATCATGGGATCCCCCTGCTCCTCCATTCCGTTCTTTGCGACTTCCAAAGCTTCTTCCAGGGCTGCCAGCTTTGCATTGGCCTCTCCCTGCCGGTTCATCACAATACTCCCTATCACCACTCCGATGATGACGAGGATCAGTACCCCCAGCAGAATTTTCAACTCCCTATACTGTGCTTCCATTGAACTCTCCCCCTAAATATGTAAAATTATGACGCTCTCTAATGAATACAGTTATTCTAAGCAATTTGCTGCGAAATAATCTCTTTTTTCTATTCTATTACAAAAATAGAAGAAAAGCAGTATTTTTGTGTCGCGACATGCCAACAAAAAGGTTCCGCCTTCAATTTCAGTGTTGAAAATGAAGGCGGTTTATGTATGCCGAACTGCGAGATTGAGCATATTTATCGAATTTCTTCCAATAGATCGTCGACCCCTCTTATCCATTGTTGAACTGTACTTGAATGCTCTTGCAATTTCACCGGATCCTTTTCATAGCCTTGAAGCAGTTGATACTGTCGTTCATAATAGCCTTTGAGCTTCTGAATTTCCTCACTGCAGGAGATGATCCCATCAACCTTCCCTTTTTCAAGCTCTTTTTCCAACCCGATCATATGATTTGAAAATTGGTCTGCTGATATTCCCAGAGTTTTTTTGAAATCCCTTAATACCCACTGCCGCTCAAACACGTTTCTTTCCATCCACCCTTTGTATTGTTCTTTATACACATCGATGACCTCCAGGGCAAGAGGGATGATTCTTTCATGATTGTAAACTCTTTTACTCTTTCCATCCTCTGTATCTTCGTAAAACCCGAAGTCCATCAACGCTTGAATTGAGCTGATTTCCTGTCCGTTATACTTACGGGGTTTCAGAACTGATAATGCAAATCCTAAGCCGGCTTCCTCAACACCTAAAAGATGCTTGTCGTTCATTTGATAAAATTCCTCTGTACTAAGTCCCATTCTATCGGAAACAAGTTCGATTGCCTTCATTGCTGTGCAGGTCTTCACAAGTCCCGGTCCGATGGAAAAGGTCACGATTCCGGTATCCTCCAGTTCTCCACATAGAGTATTGGATAGTTCGATTTGAGCTGTTTTAAACACTTCGTAGGCACCCATATAAGGTGCCGCACCTGATGAGGAAACAAAGACAATGACCCCTGCATCCCTACTTTTCATAGCTGGAAGAAACTGCTTTGTGAGTAACAATGGGGCTCTGAAGTTCACGGCATAGCTCTTATCCCAAATCTCTATGTCTACCTCATCAACGGCTCCCATGGGAGTAATCGTAGCATTGTGAAAGATCACATCGGGACAACCATATCGCTCTTCGATCACCTCAGCCATCGAAAGAACTTCCTCCTCCTTTGATAAGTCGATCTGGTAAAACTCTGCCAACCTTCGTCCTGCAAGCATATTTAAATTCGTCTCCGCTTCAATTCCTTTTTTCCGATCCACCTCAGCAATGATGACCCTTGCTCCCATATGCATCCATGCTTTTGCAGCTTCCAAGCCGATTCCTCCTCCTCCGCCTGTAAGCAGAATAACTTTCCCATCAAGGGCTTTCTTCAATGAATCGTCCTTCACGATCAGCATCATCTTTTCCTCCCTTTTCTAAACCATTCTCTCATCTCCTAATACGGTATTATAATTGATTTTGTTGCTTCCATTTAGAAAGACCCATTAGCCTCGAAAAAAACCGCCTTCCGGTTTATAGATACCGAAAGGCGGTAATTTATGGTTTGATTAAAGGTTCAATGATTTAAAACAATGTTTCGATTTCACTGTCATCCAACAGCTCATCGAGATATGCCATTTGTATTTCCTGAGCCTTCTGCTGCTGCAGCTGCTCGATAATCCGGGGCTCGATTTCTTCTAAAGGCGTGCTTTCCTGACCCTGCTGCTCCCAGCTTGCCTCCAGTTGGGCATAATACTCTTCCACTTCCTCATCGGTCACTTCAATCTCATCAAAATCGAGTACAACTTCAAATAAAGAACTGATCATCAGGTTATCATAGAGAACATTTCTTAAAGAATCTTCTGTCAACCCTTCGAGTTCCATAGCTTCCTGAAGACCTTCCTCTCCACCGAATTGCTGTGTCAGCTCATCAATGTTCTGATCAATTTCCTCATCAGTGACTTCGATTCCCTGATCTTCAGCTTCCTGCAAGAGAATCCTCTGATTGATCATCGTTTCAATTGCTTGCTGTTGAAGCTGCGGTGTAATCATTGCAGCCTGTTCCGAATCTTCAAAATCAATTCCGTACTGCATTGCAGCCATATTTTTCGTTCGTTCGAACTCCTCTTCATACTCTGAAAACAAAATATCTTCTCCGTTTACACGAATGACTGGGTCATCTCCGTCAAACTCACTAAAATCAATGCCTTCCTCCGGAATCATTTCTCCCGTGTCTTCACCATTTTCTCCGGGAACTTCCCCGTTATCCTCATCATTTCCTCCACATGCAGTAAAAAAGAGAACTCCCACGAGAAGAACAGTCAATACCATTAGCTTTTGTTTCGTCAAAAGTAAAACCTCCTAATTTGTGTTTATAGACAATTGTTCCATCAAACTATGACTAACAGTGTAGAGGATGATTGGTGATTTGTCAAATTTCCACAACAAAAATCTCTAATATCCTTCACGGGGATTTTCCGGTTGGAGATCCTCCAGTTCAAAGCTGCTGATCAGTTTCCCATGAACCGCTAATCGTGCATCATCAAAGGTATAGTTGCAGGTTGAGAGAGTAATAATCCGATCCTCCGGTTGAAGAACCCAATCTTTTGAAAATTCGGAGGATTCCATGGTGTACTCAATAAATGCTGTTTGTTCTTCCGCTGTGGGAAAATCCGGCATAATGTAATAACTGTTGGCATCGGTTACATAGACGGAATACACTTCCCATACCGTGATGCCTTTTTCGGAAAAATAGAAAATGATTCCTTCATCATGAAAAAAGGATTCATTTTGAAATTGATTAATGCTTGTGAACATGGATCCGTCTCTCATTTGATGACCATAGATGACCGTGTTTAAGTCAAAGTTTCGGGGATCGTTTCGAAAATCCATGTAGATGGCGCCTCCCGCATTATAATTCCCCCGGACATTATGGTGGAGATAAAACTCATTATCCCTTCCCTGAACCACGGGGTAATCCACTTCGGTTCCGTTAACCCGAATCCATCCCACTACATGAGTATTTACTTCCTGAAGATCTCTCAGTTGACGGTGAATCTTTTCAATGAAATTTTCCCGTTCTTCAACACTCATTCTGTCAAGGCTTTCCCGCTCACGAAAAATCTCATCGTTGAAGTCATGATAAAACTGCTCGTGGACCAATTCATAATCCCGGGCATTTCTTCGGTACTCCAATTGTTTCGTGATAATTTGGTATAGAGAAAAAGCCAATACCATGGACGCAAGGACCAGAATGATTTTTCGTTTCATCGGATTACCCCTCATTCACTAACTCATGGTAAAACATTATTTGTTTTACTCATTCATATTATATAGAATCTACAGTCAATCAGCAACAAAGTAGAGCCTACAGCTTCGGAATCAGATCCTTCCATATTGCCCGGAGAATCTCCTTGTGATCCGTTTCATTATGAGAAGTGACAGTCACCACAGCATTGTAATCCTTCAAAATCACGCATAGCTGACCATACATGCCATCAGCTCTATAGGTATTGGGTGGAGTACACTTCCACACCTGATATCCATAGCCTCCCCGGGTTTCCGGATCATTTTTTGATGCGGTATCGACCAAATCAGAGTGCATTCTTCCAACATAGTCGGCAGGGACAATTTCCCTTTCTTTATATCTACCGTTTTGCAAGAGAGTGACACCTATCCGGGAAAATTCCTCCGTGGTTAAATAAAGCCCGCCGGAACAGGATGTATGACCTAAATGACAGGTATGCCATTGGGGATTCTGAATCTCAAGTTTCTCAAAAATCCGGGGCTTCAAATACTCCAACATCGTCTCTCCGGTGACTTTTTCCACAATGCGCCCCAGCATATAGGTGGCGAGGTCTTCATAAAAAAATGTGGAACCCGCTTCGTTATTCATCTCTGTGGAAAAGAAAAGCTCCGCCCTGTCCATTCGGTTATAATTGCTGAAATCTTCGGTCTGGTGACCTGAAGTCATTTGCAGCAGATTTTTGAGGGTAATTTTCTCAGAACCGGGAGTGGCTATCTCTTTACACTCCGGAAAAAAGTCCAGGACCCGATCCGACAACCGAAAAAGTCCTTCCCCCTCAGCGATGCCGATGCCTACAGATACAAAGGTTTTCGATGCGGAATAGAGATTTTCCCGATCATTGCTCCTGAATCGAACTTCTCCAAGAGATATACCCTTTTGAACGACATGAATACCGTAAACACCCAGATTCCGTTCCATTACTGATAATCGAAAATCTGTAAAAAGTTCCATGCTTATTCCTCCTTATGAAGAATGGTACGGGTTACCGGGACATTGCCTCATACTCTTCTTTTGTCAGACCAAAGAGAACCTCATCATGGTATTTTCCATCGGTATATATCATCTGACTTCTTCTGCCCTCTTCCTTACAGCCCAGTTTATTTAGCATTCTTGATGATCCTGCATTCCCATCAATGACACTTCCGTAATATTTATTCAGTCTTCGCTCAAAAAACCCATAACTTAATAGTATTCTCATCGCTGCAGTTCCGTAGCCTTTCCCACGGTGATCTCCATCAATCTGCATTCCGATGCTGAAAGTTCCGTTCTTTTCATCGATGGAATTCATGTTAATCCCGCCAACATTTTCTCCTTCATGATTTTCAATCGTAAACATCAATCGACCGGTGTCTGGTTTGAAATGAATAAAGTGTTCAATCATCTTTTTTGCCTCCTCAACGGTTGGGGGAAGCTCCACTTCATAATTCAGCAATCGCCGGGCCGGTGTGTCAAACCGGTTATAGTAATGCCCTTCCCAGTCTTCTTCCTCAAAGCTTCGTAATCTTACCAGTTCGTTTTGCCAATAATACTGTTCATAGTTGATCTCTTTCATAAAAATCCCTCCAATAATCTTTTTTTGGATATTTCTATCAAGAGGTATACAGTATATCATCACAGAGAAAGGCCACATATTTGTTCTTCTCCTGATCGATATACATAGTTAACGGCATCCCTTTTTTCCCATGAAGATGAATCGGCACCTGGGTTCTGTACATGGTATTTCCGGAGATTAACGTTAATGTCGTTGTATGTACATGATTTCGGCCACCAAGATCCCCTATGGAGGCTCCCAAAAGGAGACCCTCTCCCGTACCCATGACATCAATTTTTACTTCCGGCCGCTCACCGATGATAAAATGAGTGGGCTTTAGTCCCTCATATTCATCCGTCGTATCGATATAGTCCACCGTGTCCTCCAAAAGAAGGGTTTTCTCATCATACAAAATCCCCTCCTCCAAATCATACATGATAAAACCCCGGATCTCGAATTTTTCCCCGAGCCAATAGGATTCCAGGCTGAAGCGATTTTTCAAGTGGAATAATCGATAAATGTAGTGTTGATCGAACTCATTAGGCTGAAAATCACGATAAAAACCGGGATAATCCCCATCCCCGTGTATCATGCGTTCCTTTTCCTCCCTCCAGTACTTTTGAAGTTCCTCCTTTAACGCCTCTTCCTTTATCTTCCCCAATAGCGATTTCAAGCTATGTCTTTCAGCAATTCCCATTTTTAATTTTTGATAATCCAGATCTCCATCCTCGATCCGCCGGTTCGTAAGAGCGACATATATAATTCGCCTGTTTCTCTGCCCGATGGAAAAGGATCCCGGATGCATTGCAATTCCATAAGTGATCCCTAGATGTTTTCCGTCTTTCGTGCATACATTAAAAGCCATAATTTGCCTCCTTGAATTTGTTTTGTGAAGTTCTTCTACTGCCTTCGATCGTATGATAGGTAATACTTTTCAACTTATGATTTCATAATTTTCTTCACCGCAGCAACAAACCGTTCCATCTCTTCCATAGTGTTGTAGGCGGAGATCCCGGCTCGAATAAAAGAACCTTGATCGACGATTCCCAGTATTTCTGCCAATCGATAGGCATAAAAATGTCCGTCAGCGAGAAAGATGCTGGCATCTTCACACATACGGGTTGCAAACTCCCGGGGTGTCATTGTATCCACACGGAAAGCCATGGTTGGGGTTTTATTCACTGAATCATCAGCCTGGTAGAGGGTCAGTCCATCGATGGTTCTCAGCTCTTCACGAACGGGTCGAACCAGATAGTCCTCATATTTTTCCATCGCTTCATACCCTGTAATGATCTTATCTTTCATTGTATGCCCCTGACCAAGATCGGAAATAAACCGGATAGCTTCCGTCACTCCCATAATTCCCTCGTGGTTTTGGGTTCCCACTTCCATTTTATCCGGCGTATATCCCGGTGAGGGAACCACCTTATAAAACTCCAATTGATCAAAGAGCTCTTTTTTAATCATTGCCAGGCCCACATGGGGGCCAAACATCTTGTAGACGGAGCTGAAGAGCAGATCAATGCCCAGGTCCTCACGGTCAACATAAAAATGCGGGATTCCGTGAACCGCATCCACCGCTACCACAGCACCCTTTTTCTTTGCTGCTTTGGAGATGGTTTTCACATCATTGATGGTTCCGATACAGTTTGAAGCCAGACCCACTGCCACAAGTTTCGTCTTCTCTGTGATTAACTGATCCAAAGTGGAAAGATCCAGTGTTAAGGTTTCTGTATTGAGAGGAATATATTTGACAGTAACATTTCGATCCTCCGCCTCTAATCTCCAGGGGTCAATATTGGAGTGGTGCTCGATCTCCGTCAGAAGAATTTCATCCCCTTCCTCCCAGGTTTTTGCAATCGCCCGGGCGGCATGGAACATCATGGTTGTCGCATTCGGTCCGAAGGCCACTTCGTTTGCCTTCCCGTTAAAAAGGGCTGCGACAAATTCCTTCGCTTCCCCGATTTTATCCATGGTTTCGATGGATGTTGGGAAAACTCCGTGAAGATTTGCTCCGCCCTTCATCATATACTCTTGTACAGCATGGATGGCCTCAACCACGGTTTGGGACCCTCCCGGTCCATCCAGATACACAACCTGCTTTCCCTTATAGGTTCTTTGCAGCGCAGGGAATCTTTTTCTTACTTCATTGATTGGATATTTCATGACATCCTTCTCCTTTCGGGTCTTCTACCTTACTATTATTCTACAGGACGGTGGAAAACCCCTTTTTTAGCATGAAAAAATCGCCCAAGGATCTAAACCGTTTCCCTTGGGCGACTCACTATGATATCCTGCTTTGATGTGCTTTTCTTTTGATATCTCTGAATATTAAATTGAGCAGGGACTATATCCGCAGTCCTGACATTCGGAGCAACCGCCGGAATGTTTTAAGGTTCCGTCGCACATAGGGCAGTTGTCGGGATCCTCTTTTATCTGCTCTTCGGCCAACATTCGGATTTCCTTCTGAAGTTCTTCAATTCTGTTCTTCTTGTTCACTGATTTGTCGGTGGTCAGAATTCCGGCCCGGGCGCATCCGTCCCGGTAGATGGTTATCCCTTTTAACCCTCTCTCCCCGGCGTAGAGGTAAAGATCCTCCACCTGTTCAACTGTAAAATCATGGGGAACGTTCACCGTTGAAGAGATGCTGGCATCGATATACTGTTGCCACGTGGCCTGTACCTCAATTCGTTCTTTATAATCAAGGTTTGAGGTGGTCACGATAAAGTCAGGCAGCTCGTCCTCATAGGAAAGATTATTCTCATCCATGTAGTCCTTAACGATAGGTGTAAAGACTTTATAGTAGGTATCTTCATGGTGCAACGACTCAGACTTTCTGGTATAAGATACCTGAAAAATGGGCTCCACTCCGTTGCTGCATCCCACAAGAGTTGCGATACTTCCTGTTGGTGGGATTGTCAACAGTTGTGAGTTTCTTAGACCGTGCTCTTTGATCAGTTCAAGGACATCCTCATCGGCATTTTCCTGCAGGAAGGGTGATTTCAGCATGGCCTCAAGATTAAACCGTGGAAAGGGTCCGTCTTTTTCAGCAAGAAGCGCAGACTCCCTTAATGCTTCGTTAACCATGATTCGACCGATCTGGTGAATCAATGAAATAGATTCACTGCTTCCATAGCGTACACCCATCTTAATGAACATATCCGCAAGACCCATAATTCCAAGTCCGATCTGTCGCAGTTCCCTGGACATTTCCTTTTGCTCTTCAAGAGGATGAAGCTCCATGTTCTCATCAAGGATCTCGTTTAAATAAATTACACCATTTCTGACCATTTCTCCGAACTTCTCAAACTCAAAGCGTGCATATTTGGTAAAGGGGTGTTTTACAAACTCGCTTAAATTGATGGATGATAAATTACAGCTTCCGAAAGCCGGCAATGTTTCCTCTGCACAGGGATTGACACCTGCAAACTCAAAAGAGGAATCCTCGCTCATCATGTGCCATGAATCGATTCTGTCTTTGTAAAGAATACCGGGTTCCGCCATATTCCAGTTGTTGTAGGCAAGCTTATGGAACAGCTCTCTTGCTTTTACAACCTTTCGGATCTCCTCGCCGGAGGCCTCCACTTTGAAGTACAGTTCGTAATCATCGTCCTCCCTTACAGCCTTCAAAAATTTCTCATCAACATTGACGGAAATATTGGCATAGGTGACTTTGCTCAGGTCGTTCTTCACATTAATAAAGTCTTCGATATCAGGATGATTGCAGTCGAGATTCAGCATTAAAGCGCCTCGTCGTCCTCTCATGCCGATCAGTCCTGTTACCATTGAATATAAATCCATAAAGCTTACGGCACCTGTGGTTGTGTTGGCCGCATTGTTTACTTTGGAATTCTTCGGTCGCAGTTTCGAGAGGGTAAGACCCACACCTCCGCCGTAGGAGTAGGTTCTTGCAAGGTATTTTGCCGTATCAAAGATGGATTCAATGTTATCCTCCACCTTGGGCATCACGTAACAGTTGCTGAGAGTGATCTTTCTCCCCACCTGATCTAGACCTCGACCTACCAGGATTCTTCCCGCAGGCATAAACCTTTTGTCTTTAATGGCCTTCTTTACAGGATTGTTCCCTGCGCTGACCCGATTGAGAAAGTCATCAAACGTTTCTGCATCATATCGGTATTTTTTTTCGTAAATATCCCGCTGCAGGTCTGACATGTTCCAGCCCTGTTCCCTGAGTTTTGCCCGTTCCTCACGGTAGATTATGTATTTTCTGGCTACCTCCGGTCTGGATTTCATCAGCTCGACTTCGACGTAATCCTGAATCTCCTCAATCGTTACAGATTCTTTTCCAGTAAAGGCTTCGATTGCATTTTCTCCGATGCTTCGTGCAAGTCCTTCGTCCACACCCTTTTCCGTTTCATTCATGGCTTTTCTGACGGCAATTGAAATTTTTTCCGCCTCAAAATCCACAACCTGGCCATTCCGTTTTTCAACTTTCAACATCTCATTCTCCCCTTTCCGTTTCATGATGCATGATTATGAATAACTATATGTTGTATGCTGTTAATACATCAAGTACAACATATATATAATTTAGCACAGATAAGGGAAATTTACAAGATGGTGTCACGAAAAAAAACCGTCGGTAAAAAACCGTCTGATGGAGTAATCACACTAAATGAATCCTTTCAAAAACTTTTGGCGCAGCTCCTCATCAAACTTCTCAATGGAATAACGGAGCATGGTTCGAGGCATCTTGGAATAATGTTCCTTTAAAAAGTTGTATTCCGTTTCAAAATCCCGTTTTCCCACTTCCCGCAACATCCATCCTATCGCTTTATGGATTAAGTGATGGGGATGATCCATCAACAGCTTAGCAAGCTCCAAGGTGTCCTTATAGTCATTTTTGCGAATAAAGTAAAAGGTTGCGATAACCGAAGCCCTCTGCTTCCAAAGATGATCAGCCTCTGCAAATTCATAAAGGATGCTTCGATCCTTGTCATAGAGGTAAGCTCCCAGAATTTTATCCGCCGATGCATCCACCAGATCCCAATTGTTTACATAGTCCATATTCTCCACATAACAATGTACAATTTTTTCCCGTTCGTCTTCGGTTTTTGCTTTCTGGAATTGATGGACCAGCATGATCAATGCGGTTAGGCGATACTCATGAATCGAGTCTTGCAATAGCTCTTTCAGCTCATCCAGAGGGACATCCTTATAATACTTTTTCGCAACCTTCCGTTGCAGCGGGACCCTCACCCCTAAAAAGCGGTCACCTGCTCCATACCCTGCAGGGGCTGCTTTGAAAAAACCCGGAAGAAAGTCTGCTTTATCCTGATCAACGTGTTTTCGCAACTCCATTTTCACCTTATCAATTGTCTTCATCCTTTAACCTCCTTTTTGTCTGCCGTCTTTCAGTTATTGTCTGAATTTCTTAGTTACTGGAGAAATCACCCCCAAAAACTAAAAATCGCCAAAGGGATCAATTTGGATTCCTTCGACGACTCTTGGTTTTAATCCAGTGAATTTTTTACTGTTCACTGTCATACCTTTTCTGCACCCCGTTTTTTGGTATAGATTCCATAAATTTTAATGCCTCCTCTTCATCAAGGGTTTCGTAATACTCGATGATTTCCGAGAGTCGTTCATATTCATCAATGGAAAAAAGGACTGCATCAGGCTGGTTGTTCTTTAGAATAAAAAGTTTACCATACTTTCCCGCCTTCTCACGACAGGCTTTGTAATTTTTTATCATGTCTGAATTCGAGACAATTGTTTTACTCGAAAAGATCATTTACCTCATCACCTTTGCACGTATTGGGGTCCACCCATGATTTCCTACTAATTTATCATAGATTACAAACTTATGCAAAACATTTATAGACCCGTTGCCTTACTTTTTACCACCAGTCGATACTCGTTGTCTGTATGGCAAGTGATTAATGTCAATGCAAGAGGACTGTCTGATGCTAATTTTTCCACTTCATAGGGCTTTATAATCAATGTTTCGTACACTTCATATACGATTGTTCTGCCGGACAGATCAGTCAATTCGATCAAATCCCCAATTTCAAGTAAATCCAAACTGCCGAAGTGGGTTCCGTTCTTATAGTTATGACCGATGACAATGAAGTTTCCCGGTTCATTGGGTTCCGGTCCGTGAAACTTGTTGACTGAAATATCAAGCAAATCATAACTCCATTCTGAGAGAACCGATGCGTTCAGCCCGATCTTTTCTGATTGAACTTTTGCAATCGCTGTATATCCGGTACCCGCTGCCTCTGCTGCCTCTGAAGAAAGTTCCAGAGGGTTCACAGGCTGTTCTTCATTGTCATCTTCAAATATCCCCTGCTCTTCAGAATGTTCTTCATAGGTGTTAGGTGGTTCCGAAGGATTCCGGGGCTTCTCTTGATCATTTCTCAGAAGTACCTGCTCAACCTCTTCCAATGATTGCTGAGCGTTTACCTTTGCACGATTCCCTTCCATATACACCGAATATGCACTGATCAGAGCAACAGTTAATAATATTCCACTGATGAGAAATGCGATTCGATGAAACTGAAAGGCAAGAAAACTCTTGCCCTTTTTGTCTCTCTTTTTTTTAGAAAGGTTAATCATTAGATTCTCTTTCTTTCAGTTGCATATACCAGACCTGCACCGGCAAAGATCGCCGCTGCAACCCCTATGAACAATGCACTCATATAATTTGTGGATTGACCCGTTTGCGGGATAGGTGTGATTTCTTCAGAACTGTCGTCTTTTGTATCGTCTACCGGAGTTTCATCCACTGGAGTTTCATCCACTGGAGTATCGTCATCCGATGTATCGTCGACACACTTGTTTATTGTATTATTCGCTAACGTTACTGCACCATTTCTTGCCAACAACCGACCTTGAATTTCCGCGCCGGTGTCCACTGTAATTGATGTCAATGCAAGGATGTTCCCTGCAAACTCAGAGTTAGTACCTAATGTTGCTGAACTTCCCACTTGCCAAAACACATTGTTGCAGCTCGCACCGTTTATAAGCTCAATCTTACTATCTGTCGCAGTTGTTAAAGTAGATCCGGCTTGAAAGATAAAGACTGAATCCGGATTATCTTCACCATCAAGGATGAGGGTTCCTGTAATTTGAAGGGAAGTTTCACTACTGTAAACTCCGGGTTTGAAAGTCTTCCCAC
>PWFQ01000016.1 GCA_003554105.1 Clostridiaceae bacterium | reverse complement strand
GGGATCAGTTCATTGATGTGGATGTGGACATGTTCCGCCCGGATCCGCACATAATTGTGCTGCCGGAAGAACTGAAAAACAATCCCGAGGCGCTTCGCCCCTACATCACGGCCATTGGTGTTGCCCAGGCCGCATCCGGACTGGAAATTTCGAAGTGGCCCAATCTTTCCCTGCTGCCCGAATACATCCTGGAGCGTCAGCGCTTCTTCAAACTGGAATGGCATGGCGCGGTACTTCTGGTCATGATTGCATTGGCCCCGCTGCTGATCAACTTTTGGTATCAAGGGTACACTTCGGAACGTGATGAGCTGTCACAATCCATTCAGGTACTGGAAACCCGTATTGCCCAGACCCGTCCGGTGGCTCAGGAGGTGGAGCAGATGGTCGAGGAACAGGCCATTGTCCGGGAGGTCAATGACCGGATTGTTACCCTTTCCCGCAACAATCTTCTGTGGTCTGAAACCCTTGGACAGATCAACCAGGGGATGGCACAGATCCCCAATACTTGGTTGACTACCCTTCGTGTTTCCGGTGATGAATTACAAATTGAGGGTTATACATTGTATCGAAACAGGATACCCTTGGCTGCCCGGGTGTTCAATGATGCACGTATTGCCAGTGTGAATGAGGGTCAAATGCGGGAAGCCGATGTACTGCAATTCTCTTTACGAGTGCACAATTTCAAAGAAGAGGAAGATCGTTTTTCACCTGAAATCCCGGAACCGGAAGAAGACATGATCCGGGAAATCGAGATTCCTCAGATTGCACAATAACAGTGGTTTCTTAATTTTTTCTTATGAAGCATGGAATACGCAATACACTCATTCTGGCAGCGACGCTGATCGTGATGCTGGCTGGTGGATGGTTTTTCCTGGACTATCAGTACACCCCGCAAATTGAGGAGCTGGAGCAGCAGCAAGCGCAAAGAGAGCAGGAGTTCAACAGCTATGCTGAAACCGCCGCGCTCTACGAGGAGACCCTGCTGGAGTTGAACCGGCAGTACTATATCCGGGACAATCACCCCAAGGAGCTGTTCCACAACCACCGCTCCGGACGCGTGTATGACTACATTCGCCAGCTTAACCAGGGAATCTCATTCACCAATTTCAATTATTCCATTCGGGACTCAACAACCCATGGGGAGTATGGTGTTGTGAGCGTGCTTTTGCGAGGTGAGGGGGAATATCGGAACCTGAACAACTTTGTGCACCGTATCGAGCGCAGCAGCGCGATTATGCATATTGCTAACTTGCAGATCAACAGCATCACGGATTTGGGCAGATTGAGCAGGGTGACGTTTGAAATGACCCTGCAACTCTATTACAACCGGGATGATCGCCTGGAGTGGCAGCCAAGAATGATGATGGCGGATGCGATGGGCAATATCGGGCACAATCCGTTCTTTCCACTGATCCATCCGGTGCCGCCCAACACGCGAAATCTTTTGGATGTGGATGAAAGTCGTCTCATTGGTATTACCTCTCAATTTATCCTGATACGGGACCAGGGCGGTAGTTTGAAGCGGCTGACAGTCGGGGATGAGGTCTATCTCGGAACGTTGCAGCGCATCGATACGGAACGGCAGGAGGCGATTTTCCATCTGAATCGAGGGGGTATTTTTGACCGGGTCAGGAAGACCCTGGACTAAGGACGTAACCAAACGAACGGGAGTTAATTCATGAAGTACATTACTATGACAACCATCTTTACAATGCTATTTGTGATGGCCGGCTCCGTCCTGGCCCAGGATCGTCTCCCGGAACGGGAGTTCACCAATCCGCAGGAGCTGGTAGTTTTCGACCAGAGCCTGCCATTTTCCGAAGCGCTGGCCATTTTTGATGATCTGTCTGCGGAGTTCCGGGGCAAGATCCTCATCGACCGCTCGGATTTTGATGGACCGATCGGCGTGGATATTCCCCGCATGCACTGGTTTGATGCCCTGCAGCAAATCGCCGCTCACAACGACCTGGTTGTGGTGGAAGCGGACCGTTATATCGAACTTCGTGATGTGCCGGAAAGACCGGAAGTGGAACGTACCCGTGAGGTGGATCCCGACCGGCGATTGCGTCCCGGAAGGGAGGAGAGGATTATCACCTTCGAAACACGGGAAGTGGAGATCAAGGCCACGTTCTTCGAAGCCAGCCGTGATATCGTGCGGGATCTTGGCATTGACTGGTCCACGCTTAGCAGTGACGGACGGATCAGTGTTAATGCTGCTGAAAGGGTTGCTGATGAAGTCTTAAGTGCATCATTGGACCTTAATGATATCGGCGGATCGGGAATTGACATAACTGCGCTGTTCAACGCGATTGAATCCAGCAACAAGGGTCAGATCATCTCCTCGCCGACAGTGAAGGTGATGCAAGGCCAGGCAGGCCGCATCCAGGTCGGGCAGGACTTTTCAATAAGGCAGCGGGATTTTGCGGGTAACATCATCGACCGGTTCTTCAGCACCGGTACCATTCTGGAAGTAGTGCCCGAGATCTACTATCACGAGGGCACACCCTTCATATTCATGACCATCCGTGCCGAACGCAGTACGGCCGCTCCGGGCGCATTGACCACGGTAATCAACAAGCAGGAAGCCGAAACCGAAGTGCTGATGCTCAGCGGAGAGTCTGTGATCATGGCAGGCCTTTATGAAACAGAAGAACGCTTGATTCGGCAGGGTGTGCCGATTCTGAAAGATCTGCCGGGCTGGTTCTTCGGACTGCGCTATCTTTTCGGTTTTGAATCCAAACAATACTTCGAGCAGGAACTGGTGGTACTTCTCGAGGTAAATCTCGTGCCTACCCTGCAGGAGCGTCTGGACGGTAGATTCGAGCGTATGCCTGAACTGATCGATCAGCAGCGGGAAATTTTCCGCGAGAATCAGCAAATTATCGAAGAGCAGCAGTAGCCGCCAATCCCGAGTCGTCCTTATAGTTTCCGGTGGCTGAGCGAGGGGAGCTTCTGCCGGATTTTCAGCACATGCCCGGTGTCGATTTCAGCGTAGATCACCCCGGGTTTTTTTTGTGCATCGGCCAGGACGGTGCCCCAGGGGTCGATGATCAGGGAGTGTCCGTGCGTTGTGCGTTTTTTGCCGTGTGTGCCGGTCTGGGCCGGAGCGATGACGTAGCAGGTGTTTTCAATGGCACGGGCCCGAAGCAGGGTTTCCCAGTGGGCGGCGCCGGTCGGACGCGTAAACGCCGACGGGACGCACAGCATATCCGCTCCCTGTATGCTCAAAATCCGGTACAACTCCGGGAATCGGAGATCGTAGCAAATGGAGAGGCCCAGTCGCACAATGCCATCATCCCTACCGGCCGGGTCGGGTT
>PWFQ01000058.1 GCA_003554105.1 Clostridiaceae bacterium | reverse complement strand
TATGACAATTGCCGCAATTATTACCAACCATAGCAGTGCTGTTGAGAATTCTTTTAACCAAATATGTTTTTTTACCAGGTTTTCTTCCAGCTCATCATCAGTTTGTAAAGGGGTCAGATGGTCCTCTTCATGCCCATAAAATATTTGGAGCTGGCCCATGGATGTAACAAAATTCCATCCGCTCTTTTCACATAGCTCCCGATATTCTTGAAAGGAAATTCTCCGTTCATCAATTTCATTTGACGGTTTTTCTAATATATCCACCGTGAATAGCAGACTTTGAGGTTCTGTTTTACGGAAAGTTGCCCATAGATGATCGACAACTTCCAGCATCCACCCCTCTCTCGCCTTTTTTTCAAGATATGCCTCAATATTTTTATAATCAAGACTCGAGAACCCCCAGTACACTCTTTTTCGATGATCCCTGTCATCCTTTTTCAGTCCAAACATCTCATTTCCTCCTATCCACCGTGAGTTTTGCTGCCATCCATTACCGTAGAATTCCTTCTAGAAGCAATGCCATCTCCAAGCTTCGGATTTCTTCATTGCTCAACTCCCTGGCCTCTTCGTAATGCCGGTTTAATTCTTCATAATGGCGATCCAGCTCATCGCCGTCCACCACATCTCCTACTTCAAAATGCTTTTCAGGCTCACGGGCATAGTCTGTATAATCTCCCTCTATCAACCACAGGGTATCACCTCTTCGGATCAGAATGGCAGGAAATCCTTCCGTCATATAGAATTCATCCACCTGCCAGTACTGTTTCTGCTCTTCCATTTCAACCCACCGGTCGGTAAAAAAATGAAAATGAAATCTTCGAAGTTCCAGATATTCCTCCACAATTCTCTGGGCAATCCTCTCGGAACGGGTTTCATAGGTCCTGACTGCAATCCCCCATTCTTCTTCACCCCGAATCCATTTTTCACTTTGTACATAGTACACGGGGACTGCAAAGCTTTGTCCAGTTACGGGAAATCGACGATCCTGCAGTTCACGGTCCTCCTCTGCCAGAAAGATTTCTTCGATGGGATACACACTTACCCCTTCAGGAGCTTCTTCAATTCTCATTTCCCGACTGAACTGCTCCTCTATTTCCCTTTCAAACCGCTGACTTTCAAAATGGTTCACCACAGCCATCACGATAAAGATCATGAGGAAGGCGATGATGGCAAAAATCAGCCCATCTTCCTTTTTTTCTCCTTTTTTCCGAATCGTGAGTTTCAGTATTGTTCCGATCGAAAATCCCACGATAACCGGGATCAATGCGAAGGGCATATCGGTCTCAGGATTGTAAATCGTATCCAGGATTACGCCGAGGATCATGGCTAATAAAATGGATATTGCCGTAAGATCGATCAGAAGCTGTCTTCGTCTCCCTGAGAAAAAGGTTTCCTCCTGCTTATCAGGCAACCCTTCTTTTTTTACTTTCCTGATCCATAAAATGCTTCTTACCAGCCCTAATGCTGCAGAAATCATCATGAAGGGATACACATAAAAGATCATGTTTCCCAAGTAGTCATCCATATACATTCCTGCCCGAAAGCGACTGAAGATCACAAGACCGAGAGTAAGAAGAAAAACACCGATGCCGATCGAGAAATCCTTTCTCCAAAGCTTCTTCTTAGCAAGATTTTCTTCCAGCTCTTCATCGGTCTGAAGTGGCAGAAGGTGATCCTCTTCTTTAGAGACAAAAATCTGGAGATGCTTGATGGAAGTGACAAAGGTCCAACCGCTTTCTTCACAGAGATTCCTGTACTCCTTTAGCTCATCGGTTACTTCCGGGGTCAGAGTTCCGCTCTGTTCAAACACATCGATGGAATATCTCAAATTTTGTGGTTTACCTTCCCGAAAGGTTGCCCAGACTTCTCCGATGGACTCCAGGTGCCAACCATCACTCGACATTTTTTCGATATAGGCTTCCATTCCTTTATAGTCCAATGTGGAATATCCCCAGTACACTCTTTTTCGTCTTGCTTGATCCTTCTTTCTCAGTCCAAACATTCAGCTTCCTCCTCCCAGCAATCGTTCACCGTCCTGTATCAGTCTGTTCAGTCGCTGGAACTCTTCCTCCAACAAATCTCTGCCTTTTTCCGTGATCACATAATTTTTTTTGCGATCCTCCTGGGATACCACCTTGATAATCCCTTCATTTTCAAATCGTGAAAGAAGAGTATAGAGTGTTCCTGCTCCAATGATCACATGGCCTTCGGTCATCTCCTCGACCCTTTGCATAATTCCGTAGCCATGATTCGGTGTCGTAAGAATCAGTAAAATATAATACATCGGTTCCGTGAGATTTTTCAATTGTTTTCTTGCCACCACCCTCACCCTCTTCCTCATCAAATTTACGTTGTCTTTGCTATCGATCATCGTTATATCTATTATCGATATATATCTATACTCGATATAGTATCAGAGAATAATCTTACCGTCAAGACTTTTTATACAAATAAAAAACATCAACGACATCGTTGATGTTAGGGTGTTAGGTCGTAAACTTATGAGAAAATGATTACGACTGATTCTTCTTTTTTGCCCGATCCCCCATCAAATAGATTGCGAGAAAAACCGAAAAGAAAACGAAAAAATGCACTGCTGCTTCCCCAATACTGGAAAAGCCTTGCCTGTTTATGCTGACTAGGAGAAACAATGTCGATACCCCTATTGCAAGAATAATGCGGTTAATTTTCATCCTGAATACCTCTCTTTCAAACTGCCATTTTGTTAATGAAAGCTTATCATAGATTATTTCACCAATCAATTATTTTAATAAACAGACCGCTAATCTATAACACGGAAAAAAACTGATGGCGCACCCGAGAGGACTCGAACCTCCGACCTGCGGTTTAGGAAACCGTTGCTCTATCCACCTGAGCTACGGGTGCAAGGCTCTTTTATTATATTCGATATTGATCCGGAAAATTCCTTCTTATCAAAAAGCGCAGTCCATTTCGCTTTTCTTTTTCTGTAGACGATGTAAAATGATGGTAAGAGTGAAAGAAAAAATGGGGGTCAGCGAAAACCTGATCCAGTGAATCCATGTGCTCGTGGACATCGGAGAAAGTGTACATGTGGTACCGGGGGAAATGGTCCCACAAGCTCATGCAGATTCCTCCATTTATACAGCCCTTTCATTACTCCGTCATCACTCCTTTGGGAATGGAGTTCCCTGGAAAACACCAACCTTTCGGCTGGTGTTTTTTATTGACTCTTGATTCTATAACCCTCTACGCCTCGGCGGAAGAATTTCTCCACGATCTGCCCATCGATCCTGTTTCAAAAATCCGTGTTCCACACGGAATTGGGTATTATTCTGTAGAATGCAGCCCCGATCCCGTTCTGCACACCGCTCGCATTCAAAACACTGCATTGACTCAAACCCGAAGGTAAAGGGACATACAGTAATGCAATTGATACAGCTCGCACCGTTATCCTGCCAGAACTTTAAACACTCTTCCGCATGAACAAACCATTTTGATACCCCTGGGTTTCCTGTCTGGTAGTCCGTTTCCATTGTAGGTTCTCCTCGACTGATGGCATCTGAGGGGCAATGATCTGCACAGAGAAAACAGTTTTCACAAAACTCAGTAATACCGAAATCAACAGGTTGATCGATGTCCAGAGGCATATCCGTAATCACCTTTGCCAGTCTGATATTCGATCCGTATTCAGGGGTAATCAGCAATCCATGACGACCCAGTTGACCAAGCCCTGCATCCACCGCCAAAGGGATACTCATTGCAGTGTCATTCATCGAGGGAATCGCTTGATAACCCAGGGCCCTGATATATTCTGCAAGTGAAACAGCGGTAATTCCCATCCTGGAGTATCCGAAAGAGGTTGCTGTACTGGCTTTCAGCTCAGGAGAGTTGGAAATCATCGGTTCATCCATTAAAAACCCCATAACAATTGCCCGATTCATGGTTTTCGGTAGATAAAACGCCTCCTCTGTTTCTTTTGGTTTCCCTTTTTCTGTAATGATAAAAGGCTTATCCATATCTTTTGAGTAAATCCATTTCTCATCCAACGCACTGATACCTGTGAGGTCAGAGCCATAGAGTGTAGCGGTCTTTTTCACCATTTCCGTTAATTCCTCCGGCGGCTTTTTCGTTTTATGTTTTGTCAATGGCTCAGGAACAATCAGTGGCTCCCACTTTAAAAATTGGTGGTTGGGAAATCCGTAGGACCCCAGAAGCAGGTTCAACGCATTTGCTCCAAGATCCTGAGCATTTTCCTCTCTGGAAAACCCGGGATCCTCTCGCTCCATTCGCACAGCAAGTCTTTGATGCATCTTCTCTAAAAAACCCAGGTAACTGGGCTCACCCATGTCCCGGGTGCTGACGATGGCAAAAGCCTGATTCTTCACGGGGAACCGTTGATATAATTCATCGTTAACGGTATAGGTCTTTTTGTCAGTTTTCATTTCCTCTCTTGATAACACAAATATTCCTCCTTTCAAAACGTAAAAAACACCTATTGCATTTCATATAGAACTTTCAATTTATATTATAAGAATTCTCTATTGAATAACTAATTTCCTGCCAAATCAAAAAATCTCTTGTCCGACGAAAAAAGCACCCAGCCGGGTGCAAATTCCTCCTACCGTATTTTCCCTTCATTTTTCCCTGCAAACTGATTCACAGCCCCTGCAAGGTTTTGATCCCCTTTGATAACGACTTCCATATTTGAGTTTTCGATGAAGCCTTGACTGGAATTTCTTCCTACAAACCCCCCAATCATGGTTCCAAGCTCATCGTCAACAATAAGTTTTACAGTTGCCAATCCATCTGAAATGGTCCCTTCATTTACTCCCACCATCCCGCCAACACAGCAGGTTTTACTTATCATTTTTCCTTGTACTTGAACGTTTTCTATTTTTCCATAATTACTTCCGGCAATCATTCCGGCTGTGATTGCGGAACCTTCCCGGGGTTCAATAAAAACTTCTGTAAGAATCACATTCGTGACTCTGCCGGTCTTTCCTATTATACCGAACAGTCCTGAGTGGGCGTAGTTGCCCAACACATGAATATTTTTAATCACTTTCCCGTCTCCATCAAAGAATCCATTAAAATGAATTTCCTCGTTTCCTATAGGAATCCAGCCGTTTTTATCCATTACATTCTCTAGTTGATTAAGATCCAAATCTCTGGTTAAAAGATAATAGGCATCATAGTACTGCTGCTTTTCATGCAAGAAAGCCCGAGAAAGCAGGAGAAGATCCTCTTCTTTTTCAATTCTATAGGGCTGATTTTCTGTTCCCCTGCCGCTAAATACCGGACTGCTATAGACTCCACTTACCAGGATCACAATCAGAATAAAAAAGACCATTGCCGTTCCCAAATACCAAAAGAAACCCGTCCCCTGATTACGAGTGTTCATGGTGTTTCCCCCTTTTTTCTATTTGAGCATACTCCTATTTTAGTACGTCTTGACCAAACTGGCAATACCCAAAATGTACAGGTATTTACAGTTTTTGATATCCAGTCATTAAAACAACCCACCCGTTTCGGGTAGGCTGTTGGTTATTGTAATATATTGGCTGCTGGTTATATCAGTATAAATTTTCGAAGAGCAGTTCACAGTTTGCAGGAGTTTTCACATCTATTCCTCTTCATCCCACACTTTAATTTGCCAGATTCCCCGACGCCTGGGGTCTCCTCCGCCGAAAATACTGAGTACATGCCCCCGTTCATTTGTATCAAGTCCCAGTGCCTGAATCCCTCCGTAAAATATACTTGATGTATTGGTTCGAGTGGACCACCCCTTCTCACGGATCTGCCGGATCGTCTTGTCATCCAGGGGCTCCTCCACATAGATCGAATCCCCTTCAAAGTAAAAACGGGGACGTTCAATTGCTTCCTGAAGATCAATGGAATTTCCTTCGTTATCCCTGCCGAAATAATACTGCATAATCGTTTGAAAGAGAAGGGTCGGAATCCGTCTTCCTCCCGGAGTTCCAAGTCCCAGTACAGGTCGATCGTGTTCCGCTAAAATCAATGGTGAAACAAAGGTTCTGGGTCGCTTCCCCGGTTGAAAATAGTTGGGTGAATCGGATTCCTGACTGAAGTTTCTGGATTGATTGTTCATGTAAAAACCTGCCACTTCAATTCCTGCTCCGAATAATTCTCCCAGAGTGTTGGTAACTGAAATCATACGGCCTTCAGGATCGATGATCACAAAGTGTGTGGTATGCCGGGAATCCTCCCTTTCCGCCGGAGAATCGAAAAGTTCTTTCATGTCTTCTTCGTATTGACCGGCCACATCCATGCGAACCTTTGTTAACAACTCTTTGGTATATTCCGGTGATGTCAGAGCGTCCTGATCCACTTCTTCAAATTTGGGATCTCCAATATTCTCAAGGCGATCTTCATAGGTCACGCGAATGATTTCATTTGCCAGGTGAATGTAATCTCCTTTGAATGCTTCGATAGAGAGAAGATCACCCATAGACGCCCCCTCGGGAAGATTCGGATCCTGAAAGTATTCTCTGAGATCCAACTGGCTTGCCATTTGCAAAGCCTGTATCGTTACAATGGAGGATGTTGGATTTGCTGCTCCATAGACGGTCTGAGTTCTCCAGCGATCCTGCTCTTTATCATAAAATTGAAACTCCCCTTTCGCAGGCTCGCCCACATTGACCTCGTAGGCCAATAAATCCTCTCTGGTCATTCCTGTTCTCCTTATGATTTGTGAGGCGATTTCACCTTCATAGAAGGCTGAGGATCCCTCTGCCTGAATTTTTCGCAGGGTTGCAGCCAATTCCGGCATTCTCAAAAGCGCTCCCGTTCTGATGGGATGATCGTCAGGATACAGCCGTCGTCTGACAGGGCCATCCAGTACATATCTGGCCCCGTTGATAACTTGAATATGAAACATTTCCGTGATTCGGAAACCTTCCTCAGCCACCCGGATTGAGGGGGCTAATAGCTCTTCCCAGGTCATGGTTCCATGGTCTTCATGAAGGGTTTCCATCCCTTTTACCATTCCAGGCACCGCCATTCCCCGCTCCGGGCCACCCCAGTATGATGTTGCACTGAGGGGAGCTATTTCTCTATAGTCATAACTATATACTCCATCATAGGGATCATGAAGCACTAATGCTCCTCCACCACCAATACCTGAACCATAAGGCTCCACCACATTTAAAACAAAGGAGATTGCAATGGCTGCATCCACTGCTGTTCCTCCAGCTTCCATGATCTCCATTCCAACTTCGGCGGCAATAGGATGCAGAGCACTGACACCGTAAAACTCTATTGAATAATCATCTTCCGTGTATCTTTCTCGGTTTGCTTCATCAAATTCTTCATAGTTGAATCCATCATGAGCTTTCAGTGAAGAAATCTGGTTTCTTCTGAACTCTCTGGAGACCTCCTCCTGATGAGCCGCTTCCAGATAAGTCCAGCTGAGCAGACCGATGAAAATGACTGCCGACAGAATGTACGTCAGAATCAAGTGCTTTTTATAATGGATCATCTCAGTCGCCCTCCCTTTGGAGTACCTTTGTCTTTTCCAAATCGATCACCAAACGGCCTTCACTGACTGAGTAAATCTCCTCATCGATGTCCTTGGTGAGCATACGGAAAATCCTCCGGTCCCGGTATGGCTTTAACAGGCCGCTGGTTTCTCTTGGAGTGGCATTTTCAATCCATAAAGGAATAAAAGAAATCTGCTTTGATCCGTCGGATAAAAAATCCAGCTGGGCAATCGTGGATTCCTTGGTGGTTGTCCAGCCCTGATCAAAGACGAAATTCCCGAGGCTATACATGACCAGTGTCTCATGATCCTCATGATCATTTACAGGGTCTCTCCCCTGAAGAATGCTTACAGACTGTAGGACGTGAGGATGATGGCCGATAATAATATCTGCACCGTTATCCGCCATAAATTGGGCATCGCCCCTCTGATTTTCATTATAGCGAACCTGATATTCATTTCCCCAGTGAATATGGATGATGAGGACATCCGCATCACCTCCCCCTTGTGAACGAGGAGTTTTTGCTTCAATCATGCGGTTTGCCAGAAGATCCATATTAGGGCTTGTAAAAACACCGCCCACATTCTCACTGGCGTCAAAGCCTCTTACATAGGAGTCTGTAATTCCGATGACTGCGACACGAAAATCATCTCTGATATCGTAATAGGAAATCCCCGATGCATCCTTCAATCCTTCACGCTCAGCTCGAAAGGATAAATCAAGGCCATGACCGATGCCTACAATTTCAACATCGCGCCCCTCAAAATGTTCAAGGGTTTCATACAAAGACAGATCCCCGTAATCAAGAGAATGATTGTTCGCCAAAGATACCGAGTTGAAATGGGCGCCTTCCAAAGCATCAATTGCCCAGGGCAGGGCATGAAGATGGATATCCTTATGACGCAAGGCAGAATTCTCCATTTGGTTTTCAATCTCCGGATTTTCCGCATCCACGATGGGAGATTCCAGATTCCCGGTGACATAGTCCGATTCCGCTAAAAATGGACGCACATAATCAAACACATAGTCAATATGGAGTCCGTTCATCACTGCATGCTCCTCAACATGACGTCCAAACATCATATCTCCCACCATACTGATCCTATAATCAACATTTTCCGGCCGAGTAGCTTCAGGAGTTCCCGAAGTAAACAACCGTTCATGGGAGAGAAAAGGAATCAATAGAATGGCTAAAAGAATCGCGGCATGAACCGGAGCTTTTTTCCGTTGTTGTTGATGTTTTAGCATGGTTTTTTCTTTCTTTGTTAACTTTGTTGACATGAAAATCCCCTCTCACTTCCGTTAAAGCAATTGATACACTGTCAGTAAAGCAAAAGTCACTGCTGATAATAAAAATGTTGAAGAAAAAGTCGGGAAAACCCCTTGTTTTGCAATCGTATTAGCGATCAGTCCGGGAACAATGACTCCAATTCCCCTCAGCTCCAATACTATAAAAGGAGTTAAACTGAGAAAATCGAAGCCCAGCTTCAAGAGAATCCCCACAGTCAACATCGCTGCAAATTTTCTTCGTCCATATAAAACTGTGATCCGTTCCAGAACCTGGGTAACGATCAGGTAGGTAAGAAGACTGATTACACCCACAACCAGAACAAAATAGACCTGGTCGAAAACCAATGCCAGGTAACCGGGTACAACAAGACCCGATGGTACAATTCCGGTCTTTTCAGCATAGATTAGTGAAACAATCACTCCCACAACAATGGCGATATATAAGTCAGTTCCGAACATGGGCGGATACACTCCTTTGCGAGTTCTTTTCCTTCGATGATTTTTCTTTTTTCTTTTCAACAGAGCCTGAAAGCTCTTCTTTATGAGACCAGTCGATGCTTTCGATGGCTTCCATAATTTCCTCTCCACCGCCATGAATATTTCCAATTCCAAAGACGATCATGGGCTCACTCTGTTCTTTCAGGACCTTTACAACTTCCATCGGATCGGATTTTTCTAGAATCACCAGTTCTTTTGTTGATAATCGCTGATTCCGATATGCATCAACTACCGGTTTTACCATTTTACCCGTTACGATGATAAGGTCAACAGAAAGTTCCGGTAAAACTTCTTTGGCAAACTGTATTGTACGTTCCACGCGATCATGTCGACAGTTCATGATAATCACTTTCCTGGAAACATGGGAGTGCTCCTCAAGAATCCTCTCCCAAATAGTAATCGTTGAGGTGGCATCATTGGCAGCAAACCCGTTAAAAAAATAATTCAGCTGACGTTGATCTCCAAAGGTTTTTACAACCAGTGCCCCGGGGTCCGGCGGAGCATTAATCATTCCCTTCAAAGCGGTTCTTCGAACGATCCACATTAAATCCGCCAAGGCAAATCCGATTGCTACATTTTCTGGAAACATCATATAGGAAAAGCGGTCTATCTCCTCCTGTGTCACTTCATCGGGGTCAGCAATGATGACCTTGGTATTTCTTTTTTCCGCCTTATGACGGAAGTACTCTTCGTAAGGGTTTGGAGGCATGATCAGAAATCCGTTTCTTGGAATTGTGGAACTGAAGGCTTCCGCCACCTGGTCAAGGGTGGGTCCCATCACGTCCAGATGATCCTCGAAAATATTCGTAATCACGGTAATATTGGGTCGGACAAACCGTTTTTGAAACACATCCTGGTACTCGGGATCCACAGCCATACATTCCGTAACCAATGCATCCACTTTTCGCTTTGCCACTTCCTTAACGATCCATTTCTGTTCAGAAATGTTGGGTCCTTGAAGACTCCGAAGAATTTCAATCTCCTCTTCCTTGTCCCAGTAGATGAGTCTAGGCATTGTCCCTGTTGTCTTCCCTGCAACCTTCCGCTGATCCTCTTTTAGAACTCCCATCAGCAGCCGTGTGACTGTGGATTTTCCACGGATCCCATTGACCATAATCCGAATAGGAACCTGTTTTATTTTTCTCTGGAGTCTGATCCGTTCCACGATCCCGATAACCAGGATTACACCCATGAAAATACCGATGTACATAAACTCGTTCACTTGATTTCCCCCTTTTGGGATTCCTGTGCTTTTTCTGCAATAAAACCCTACAGAAAAAGAAGTCTAAAATAAGACTTCTTTATTATACCACCAATGAAGAATTTCTAAACCCATTTTCCTGAAATATTTCGAAAAACGAATCGTTTTTCTGATTAAGAAAAGCTTCCGTAGCGATTTCTCCGGTCAAGGTACAGGTCCATAAAAACCATGTGAGCAATCACATTAAAGACCATTGCCACCACCAATATTAAAGGCCAGGATAGTGGTCCCATGGTATTTGCAAACCATTGGTACACCATGGGCAGTTCAAAGAGTGGTCCTTGTCCGTAGTTTTGTGCTCCAATATCGATATTGGGACTTAACACATCTTCAAAACTGATGATTCCGGCAAAGAGGTTGAGCCCAAGCACCACAAGAAAGTTTCCCTTTACAAAGGAAATGCTGTCCCCAATTGCATCAGTGATCGGTGTGTCATCAGCGACAAGAATCGTATCCCATAGCGTGATAAAAAGCATTAAAACCACAAATCCTATTGTGACAATCATCACAAGAATAAAAACCTGCATCATGACCGAGATCATGAGTAGAGGAATAAAGAAAATCAGAGCCCCTACCATAATAAGTAAGCTCCCGCCGAATATTTTCAACCCGAAGTCCTTAGCTCCCTCAAAATAATCACTGACTTGAGGAGATTCTATTTCACCGTCTTCCTCTCCGTTATATTCTTTTTCATAGACCAGCCTGATCATATTCAATTTTCCTGCGATGAGGAATGCCGCTCCCATGCCTGTAAGGAGTAATAAAAGAAGTGTGGAAAACATGCCTCCACGGTGAACGTTTATTGCCAAATTATACGAAATGAGGAGAAGAAATCCTCCATAGAGAGTATCCACCACTCCCGGGAAAAGTAAAATTTTGTTATGAAAAAGAATTTTAAAGCTATCACCGATATAATCAATAAAATTTTTCTTCACAGAATCCCTCCGATGCCATATATTTTTGTCTTTCAACAAATAGATTAGCATAAATTATACATATGCTCAATAATTATTTAATCATCAGGATGTCGGTGACTCACCCTCATTTCATCCAACCAGTCCTCCTCCACAAACACCATCCCTTTTCTGCCCGGAACTTTCCGCAAAGGTCCTGCTTTATAAAAAGAACAGTTTAGTGGTCCATAGCAGAAAGTTTCATAGCGAAATTTTTTGCTTCCTTTAGGATTCCATTGATCCACAGTGATTTCCACAGGCATCCTGCATCCCCATACACAGGGGCGACACCTGGTTTCATAGGATCTCGCTGAAAGTCTACGATGCCCTCTGGCACGATAGGTTTCAAGATCCGGAGGAACTCTGAGGTATGGTGGTTCTCCACTCTCATCAAGATGAGATTCATAATGTTTTTTGAGCTTCGATACTTTATAAAACTCCACCGGCTCCATTTTAGGGTCTGCAACAGGAAGACACGCTCCTCCAATCACATCCTCGACCTTAAGCTGAAACTTTTCCTGAGCGGATTTCCCGATTCCTATCTGAAAAGCCCGCTCCTCTCCATCAATTCTTCCAATCAGAAGAATGGCATATCCCAAATAATTATGGGCGACTTCATCGAAAGATCTGTTTAATCGAATTCGTGGCTGTATGGAACGGATTGTTCCCTGAAAAGACAACTTATCCATTGTTTCCTCTCCTTTGATCCAATGGTTTACGGACCTGAAATCTCAACCTCTTCTACACACTCATTTTTTATTTTTCCTACAAGAAATTGCAGTGCATCGATCACCCTTGGCCGAATATCTCCACCGATCAGCACTAACATAATATCATCGCCAACTTCAAGAATTCCTTCATTCAACCATACTTTTACGTGAAAGATTCCCTTCATGTTCTTCGTTTTTTCTACAATCTTCAAAACCTTTTTTTCATCATAGGAAAACTCCAATCGGTCCACAGATGTTCCATCATCAATCCCTTCTCGAACTTTTAACTTCGGGGTTTTACGTACAACTCCGTTATGAATCAGATACATCCCCTCTTCTGAAGCTTGAGGATCATTTTTTACTTCTTTTAACCATTCATCCGTAGAAGGGGGTGTTTTCTTTCTTACATCCAAACCCATCGTTATCACTCCTTTGCAAGTAATCTTACTTTATATTTCTCCATAGATTGTTTTTTTCCTTCTAAAACTTCTATTCGCTCGGAAGGTTTATTCATCCTTTGGTGACAGAAAGCTGAAATAGTAGTAGTAAAAAAGTCCTCTTTCCTATATAATGAAGTGTCTGATTAACTATAGCTTTAATGATTGAATATACTTGAAAAGGAAGTGACGCCATGCGTGGCGATATAATCTACGTCAAAAGGATCCCCTTAGGACAAAAGTCTGTAAAAATAAGAGAAAATCCCAATAGCTGTTGGATCGATAAAATCATCTTTCGGTGGATTCCCTATAAGCATTACGGAATCGATCTGGGAGACAGCAAAGTAATCCATTTCCAGACTGATAGCATTCTTAAAATTCGCCAAGCAAGTATTCGCATATGTACCTCTGATGAGTTCAAGAAAGATGGCAGTATTGAAATTGACACATTGCCTTTCTCTGTGTTTCAAAGGGATGAAGTTGTTCAAAGGGCAATCTCCAAAATCGGCTCTGATTTTGGTGGTTATCGGGTAAAAGAGAATAACTGCGAGCATTTTTCCATGTGGTGTGCAACCGGTGTTAAAAGCAGTAAACAGGATTTACTAAAAAATGCCTGGAATCGCACTCTCTTATTCCCATCCTCTGCAAAGCGGAAAACTCTGTCTGCAATCGCATACTTTACAATGCACTCTTAATAGAAAACATATCGGAAATTTTCATTCACTCAAGAAGGGAACCACAAATCGCCTCAATGTAGAGGCAATTCGTGGTTCTTTTAAGTATTCCATTGGATAAAAGAATTTTAGGAACCTCGAATAATCTCTACTTCATATCCATCCGGGTCCGTTACGAAATAATAGCGGGGTGGAGATCCCGGCAGACCCATAAGATCCGTAACCTCATATCCCATCTCTTTATGACGCTTCCGAGAAGCTTCCAGATCATCAACGGCCAAGGCCATGTGGCTGAATCCATCACCAATCGTATAGGGTTTTTCCGGATTGTAGTTGTAAGTTAATTCAATCTCATGATTTCCTTCCTCATCTCCTAAAAACACCAAAGTAAATTCATGCTCAGGAAAATCCTTTCTTCTGGTTTCCTTTAATCCCAAGGCTTTCGTATAGAACTCCAGGGATTTTTCAAGATTCATCACGCGTAAACAGGTATGAAGCATTTTGTATTTCATCCAATCACTCCTCTAAATAATTGATCGAATCAATGAAATGATTCGTGGCTACATTTATTGATACCCTATTTTTCATTCTTTCCCTCGTAATTCTATGATTTTAATGCAATCTGTAAAAACTTCTTGACTTACTTAGATTCTCTATGTATAATTTAAGCATAGACTATCTAAGTATACCCTCTTTTGTTTGAATATCAATCTGCTATATTAAAACTCTTTTGAAAGGAGAATAATCATGAGTTATGATAAAGGATTAATTGGTGGAAGCACTGTGCTCATGCTGCTTTCACTTTTGCAGGAACAGGATCGTTATGGGTATGAAATCATCAAAGAACTTGAGCGCCGATCTGAAAAGGCCTTTCAATTTAAGGAAGGGACCCTCTACCCGGTTCTTCACCGACTGGAGGCTAAGGGGTTCGTTAAATCCTACAAGGCAAAGGGAGACACAGGAAAAACCAGAAAATACTATAAGATCACAAAATCAGGCCTGGAAGAGTTGAAAGAGGAAACAGAAGCCTGGAAATCCTTTTCTGAAAATGTGCAAAAAGTGATTGAAGGCAGTCGTCAGAAAGGACTTCATACTTATGGGTAACGGAGGTGACCTATGACAACATCGAACAATCCAAAAGAGCAGGAGTTTATCGATCGCATATTAAAGGAAATCAAATTTCCCCTCGTCAAAAAAGAGATCAGGGAAGAGCTTACAGCTCATATTGAGGATAAAACCCGGGAAATGATC
>PWFQ01000077.1 GCA_003554105.1 Clostridiaceae bacterium | reverse complement strand
CCGGAGCGTGTAGTCTATTGACAGAAATTTCGGGATAACCCCCCAAATAAAGATTACTTTCGGCAGAATTCTGTTGCAAACTGATTCTGATAGTTGCTATATTTAAAGTCTGTCAATCAGATGAAATGCCCGAGTGGCGGAATTGGTAGACGCGTGCGCTTCAGGTGCGTATGTCCTAACGGACGTGGAGGTTCAAGTCCTCTCTCGGGTACAATTAGCCCTGTAAGTCGTTGACTTGCAGGGCTTTTTTTTGGTTGAATGATGCTTAGTAATTAAATAATAGACAGGCGCAAGAACATATTGGAAATCGGCTCATTTTTTGAACGCGTAAGCGAAATCTCAAACATCGCTAAATCATGGAGGTCTCGATTCAGACAAAGGTATCCCAAATGAAGGATATCCGATTTGCGACATATAAAGTCCGATTTACCGATTGATGGAACAACCCTAACCTGAATTCACGGAAAGAGATACGCAACGAAGTTGTTCCAATGCAGTACATCGACTTTTTCGCCTTGCTCGTAACACTTGATAAATTAAAGCCTATAAGTTATAATAATTAAATAAAGATCGTTGAGCATAAATCAGGGCAGCATTTCATTCCTGTAACAGAAGGTTTATTCTTTGCCTTCATTCAAAGTACTATTCAGCCAATTTTTTTCACCTTTTCTTTTATGGGGTTAAACAGAAAACAGAAATACAAGATGAGTTGGATTGCGGTTTTATCTCTTTTTTTGATCCTGATGCTCATACAACCTGAGGTTACCCATTCACTGGATAATCAGGATACCGATCCGCAATCGGTTGAACAATTTTTGGAACTGGCCGATCAACTCGTCCGTAATGATCCTCCCCTATCTCTTGAGTATGCCCGACAGGCGCTCATCCTGAGCAGGGAAAAAAGAGACATTGAAATACTGGTTAGGAGCCTCTTCCTTGTCGGAGAGTTACTGATGAGATCAGCAAATCGTAATGAAGCACTCCCCTATTTTGAAGAGGGTATCCAAATAGCACATTCATCCGGGTTTCGAAAATTTTCCGCAGACGGTCATTACTACCTCAGCAGATACCACGAATCGGCAAGTGAGTATGGTGATGCACTTTATCATATCCGCGAAGCTCTTGCAATTTTTGAAGAACTGGGACTGGAACCCAATATGGCAAATTCATACAATTCTATGGGCCGCATCTATCAGGAATTGGGAGATTTTTCAACTTCATTGTCCAACCTGTTTGAAGGACTCAGGATTAATGAGAGGCTCGGTCGGAAAACCGGAATGGCAATATCCTATACCATTATCGGCAATACCTATCTGAATACCGGTAATTATGCAGAAGCGATCCGGTATTTCCACGAAGCCTTTTCGATGGATGAAGAGATGGAAGACAAAACAGGGATCATGATCAGCAAACTTAATCTGGGGGCGGCCTACCAGCGAAATGAGGATTATGATACAGCAATGAAGTTCCATATGGAAGCCCTTGAACTTGCAAGGGAGCTCAGTTACCCGGAAGATGAAGCAATTATTCTCGGTAATATAGGATCATCCTACAGAAAATTGGGATTTCCTGAAGACGGACTTTCGAATATGCTTGAGGCACTCGAAATCATGCGTGAGACCGATTACAATAGCGCGGCAACACTAAACAATATTACTGAAGCCTATCTCGATTTGAACAATTATGAGCAAGCGCTCGAGTTCTCCCTTCTGGCTGAACAGATGGGTAAAGAACGAAATGATCTCAGCAGGCTGCGTTATACTTACCGGAATATGTCAGAAGCCTATGAAGGTCTCGGTAATTTTGAACTTGCTAACAAGGCCCTGAAGCTCTATATCTCAACAAAAGACAGCCTCTTCACGACTGAAAGAGAAAAACAGATCAACCAGTTGCAGATTCTCTACGAAACTGAAAAACGGGATCAAATGATAAGCATGCTCACCCTTGAAGCTGAGACAGCCACATTTCGACGGAATACCTATCTCTTTTCGGGAATTCTGGTTTCACTGATACTGCTCCTGCTCTATGGCGGCCAGCGATACAAGACCCGAAAAAACGGTCAGCTTCTCGAAAAAAGTGAAGAGGTGGCACAGATGAAGTCCAACTTCTTCTCAAACATCTCGCATGAGTTCAGAACACCACTTACGCTGATTTCCGGGCCAATCGAAAAAATAAAGTCCGGTATTAATGATCCCGAAATAGAAAGAGAGCTTACAATTATGCAGAAAAACAGTGACCGATTGTTGTCGCTCGTAAACCAACTGCTCGACCTCTCACGGCTGGAATCGGGAAGCCTTTCTCTGGGTGTTGAAAAGGCGGATCTGAACGCGTTGGTCAAAGGTGTTACCATGTCGTTTCAATCGCTTGCCGATATGCGGGATATCACGCTGAAAACCGAATCAAATTTTGAATCCCGGGAAGCGTGGATCGACCGCAGTAAAATGGAGACCATTCTGATCAACCTCATCGGCAATGCCATTAAGTTTTCGAAAGATAGCGGTGAAGTCAGTGTCATGATCTCATCCTTGGTTAAAAAAGACGGATTAAGATGGTGCAGAATAGCGATTTCAGACAATGGTGAAGGAATACCTGAAGGAGATCTTGAGCATATCTTTGACCGTTTTTACCGGGGTTCGGAAACAGAATATTCGGGAACGGTAGGCTCCGGAATCGGGCTGGCACTTACAAGGGAACTGGTAATTCTCCACCGAGGTGAAATAAAGGTTCAAAGCTCTGTGGATAGCGGAACGGAGTTTATCGTTGAATTACCCGTATCAGATCAGCACTACAGCGAAGCTGAGAAAATTTCTGAATCACACGCAGAAAACGTTGGTATACAATCTATACCGGATACTGTAGAAGACATTTATGTGGACTCCGATCAAGAGGCGGAACCGGCATCTCCTCTCCTGCTGCTTATAGAAGACAACGCAGATGTAATGAATTACCTACGGGATATTTTAAAAAAATCGTACCGTATCATAACGGCTGCAGACGGAGAAGCGGGAGTGGAAACCGCCCTTCAGGAGATCCCCGACCTGGTTATCAGTGACGTCATGATGCCGAAGATGAATGGGTACAAAGTAGCCGAAATTCTGAAACAGGATGAAAAAACCAGTCATATACCACTGATCCTTCTCACCGCCAAGGCATCACATGAGGATAAAATAGAGGGGCTAAAAATCCATGCCGATGATTACATCACAAAACCTTTTCGTCCTGATGAGTTGCTGCTGAGGGTGAATAATCTGATTATTTCCAGAAAGAAAATACGGGAGAAGTATAACCGGAAAATAGAAATAAAACCGGAAGAGCTTTCAGCCGATTCGATGGAAGAAGCTTTTTTGAAAAAGGTGGTTG
>PWFQ01000006.1 GCA_003554105.1 Clostridiaceae bacterium | reverse complement strand
CTGAATAATTTCTTTTTTGGGTATTTGATCAGTGGTTGTCACAATCATTTTCATTCCTCCTCAGGATTTATTTCATCTTCTCTCTCTTTAAACGATCAATGGAAGAAAAAAGTTCAAAATAATTGAAAATAATCCCACTTTATTACTCGTCTTTCATTTCACTTCGACCGGGAACTCCATCCAAGGTTTCCGCCTCCATAATGCCTCGGTAGATAGCTTCCTGCATTGCAAGAGCTGCAAGATGTCCCGCCAGGTTCACATCGTTGACTTTTCCTTTCACGACCCCTGTGGCAGCTGCAAAAACCGTGTCTCCGTCAACCATGGTATGGCTTGGGGAAATGGCTCTTGCGTAGCCGTTCTGGGCCATAGAAGCAATTTTGTTCATCTCCGGCTTTGAAAAGCTTCCGTTGGTGACAATGATTCCAATGGTGGTATTTCCGTTAAAGGGGTTTTCCCGGCCTCCCTGTAAGAGTGCACCTTCCGTCGTAAGGAAATGGTTTTTCTTCCGGTCATAGACCCCGGCCAGTACCTCTCCATCCTTGACAATATCCCCAAAGGCATTAACCGCTACCAGGGCTCCCACTTTCAAATCCCCGATCTGAAAAGCAAAGGCTCCGAGGCCTCCCTTCATGGCAAACTCCTTCCCGAGGATCTTTCCCACGGTGGCCCCGGTTCCGGCACCCACACTGCCCTGCTGAAAGTCCTTCCCCGCATTTTTTGCAGCTTCATAGCCCATCTTTGCATCGGGGCGACATTCGGGATCCCCCATGATCAGATCAAAGAGCACCGCGCCCGGGACAATGGGCACCTTTCCCACTCCAACATCAAATCCGATATTTTTCTCCTCAAGATACTTCATGACTCCCGATGCGGCATCAAGGCCAAAGGCACTTCCCCCGGCCAGGATGATTCCGTGCACCCGGTCCACAAGATTCTCGGATTTCAAAAGATCCGTCTCCCTGGTTCCGGGAGCGCCGCCCCGCACATCCACTCCGGCAACCGCTCCTTCTTCAAAAATGGCCACGGTGCACCCGGTGATCCCTTTAAGGTCCTGGGCATTCCCCACCTTCATCCCTTCTATTTCTCCCAATGAAATGGACTTCAGACCCAGTGATGTATACTTGTCAATTTCCCTATTCATCATTTCCCTGTTTTTCATTTTCCATCGCCTCCTCATCTTCCCTTATACCCACTAAAGACGGGTTCTTTTCACAAAAAGGCGATACACCCCGAGATTTAAGAGAACCACATAAGCAAATCCGATCAAAAGATACATCTCATAGGAAAGGTTCAAGGCTCCCTCTCCCCGAAAGAGGACACTGATGGCCTTTGCGGGCCAGAATCCCGGTACCGGAGAGAAGATAAACTCCCTGGCATCGGTAAAAATCAGACCGATGACGGGAAATATCAAAAGCGTTCCCGCACCCTTCATCACTGCAAATCCTTCGATTTTATTATTGGCAAAGGCATTGATCAAAAATCCGGTAATGGGAGCGCTAAGAGAATTCACTGCGGCAATCACCAGAGTCTGGCCCACGGTCAGAGGTCCGAAATCCGCGACGGACATCACCACAAATCCAGCCAGAAAGGCAAGTAAAGTGACTAAGACCACACGGAAAGCTAAAAATCCGCTGAGGCTTAAGGGCGAGACCCGTATGGCATTTAAAATCCCGTCATCCCGATCATCCAGAATGGAAAACCCCATTAAGGCACCGAAAATCATTGGAGTCAGAAGTGCCAGTGCCGCCATGGCAAAATCCCCGAAGAGGACCAGCGAAAATGCTGTGTTCTCGTCGGCCCAGGGAAGTAAATATCTCCCGATCAGAGCGAAAAAAATGGGATAGACGACCATAAACAATGTGAGAGAATCCCGTGTCCACTTTTTAAATTCACTTCCGATAAAGGTTGTAAACATCAGATACCACTCTCCTTTGCAACGAACTCTTCAAATCCTTTACGGATGACCACACTGAGAAGCAGGGAGAGTCCGATAAGATATGCAATTCCGTATAAGACTTCCCAGGTTTCCACTCCGTTGGTGGTGGAATTCAGCAGAAGAAGGGCTGCTTTTGTGGGAAGAGCATACATCAGATTTGTGAGCAAATCTCCCGTGATGACCCCCACCTGCTCAAGAACAACGGGAATTAAAAAGATAAACATGTACTTCAGCACTCCCGTCAACAGTTCGGTAAAGCTCTTTGAGCGATAGGCCAGCAAAAATCCGATCATGGAGTGAAAAACACTGATCACAATCACATAAAACACCAAAAGGAAGATATTCAAGTTGATTTCCTTGAAAAACCAGGCATAGAGATAAAGAATCACCAGTGTCTGAAGATTCGAGACGATATTCCCGATAATTTTGGAAATCATGTACTCTCCCTTGGTGATGGGGGAGACGAACAGGGCCTTCAAGGTATGCTCCTCCCTCTCGAAAAACATACTGACACCAATCAGTGTGATGGACATGGATGTGGCATCCAGAAAAAGAAGCAGAGGAAAGATGCTGGTCACATCGTCCACGTCGGTAAAATGCAATACCCCGATCCAGATCACCGCCACAACCAGACTGGCTGCAATAATATGATACCTCTGCAGTCGCTGCATTTCCCCCATAAACAATACCCTAAGATTCTTCACTGCTCTCACCCCCGGTAATGTCGATAAAAATATCATCCAGGGTCGTTTCCTTGGAGTGCATGGTAATAATCCGGTGATTTTTCACAACCCGGAAAAACTCTTCATCCTCTTTCAGATCGTCAAGGGAAAACATCTGGCTTTCCAGCTTCTCTCCCATTTCATACTCCACTTCCACCTTCCGGTCGCCATGCTGGAGCTTCAGATTTTTCGGTGAGTTGATTTCCACGATCTTTCCGTCTGCCATAAAGGCCACCCGGTCACAAAGCTCCTCCACATCATTCATCAGATGGGTGGTGAGAATCACGGTTCCTCCCTGATCCCTGTACTCCCGGATCAGGTTTTTAATAATCCGCGCATTTTTCGGATCCAGTCCTGCGGTGGGCTCGTCAAGAAACAGCATCTTCGGCTTGTTGAGCAGAGCCTTCACGAAATTCATCCGAACCTTCATGCCTTTGGAGAATTCACCGACTTTCTTATTCCGGTCCTCATAGAGACCAAGTTTCTTTAAAAGCTCATCGGGTTCTTCATGATTCTTATAGAGCTTCATAAAAAATTGCAGGTTTTCCATGGCGGTGAGCTTAGAGAAATGTACGGGGATTTCAAAACCCACTCCGATCTCCTCGTAAAAATCCCTGCCATAGTCTTTCAGATTTTTCCCCTTATAGGTAATGCTTCCTTCAAAGTCCTGAAGGATTTTGATCAGAATTTTCTGTGTGGTGCTTTTCCCCACACCGCTGGGTCCAAGAAGTCCGAATACTTCCCCCTCCCGGATTTCAAAGTCGATCCCCTTGATGGTCTCCTCTTTATTCTTCGGGTAGGTAAAATGCAGATTTTCCACTTTAAACATACTGTTCCCTCCTTTATTTTCAATGATCTTCATCCTTTTTCCATCCTATGATGCTTCCTTCTGAATCTCCATTTGATCAAGACTCTTTTGAAGATGAGCATAAAGAAGGTCCCCGTCGGTTGCAGCGGTCACATGTCCCTTTTCCGCCACATTGATGGTGCATTCAGGATAGGATGACTTCTGCACATCATATTCAATGATCTGGTCATACTTCCCTAAAAGGGGATAGAGATTTTCCTGAGGCTTCACTAAAAAATCCTCCTGAAAATTGAGTATCCTTCGCAGCTCCTCCGGATCATCCAGAGCCGGTTGACCTGCCAGTGCCTGATACCGGGAGGTGAGAAAAATCTCCCCCAAAAGCGCTCCCGCCGCCATGGGAATATACAAGTCGGCTTCGTCAAAGTAGGCTTTATGAAGATTGGTCACCCATCCTCCAAGGCTGAATCCTGCCACTGCAACGGGTTTTCCGGTCTTTTCCTTCAGAGCCTTCACAAGATGATCCGTCAGAACTGCGGAAAACGCAAGCATGGCAATAAAATTTCTACCCTCTGTGATTTTCACAGTATATTCCTTTAGTCCCTGGTCATGAAAGGGGGCCCGGAGAAGAATCACATTTGTGCCCAGCTGATCCTTTCGATTTTTGATGATATCACGAAAGGTATTTTTAGCAGTTTTCCCGAAATTGAAGGGCTGTTCATTGTTTCCGTGATGATAAATCAGGGTGGGATAGTCATCCCCCAGCCATTGATACACCATGAAGTCCCCCTGGATTTCACTTTCCTCTGTTTTTCCCTGAACTTTATAGACCCCTTCTCCGACAAACTCAGGAAGCTTCATCTCTATGGATTCTATGACATTCTTTAAAGATTCTTTGCTGATGGATTTTGCGAAAAACTTCTTCTCTCCCGCAGCCATTCCACCAATCCGACAGGTTAAACGATCCAATAACTCATGCCTGTTCATATTTATTCTCCTCTCTCACTTACACCCGAATAATCATTGCTCTTTCCATCCTTTTTCGACTTCCTTTGATCCATTGGAATCCATCTTCATCCATTTTGATTGTTTTCCTTTTCTTTGATTCTGAGACCCTCTTCAAAGATATAGAGAATTTTCTCCACCCGTTCATAATACTCATCCACATGATCCATCAAATTCTGATTTTCCTTTCCTTCGAGAACCATATCCGCCAGGTTGATGTTCAGGGTATGGGCCATATAGGCTGCGGTCGCAACGTCTGCCTTAGGGTCGATCTCCCCTTTTTCCTGGCCCTGCTGGAAAATCATTTCATAAAAGGCGATGCTCCGCTCCATGAGTCCTTCCGTTATCTGATCCCGTACGGCCTTTTTTTCTTTAAAGAGCTGATTTCCGATTCCCGCATACTTGGGATGATCCTTGGCGAACTGAATTCCTGCCCGGTACAGCTCTTTTAAAATTACAAAGGTTTCCCCCTTCTCCATGGCGGCCATGACCGGTGCAAGATAGGCCATTTTCTCATCCCCGATAATTGTCAGCACATATTGATACAAATCATCAATTCCTTCAAAGTACTGATAAAAGCTCCCCCGTGGAATTCCTGCATCTTTAATGATCCTGGCGATGCTGCTATTGGTGTAGGTATGCTTGGAAAACTCCTTCATTGCAGCAGAGATGATCTTTTGCCGTTTTTCCTCATCAATGTTGAAAAATGTTGAGTGAGGCATGATTTTACTCCTCCTTTTCTGGTAAATTCCTATGTCTTCTGCGATCTGTTTCTCTTATTGGTCTCTGGTACAGCCTTCTCATCTGCTTTACGGATATGACAGCCTTGTCATGCTTAGAGTCTAAATATGACGAAGCCGTCATATGACACCTTCGTCGCCTCTATCTGTTTTTACTATATGACATGCTTGTCACATTGTCAACAGTGTTTTTTAAAAAAATTCATCTTTTTCAAATACCACAAAAAAGCAGAACCGAAAAAGGGAGAATTCTCCCTTTTCAATTCTGCTTTATCCACTCTTTTTCTTGGATTTCAACCCTACAGCTCATGGGCTTCCAGTAAATCCCCCAGCACCGTTTCATCCCGGATCACATCCACCTGATCATAGGTGTTTTCCAGCTGCTTGAGTTTCTTTCTCATCTTGTTGAAAACCCTTACCAGGGAGACGATCTGTCCCCTGTCCCGAAGACCCTCGGCAAAGGCGATGGCCCTTTGAAGATCCTCATCTTTGGTAAAGACCAGAGCCCGTTTTTTCCGACGCTCGGGAATCAAAAAATCCTTTTCCATGAGAATAGAAAAGATTCTCTCGAATCCAATGGAGACTCCCACAGCAGGAAGGGATTCCTTTTGAAATTTGGAGAGGAGATTGTCGTAGCGTCCTCCTCCGGCGATGGAACTTTTAAAATCCTCGCTTTCAATCTCAAAAATGGGTCCCGTATAATATCCCATTCCCCGAACCAATGTGGGTTCAAACTCAATGGGAAAATACTCTTCAATGTTATGAATCAGCAGCTTCAGATCCTCCGCTTCTTCTCCTTCAAAAGCATCCAGTCCCTGGGCTTTTACCTCCTCCAGCAAAGCAAGAAGATGATCCACCCTTTCCGTTAGAAAGCCTTTTCCGAGAAGCTCATCCTTGACTCCCTGTAAGCCGATCTTATCCGCTTTGTCCAGGGAAATACAGATGCTGTCAAAATCCCCGTCGGGAAGCTTTGCCCGGTTCACCATCTCCCGAAGAAGTCTCCGGTCGTTGATTTTCACCTTGCAGTTTTCAAATCCTAAGCGTTTTAAGGCTTTTGTCACGGTAAAGATAAGATCGATTTCCGCATAAATGGACTCGTCTCCTAAAATATCGATATCGCATTGGGTGAATTGTCGGAACCGTCCCTTCTGGGGCCTCTCCGCCCTCCACACATTTCCTATTTGAAAAGCCTTGAAGGGGTTTAGCAGGTCATTCCGGTTGTTGGCGTAAAATCGGCTGAGGGGAAGGGTCAGGTCAAATCTGAGCCCTAAATCCGCCAAATCATTTTCCGTCATCTCTTCCGTGACCTCGGAAAGGTTCAGCTTCTCTCCCCGTTTCAGAATTTTAAACAACAGCTGGAGATTTTCTCCACCTTCGCTGTTTGTGAGCAGGTCCAGGTTTTCAATGCAGGGGGTTTCAATCTGGGCAAACCCGTTTTCCTCGTAGGTCTCCCTGATGGTTTCCTGCATCCAGTTTCTCAGTTCCATTTCCTCCGGTAACACATCGAAGGTTCCCTTTGGGGGAAGTGTTGAAAATTTCATGATCTCATCTCCTTGCTGTAATATTCCTCTTATTTATACCTTTATTTAAGCATTGGCGGCTATCTCTTTAAGATCCTTCAGGAAGGTCTCAATTGTGCTTTTCTCTGTGGCCCAGGAGGTCACCAGCCGAAGGGCCACGTGTTTTTCATCCACAACAGCCCAGCGATAAAACCGGTAATGTTTTTCCAACTGTTCCACCACGTTGACGGGGAGAATCGGAAAAATCTGATTGGTTGTGGTCTCGGAAAGAAATCCGTATCCCTCTTCCTTGATTCCCGTCTTCAGTTCTTCAGCCCGGTCATTGGCGTGTTTTGCCAGCCGGAAAAAGAGATTTTCCTGAAAGAGTCCTGTAAACTGGGCTCCCAGAACCCGTCCCTTTGCCATCAATGCTCCTGTCTGTTTAATATGAAAACGAAAATGCTTCTTTAAAGAAGCATTGTTGATCAGAATGGCTTCACCCATCAGCGCTCCGTTTTTTGTCCCCCCTATGTAAAATACATCGGTAAGGCGGGTCAAGTCTTCCAGAGTCAGGTCATTATCCCCGGCAGTCAGTGCGGATCCCATCCGAGCTCCATCGATAAAGAGCAACAGATCCCGTTCCTTTGCCACACGGTGAAGAGCTTCAAGCTCCTCTTTGTGATAAATGGTTCCCACTTCCGTGGCATTGGATAAATAGATGACCCGGGGCAGGACCATATGCTCATCCTCATGGGCATCGATCACTGAAATGACATCTTCCGGACGAAGCTTTCCGTCCTCTGTGGATACGGTATTGATTTTATGACCTGTGGCTTCAATGGCCCCGGTCTCGTGGACCGCAATGTGTGCGCTGGTGGCAGCGATCACCGATTCGTAGGGCTTTAACATTGCCCTGAGACAAATCAGATTTGCCTGGGTGCCCCCTGCAACAAAGTGAATGTCCGAGTCCCTGTTTTCCCCCAGTTGTTCACGGATCAGCTCTTTCGCCTTCTCGCATAAGGGATCCTCTCCGTATCCCACCATGGAGGCATAATTCGATTTCTCCAGGGTTTTCAGGATATCAGGATGGGCTCCTTCACTATAATCGTTTTGAAATGATGCTTTGAACATTGAATCACCTGCTTTTTCAGATTTGCCTCAACATTCCCCCGATTTTATGAAAGACCGAAGGCGGTTTGCAGCTTTTCAAAGGTTTTCCTCTCCCCATAGGCAAGAGTTCGAAGATAGGACATCACTGCCTTACGGGTAATGATCCCCACAAAAACCTTGTGGTCATCCACGACGGGGACAAAATTCTGGTTCATAATCATATCAATAATCTCATCAATTTCCGCGTTGATGGAAATCGGCTTATTCTTCATTCGTTTCGGTACATCATTCAAGGAAATTTTGTTGGTCTGTTCAAAAGTTAAATCCGATGTATTTTTCAGCTTCCATAATAAATCCCCTTCAGTGAGGGTTCCTGCATACCGTCCTTTTTTATCTACAAGCGGTACGGCGGTGTAGCGATGATACTCCATTTTTTCCAAGGCTTGACGCATGGTTGCATCCTTATCCAGGCAGACACTTTCATGTTTCGGTGTAATGAAAAAAGCGATATTCATCTGATTGCCCCCTTTGATTAATTATACCCTTACTATAATTATAGCATACCTTTCAATTCCGTTCATACCCCTATGACGGGTTTCCCGACTTCTCTCTTCCCTGCGTTCCTGTAACTCATTTTCATACTCATGTTGCTCATATTCATGTCATGTTGCTCATTTTCATGCTCACGTTACACATTCCCGCGCTCCTGAATAATGGATTTCACCTTGGCAATCATAATGTCGATGGCCACCTGGTTAAAGCCTCCTTCAGGAATAATAATGTCAGCAAACTTCTTGTTGGGCTCCACAAACTGAAGATGTGCAGGCCTCACGGTGGTTAAGTATTGGTCGATGACGGAGTCCAGGCTTCTTCCCCGGTCCTTGATATCCCTGATAATCCGGCGGATGATCCTGACATCGGCATCGGTATCCACAAAAATCTTTATGTCCAGCATGTCCCGGAGCCGGGGTTCATCAAGAATCAGAATCCCCTCAAGGATAATAATGTCCTTGGGCTGAAACAAAACAGTTTCCGGCTTTCGGGTATGTCGCTCGAAATCATAGGCCGGTTTTTCAATGGCCTGATTGTTCCTCAGCATTTGAAGATGTTCCACTAACAGATCCATATCAAAGGCGAAGGGATGGTCGTAATTGGTTTTAGTTCTCTCATCAAAGGAAAGATGGGATTGGTCCTTATAGTAGGCATCCTGTTCAATAATCGCGATGTTTTTTTCCGTCAGGCTGTCATAAATCGCATGAGCCACCGTGCTTTTTCCCGAGCCCGTTCCTCCGGTAATGCCAATTAATATCGGTTTATTCATCATGATTCATCCTTTCCTTTCGCAGCATATCATAGGGTTTCACCGGGTGATCCACAGGGATCCGCACCAGTTGCTTGGGGTGGGGTGCCACTTCAATTGCCTCTCCCTCTTCATTGATCATCTCTTTGATATCCATCGTGAAGACCTCTTTTCCCGGACCCACAATCTCAACGGTATCTCCTTTGAAAAAGCGGTTCCGCTGCTCGATGAGGGCGATCTTCTTTCCGGGGTCATACTCTTTGACAAGACCCACGAAGGTGTAATCCCTGTGATAGGTCTTATCCTGATAGATGTGCTCTTTTTCGTCGGGTTTCTCAAAATAAAATCCTGTGGTGAACTCCCGATGGCTGACCTTTTTAATCTCCTCCAGCCATTCAGGCTGAAAACTCCAGTTTTCCGGGTCTTCATAGTAAGCGTCGATGGCCATCCGATAAGCCCGGACGATGGTTGCCACATAATAAATGGTTTTCATCCGTCCTTCAATTTTCAAGCTTTCGATCCCGGATTCGATCATCTCGGGAATGTGGCCGATCATGGAAAGATCCTTGGAATTCATAAAGTAGGTTCCTTTTTCATCCTCATACACCGGCATATACTCTCCCGGACGCTGCTCCTCCACCAGATAGTAGTTCCAGCGGCAGGGCTGGGCACACTCCCCCCGGTTTGCATCCCGGTTTGCCATATAATTGCTGAGAAGGCACCGTCCCGAATAGGAAATGCACATGGCTCCGTGGACAAAGGCCTCAAGCTCCACGTCGGGGCGGGCCTTTTCCTTGATCTCCCGGATTTCCTTAAAGCTCAGCTCTCTTGCAAGGACCACACGCTTTGCTCCCTGTTGCTGCCAGAAGTTGATGGTTCGGTAATTGGTGGTATTCGCCTGGGTGCTGATGTGAATGTCGATTTCCGGTATAGTTTCCCGGACAATCTGGAAGGTTCCCGGATCGGAGACGATGACACCGTCAATCCCGATCTTTTCCACTTGCTTCAGATAGTCCTCCAGACCCTCAAAATCATCGTTATGAGGAATGATATTCAAGGTCAGAAAGACCTTGACTCCCCGTTTATGGGCAAAGTCCACGCCCTCTTTCATGGTCTCGGGGGTGAAATTCTTTGCAGCAGCCCGAAGACCAAAGATCTGTCCTCCCAGATACACTGCATCGGCCCCATACATAACGGCCATTTTCAGTCGTTCCAAATCACCGGCCGGGGCCAGCAGTTCAACTCTTTTCATTCAGAGTCCTCCTTCTTCTCAATACGCTCCGATAATCCTTTTTGTTCCACCTCATTCTTCCTGTAAGAGAGGGCAACCCCGTCTCCGATGGGAATGATACTGGTGTCCAACAGGGGATGGTCGCAGATATATTTCAGATAGTCTCTCATGCGATTGACAATGGTCCGTTTTCGCCGCTTCACCGGATGCTCTCCCGTAACCATTCCTTTAAAAAGAATGTTGTCGGAGATTAAAAGCCCTCCCGGCTTCAACAGTGAAATCGTAAGATCCAGCATTTCCCGATAGTGCCCCTTGGCTCCGTCAAGAAAAATCAGATCGTAGTCTCCCTTTAAATAATGCAGAATTTCCAAAGCATCTCCCGGAAGGATCCTGACGGAGTTCTCCCGTCCCGCTTTCCTGAAATTTTCTCCTGCAAGACGGAGCATCTCTTCATTCCGCTCGATGGTGGTGAGCTTCCCGCCTTCTCCCATGGCTTCAAGGAAAATGCAACCCGAGTATCCGATGGCGGTGCCGATTTCAAGGACATTTTTCGCTCCCGAGGTACGGGTCAGCACCTTTATAAGAGCAGCCACTTCCTCCTCGACAATGGGGACATGATGCTCTTCACCATAGTCCCGTAGCTCTTTCAGTATACCACGATCCTTAGGGAGAATGTCCAACAAAAAATCTTTCGCGTGATCTCTCACAATGATTTCCCTGTTCTCCTTTTCACATTCATTGCTGGTGTTGCTTATCGTATTATTGATGGTATTATTGATGGTATTATTTATGGTTTCCTTGGATTTTTTCATCCTCTTCCTCCTTTCGTCACCTTTCAAATCATCCCGTTAAAACAGCATGAAAAAGGGTACGAGCACCGGCACCAGACTGGACAGAACCACTCCCGTGATAAAGGAGATGATGGCCACATTGGCGTTGGTGGCCTTGGAAATCACCGGCAGCACCGTATCCATGGCGGTGGCCCCGGCGGGAGCAATGGCTTCCAGTTTCCCCACATATTTGGCGATAAAGGGAATGGTGACCAGGGCAATAACTTCCCTTGAGATATTGGTCACAAAAGCAAGAGTCCCAAGATATGCGCTGTGTCTGGAAAGCTCGATGGCGGACAAAGAATACCAGCCGAAACCCGCTCCGATGGCTGCGGATTCATTCAATGCAACTCCCATGATTATCCCTGCAACCGCAGTACCCAGGATGCTTCCGATGGCCACCATCAGGGGAACGAGAAAAACCTTGAAGCCGATCCTCCTGATTTTCGAGAGAATCCCCCGATGGGATCCGATATCGATTCCCACAAAGAAAAGAAGCAGTCCCAGTCCGATGTTGATAAAAAGACCCATGGAGCTTTCCATGGAGGAGGGAAAGACAAAAATTCCGGAGAGGATGCCGAAGGCAACCGCTGCTAAGATGGCGATACTCATTCCTCCTCACCTCCCTTGGAAAACACATAGGGTGCAATCAATTTAACTCCCAGCACGCTGAAGACAATGGAAGCCACCGCAAAGAAAATTCCCTGCATACCGATGGTTCCGAAGGAGCGGATCACTTCCTCATCCAGTCCGATGGACACTCCCATAATAAACAGGAGAAGCAGGAGACAGATAAATTGTATCTGATCCATGTATTTCATCACCCATTCCGGAAGGAGTCTCCGGTTTCCCAGGATTCCTCCGATGAGGATTAAGACAATGTATAAGAGTATATTCATTAAGGCTCCTCCTTCCCTCCATGTATTTACGCAAAAATGAAACTCTAACAATGATGGTTAGAGTTTCACTTAAATGGTTCGATTTAATTATAATATACTTGCCCTTAAACTTCCATAATAATCGGAAGAATCATGGGTCGCCGTTTGGTTTTTTCATAAAGGAAAACCTTAAGGCTGTCCCGGATTGCTCCCTTGATCACGGACCATTCCTTGGCATTTTCATCGGTGCAGCCTTCAAGTGCTTTATCCACAACTCCTCTGGCTTCCGCCATCAGGTCTTCGGATTCCCGTACATAGACGAACCCTCTGGAGATAATATCAGGGCCTGCAACGACCTTCTTGTTTTCTCTCTTCAAGGTCACGACAACGATCATCAGACCGTCCTCGGCAAGATGCTTTCGATCTCTGAGAACGATGTTCCCAACGTCTCCAACACCAAGTCCGTCCACCAGTACCTGTCCTGAAGGAACATTTCCAGCAAGACGGCCGCTGTCCTCGGTAAACTCAAGAACGGATCCCGTCTCTGCGATAAAAATGTTCTCCTTGGGCATTCCCAGTTCTTCAGCAAGCAGTCCATGCTTTCGAAGGTGTCTGGTTTCCCCGTGAACAGGAATAAAGAATTTCGGATTCACCAGGCGGTGCATCAATTTTAATTCCTCCTGGCAGGCATGTCCTGAAACGTGAACGTCATACAGCTTTTCGTAGATGACTTCCGCGCCTTTGTCATACAGCTGATTCATGACTTTTCCAACCAGCTTTTCATTTCCAGGAATGGGAGTGGAGGAAAAGACCACTGTGTCCCCTTTGCGAATATCCAAAGTTCGGTGATCATCACTGGCCATTCGGGGCAGTGCCGCCATGGGCTCACCCTGAGAACCGGTAACCACGACTACGATTTCCTCGTCGGGGTAGTTGTTCATTTCCTTCTCCTGGATCACGATGCCCTCGGGAAGACTCATCACTCCCAGTTCCTGGGCAACGGCTCCAACCGTCAGCATGCTTCGGCCTGAGAAGACCACCTTCCGGTTAAACTTCTCTGCCGTATTGACAATCTGTTGAATCCGATGAATATGGGATGCGAAGGTTGCAATAATAATTCGGCTTTTCCGTGTGCTGAAGATCTCCTCAAAGGTATCTCCCACGCTTTTTTCCGACATGGTGGTGCCTCCCCGCTCAGCATTTGTGCTGTCGGCAAGCATCACAAGAACACCCTTTTTCCCGATTTCAGCGATCTTATGAAAGTCAATCATCTGACCATCGATCGGGGTATAGTCAATTCGAAAGTCTCCCGTATGAAACACCACACCAACAGGGGTTTCCACTGCGATGGCAAATGCATCGGGGATACTGTGGGAGGTGCTGATAAATTCAATTTTAAAGACTCCCAACTGAATTTTCTGTCGGGGCTGAACTTTTTGAAGATGCACATTTTTCAGTTTATGGCTTTTTAATTTGTTTTCCACCAGACCGATTGCAAGTCTGCTGCCGTAGACAGGCACATTGATTTTTTGCAGAAAATAAGGCAGGGCTCCGATGTGGTCTTCGTGTCCGTGGGTCAGAACTATCCCCTTTACCTTCTCCCGATTCTTCAAAAGATAGTTGATATCCGGGATTACAATATCGATTCCCAGCATTTCGTCCTCGGGAAAACTAAGGCCGCAATCGATGATCACGATCTCATTTCCATATTCCAGGGCTGTCATATTCTTTCCGATTTCATTGAGCCCTCCGAGAGGAATAATTTTTAACTTTTGCTTTTTACTTGACAAATTTGTCACTCCTTTAAGATTTCTATTTACATTCCGAACAAGTTCCAAAAAATTTCACTTTATGGTCCTTGATATCAAAATCGTATTCTTTTTCAATTTCTCTTTCCAACTCTTCCAACAGGTCAATTTTCACTTCGATGATCTTATTGCACTTCTGGCAGATTAAATGATGGTGCTGATGATCTTCGTCATCGGTTTTTATCTCATAGCGGGAACATCCGTCGTCCAGATTGATCCGTGAGACGATATCCATTTCCTCTAATAATTGCAATGTTCTATAGACAGTGGCAAGGCCGATTTCAGGACAGTCTTTGCGCACTAACTCATAGATCTCTTCCGTATTTAAATGCTCTCCCTGATTCTCAACTATCACTTTCAAGGTTTCCCGTCGCTGTGGTGTCAGTTTGCTTCCTTTTTCCTTCAAACGCTCTTTTAACCGCTCCATGGTTTCGACCATTGTATTTTCCCTCTTTTCATCAGTAATTTTCTCAAATAGTAATCTTTTTCAAGTATAGTATATCCCACCTGTCTGTATCTGTCAATCCTTTAAAGGCGCTTTAGAAGGTTCAATCATAACAGGAATTTCCTTTCTCAAACGAATATCATCCGGTGTCACCTTGCATTGATAGGCATAAAACTCAACCCCTGCCTTCGCGGCAACGGCAACGGCCTCTCCAAACTCCGGATCCATTTCACTGTTGGGGGTAAAAACCTCTCCATCCTCCCTCTGGATGATGAAAAAGACCCCTGCCCGATAGCCCTCTTTTACAGACGCCATCAGCTCCCGGACATGCTTTACGCCCCGGGTTGTGGGGGCATCGGGGAAAGACGCAAGATTTCCTTCCTTCACCAGGGTTACGCACTTGGCTTCGATGAGGGCAAGCCGGTCCCTTCCGGGATCCCGAAGGGCAAGATCCAGACGGCTTTTTCCGTAGGTTACTTCCCGCTTGACTTCATAAAACCCGGCAAAGCCCGGTAGTTCCCGGTTGAGAAAGGCCTTCTCCAGAAGCTGGTTTGGCAGCTTTGAGTCGATGGAGACAAGAATCCCGTTCTTATACACCATCAGCAGATCGAACTTGGTTTTCCGATGGGGGAGATCCACTTTTCGAAGGAGAACCTCAGCACCTTCCATCAGCAGCTCACGCATTCGTCCCGTATTGGCTACATGAACGTTTTCAAGACGCCCTTCAACCAACACCTCTCCGATAAACCGGTTCACCCGGCGATGGAAAATTCCCTTCACCTTATCGCCGGGAATCGGTATAAAAGACACTACTCTTCGTCATCCTCCTGGTGGATCAGGCTTTCATAAGCCTCCACCACTTTTTCGAACTCTTCGTCGTCCTCGATGGCAAGCAGGACAAACTCCTCTTCATCCTCCCCTTCGTACTTGATTTCGAAGACGTAGGCTTCCTCTTCCTCTTCTTCCTCCAAAGGCAGCAGAATGGTGTATTCCTTTCCTTCCAGTTCCAGGGTCATGATAATCTCAAAATCCTTTTCCTCATTGGTTTCCTCGTCTACGAGGGTAACAATATTTTCCCGTTCTTCCATTTTTCATTCCTCCTTGTTTTTCCCTTCAGGGATATAATTATTTAACACTGTCTAAATATCCTTGTAATATATGAATTGCTGCCATCTTATCAATGATCCCCTTTCGCTTCCTGCGGCTGACATCCCCTTCAATCAGGGTTCTTTCCGCAGCCCGGGTGCTTAAACGTTCATCCCAGAGGATTACCGGAAGCCCGTATTTATTTTTCAGCTTCTCACCGAAGGCTTCGGTTTTTTCCCCCTGGGGACCCAGGGTTCCATTCATATTTTTTGGCAGTCCTACTACAATCTTTTTAATGTTGTATTCCTTCATCAGTTCTTCCAGTTCCTGAAAGTCCTCTTTTTTACTTTTTCGTCGGATGGTTTTCACTCCCTGGGCAGTCCATCCAAGGGGATCGCTTACTGCGACACCAATGGTGCGGTCTCCCACATCCAGTCCTAAAATTCGCTCCATAGTTCCTCCTAAATCACTTTTATACAAAATTCCGGACATGCAGAAGCACAATATCCGCAAAAAACACACTTATTCGGATCCACAACAATTTTTTCTCCACTTGAACACGCTTTATCCCCTGGAGACAAAGCAGCCATTTGGCATCGTTTTACACACTCTCCGCATCCACTGCACCAGTCGGCGATGTGAAGTATTCGGGAGGCGGTTTTTATTTTTTTCACCAGTTCCGGATCCACTTTGCCGGTTTCAAAATAGGCAACATTGGCATCGATTTCTTCCCTTCGCTGCATTCCGATGGCGATGGAATCCACAAAGGCGAGGCTGAGCGCAAACTCCAGTCCTTTTTGAAAATCCTGAAGAAGATGCCCTCCACCGAGAGCCTTCATAGCATAAATTCCGATATCCTTTTCCTTCGCTTCTTTTACAGCCTTCAGCATCTCCTCGATGGTCCCGTCCACAATTCCGATTCCCCGGTAATTGATGATGGGATGAATCACGTCAATGTCCTCCCGCTTTGTGGCCGCCTTCACCCCTTCAATAAAGTGGGTGGAAATTCCGAAGCTTTTGATGATTCCCCGTTCCTTCATTTTTATAAAATACCCGATGGCCTCTTGATGGCCTCGAAGTGTATGTTCGTTTTCCTGTTCATGAAGCATAAACAGATCAATATAATCGGTGTCAAGGCCTTTCAATGCCTCCACAAGGCTTTTTTCCGCAGTCTCTCTGGAATAAGCGTAGGATTTCGTTGAAAGAACAATTTTTTTCCGGCCGAAACGCTTTACAGGGTCCTTCAGTAAATGGTAATTTTTATAAAGGGCTGCGGTGTCAATAAAGTTGATGCCCTTTTCAAATCCGTGGATCAGAAGCTTTTCCGCCTCGTTCACCTGGAAATTTCTCTGCAAAGCACTGATTGTCAAGGATCCGAAGCAGAGCTTTGATACAATTAACTCACTCTTTCCAAGCCGTCGAACCTCCACATTCATTCTCCTTTTTTTCGTTCTCATACAAAGAATAATTATAACATAGTCCATGAGAAAATGCGAATATCCTTTTAAATGTAAAAAAGTAAGGGATATCCCCTTACTTTAAAGGCATCTGATCACTTGAAAGATGCACCTGTTCATTTGAAAGATAAACCCGTAACAGTTCTTCTAAAAGCTCATCCCGTTCGATTTTCGAGATCACGCTTCTGGCGCTGTTATGGCTGGTAATGTATGTGGGGTCTCCCGAGAGCATATATCCGATAAATTGGTTCACCGGATTGTATCCCTTCTCCTCCAAGGCCTGATAGACCTTCAGGATCACATCCCTGGCTTCCTTTTGCTTTTCCTGGTCGATGTTGAACTGCATAGTGTGTTGATTATCCATTTCGGGTTCCCTCCTCCGATTTTTTCCATATTACTCTATTGCTCTATTCTATCATAGTTCTCCTGTCATTAAAACCATGATTGAGAAAATCTTTTCTCTTACCCATGGCTGCCTTTTCCGGAGGTGTTCTGACGTGTTTCATCGAATTCCTCATTGCTGTCGTCAGCTTTAACTGAGCTGATAGATCACCACTCCCGAGATCATTAACCCGAGACCCAGAAGTTTCTTCGCAGTAAGAAGAATTACCGGTTCACCAAAGATTCCGAAATAGTTAATTGCCGCCGTGATGAGAATCTGGGTGACGATCAAAAGGATCACGGTATAGCTTGCTCCGATGGCGGTGATTCCGTTAATAACGCTGAAAATGATGATCACACCCATCACTCCCCCCAGGAGATAGTAGGGTTGTACTTCACGCATGGGTGAGAAGTTCACTCCCTCAAAGAGGAGCATAATGGTCAGTGCCACAAGAAAGCCGCTGCCGTGGACAAAGGCATTGGTATGCCAGAATCCGATTCCTTCACCCAGCCGTGCATTAAAAATCCCCTGCAGGGCGATAGCCACACCTCCTAAAATTGAAAACAGTACTCCATACAGCATATACCTCATCCTTTCTCCTTCAAAGTGCTTTTCCTTTATCCCGTTTCATCCTTCAAGATTCCGATGCCATGATTCTAGAGAAAAACCCTTCCATCCTGAATGACGAAAGGGTTTAATAAGCATCGAATCCGAACTGCGAACCACATACAGAACTGCTCCGACGACCTAGAGGGTTTCCTCCACATAGGCTTTTACTGCGTCTAATGCTTCATCAATTTTTTCAGGATTCTTTCCGCCGGCCTGGGCCATCTCGGGACGACCGCCTCCGCCTCCGCCTGCGACCTTGGCACCGACCTTCACAATGTCTCCCGCTTTGATTCCCTTTTTGATCAATTCCTTGGTGACAATGGCAATGAAGCTTGCTTTTCCGTTACTCTTTGCTCCGAGAACGATAATTCCGCTTTCAATGCTGTCTTTGAGGCCATCTCCGATCTTCCGGATTTCATCCATATCTTTTTCTCCGAGGTTTTTGAGAATTACGGGAACAGTCTTAATGGTGACGGCTTCCTTTACAAGGTCTCCCACCACATCTCCCGCTAATTTTCCCTTCAGGGACTCCACAGTCTTTTGCTGTTGCTTTTGTTCCTCCAACAGCTCCTCGATCCGGCGGAGAATATTTTGGGGCTGGGCCTTTAATGTCCCCGCCACATTTTTCAAGAGATGTTCCTGTTCCTTCAGATAGTGGAAGACTCCCTGTCCCGTGATCGCTTCAATCCGTCGGACCCGTGATGCCACACTGGACTCATGAAGGATTTTAAACATCCCGATCTCGCTGGTATTACTCACATGGCATCCTCCACAAAGCTCAAGAGAATAGTCCTTCACAGCAATAACTCTGACATGGTCCTCATATTTTTCCGTAAAGAGGGCCGCGGCTCCTTTTTTCTTCGCTTCCTCCAGGGACATAAACGACGCGCTGACTCCCCGTCCTTCAAAAATCACCTCATTAACCCGTTCTTCCACCTTTTCGATTTCCTCCGGGGTTAATCCTTCAAAGTGGTTAAAGTCGAAACGCAGGCGTTCCGGGTTTACAAAGGAACCCGCCTGATTTACATGATCTCCCACAATGGTTTTCAAAGCTTCATGAAGAAGATGGGTTGCGGTATGATTTTTCATCGTTGCAAAACGCCGTTTCCGATCCACCTTCAGCTCCACTGTGTCCCCGGTTGAAAAAGTTCCTTCTCTTACCTTTGCAATCATATAGGTTCGACCGTTTTTATCAATTTGGGTATCCAGGACTTCACCCTTTCCCTTTTTATGAGAGAATTGTCCCTTATCGCCGATCTGTCCTCCGCTTTCTCCATAGAAGGGGGTCCGGTCGGTCACAAGGTAGATTTCATCCCCTTCTTCCACCGTTTTCTGAATGCTTCCATCCTTGATCATTCCGAGGATTCTTCCTTCCTCCGTCATCTTCTCATAGCCGGAGAAAAGAGTTTTTACTGAGGAGTCCAATGCTCTCATCGGGTTTTCCTTCCAGCCTTCGGAGCCCTCTTTTTGCCGTGAGCTTCTTGCCCGCTCCCGCTGGGCTTCCATTTCCGTCCTGAAGGCCTCCTCATCCACGGAAAGTCCTTCCTCTCTCACGATCTCCAAGGTGAGATCAAGGGGAAATCCGTAGGTATCATAAAGACGGAAGGCATCGGATCCCGATAAGACCCTTTCCTTCTTCTTCGTCATTTCTTCGATGTATCCCCGAAGGATTTCCATTCCCTGACCGATGGTCTCCTGGAATTTTTCCTCCTCCGCCGAGATGATTTTTCGAATATAGTCCTGTTTTTCTTTCAACTCCGGATAATCCTCTCCGAAAATGTCCACCACGGTTGCCATCAGATCCTTCAGGAAGGGTTTTTTAATGCCTAAAAGATTTCCGTGGCGGGCTGCCCGTCGTAAAAGTCGCCGAAGAACATACCCTCTGCCCTCATTGCTGGGGACAATTCCGTCCCCGATCATGAAGGTCACCGCTCTTACATGGTCGGTGATGATTTTTATGGAGCGCCCCTCTTCAGGGGTCTCCGGGGTTCCTTTCATTTCTACGACTTTATCATAAATTCTCTTGGCAACATCGATTTCATAGATGGATTTCACATCCTGCATAATTGCAGCAACTCGCTCAAGGCCCATTCCCGTATCGATATTGGGGCTGGGAAGCTTCGTATAGTTTCCTTCCTCATCCTTGTTAAACTGGGTGAAGACCAGGTTCCAATACTCCACAAAGCGGTCACAGTCGCAGCCGGGCTTACAGTCAGGATCATCACAACCGTATTCGGGACCCCGGTCAAAGTAAAGCTCGGAGCAGGGACCGCAGGGGCCGGTTCCGATCTCCCAGAAGTTATCTTCCTTCCCCAAGCGGACAATCCGCTCTTTTTCCAATCCGATATGCTGATTCCACAGCTCAAAGGCTTCATCATCGTCTTCATAGATGGAGGCCCACAGCTTTTCTTCGGGCATTCCCAGATAATTCAGAGAGAATTCCCACGCCCATTCAATGGCCTCTTTCTTAAAATAATCTCCGAAGGAGAAGTTTCCCAGCATTTCGAAAAAGGTGGCGTGACGTGCGGTTCGTCCCACATTTTCAATATCGTCAGTCCGAATACACTTCTGACAGGTGACCATCCGGTTTTTCGGAGGGGTCTGGGTTCCTGCAAAATAAGGCTTTAAGGGAACCATTCCCGCATTGATCAGAAGGATGCTCTTATCATCCTGAGGGACCAGGGAATAGCTCTTTTGAACATAATGATCCTTCTCCTTGAAAAACTCCAGATACATGCGTCGTATTTCGTTTGCTCCTAATGGTTTCATGATGGTAATTCCTCCTATTGAATTAGATTCGTTTTATGAGTGCAATAAAATGTTTCCCAAGAACTTTGACGGTGGCCGCAGTGGGCACTGCAATTAACAGTCCTAATACCCCAAAGACCCTGCTTCCGATCATCATGGCAAGCATTACGAACACGGGGTGAATTCCGACCCTTCGACCCATGACCCTCGGAACCAGAATTCCACTTTCGATCTGCTGAATTGCCGTGAAGATAAGAATCACCCAAAGAGCCTTGACGGGACTTTCCAGAAGGGCAAAAAAGGTGGCTGGAATAATTCCGATAATCGGTCCGAGATAGGGGATGATATTGGCAACCCCGGCAATGACCCCCACAAGGACAGCAAAGTCCACCCTTAAGATTAAAAGAGAGATGGTGGTCAGGGTCCCCACAAAAATGGCAACCAGCAGCTGACCTCGAACAAAGCCTCCCAGCACGGTGTTCAACTCCTGACCCACCATCATCATTTCCCCACGAATCCGTTCTGGTATGATTTGTATAGTCCACTGCTTAAAACGCTCCCGGTCCTTTAAAAAGTAAAAAGTGATGATCGGGGTTAAAATAATATTGATGATTCGTGTAAAAAATCCGCGAAAACTTGTGGTCAGAGTACTGAAAGCCCCCATGAAAAACTCTCCGATTCTCTCCCCATCCAAATCAATCATATCCCCCAGACCTTCCAGATTCTCGGGCAGAAAGGGTATACGGTGAAAGTTGGATTCATAAAAGCTTTGCAGCCATCCATATGCGGTTTCGATATGACCGGGGAGTACCTCCATGAGGTTTCCGGCCTCGGTGCCAATTCTCGGAAAAAAACTAATTGAGAGGATCACCACGACGGCAATAATCCCCAGATAGATCAAAAGCACCCCCCAGTGTCTCTTTATTCCCTTCCGGTCCATAACCGAAACTAAGGGATTTAAAATATAGGCAATGGCAAATGCCGCCAGAAAGGGTGCTGCCAGATGAAGAAGAAAATTCCGTATCTGATAGAACCCGATCATGATCAGGACGATAAAGAAAAACATGACAAAATAAAAAATCTGGGTTTTCCCGATGATGATTCTCTTGTCACGATAAAGAAAATTGTTTCCGATATGTATCAGATAGTAAATTGAAAATGCCAGCAACAAAAAGACCGCCAGCATGGTGAGAAACTGCAAAAATTCCATAATATGTCCCCGTTCTCCGGTGTCCTCGGCAACGGTATTCAGAGTGTAAAGATTGGAAAAATAGAAGCCGCTCAATGAGTCCCACATTTTCAACTGTCTCACCCTCTTTTCTTTCCGGAGAAATCCCCGGTACATATTACCCTTATTTTAGCATAAAAGGAGGGGAAAGCACAGAACCCACTGTATTTTCCCCTTGAATTTCATAAATTAATGTTAATTTTTGTTAATGATGATGGTCTTCCTCTGCATCGGGATCAAAGCCCTCTAACTCTTCATAGTGTTTATTGTTCTTTTGGGCATAATCAAATATTGCCGACTTGATCGCCTGTTCCGCCAATACGGAACAGTGAATTTTCGCCGAAGGGAGACCTCCAAGCTCTTCCACTACCTTCTTGTTGCTTACGTTCAGGGCTTCCTTCACGGTTTTCCCCTTGATCAGCTCTGTGGCAATGGAGGAACTTGCAATAGCGGAACCGCATCCGAAGGTTTTAAACTTCACATCGGTGATCACTTCATTTTCGTCAATCTTAAAGTACATCTTCATAATATCCCCGCATTTGGGATTTCCCACTTGGCCGATTCCGTCTGCATCCTTGATTTCTCCTACATTTCTGGGGTTGGTAAAGTGCTCCATCACAATTTCCGTATACATTATGCATTACCTCCTTTAATTTCTTCATACAATGGTGACATCTGTCTTAACCTCTCGACGATTGGAGGCAACTCCTGCAACAGGTACTCAATGTCCTCTTCGGTGTTGAATGCTCCGACGGTCAGTCGCAGGGATCCGTGGGCAACCTCGTGGCTAAGCCCCAAGGATAAAAGCACATGGGAAGGATCAAGGGATCCCGATGTGCAGGCGGAACCGCTGGATGCAGCAATTCCCACCATATCCAGACTCAGCAAAAGGGATTCTCCCTCAATGAATCTGAAAGAAATATTGGTGTTGTTGGGCAGCCGTTTTGTTCGATGGCCATTTAGAAGAGTGTAGGGAATCTTCTCGAGAATCCCGTCAATCAACCGGTCCCTGAGAGCGGTGGTCCGGGCGATTTTCTCTTCCAGATTTTCATGGGCAAGGGCTGCAGCCTTTCCGAATCCAACAATTCCCGGCACATTTTCCGTTCCTGCCCTTTTCTTTCTCTCCTGGGCACCTCCGTGGATCAGATTGTGAAGCTTGATTCCCGGTCTTACATAAAGGGCTCCCATACCCTTGGGTCCATGAAGCTTATGTGCCGACATGCTGAGCATGTCGATGTTCAGTTCATCCACATCGATTATCTGATGACCATATGCCTGCACTCCGTCGGTATGAAAGGCAACCTTATGTTCTTTGGCAACGGCACCGATCTCCCTGATGGGCTGGATTGTTCCGATCTCGTTGTTGGCGTACATAACGGTGATCAAAATGGTTTCATCGGTCATGGCATTTTTCAGATCCTCCAGGGAAATAAGACCGTCCTTGTCCACATCCAGATAGGTTGCGGTAAAACCATGTTCTTTTTCCAAATACTCCACAGCGTGGAGTACAGCATGATGTTCGATTTTCGTCGTGATGATATGATTTCCTTTGTTCCGGTTGGCAAAGGCATATCCTTTAATTGCCCAGTTATCGGATTCCGATCCTCCGGCGGTAAAGTAAAGATCCCGGGATTTGGCATTAATGCTTTTGGCGATAATGTCCCTTGCCTCATCCACAGCATTTTTCGTGTTTCGACCATAGGAATGGATGCTTGAAGGGTTTCCGTACTCTGTTTCCATGTAGTTCATCATCGCATCGATCACTTCCTTTTTAACCGGTGTTGTGGCTGAATAGTCCATATAGATTCGTTTTTTCATCTTGTCACCCCTTTATTTATATATAAAACATATGATTCTCATCGTTTTTAATCCGTTTCTGATCTTCCAGCATATCGGCCAGGGTAGTGGTGTCAATCACTTCATTGACGCTTTGCTGGATCCGTGTCCATACCAGACGGGTCACACAGGAATCCTGATTCAAGCATTCATGAGAATTCTTATCGACAACGCAATCCGCAGGTCCGATTGGTCCTTCCAGTGTGCGGATAATTTCTCCTACGGTAATCTGTTCCGGAGGATTGTTTAAAAGATACCCTCCCTGGGCGCCCCGCACACTTTTTACCAGTTTCGAGCGGCGAAGGGTTGCAAAAATCTGCTCTAAATAGTGCTCTGAGATTTCCTGGCGCCTGGCGATATTTTTCAGGGCAACGGGACCTTCCCCATGATGGGTTGCCAGATCAAACATTGCTTTTAATCCGTATCTCCCTTTTGTTGAAAACTTCATGGCTTCCTCCTCTCTCCACTTAAGTCGTCAGAATATTCCTTATTTCCGACTGTTTTGCTTGGATTTCATATACACTATTATAGTATACCCTACTATTCCTGTCAACATTAAAAAGGAAGGGTGAATTTCACCCTTCCAATGTATTCGTTCATTACTTGATTTCCCTATTTTGCATACTCTACCGCTCGTGTTTCCCTGATCACGCTGACTTTAATCTGTCCCGGATATTCCAGTTCAGCCTCAATCTTTTTCGTGATATCCCGGGCTAACATGACCATTTGATCATCGCTATATTTTTCCGGTTTAATAATAATTCGAATTTCTCTCCCTGCCTGGATCGCAAAGGACCGTTCAACTCCCTCGTATTTGTTCGCAATGTCTTCAAGTTTTTCCAGCCGTTTGATATAAGACTCCAGAGTTTCCCTTCTGGCTCCCGGTCGTGCAGCGGATACAGCATCTGCAGCCGTAATCAGGATTGCCTCCAGGGATTCAGCCTCATAGTCTCCGTGATGAGTGCTCATGGCATGGATTACTTTGCTTGATTCCTTGTATTTCTTCAGCAGATTCATACCGATTTCCACATGGGTTCCTTCAATTTCATGGTCCACCGCTTTTCCGATATCATGAAGAAGAGCGGCTCTTTTGGCCATCTTGGGATCCGCACCCAGTTCCGTTGCCATAATTCCTGCTAAGTGTGCAACTTCTATGGTATGCTTTAAGACATTCTGACCATAGCTGGTTCGGAATTTCAATCGTCCCAATAGCTTGATCAGTTCAGGATGCACACCATATACTCCGGTATCGAAAGTGGCTTGTTCTCCGGCTTCCTTGATGATTTCATCCACTTCCTTCTTGGCTTTCTCCACCATTTCCTCGATTCTTGCGGGGTGGATTCGTCCATCCACAATGAGTTTTTCCAGAGCAATCCTGGCAATTTCCCGTCGAATCGGGTCAAACCCTGAGAGGATTACAGCTTCAGGAGTATCATCAATAATCAGATCGATTCCCGTTAAGGTTTCCAAGGTTCGAATGTTTCGTCCTTCCCGTCCGATGATTCGTCCTTTCATCTCATCATTGGGAAGCTCCACGACGGTAACAGTGCTTTCGGCCACGTGATCTGCAGCACATTTCTGAATGGCGTAGCCAATAATTTCCCTCGCATTCTTGTCTGCATCCTCCCGAGCCCTTGCTTCAATTTCCTTGACCATTATGGCTGCTTCGTGCTTCGCTTCCTTCTCCACATCGGTCAGAAGAATGTTTTTCGCCTGTTCCTCCGTCAATCCGGAGATTTCCTCAAGCTTTCTTTTCTGCTCCTCGAGGACGCTCTTTCTTTTTTCCTCGGCTTCTTCCGCTTCCTTTAATTTCTTGTTCAGTTTGTTCTCTTTGGCTTCTATGCCCTCTGATTTCCTGTCCAGGTTTTCTTCTTTTTGCAAAAGTCTACGTTCAATCTTCTGCTGTTCGTTCCTACGTTCTCTGCTTTCCTTTTCAAAGTCGTTTCTCAGCCTGTGGACCTCTTCCTTTGCTTCCAGAAGCAGCTCCTTTTTCTGAGTTTCTCCGTCCTTCTCTGCTTCTCTTTGAATCTGCTCCGCTAATTTTTCTGCATTATTTATTTTTCCCTCTGCAATATTTTTGCGAATAAAATATCCAGCAAGGCATCCTACAATGGCAGCTCCGATTAGCAATAAAATAGTTTCTGTAGTAATCTTGGACACCTCCTATATTTAGTTTTTAAACCGGTGTTCCAATAGCGATATCGCGTTATAGCGTATATTTATAGGGAAAATTACACCATTACACCCTTTAATTTTATCTTTTTTTTCAACAGGTGTCAAGGAAGCATTCAAAGAAGGGAAAATACAAAAAAACCCTGAAGGGGTAAGCTTCAGGGCCTTGTTCATCCATCGTTTGCTTTACAAAATTTTGGAAAGGATTCCGAAATTTATTTATTCGGATTTTTTCCCTTTGGTTTTCGGGGCTTCCTTCTCCTCTGCTTCAGGAGTGGATACTTCTTCGGGCAGAAGACCGTGATGTACCCGGATCTTCTTTTCAATTTCGTCGGATAAAGCGGGATTTTCCTCCAGATAGGTTTTGGCGTTTTCCCGGCCCTGACCGAGACGGGTTCCCCCATAGCTGTACCAGGCTCCTGCCTTGTCCACCACATCAATATTGGTAGCCACATCCAGGATGTCTCCCACAGCGGAAATTCCTTTTCCGTACATAATGTCAAACTCGGCCTTTTTAAAGGGTGGTGCCACCTTATTTTTGACAACCTTCACCCGGGTACGGTTTCCGATAATGTCATTCCCCTGCTTGATGATGTCAATTTTTCTTACATCCAGCCGAACGGAAGCGTAAAACTTCAGTGCCCGTCCCCCTGAAGTGGTTTCCGGGTTGCCGAACATCACTCCCACCTTTTCACGAAGCTGGTTGATGAAAATCACTGTCGTATGGGATTTACTGATGGTTCCCGACAGCTTTCTGAGGGCCTGGGACATCAATCGGGCTTGAAGCCCAACATGGGCATCTCCCATTTCCCCTTCGATTTCCGCCTTTGGAACCAGGGCCGCCACCGAGTCGATGGTCACTACATCCACAGCTCCGCTACGAACCAGTGCTTCGGCGATTTCCAGCGCCTGCTCCCCCGTATCCGGTTGAGAGACGATCAGCTCATCCACGTTCACTCCTAAGTTCCGGGCATATGCCGGATCCAGAGCATGTTCCGCATCGATAAATGCTGCTGTTCCTCCGTTCTTTTGAGCCTGAGCGATAATGTGGAGGGATACTGTGGTTTTACCCGAAGATTCCGGTCCATAAATCTCAACGATTCTTCCCCGGGGAACTCCCCCTACACCAAGTGCGATATCTAAATCAATGGATCCTGTAGGAATGGTATCAATTTTCATAATTGAATCTCCACCCAGCTTCATGATGGAGCCCTTCCCAAATTGTTTTTCGATCTGATTAATTGCCATATCCAATGCTTTTTTCTTTTCCATAATCCCAGTTAAACTGGTCACCCCCCTCTCATAAAAATTCGAACGAATGTTCTAATTAGTATTATACTGTACCTCTTTGGAAAAATCAAAGGTTTTTCTTGCAAAAAAGGGTGATTTTCATGGAAATCACCCCTTTTTTTACAGACAAAAATTTTGTATTACATTTGTAGTTACATGCCCCTGAAGATTTATGAATCCAGAATCTTCTTATTGACCCTGATATAATCAACTCCCGAGATTACAGTGAAGATCACAGCAGCCCAGAGCATAATTACGTCAACGGGCAGGTTGATCAGTCGGAAGGGGAAATTATCAAGAAGAATAAAAATGATGGCAAGAATCTGGGTCACTGTCTTTATTTTTCCCCAAATACTGGCGGCAATCACAATTCCTTCCGCCGCCGCAACGGCACGGAGAACACTGATCGTAAACTCTCTTGCAATGATAATCACCACAAGCCAGGCGGAGATCTCCCCCATAGATGCAAGGGAAATCAATGCTGCGGAAACCAGCAGCTTGTCTGCAAGGGGATCCATGAATTTCCCGAAATTCGTGATCTGATTCCGCTTTCGGGCAATATAACCATCCAGCGAATCGGTAATTGCCGCTGCAATAAAGATAAATGCGGCAATGTAGTTTCCATAAGGGATCTGGTTCAACAGAAACACCATAAATACGGGAACCATAAAAATTCGAAGCACTGTTAACTTATTTGCCAGATTCATCGGTCATCTCCCCAATCAAATCATATTCCATTGCTCCCGTAACTCTGACATGCAGCATGTCTCCGGGTTCATGGTCGTTCCTGCCTTTGATATAGATGCCTCCGTCGATCTCAGGAGCATCTCCCCGGGTTCGACCCAGGTATTCATTTTCCTCCAGCTTTTCATCAATGATGGCCAGGAGGGTTTTTCCGATTTTCTCTTCATTTTTCACTTTGGAGATCTGTTGCTGAAGCTCCATTATTTGTTTTTGCCGCTCCTCCTTGAGAGATTCAGGAATCTGATCCTTAAAATCATAGGCGGGGGTGTCTTCCTCCCTGGAATAGGTGAATACTCCCAGACGTTCGAATTTCATGTCTTTCACAAACTCATACAGCTCCAGGAAATCCTCTTCCTCTTCACCGGGGAATCCCACGATCAGAGAGGTTCGAAGAACCATGTCGGGAATTTCCCTTCGTAGACGGGTAAGGATCTCCGTTACCTCTTCCTTGGAGGTTCGGCGGTTCATCCGTTTCAACACACGGTTACTGGCATGCTGAACAGGGATATCCAAATACTTGCACACCTTTTCGTTCCTTTTGATGCTCTCAATCAGTTCCCGGGTAATCATTTCAGGATAGGCATAAAGAACTCTTATCCACTCAATCCCCCGTACCTTGTTTAATTCGTCCAAAAGTTCCGGTAATTTCAACTCATCGTATAAATCGATCCCATAACGGGTGGTATCCTGGGCGATAACAATCAGTTCCTTTACTCCGGCTTCCGCCAGTTCCCGTGCCTCCCGCAGAATATCCTCCATCTTCCGGCTTCTGTATTTTCCCCGGAGTTTAGGAATGATGCAGTAGGTGCAAAAATTATCGCATCCGTCGGAGATTTTCAAATAGGCGGTATATCCCGGTGTGGTAAGGACACGCTTATGGCTCTCCTTGAAGATCTGATCCACATTTCCCACATAGTGGAGCCGTTTTCCTTCCAGGGTATCGGTCATGACCTCCACAATTTTTTCATAGTCCCCGGTTCCCACCACCGCGTTGATTTCCGGCAACTCTTCCAGAAGATCCTTTGCATAGCGTTCCCCCAGGCATCCGGCGACGACTAAAGTTTTCAGCTGTCGATCCTTCAGTGCCCCCAGCTTCAGGATATGCTCAATGGATTCCTCCTTGGCAGCCTCGATAAAGCCGCAGGTGTTCACAATAATCCCCTGGGCCTCCCCGGGGTCTTCTGTTACATCGTAGCCGTTTTCCTTCAGGATTCCCAGCATTAACTCCGAATCCACAAGATTTTTGGCACAACCCAAGGATTCCATATACACTTTCAATGACATTCCATCAGCTTCCTTTCCAACATTGAAAAACCCTGTTTCTAAAAGGGCTATTCCCTTATCATATAACATTCTGAGCTAGCTTTTAGTGTATCATACTTTTCTTCATTTATGAATGAGGAAATTCTTCTTCTCCGACGGTTTTTTCATCGGCGAAGGACTCCTCCTGATCACCCTTCAGTTCCTGTCGATACTCCTCCTTGGAAATCAATACCTTTCGGGGCTTTGATCCCTCGTGGCCTCCAATGACCCCCTGATCCTCAAGGGAATCGATGAGCCGTGCGGCTCGGTTATAGCCGATCTTGAATTTTCTCTGAAGCATGGAGACCGATGCCTGCTCCCGTTCAATCACCATTTCCTTGGCGTCGTAAAACAGATCGTCCTCGGGTTCGTCCCCGGTCTCTTCACTGACTTTAATCTCTTCAAGAAGAGAAAGCTGATAGGCGGGTTCGTCCTCAACCTTCCCCTTCAGGAAGGTTACCACATTCTCCACTTCCCGCTCCTCCACAAAGGAGCCTTGGATCCGTTTGGGTTTATTGGCTCCAATAGGTTGAAAGAGCATGTCTCCCTTTCCTAAAAGCTTTTCCGCTCCTCCTGTATCGATAATGGTTCTGGAATCCACCTGGGATGCAACGGAAAAGGCGATACGGGAGGGGATGTTGGCTTTAATCACACCGGTGATGACGTTCACCGAGGGCCGCTGGGTGGCGATGATTAAATGAATTCCCGCTGCCCGTGCCATCTGTGCAATTCGGCAAATCTTATCCTCCACCTCCGCCGGAGCAACCATCATCAAATCTGCCAGTTCATCAATAATAATGACGATATAGGGCAGCTTCTCTTCAGAAAACTTTTCATTGTATCCGCCAATATCCTTTACAGCAAATTCCGCAAACTGATCATAACGCTTGGTCATCTCATCCACGGCCCAGGAAAGGGCGGTTGTGGCTTTTTTCGGATCGGTAACCACAGGGATCAGCAGATGGGGAATTCCGTTATACTGATTGAGCTCCACCACTTTGGGATCCACCAGCATCAGCTTCACTTCATCGGGTTTTGCGCCATAAAGAATACTTAAAATAATCGTATTGATACAGACACTTTTTCCGGATCCGGTTGCTCCCGCAATAAGAAGATGAGGCATTTTTGCAATGTCTGCAATAACCTCTTCCCCGGAAACGTCCCGTCCCAGGGCAAAGGGTATTTTCTCCTTGCCCTTTTTAAATCCTGAAGATTCAATCATGGACCTCAGATCCACCATAGAGGTCTCATCATTGGGGATTTCAATGCCGATGGCTGCTTTCCCGGGAATCGGCGCTTCAATTCGAATGGCGGATGCCGCCATATTCAAAGCAATATCATCACTCAGGTTCACCACTTTACTGACCTTCACTCCGGTCTCCGGCTGGAGCTCGTAACGGGTAATGGACGGTCCTTTGCTAAAGCGGATCACTTTGGCACTGACTCCGAAGTTTTTCAGGGTTTCCTCTAAAATCCTGGCTTTTTTCCGCATGGCTTTTTCGTCGGAGAATCCTGACTTCTTCACCCGTCGACTCAAGAGATCCACACTGGGAAACTGATAGGGGATCACCTTATTCTGCTCGTTCATTCTGGCAAGCTCTTCTTCCGTGAAGTTTCCCTCATTCTCCCGGTTTTTTCTCTCCCCGGGTTGATCTTTTAAAGGAGCTTTTCCCGGTTCCTTCCGCTTCAAACTGTTTTCATCAGCAGACCGTGAAGGGGGTTCCTCCTCGAGACCTTTTCCGGTCTCGTCGCACCGTTTTTCCTGTAATCCCCTGGAGCCGGTTCCCTGCTCTCTATAGTAGTCGGAACTGAATGCATATTCAGGAAGCCCTTTTCCACCGGATTCCGGGGATTCCCGATTTCCTTCGGATCCCTCTTTCTGATCTCTCCGCAGAATTTCACGTTCCTCATCCCAGGGATTCTCATAATTCCAGGTCCGTTGACCGGGCAGGGGTTCTTCTCTGATGTCCTTCGATTCATTTTCACGCTCTTCCTCTTTTTCTCCGAGGGCTTCCTGTTCCTTCCGCTTTCTTTCCTTTGCCAGGGCTTTGGCCTGTTTTTTCCGTTTTCGCCCTTCACTGATTCCTTTTACCCATCGTCGAATACCTCTTGCCCAGGCTCCGAGGATTTTCCCCAGGGAAATTTCGCTATAGATCATGGTCCCGATCAAAAGAGCGGTCAAGGTGATAATTAAGGTTCCTATCACACCGAAAAGATTGGCAAGGGCAAGACTGAGAGTCATACCGATAATTCCGCTTCCTACTCCCTCTGTTCCAAGGGTAAAGTAATTTCTCAGCTGTTCCCACAAAGTATGATCAGACCATCGCCGTCCATAATCCAAAAGCAGCTCCTGATCCAGGAGGGACCGCAGAATGATCACAACAAGAAAAACCATTCCGTAAAAGAAAAGGTTTTTCCGCTTTCCCAGGGCTTCCTCCTTGATAAAGGAAATCACTCCCACCACCATAAGAACGACGGGAAGAAGATAGGAAAGATTGGAAAAGAGTCCCTTTACTGTAAAACTGACCACTCGGCCGAAGGCTCCCCCCATTCCCATCAGAGTAATCATCAGAAGAAGACCCAGGGCAATGAGAATAATTCCCCGGACCTCTCCCCGGTACTTGACCCTTTCCTTTGGCTTTCTTTTGGATGTGCTTTTTCCTTTTTTCGCTGCCATCGTCATCACCTCGTCCGTTGTTTTCCACTATCGTGAAAAAAACATAAACCTTAGGTTTATGTTTTTTCCTTTATGTTTTTAATTGATTGATTCTCTTCTTATTGTACCACAGTTTTTATTTTTTATCTGAGGGTTTTCGGTCTTTTTTTAGAAGAGCTTTTCTGGACAGTCCGATCTTGCCGGTTTTCGGATCGATTTCCGTCACCTTGACTTCCATTTCGTCTCCCGGCTTTAAGACATCCTCCACTTTGTTGATTCTCTCGTGGGCGATGTTGGACACGTGAAGCAGTCCTTCTTTCCCTGGAAGAATTTCCATAAAGGCTCCAAAGTTCATGACCTTGATTACCTTTCCGTTGTAAACCTCTCCCAGTTCGGGATCCTTGATGATGGTTTCAATCATTTCGATCGCTTTTTGCCCGGCTTCTCCGGATTCTGCAGCGATAAAAATCGTTCCGTCATCTTCGATGTCGATCTTTACGCCGGTCTCGTCAACGATCTTGTTGATGACTTTCCCTCCGGCTCCGATGACCTCCCGGATCTTGTCGGGATGAATTTTCATTTGCAGGATACGCGGTGCATAAGGTGAAAGCTCCGGTCTGGGTTCGGAGATGACTTTTCTCATCTCGCCCAGAATATGAAGCCGACCGATTCGTGCCTGCTCCAGGGCTTCCTTCATAATGTCCCGACCGATTCCCGCAATCTTCATGTCCATTTGAATTGCAGTGATTCCGTCGTCGGTTCCCGCAACCTTAAAGTCCATGTCTCCAAGGAAGTCTTCCATTCCCTGAATATCGGAAAGAACTGCCACTTTGTCATCTTCCTTCATCAATCCCATGGCGATTCCCGCAACCATCTTCTTCACAGGAACTCCCGCATCAAGAAGGGCCAGGGTGCTTCCGCATACACTTGCCTGGGAAGTGGATCCGTTGGATGCCACAACCTCGGAAACCAATCGAAGGGTATAAGGAAATTCATCCTTTGTGGGGAGCATGGGCTCTAATGCTCTTTGAGCAAGAGCTCCGTGTCCGATCTCCCGTCGTCCGGGACCGCGCATAAATCCGGTTTCCCCTACACTGTATGGCGGGAAATTGTAATGATGCATATATCGTCGGGATTCTTCAATTCCCAAACCGTCGATAATCTGTACTTCCCCGACAGCACCAAGGGTCGCTGCAGTAAGAACCTGGGTTTGACCCCGGGTGAATAGTCCTGATCCGTGGGTTCTCGGCAGAAGTCCCACATCACAGGTGATCGGACGGATTTCGTCAGTTTTCCGGTCATCGGGACGAACTCCCTCATGAACCACCATTTGTCGAAGATTATGCTTCTCGACATCCTTCAGGATCGCCGAAACATCCTTCATGATCTGACCAAGATTTTCATGCTCAGTATATTTCCCTTCAAAATGGTCTTTTGCTTCCTTCTTTGCTTCTCCAACCTTCTCCATCCGTTCCTGCTTATCGAAGGTTTTAATAGCGGTCTTGATTTTTTCGGCACCGAAGTCTTCCACTTCCCGGCGAAGCTCATCGGGAATCTGGTGAATTTTCACTTCCATCTTAGGCTTGCCGATTTCCTCAACGATTCCTTCCACAAAGGTCACAATTTTTTTGATTTCCTCATGGGCATAGACAATGGCATCGAGAACAGTCTCTTCCGTTGCTTCATTGGCTCCCGCTTCAAGCATCATTACCGCGTCCTTGGTTCCCGCTACAGTCAGGTCGATTAAGCTTTCCTCTAATTGGAATTCGCTGGGGTTTACGATGTATTCACCATCGATTAATCCTAATTTTACTCCACCGATCGGTCCCTCAAAGGGGATATCGGAGATGGATAGTGACACAGAGGTTCCGATCATTGCAGCAATCTCAGGGGAACATTCCTTATCTACAGACATGACCGTTGCAACAACCTGAACACTGTTTCTATACCCTTCGGGAAACAGAGGTCGGATGGGTCGGTCAATTAATCGGCAGGTTAGCACTGCGTTCTCTGTGGGTCGTCCTTCCCGCTTTATAAATCCTCCGGGGATTTTCCCTACGGAGTACATTCTCTCTTCATAATCCACACTTAAAGGGAAAAAGTCCATTCCCTCCCGTGGCTCCTTTGATGCTGTTGCTGTAACCAACACAGAGGTTCCTCCATACTTGACGAAGCAGGATCCGTTTGCCAATTGAGCAATTCTTCCTGTTTCAATGATTAGAGGCTTCCCTCCAAGTTCCATTTCATAAATTTTCATAAATGTGTTCGTCTCCTCTCTCTTCTCTTCTTTTCTCTTCTTTTCTCTTCTTTTTTTATCTTCTTCTATTCTATCGATAAATCGGGACGTTGTCTATATGTAACCCGATTCTTTCGAGGATTTCACCAAAAAAACAGAGCGGGTATGACTCCCCGCTCCAATGTTGTACTGATTATTTTCTTAGGTTTAGCTTCGTAAGAATCTCTCTGTACTTATCGATGTTTTTGCTTCGAAGGTAGTTCAGAAGATTTCTTCTTTTACCGACCATTTTCAAAAGACCCCGTCGAGAGTGATGGTCTTTCTTGTGGCTTTTCAAATGCTCGTTTAAGTGGTTGATTCGTTCAGTAAGCAGAGCAATTTGCACCTCTGCGGATCCTGTGTCACTTTCGTGAACTTTGTACTCGCTGATAATTGCATTCTTTCTTTCCTTTTCCATTGTTGCACCTCCTTTAATTTTAATCCCCCCGATCCAAGTAATCGCCGGAGTTGTCGAGTTACTGAGAAGGGGTTCCAAATGGTACTTTAACAGTGTACCATACCTTTTATCGATTGTAAATGTGATTTTGCCTGGTCAATATCCTTTTTAATCTGTTCCCGAAGCTCTCCGGGATTCTCAAAGGTTAACTGATCCCTCAGCTTTTGAATGAAAAAGGTTTCAATGCTTCTGTGATAGAGATCTCCCTCATAATTAAAGAGAAAAGATTCCACCTGGGCAGACTGCTTATTGAACTTCGGCATATGACCTACGGATGTAATGCTCTTATGACAAGCGCCTTCCACCTTGGACAGGGTGACATAGACTCCCTTCGCCGGCAAAATGAGATGTTTCTGGATCTTGATGTTGGCTGTGGGATACCCGATGCTTCCTCCAAGGCCCTTTCCGTAAATCACCGGTCCCATGATGCTGTAATGACGGCCCAGGTACCGGGGCAGTTCATGAACCTCTCCTATTTCGATCACTCTTCGGATCAGAGAGGAACTGACCTTCTCACCATCGAGTTTGAAAGGGGGAATTACGATGACCTCAAATCCCCATTCCTTTCCCAATTTCTGAAGAAGATCCACGTCTCCCTTGGCCTTTCGGCCGAAGCGGTAATCGAAGCCCACCACCACCAGTCGGCAGCCCAGTTCCCCGAGGATAATCCTCCGGACAAAGTCTTCCGGTTCCATGGTTTTCATTGTCTCGTCAAAGGGGCTTAAAATCAATTCTTTTACCCCTGCCTCCTGAAAAAGTTCGGTTTTTTTATTAATCCCGGTAATTTCCTTTAATCGGCTTTTTCCCTCCAGCTGTCGGGGGTGATTGGAAAAGGTGTACACAACGGGGCAGAGATTCATCTCCCGGCTCTTTTCAATCAATGCCTTCAAAAGCTGCTGATGTCCCAGGTGCACTCCGTCAAAGTTTCCAAGAGCCACTCCACGATGACCCTTGGGATCAAAGCATTTATCCAGTTTAATGATTTTCATGGGCATCCCTCATTCGTTTAAAAAACTTTTTGGAAACGCATTTTCCCGCCGGGCTCTTCCCGTTCCTTCTGATCCACTTTTCCGATTCCGATGATTTTTTCATCGAGATAAAGACGGAAGAGCTGATCCGGTTCGTAGAGCGTCTCCAGGGTTTTCAGTTGGTCTTCGGTCAATTCCGGTTTGTTTCCGTTTTCCGCAAGTCTCCGGTTTCTCTCCCCTTCAATCGGGAAGCGCGGAAGATGGGCAAGAGGGTAATCAATAGGCAACAGACGCTCTTCAATCTCCCCTCTCTCCATCTTCAGTAAATCCTCAAGATGAGCGGCATTTTCCTGGGTGAAAGGCCCTGACTTTGTGCGGTGAAGGTCCGACATGGCACCTCCCACTCCAAGGGCATCTCCAAGATCGTGACAAAGGGTTCGTATGTAGGTTCCCTTGGAACATACAATCTCCAGAGTGATTTCCCGCTCCTCTTGATCATAAACCACGATCTCCAGTATTTCAAATCGTACAAAGCGCGGTTCTCTGGGTACCTCGATACCCTCTCTTGCATACTCATAAAGCTTCCGTCCCTTGTACTTCAGGGCTGAGTACATAGGGGGTATCTGATCATAGCCGGGAGTAAAGGTGAGAAGAGCCTGCCTGATTTCCTCCTCTGTAGGATTCCCCGGCCTTTCATAAAGAATTTTTCCCTGAAGATCCTGGGTGTCGGTGGTAATACCAAGACGGCATTTTCCCACATACCCCTTTTCCTTCTCCAGGAGAAAACCCGCAACTTTGGTTCCTTTTCCCAGGCAGATGGGAAGGACTCCCGATGCTTCAGGATCAAGGGTTCCCGTATGTCCCACTTTTTTCATCCCGAGCTTTTTTCGAAGCTTATACACCACATCATGGGAGGAGATGCCCTTGGGTTTGATCACATTGATAATTCCGTCCATGACTCTCCCTCCTTACTGAAAAAAATCCTGAAAGAGCAGCAGTAGGTTCTTCTCGGTCAGGGAAAGACTTGAGTCAACGCTGGCGCCTGCCGCCATTTCGTGACCTCCCCCTCCCATTTTCTTCGCAATTTCATTCACTTTGTATTTTCCTTTGGATCGAAGACCGATTTTCGTCCCTCCGTCCTCTTTCTCCTTGAGAACAACGGAAACCTCCACCCCTTCGATGTCCCGGATAAATTCGATCAGTTCATCCAGATCCTGAATTCCCAGTCCGTACTTCTTCATTTTTTCCCGGCTGAGCACTGCGAAGGCAAGATTCCCGCCAAACTTCGGTTCGATGGTGTTGAGCACCTCTCCGAGAAGTCGAACCTCATTTAATCTCCGGTTCTGATAGACCTCCCGGTAGATCCGCTCCTTATCCACCCCGAGGGCAAGGATTTCCGCAGCCACCCGGAGGGTTTTCGGGTTTGTATTGCTGTATTTGAAGCTTCCCGTATCAGTGACCATCCCGGTATAAAAGGCGGTGGCCGCAGCTTGGTTAACGGGAATTCCCAAGGATTTCACAAGATCATAAATCAGTTCACAAGTGGAGGAGATCTCCACGTCGATGATGTTGATGTCTCCGAAATGAGGATTGTTCATGTGATGATCAATATTGATCACTTTTATCGCCTCGTCGAGAATCCTTCTGCCTTCCACAAGGCGGGCGGGATGACCGCAGTCCAGAACAAAGAGGAGATCCAGAACCTCTTCTTTTTCCGGTTTATAGGGAGTCATTTCTTCCGATTCATCGAGAAACCGATACTTTGGGGGAATCTCATCATTCCGAAACACCTTTACGTCCCCATGGATCTCCTTAAGGACATGATAAAGACCTATTGCGGATCCCAGGCTGTCTCCGTCGGGACTTTTATGGGCAATCACCCCGATGGTTTTACTCGATTTAATGGCTTCCATTACCTGATTAATCATTTGAATCCTCATCCTGATTTCTGTTTTCCTTGTCCTTTTTCACCACTTCATTAATTTTTTGATGCATCTCCACACCTTTTTCAATGGACTCATCCATCTTAATCAGCATTTCCGGAGTATAGCGCACACTGATCTTCTTCCCGATTTCCTTCCTGAGAAGACCCCGGGAGTGTTCAAGGGCTTCCAGAGTATTTTTCTTTTCCTCTTCATTACCCAGAACGCTGATAAATATTGTGGCATAACGCAGATCCCTGGTGACATCCACTTCCGTCACACTGGTGATGGGGGCAATCCGAGGATCCCTTAACTCATTTCGGATAATGTGACTGGCAATCTTTTTGATTTCTTCCCGTAATCGTTGAACTCTTGCATAGGCCATGGAAATCATCCTTTCTTTTTCTCTGAAAAACTGTAAAAACCCAAGAGGGGACCGCTGGGCCCCCTGATGTCTTCTACTTCTTCGCCTTTCGTTCCACTTCTTCGATGACGTAGGTTTCAATTACGTCTCCTTCTTTCACGTCGTTAAAGTTTTCAAGACCGATTCCGCATTCGAAGCCGGTCAAGACTTCCTTGGCATCGTCTTTGAATCGTCTCAGGGAGTCGATTTCCCCTTCATGAATCACAATCCCGTCCCGAACCAGACGGATTTTCGAGTTTCTTGTGACCTTTCCTTCCTTCACATAACATCCTGCAACCATTCCCGCATTGGGTACCTTGAAGGTTGCCCGCACTTCCGCTTTTCCGAGATCCACTTCCTGGAACTCCGGATCCAGCATTCCTTCCATAGCGGCTTCAATATCTTCAATGGCATTGTAGATAATCCGGTAGGTTCGAAGGTCCACTTCCTCCTTCTTAGCAATGGCACTGGCAGAGGAGGTGGGTCGTACGTTGAATCCGATAATAATGGCATTGGAGGCGGAGGCCAGCATAACGTCGGTTTCCGTGATCGCTCCCACACCGCCATGGATCGGCTTGATGGATACTTCCTCATTGGTCAGTTTGCTTAAGGACTGCTTTACCGCTTCTACGGATCCCTGAACATCGGCCTTGACGATAATGTTCAGCTCTTTTAACTTCCCTTGCTTCATCTGCTCGTAAAGATCATCCAGAGAGATTCGTTTATCGGTTTTCACTTTATCTTCCTTAACTTTGTTTTGACGCTTTGTGGCAATGGTTCTAGCGGTTTTTTCATCTTCCACCACATAGAGTTTGTCTCCTGCACTTGGAACTTCCGACAGTCCGGTAATCTCCACGGCCGTTGAAGGGCCCGCCTTTTTAAGACGCTTTCCAAGATCGTTGACCATAGCCCGTATTTTCCCTGAGGCAAGGCCTACAACCACGTTGTCTCCGATGGTTAAGGTTCCGTTCTTTACAAGGACCGTGGCAACCGGGCCTTTTCCTTTATCAAGGTTTGCTTCAATCACAACTCCCTGGGCCTTACGGTTGGGATTCGCCTTCAGCTCCTCCATTTCCGCAACCAGCAGAATCATTTCCAGAAGCTGATCAATATTCTCTCCCGTGATCGCCGAGACTTCTACGGCAATAACATCTCCACCCCAGTCCTCAATGACCACATTCTGCTCGGTCAGCTCCTGCTTTACGCGGTCGGGATTGGCTCCCGGCTTGTCGATCTTGTTGATGGCAACGATCATTGGAATTTCCGCTGCCCTGGCATGGTTGATCGCCTCAACGGTCTGAGGCATGACGCCGTCATCGGCGGCAACTACAAGAATGGCAATATCCGTGGCTTTGGCTCCCCGGGCCCGCATGGAGGTGAACGCCTCATGACCGGGAGTATCCAGAAAGACAATTTTCTGATCGTTGATTTCAACCTCTGAAGCACCGATATGCTGAGTGATTCCTCCAGCCTCGGAATCCACATGCTTCGTTTTACGAATTGCATCCAGCAGTGAGGTTTTCCCGTGGTCAACGTGTCCCATGACACTGACAACAGGAGCTCTGAACCTCAGATCTTCGGGCTTGTCCTCTTCCACTTCAAACTCCAGCAACTCCTCGGGATCTTCTTCAACTTCTTCGATTTTTTCAACTTCAATTCCGTACTCCTCCGCAATGACCTCTGCGGTATCATAATCGATCTCCTGGTTGATTGCCGCCATGATTCCCAGCTGAACCAGCTTCATAATCACTTCGTTTGGGGACTTGTCGATTTTTTCTGCAAAATCCTTTACCAGGATCTTCTCTTCTATTTGGATGATACCATCCACCTCTTCTTCCTGTTGAGCCTCAAGCTGTCCTTCTTTGCTCTTTTTGCTTTGCTTGGTTTTTTTCTTACTCTTTTTTTTGGATTTGGAGGATTCATCCTTTTTCTCCGGGGATTTCTTCTCTTCCTGATCCTTTGATTTCTTTTTACTCTTCTTTTCTTCCTTTTTCGGTACTTCCTTTTTCGGTACTTCCTTTTTCGGTGTTTCCTTTTTTTCTTTCTCTTTTTTTTCTTGACCGCCTAACAGCAGTTCCTCCACAATTTTCACGTCTTCTTCCTCAATGCTGCTCATATGGGAATTTACGCTGATGGAGAGCTCCTCGAGCTTTTTCATCGTTTCCTTGGAGCTGAGATTCAATTTTTTCGCTAATTCGTATACTCTGATCTTTGACAAATCATACACCCCCTAAAATTAGGCTAGTGACTGGGATCGATCAACTCAATCATTCGTTTGGCAAGGTTTGGATCCAAAATTCCTACAACAGCCCTAGTTTCTTTTCCAATGGCATCCCCCAGCTGACCCTTCGTCATAATGGTACGGTAGGGAACCCCTCGATAATTGCATTTATCAGCAAACTTTTTTTTCGTGTTTTCAGAACTGTCCCCGGCAATCAGGGTCAAGTAAACCTTTCCCCCTTTGATGGACTTTAAGGTGCCTTCCTCTCCCGAAACCACTTTCCCGGCCTTCATGGCAATACCCAGGAGGCCGATGACAGGCTTATTTTTGTTCATCTTCACTGATCTCCTTTAAAAGTCCTTCATAGACTTCCTTGGGGACCTCCCGTTTAAAGGAACGGTGAAGTCCGCGATTTTTCATTGCCGCTTCCAGACAGCTTTTCCGGTTACAGAAATAGGCTCCCCGACCGGGGATTTTTCCCGTTCTGTCCAGAGAGATTTCTCCCTCCCTGTTGCAGACCATCCGGACCAGATCCCGTTTTTCCTTCTGCTCTCCGCAGCCTACACATTTTCGCAAAGGAACTTTCCGTTTTTTCATCGAATCACCCCTTCTTACTCCTCAGTTTTCTCATCGGATTCCTGAGAGATCTCCGGTTCCTGAACCTTTACCTCATTCTCAGCAGGCTCTTCCTGGGGTTTCTCCACTGCAGCTTCTTCCGCAGGTTTCGGGGAAAGCGCTCCGGGAGATCCCATTTCCTTATATTGGGTCTCACTCTTAATGTCAATTTTCCATCCCGTCAGCTTTGCTGCAAGACGGGCATTCTGCCCCTCCTTACCGATTGCAAGAGAGAGCTGATAGTCGGGAACGACCACCCGTGCACTTTTTCCGTCGGGGTTGGTATGAACCGATACCACCTTGGAGGGATTCAATGCTTCGGAAATAAATTCCTCAGGAACATCGCTGTATTTGATAATATCCATCTTTTCCCCGTTGAGTTCCTCCACAATCCGCTGAACACGGCTTCCCTTATGACCTACACAGGCTCCCACAGGATCCACGTTTTCATCAAGGGATCGAACTGCAAGCTTGGAGCGGTGTCCCGCTTCCCGGGATATTCCTATAATTTCCACAGTTCCCTCATGAATCTCCGGCACCTCCAGTTCAAAGAGGCGCTTTACAAGACCGGGATGACTTCTGGATAAGTAAATTTGCGGTCCCTTGGATGTACGCTTCACATCAAGAATATAGGCCTTCATTCTCTGATTATGGACATAGGTTTCGTTTGGAACCTGCTCCGAAGGCTCAAGCATCCCTTCGGTTTTTCCCAGATCCACAAACACCAGACCTTTTGACACCCGGGATACGGTTCCTGTGATAATTTCGGAAGAACGGTTAACGTACTCCTCGAATACCACACCCCGCTCCGCTTCCCGAATCCTCTGCACCACTACCTGCTTTGCAGTTTGGGCGGCAATCCGTCCGAAGTTTCTCGGTGTTACCTCTTCTTCCACAATATCTTCCAGCTCGTACTTTCGATCCCGATCCTTTGCCTCCTCCAGGGAGATTTCCTGGATCGGATCCTCCACTTCCTCCACAACGGTTTTTTGTGCCAATACCTTGACTTCACCTGTAACCTCATCGATTTCCACCCGAACATTCTGATTGGATCCGAAGTTTCGCTTATAACTGGAGATCAGTGCGGCTTCAATGGCCTCCAGGAGAATTTCCTTGGAGACTCCTTTTTCCCGCTGAATATCTTCCAATGCATTAATAAAATCCAACTTCATTCTTTTCCCCCCTTTACACGATTACTGCTAATTTTGCATTAGCGATTTTTTCCCTTTCAATTTCCACAAGTTCATCATTATGAAGCTTCAGGGTGACAACTCCGTCTTTCAAACTGATTAATTCCCCTTCGAAAGTTTTTATTCCGTCCAGGGCCTCATAGAGCTTGACCTCGATGTTTTCTCCGGAAAATCGATGATAATCTTCATCTTTTTTGATGGGCCGATCCAGTCCCGGAGAGGAGATCTCGAGAAAATAAGCTTCATCGATAAAATCCTCGCGATCCAGAGGTTCACTAAGGATTTCACTGATTTTCTGACAATCCTCCAGTGTCAGTCCCCCTTCTTTATCCATGAAAATACGAAGGTAGCGATGAGGTCCTTCCTTAGCAAATTCCACATCAACCAGCTCATACCTTCCGGGCTCCATTAGTGAATTGATCATCGTCTCAACCCTCTGTTCCACTTCTTTGCGTTTCAAATAGTTCCTCCTCCTTTAATTCCTCAATTAAACAGGAAAGAGTGGGTAAGTTGCTCCCACTCTTTCACCGTCAAGAATTATGTTTATCGCTATTATATCACATGAAACCCCCAAATACAAGCTAAAAGAGGGACAATTGATTGGTCTCGGGGAGATCGGGAATGCATCCGTTTTCCTTCAGTGCCTCAACCACGGTTTTGGACACCTTGGTCTTCTGCACAAAGTCCTGGATCGAAAGGAATTCCCCCTTTTCCCGTCCGTCGACGATGTTCTTCGCCGCATTTTCCCCCACTCCCTGGAGGGATTTCAGCGGCGGCAGAAGTTTTCCGTCCCGGATCATAAACCGGTCGGAATCGGATCCATAAAGATCTACGGAAAGGAGCTTGATTCCCCGAAGGGACATTTCCAATGCAACCTCCAGTACCGTCAACTGATTTTTCTCCTTGGCGGTGGCACCGTTTCCGAGGGACTCCATCTCTTTGATCTTCTCTCTGATGGCATCAGTCCCCTTCAGCACGATATTCACATCGAAATCCTCGGCCTTCGTGGTAAAGTAGGTGGCATAAAAGGCTTCAGGATGATACACCTTGTAGCAGGCAATCCTGAAGGACATCATCACATAGGCCGCCGCATGGGCCTTGGGAAACATGTACTTGATCTTCTTACAGGAGTCGATGTACCATTCCGGCACGCCGTTTTCCTTCATCAGCGCTTCCTCATCCTCTGTGACGCCCTTTCCTTTCCGCACCTTTTCCATGATCTTAAAGGAGTTTATGGGAGGCAGTCCTTTTAAAATCAGATAGTTCATAATGTCGTCCCGGGTGGAAATCACGTCCTTTAATTCCACCACCTGATTACGGACCAGCTCCTGGGCATTGTTGAGCCAGACATCAGTTCCATGGGACAGACCACTGATTCGAACCAGTTCACCAAAGGTGGTGGGCCGGGTGTCCATAAGCATCTGTCGAACAAACTTCGTTCCGAACTCGGGAATCCCCAGAGTTCCCACAGGACAACCCAAATCCTCGGGATCCACCCCGATGGTTTCCGTACTGGTAAAGAGCTTTAAGGTTTTTTCATCATCCAGCGGCCATTTCTGGGCATCGGTTCCCGTAAAGTCCTCCAGCATCTTAATGATGGTTGGGACATCGTGACCGAGAATATCCAGCTTCAAGAGCCGCCCACTGATGGCATTATAGTCGAAGTGTGTGGTGACAACTCCGGACTTCGGGTCGTTGGCGGGATACTGAATGGGGCAGAAATCATGAATATCCTTTTCCTCCGGCACAATCATGACCCCTCCCGGATGCTGTCCCGAAGTTCGCTTCACTCCGGTGCACCCGTTGACCAGTCGATTGATTTCCGCCCGGTTGGAGTGGATTCCCTTTTCTTCAATGTATTTTTTGATAAAGCCGTAGGCGGTTTTGTCGGCAATCGTCCCGATGGTTCCCGCCCGAAAGACCTTGCCTTCCCCAAAGAGTTCCTCGGTATATTGATGGGCCTTGCTTTGGTATTCCCCGGCAAAATTGAGATCAATATCCGGCTCCTTGTCCCCTTCAAAGCCTAAGAAAACTTCAAAGGGAATGTCATGACCTTCCTTGGTAAAGGAGGCTCCACACCGGGGGCATTCCCTGTCGTGAAGGTCAAAGCCCGATTGGTAGGAGCCGTCGGTAATAAACTCCGAGTACTTACACTCCCCACAGACATAATGGGGAGGCAGGGGATTCACTTCGGTAATATCACTCATTGTTGCTGCAAAGGAGGATCCCACCGATCCCCGGGATCCAACCAGATATCCGTCTTCCAGAGATTTAGCCACCAGTTTCTGGCTGATCACATAGAGGACAGCGTACCCGTTGGAAATAATTGAGTTGAGCTCCTGATTCAAACGATCGTTCACAAGCTTCGGTATGGGATCTCCGTAGATTCGTTTCGCTTTTTCATTGCACATCTCCCGCAGGGTTTCCTCCGACCCTTCGATGGTGGGAGGGAATGTACCGTCAGGAATCGGCTTGATTAACTCAATGCTGTCGGCAATCCGGTTGGAGTTCTCAATGACCACTTCCCTGGCCTTCTCTTCGGGAAGATAGGAAAAGGCTTCCAGCATCTCCTCCGTGGTTTTTAAGTACAGTGGCGCCTGATCATCAGCATCGTCAAAGCCCTGACCCGTCATCAGAATCCGCCGGAAGATTTCATCCTCTTTGTTGAGAAAATGAACATCCCCCGTTGCTACCACTGGTTTCCCCAGTTTTTCTCCAAGATCCACAATCCTCCGATTAATGGAAATCAGATCCTCCCTGGACTTTAACCGCCCCTTATTCACGAGAAATCCGTTATTTTCCAGGGGCTGTATTTCAAAGAAATCATAGTCCTCCAGGATGGGGTGAAGCTTCTCGTCGGGGAGATTTTTCAGAATCCCCTGATATAGCTCTCCCGCCTCACAGGCGGTTCCGATAATGAGCCCCTCCCGGTGCTTTCGCAGAAGACTCTTGGGAATTCTTGGTTTCTTATAAAAGTATTCCATATGAGAGGCGGAAACCAGCTGATACAGATTCTTCAATCCTCTCTGATTTTTGGCAAGAAGCAGAATATGATAAGAATAAAGACTTTTATTCTCCCTCTTTTTCCCCAGGGTCTCATTGATTTCCTTGAAAGTTGCAAGACCCTCTTCCTTCAGCATTTCTCTGAAACGAAGAAAGATCTTTGCCGTGGCCATGGCATCATCAATGGCCCTGTGATGGTTTTCCAGGGAAATCTCAAAATGCTTGGCCACAAGATTCAGTTTATGACGCCGGAGATTCTTCAGGAGCACCCGGGAGAATTTCAGCGTATCCGCCACAGGATTGTTTACGGCACGTCCGCTTTGCTTGGCCTTCGCACGGATAAATCCCATGTCAAAATCCGCATTATGAGCCACCAGACAACACCCGTCGGCAAAGGAGAGGAACTCCGGCAATACTTCTCTGATCGGCCGTTCATTCTTTACCATATCATTGGTGATCCCCGTAAGCTCCGTAATCTTTATAGGAATAGGCTTTTCCGGGTTCACGAAGGTGGAGTAGGTTTCCGTAATTTCCCCCCCCTTGATTTTCACTCCTGCAATTTCGGTAATTCCTTCATTGTTGCTGGAAAGACCGGTGGTCTCAAGGTCGAACACCACAAACTCACCGTCCAGATGAAAGTCCTCGGGACCCTCCACAAGAGGTTCCTCGTCATTAATCACATACCCTTCCATTCCATAAAGGATTTTGATTCCATGCTCTTTTGATGCCTGCATGGCCTCAGGGAATCCCTGGAGAACTCCATGGTCCGTCAGAGCAATCGCCTTATGTCCCCATTCAGCGGCCCGCTCAACGATTCTCGAGATATTGGTCATGCCGTCCATGGAAGACATCTGGGTATGAAGGTGAAGCTCCACCCGCTTATCCTTCAATTCATCCTTCTTCGGAGTCCTTTGGATCATCTCGATATCCTTTGCCATAATGATGTTTTCCTTCAAGAACTGATCCATAACCAGGTCTCCCTTAATCAGAAGAGCACTTCCCTTCCCGATCATTTCCTCTGGAGGGGTCCCGGTATTTCTTCCTTCAAAAAATTTCACTGTGATGGAGTTGGTATAATCTGTGGTCTGAAGAATGTACACCTTTCGACCGCTCTTCAGATCCTTATAGTCAAAACTGAAGACATCCACGTCGATCACCACCTGATCTGTGGCCTCGTTAAGATCTTTCAGTTTCATAAATTCCAGGGTTCTGGGTACACCCTTGCCGAGAACCACATTTTTTCCCATGGGAGCCTTTGACCCTCTTCCATTTTGCTTCCGGGTTTTCACGGCCTTCACCGGATTTTTCGCCTCTTCCCGTTCCTTCTCCTCAAGCTCCCGGATCATTTTTTCCTGTTCAAGCTGCATGCTTTCCTGATACTGCATCATGTCAAAGCCCTGATTTGGACAGGTAATCTCGCAGCTGAGAGAGGTTCCGAGAACATTTCGGAAAAACTCCGTCAAGGTGGCGGAGAGTTTCCGTTCATTGGCCTTCTCATAGATAAGAGGGTCACCGATGGACACCTCCACCTTTTCCCCTTCCACCCGAAGGTTCACCCTGTCCTCCTCTATAATTTCCTTGCAGAAGGGAATGCTTCGCTTGATCAGCGCTAGAACATTTCCCTTGTTGTCCTCCACCAGTTTTTTCCGGTTCTCCTTCTCTCCAAGGTATTCCCAGTGAATTCCGATCTCATTTTTCAGTTTCAGCTTCTCCTTCATCTGATGGAGATGAAGTTGGAGGTGGTCTTCAAGGGAAATCCGTTTCCCCGCCAAAAAAAGGTCCATCCCATGGTTCTTCGAATGGACCACCACTTTTTTCACCTGATAGTCCTCAAAGGATTCTTCCCCTTTAAGGCCCAGTTTCTCAAAGAATGTCTTTAAGCTGTATCCTTCCATGATGTTCCCCCTTTAAATCCTCTAAAGCTTGGCAATTTCCTCTAACAGGATTCGTTCAATGTCCTTTTCCGGAATTTTACGAATGACTTCTCCCTTCTTAAACAGAAGGGCCGATCCTTTTCCTCCGGCAATGCCGATGTCCGCTCCCCTGGCTTCCCCGGGACCATTTACTGCACATCCCATAATCGCCACTTCAATGGGCTTATCGATGGTTTCCAAGGCTTTTTCCACCTTTGTGGCAAGGGTAATCAAATCAATCTGACAGCGGCCGCAGGTGGGGCAGGAAATTAATGTACAACCGCTTTTCCGGTGGCCTGTCACCTTTAGAATTTCTCTTCCCACCCGGATTTCCTCTCTGGGGTCTCCGGTAATAGATACTCTGAGGGTATCTCCGATTCCCCTTAACAGGATGGCTCCGATTCCCACGGAGGATTTGACGGTTCCTCCCCAGGGGGTTCCCGCTTCGGTTATTCCAAGATGAAGGGGATAATCCACCAGCCCGCTGATTTTTTCGCAGGCCTCCAGGGTCAGGTTGACATCATGAGCCTTAAGGGACAGGACGATATCATGGAAATCCAAAGCTTCCAGAATTCCTACATGCTCCATGGCACTTTCCACCATGGCATCGGCATTAATTCCTCCGTATTTTTCCATCATTCTTGGAGAGATGGATCCGGCATTGACACCGATTCGGATGGGAATCCCTCTTTCCTTGGCTTTCCCCACCACTTTTCTCACCCGGTCCTCATCACCGATATTCCCGGGGTTCAGACGAAGCTTATCCACTCCCTGATCAATGGCCTCAAGGGCCAGACGATAATCAAAGTGAATATCGGCAACCAGGGGAATTCCGATCTGTTTTTTTATCTCTCCCAGAGCTTCTGCCGCCTCAAGATCCGGGACCGCCACCCGTACAATTTCACATCCTGCATCTTCCAGGTCATGGATGGCATTCACGGTTTTCTTTATATCTCTGGTATCCGTCGTGGTCATAGACTGTATCGTAATAGGGGCATCCCCGCCGATGATACGGTCTCCGCAATAGACCTTTCGCGTTTTTTTCCTCATAGGGTCCTCTCCTTTTTAAAACAGTCGCAGAATATCCTGGTATGTGATTAACACCAGTAAAATCATCAGTAAACCAAATCCCACTAAATGAACCATTCCCTCTTTTTCCGGGTCAATGGGTTTTCCCCGCACCGCTTCAATAAGGGCAAAGAGAATTCTGCTTCCGTCCAGTGCCGGTATGGGCAGAAGGTTCATAATCCCCAGGTTCACGCTGATAAATGCGCTGAGGAGGGCAACGTTGATAAATCCTGCCCGGGTGGCTTCTCCCACAATACTTACAATCCCCACAGGTCCCGCAACCTCCCGGGACACATCAGCATCCCCCGTAATAATCCGGCTGAGGAATCCGAAAATTTCCCTCACGATTCCAAAGGTTTCCCTGATGCTTCCCCGAAAGGCCGCACCGAAGGAATGCTCCACGGCAAAGCGGACACCAATCATTCTTCGTTCCAGCTCTTCATCTAATTCCGGCATCATTGTGAGATTCAACTCTTCACCTTCCCGTAGAACCGTGACCACAACCTCTTCCTCATTCCTGTTGATTACACTGTTCACCGTTCCCGAGGTGGTGGTTCTCTCCCCGTTGATGGCCCGAATTTCGTCTCCTTCTTCAATTCCCGCTTCATAGGCCGGTGAGCCGGGAGTCACATCATCAATCACGGTTGTGACCATTCCGATATTCAAAAATATGGCAGTCAGCACCACAATGGCAAAAATGAAGTTCATAAAGGATCCTGCAAACAGGACGGCAATCCGGCTTGGGACGGGTTTTTTGCTGAAACTCCGGTCATCTTCGGATTTCTCGTCCTCCCCCTCCATTTTCACATAGCCTCCCAGGGGCAGACCCCGGAGAGAGTAATCGGTTTCACCCCGTTTTACCTGAAAAATCTTCGGACCCATTCCTATGGAAAACTCCAAAACTTTCACGTCCAGGGCTTTGGCCACCATAAAGTGTCCCAGCTCATGGACAATAATTAATATTCCTAATACCACTAATGCTGCAATAATTGTAAATGGCACGTCGCTTCCTCCTTATTTTAAAGCCTTTCTTACATAGTCCCGACTCCAGCGATCGACTTCCAGTATCTCCTCCATGGTTGTGTAATGAAAAGCTTCATGGGCATCCATTGCTTGACGGATCCCATCGGAAATTCCATAAAAAGAAATCTTACCCTCCAAATAGGCCTCAACCAACACCTCATTGGCACCATTCAATACCGCAGGCATTGTCCCACCGATCTCCAGGGCGTCATAAGCCAGTTGCAGGCAGGGAAAACGATCACGATCGGTTTGCTCGAAATGAAGTGCTGCCACCTTTCGTAAATCCAGGGTTTCATACTCTGCCTTTAAGCGTTTCGGGAAGGACAGGGCATATTGAATCGGCACCTTCATATCCGGCACCCCCATCTGGGCAATCACCGAGGTATCATGGAATTCAACCATGGAATGGATGATGCTCTCGGGATGGACGATGGTTTCGATTCGATCCGCCTCCACGTCAAACAACCATTTTGCCTCGATCACCTCGAGACCTTTATTCATCATCGTGGCTGAATCGATGGAAATTTTCCTCCCCATATTCCAGTTCGGATGCTTTAAAGCTTCCCGAAACGTTGCCTTTTCAATGTCCTCTTTTTTCCATGTGCGAAAGGGGCCTCCCGATGCGGTTAATATAATTTTATCCAGGGACTTTCCCTCTTCTCCCTGTAAGCACTGGAAAATTGCAGAATGCTCGCTATCGATAGGAGTCATGGTCACTCCATGCTCCTTGATTTTCTTCATCACCAGTTCTCCGGCAACCACCAGGGTTTCCTTGTTGGCGAGAGCGATGTTCTTCCCCGCTTCAATCCCTTTGATGGTGGGAACCAGGCCCACGCTTCCCACAACCGCATTCACCAGCAGGTTGTTCCCGGTTGATGTGGCAATGGCAATTAATCCCTCAAGTCCGTGATACACCTCAGGGGGATTCGGTATGTTCCCGGCGATGATCCGTTCTTTCAGTTCTATCGCTTTATCCTCTTTATATACCGCCAGGATCGAGGGTTGAAATTCGATCATCTGTTCATACAGCTTATCAATGTTCCCCATCACCGCCAGTGCGGAGATTCGATACTCTCCGGGATGGTTTCTCACCACTTCCAGAGTCTGTTCTCCGATGGATCCGGTGGAACCCAGAATTCCGATGGTTTTCATGCTTTCATCTCCCTGTTGCTTAAATTTCCAATAGGATTACGAAATAATACACAAGGGGGCCGGCAAAAAGAATACTGTCAAATCGATCCAGCACTCCTCCGTGGCCCGGCATAATCTTGCCGAAATCTTTAATTCCTGTCCAGCGCTTAAGCATCGATGCCATAAGATCCCCCATCTGTGCCACCATGGATCCAACACCGCCAAGTAATGCGAAAAGCAGTCCGGTGGTACCGTCAAAGAGAATTATTCCGAAAAGACTGCAAACCACTATGGTACCAACGATTCCGCCAAGGGCTCCCTCTACGGTTTTTTTCGGACTCACTCTGGGACAGAGCTTATTCTTACCAAAAAACATTCCGCTGAAATATGCGAAGGTGTCGGTGGCAAAAGCAATAATAAATACAAGCCAGATCACATAGGGAGTATCGTGCTGATCCAGGAGTGCAATATAACTGAGAAGGATCACAACATAAAAAATCCCGAACAGGGTGAAAACCCCGTCCATGACCTTCCTTTCCTCTTTTCCCAGCAGTACTGCCGTGGTTAAGACCAGGGCCAGATAGATTCCCATAACACGGTAATCCTGCCCGATAAAGGATCCGAATGCCCATAGAGCAACATAACCATAGCCCACAAGATGGACCGGATAAATCTTAACGGATTTCAGACTCCGATAAAACTCGTTCAGCCCCATAAGCATAACAAAACCCAGGGCAGAGATCAACACAGGCCCCCCCATCACCAGTATTCCTATTAAAATCGGTACTCCGACCAACGCACTAATTATCCGCGTAACCATAGGTGCCCCCTTACTCAATGCTTCCAAATCGCCGATCACGATTTTGGTAAATTTCTATGGCTTCCACCAGATGTTCTCCTGTAAAGTCCGGCCAAAGAACCTCAGTAAAAACCATTTCTCCATAGGCCAGCTGCCATAGGAGGAAGTTGCTGAGACGCATTTCTCCGCTGGTGCGGATCAATAGATCCGGGTCGGGCATTCCCCACGTATCGAGGGAACGGCTGATTTCCTCTTCGGTGACCTTGGCATTTTCACCCCGTTCTCCCCGCCGCTCTTTCTCTAAAATCCCATTAATTCCCCGGGCAATCTCGTCCCTTGCCCCGTAATTGAGAGCAATATTAAAGTTCAAACCCGTATTCCCTGCCGTAAGCTCCTTTGCCTTCTCAATTTCCCTTTGAATTTTCTGATCAAAGGCCGTCAGGTCTCCAATGGTAGTAATTCGAACATTTTTCTTATGAAGCGCCTTGGATTCGCTTTTGATATATTCCAATAAAAGCATCATCAGTGCTTTAATTTCCGCTTTCGGTCGGGCCCAGTTTTCCGTTGAAAAAGCATAGACGGTCAAGTGGCCCACTCCCAGTTCATCGGCTTTTTCAAGTACGGAACGGAGAGCCTCCACCCCCTGTCGATGGCCGACGGCCCGCATTTTATTCTGTCGCTCTGCCCATCGCCCGTTTCCATCCATAATGATGGCGATGTGCTCCGGTATTTTCTTCATTGCATTCACCCACCTAGTTTTAAACCCCCAAAATGGGGGTTTTTTCCTTATACTTCCATGATTTCCGCTTCTTTTTTCTTCACAAGTTCGTCGATTTCTTCGATGTACTTATCGGTAATTTCCTGAACCTTGTCCAGACCCTCCTTTAAGTCATCCTCCGTAAGCTCTTTCTTTTTTTCCAGTTTCTTCAAGTCATCATTGGCATTGCGTCGTTCGTTTCGGATGGCAACTTTTCCTTCCTCCGCAATTTTCTTGACGAGCTTTACCAGGTCTTTTCTGCGCTCCTCCGTCAGTTGAGGGATGTTGATCCGGATGATCTTTCCGTCATTACTGGGATTCAGACCCAGATCCGAGCTGATAATGGCCTTTTCAATGGCTTGGAGAGCTGTTGCATCATAGGGTTGTACATTGACCAGTCGAGGCTCCGGTGCGGTCACCGATGCGACTTGTCGAATCGGCGTCATGGTTCCATAATACTCCACCATGATTTTGTCCAGCATTGCAGGGTTTGCTCTTCCCGCCCGTACCGTGTTCAAATCATCTTTCAGGACTTCAATGGTTTTTTTCATGCTCTTTTCCATTTCCTTGTGGACATCAATATACATGTTCTTTCCTCCTTAATAGATGTATGTGCCCAGATTTTCTCCCAGAATGATTCTTATGATATTTCCGGGTTCATCCAAGCCGAATACTTTTATGGGGATTTTATTGTCCATGCAAAGAGAGGTGGCGGTGGTGTCCATAACCTTCAGCTCTCTTTTTAAAATTTCCAGATAGCTGAGAGTATCAAATTTCTTAGCTTCCGGGTTTTCTTTCGGATCACTGTCGTAGACCGCATCAATATTTTTCGCCAAGAGAATTACGTCGGCTTCGATTTCAGCCGCTCTCAAGGCTGCAGTGGTGTCAGTGGTGAAGTATGGATTCCCGGTCCCTGCAGCAAAAATCACGACCCGCTTTTTTTCCAAATGTCGAATTGCTCTTCGTCGGATATAAGGCTCGGCAATCTGTCTCATTTCAATGGCGGTTTGAACTCTTGTAATGACTCCCGCATTCTCCAATGCATCCTGTAGCGCCAAAGCGTTAATGACCGTTGCTGTCATTCCCATATAATCCGCTGTTGCCCGGTCCATTCCTTTCCCGGTACGTCCTCTCCAGAAGTTTCCGCCTCCGACCACAATGGCTGTTTCTACACCCATGTCATTGATCTTCCTTATTTCCTCGGCAATCCGGTCGATGGTCTCCTGATGAATTCCAAAACCCTCGGGTCCGGAAAGCGCCTCTCCACTCAGCTTTAACAGAACCCTTTTATACACCGGCTCTTTCATCAAATTCCCCCATTCTATTAATTTCGATAAGAACCCTCAAAATCCCTTTATCAAATGAAATTTAGCTCAAAAAAATTATATCCCAGGAGCTGATATAAATCAAGAGAACACAGGGGTGTTCTCTTGATGAATAATCAATTTATTTTTTTATCTGGCTTGCCACTTCTTCAGCAAAATTTTCTTCCTTCTTCTCGATTCCCTCTCCAACCTCGAATCGGGCAAATCGGCGGATGTTCATGTTCTCACCGATCTTCGCAATTTTTTCATTAAGAAGTTCTCCCACGGTTTTGTCGGGATCCTTCACGAAGGATTGCTCAAGAAGGCATATTTCCGTATAGAATTTACTGATTCGGCCTTCCACCATTTTTTCAACGATTTTTTCAGGCTTTCCTTCTTCCAGTGCCTGCTTCGTTAAAATTTCTTTTTCCTTGTTCACTACTTCCAGTGGAACTTCCTCTTTTCGCACATAGAGAGGATTTTCCGCTGCAATATGCATTGCAACATCCTTTACAAAGTTTTGAAACTCTTCATTTTTTGCAACAAAGTCCGTCTCGGAATTCACTTCCACTAAAACCCCGATTCTTCCTCCATGGATATAGGATTCAACGATTCCCTCTGAAGCAATTCGTCCCGCTTTTTTCGCTGCCTTGGAAAGTCCTTTTTCCCGAAGGTAGTCCACAGCTTTGTCAACGTCTCCATTGGTTTCAACAAGGGCTTTTTTACAATCCATCATTCCTGCTGCAGTTTTATCTCGTAATTCTTTTACTAGTTTCGCACTGATACTCATCTTTTAATACCCTCCTTATATTATTGAAGGTAAGGACATAAGGAATTGACCCTTATACCCTTACCTTTCAGTTTCCTTTTTGTATAGAGTTTCCTTTTTTTATGCTTCTTCCTCTATCTGTTCTCCCTGCTTCCCTTCCAAAACTGCATTGGCAATGGTTTCAGTGAGAAGTTTTACTGCACGGATTGCATCGTCGTTCCCGGGAATGACATAGTCGATTTCGTCAGGATCACAATTGGTATCCACAACAGCAATTACAGGAATTCCAAGCTTTTGAGCTTCCTTGATGGCGTTTCTCTCTTTTCGGGGATCAATAACGAAGATTGCATCAGGCACTCCGTTGATTCCCTTGATTCCGCCGAGGAATTTCTCCAATCGTTCCATTTCATGACGTAATTGGATTACTTCCTTTTTGGGAAGTACATCAAAGGTTCCGTCCTCTTCCATCTTTTCTAATTTGTAAAGACGGTCGATTCTTAATTTGATGGTTTTGTAGTTGGTCATCATTCCACCCAACCACCGTTGGTTCACATAAAACATTTCGCAACGCTTTGCTTCCCGTTCGATGGCTTCCTGGGCCTGCTTTTTGGTTCCGACAAAAAGAATTTTCTTTCCGTCAGCTGCAAGGTCCCGCACCAGGTTGTAGGCGATCTCTACCTTCTTCACCGTCTTTTGCAGATCGATAATGTAGATTCCGTTTCTTTCAGTAAAGATGTATTCCGCCATCTTGGGGTTCCATCTTCGTGTCTGGTGTCCAAAATGCACACCGGCTTCCAACAATTGTTTCATTGATATTACAGACATCTCTGCACCTCCATTGTTTTTCTCCTCCACTTTACTCTTCTTCCCACGGGACTCCACTTGGAAGCACCTCCGAAGGAATCATAAAGTGTGTGTTTTTATCACTAGCATATGTTATCATAAATTCCCCTTCACTGCAACGATTTTTTGACGGGGCATATAAAAGGGCCCGGCTTATCACCGTTCCCTTTAGTCTCATTTCCGCTTATCGGTTTTTTATGTTTCGTAGCTCTTCCAACAACCAGTCGTTTAAGATTTTAATATGAGTTCCCTTCATTCCTAAGGATCGGGACTCAATTACTCCCGCACTTTCAAACTTCCGGAGAGCATTGACAATCACAGATCGGGTAATTCCAACACGGTCGGCGATTTTACTTGCCACCAGTAATCCTTCTTTGCCGTCCAATTCCTTAAAGATATGATCAACCGCCTCCAGCTCTGAATAGGAAAGAGTTCCTACAGCCATTTGTACTACGGCTTTCTTTCTGGCTTCGTCTTCAATTTCATCAGTCTTTGCCCGAAGAATCTCAAGTCCGACAACGGTGGCACTATACTCACCCATTACAAGATCCTCGTCGTTAAACTCATCTTCATTTTTGGCAAGAACCAAAGTTCCCAGTCTCTGACCGCTTCCGTTGATTGGAACGATGGTCACAAGCTTATTGTAGCTTTGCACGTCATACTTGAAAATTTCCAGCAATTCATCCTTTGTAATATTGTGCTTTGTTTCCTGGATGCTCAGCAGCTGCTCGTTATATTCCTCGGGAAATCGCTTTTCACCGGTTTTCTCATCGGTAATAATCGGGCAGTCGGAAGAATCCATCAGACTGACTCCGAGCACCTTTCCTTTTGAGCTGGCAACATAGACATTGGCGTCCAGAACTTCACTTAGGATCCGGCTTAATTCATTAAAAGAAACAGCATGTTCTCCTGATTGTTGTAAGATTTTGTTGACCCTTCTTGTTTTGACTAATAGCGAACTTGGCATACACTCTCCTCCTTGATTATTCGATTGATTTACTATTATAAAGATTCTAAATCATCAGTTATTAATAAATACCCTACTGGGGCACTATAAAACCATGGAACTATGTTTGTATAGTAACATACTCTTATATTTTTTACAACTAGAATCCAGAAAATTTATGATTCTTCCTTCAGGATTTCTGTATGACCGCATTCTTTATTGGTACACTCATGCTTATCTTCTTTTTTTGTCTTCTTGAGAACCATCAGGCTCCCGCATTTCGGGCAGGGCTCTTTAACCGGAGGATTCCAGGAAACAAACCTGCATTCGGGAAACTGATCGCATCCGTAAAACAGACGCCCTTTTTTGGATCGACGCTTAATCACCTCTCCCTTTTCACACTGGGGGCATTTTACACCGATTTTATCCACAATGGGTTTCGTATTCTTACATTCCGGATAATTGGAGCAGGCGATAAACTTTCCGAACCGACCATATTTAATCATCATGTCTCCACCGCATTTTTCGCAGGTTTCTCCGGTTTTTTCCTCCACCTGGATCTCTTCCATGTGCTTTTCCGCATTTTCCAGCATCTTGGAAAAATCTTTATAAAATTCACCTATAATTGTCTTCCATTCAACAGTGCCCTCTTCAACTTTGTCCAGACGGTTTTCCAATTCTGCAGTAAAATTCACATCGATGATCTCAGAGAAAAACTCATCCAGGGTTTCCGTCACAAGCACTCCAAGTTCCGTAGGAACAAGATAACGACCATCCCTTTCCACATATCCCCTTGTTAAAATGGTGGAGATTGTGGGAGAGTAGGTGCTGGGTCGTCCGATTCCCAATTCTTCCATCGCTTTGACCAGAGATGCTTCGGTATACCTTGCGGGAGGCTGGGTAAAATGCTGGTTTCCCTTCATTTCCTTGGCCTTCACCTTTTCCCCTTCCTTCATCTCGGGAAGAATCGTGTCCTCGGAAAGTGTGGAAAAACTGTAGACCTCCATAAATCCCTTAAAGATCAATTGAGATCCGCTGGCTGTAAATACATACCCCTTACAGTCCAGATCCACAGCTAAGGTATTAAAGAGCGCTTTTTCCATTTTACTGGCTACAGTCCGCTCCCAAATCATCTTATAGAGTCGATATTGGTCCCGCTTTAGAGATCCCTTCACCTTTGAGGGGGTAAGGAACACATCAGTGGGTCTAATGGCTTCATGGGCATCCTGGCCTCCCCTGTTGACGGTTGACGCCTTTCCTCCCTTTGCATCAAGATACTTGTCTCCATACTCCTCCTTGATAAAGGATTCAATGCTTTCCGCCGCGTCTTTGGACATTCTTGTGGAATCGGTTCGGATATACGTTACAAGTCCCACGGTTCCCACACCCTTTACGTCAATCCCTTCATAGAGCTGCTGGGCTAAAGACATGGTCTTTTTTGTGGAAAAGCCCATTTTATTGGACGCTTCCTGCTGGAGTGAGCTTGTGGTAAAGGGTTTTTGAGGACTTCGTCGTTTTTGTCCGGTTTTCACCTTTGTTACCTCGAAATCCTTTTGGTCCACGGCCTTCAAAACCCGGTCCACCTCATCCTTGTTTTTCAACTCTTTTTTTCCTTCAGGATCGGAATGGAACTTTCCTTCAAAGGATTCCTTTTTCTCTTTCAGAAAAATCCCTTCAATGGACCAGTATTCTTCCTTTACAAAAGCATTGATTTCCTCTTCCCGTTCCTTAATCATCTTGGATGCCACCGACTGAACCCTTCCTGCACTTAATCCCTTTCGGATCTTCTGCCAGAGGAGGGGACTGATTTTATACCCCACCAAACGGTCCAGAACCCGCCTTGCCTGTTGGGCATCCACAAGATTTTCATTGATCTCACGGGGTTCCTTAATGGCTTTCTTTACTGCATTTTTCGTGATTTCATTAAACTCGATGCGTTTGATGTTCTCCTGGTCCTTGCTTAAGGCCTTGGCCAGATGCCAGGAGATTGCCTCACCTTCCCGGTCCGGGTCAGTGGCGAGATAGACCTTCGAGGCTTTTTTCGCCTGCTTTCTCAGCTCCTTTAAAACAGGGCCCTTTCCCCTGATAGTAATATATTCAGGTTCAAAATCTTTTTCAATGTTCACTCCCAGTTTGCTTTTCGGCAAGTCAATGACATGCCCCACTGAAGCTTCAATGATATAGTTCCGTCCTAAAAACTTCTTAATGGTTTTCGCTTTGGCAGGGGACTCAACGATTACTAGCGACTTTGCCAATCTAAACACCTCCGTCAACGACTGATTATTTCCTCTATTGATTCAATTTTAACATTATATCAATTTATCGATTCACTGTAAATGTTTTTCCCGACAGACGGGTAATATATCCTTTTAATTCCAGGGAAGAGATCAGCATATTTAAATGCTGAATGGATATCCCCCCATGATAGAAAAGTTCGTCAGCATCCATGGGTTTTTTCTTCAGCAGTTGATAAATCTTGATTTCCTCTTCACTCAATTCCTTTTCAAGGGATTTTGTCTCTCCCTTATATACCAGAGAGGACCACTGGGTAAGCTCTTCCAGAATGTCTCTTGTCTCAAGGACCATTTTTGCTCCCTCTTTGATCAGGCGGTTGGTTCCTTTGCTTTTCTCACAGTTGATATTCCCGGGCAGGGCAAAAATATCCTTCCCGTGTTCAAGGGCATATTCTACAGTGATAAGGGATCCGCTTTTTTCGCCGGCTTCAATAACGAACAGTCCGTCGGATAATGCACTGATAATCCGGTTTCTTTGTGGAAAATGATGCTTTAAGGGCTCTTCACCCAGAAAAAATTCACTGAGCACACAGCCCGAATCCCCGATTTTCTCCATCAGATCCGAGTTTGATACGGGATAGGGAATGTCGATGCCGGAGCCCAGGACAGCCAGGGTATATCCCCCGTTTTCCAGCGCTCCCCGGTGACTTTCCGTATCAATTCCCAGGGCAAGTCCACTGATAATTCCCACACCCCAGTCCGTCAATTCACGGGCAAACTTCTTCGCAGCCCATTTCCCGTAGGGGGTGGCATTTCTTGCACCGACGATTCCCACCGTGGGAATTTCTCCTGGCAGTTTCCCTTTATAATAGAGCACAAAAGGAGGGTCATAGATTTTTTTCAGTTTATCGGGATAATTTCCATCCAGAATCGTGATGACACTTAATCCCTCCCGTTCAACGCGTTCCAGCACTTTCTTTAAATACTCTTCGCTACGGAGATTTACAATTTTTACTGCAGCTTTACTGGTCTTGCCCAGAACTTTGTAGATCTCATCACCGGGACAGGTCCATACCCTGTCCATTGAGGGATAGGCTTCCATCAGTTTTCGAATACTGCCATACCCTACACCCTGAATGCTGCTTAACCAAATGAGAACATTCCGACCATCCACATTTAACACCCCTCAATTTTTTTATCTCTTTACCCGGACTGATCTTCCCTTAAACCCGGGGTAGAAAAAAAGACCCTAAGATCCTTAGGGTCTCATGAACACTCTACTCGAAATAGCTTTCGATGGGTTGGGTCTCATGATTGGGATAATCGATGACATTCCCTTCCCAGGTTCGAAGCTTCACAAAATCTTTTCCTCTTGAAAGCATGTACTGGGGCAGAATCGGCGTTTTCCCTTCCCCCTTCGGCGCATTCACGATAAATGTAGGAATGGCCATACCGGAGGTATACCCTCTTAAGTACTCCATGATTTCAATTCCGTCATCAATGGATGTGTTAAAATGAGTGGTTCCGATGACATGCTTGGCATGGAAAATATAATAGGGCCGAACCTTGGCTTTAAGCAGTTCATGATTTAACAGCCGCATAACAAATTTATCGTTGTTGACACCGTTTAACAGAACAGCCTGATTTCCAAGGGGCACACCGGCTTTTGCCAGTTTATGGCATGCTTCAACTGCTTCCGGGGTAATTTCCTGAGGATGATTGAAGTGGGTGTTGATAAACACCGGTGAATATTTTTCCATCATTTCAATGAACTCGTCGTCCACACGCTGAGGCATTGTCACCAATGTACGGCTTCCCAGACGGACATAATCCACCGTTTCAATGCTTGTGACTTCCTTCAACAGCCAATCCAGCATACTGTTCGAAAGGGTTAAAGGATCTCCGCCGGTAATGAGAACGTCGCGAATTTCCGGATTGTCGCGGATATAGTCGATGGATTCCTGCAATATTTCTCTAGGCTGGTGCTGATCCATGCCTCCGATGTTCCGTCGACGTTGACAATGTCGACAGTACATGGCACACTCATTCGTCACGTTAATAATCAAGCGATCGGGGTAACGTCTTGTAATGGACCCTGCAGGGTTGGTAAACTCCTCTCCCATTGGGTCGGAATCCCCTTCAAGATCTTCAATTTCCACACCGCTGGGAATCGACATTAATTTGACGGGACAATATTTATTATCGTCATCGATCAGAGATGCGTAATAGGGAGAGACGGACCATCGAAATTTCTCCCCCACCTTTCGGATGTCTTCGATTTCCTTCTCGGATAAACGGATGATCTCCTTTAGAACATCCACATCGGAAATTCGGCTTTTCAGCTGCCACTGCCAGCTCTTCCAGTCCTCTTCCGTAGCGTTGAACATCTTCAGCATCTTTTCCTTTTTCTCCAGTGAAGTTTTTAGCTGCTTCTCCGATGCTCCCTTTGGGATATGATCTTTTACCTTTAAATAATCTTCAATGCGGGAATGCAATTCTTCCGCACGCTTTAATGAAATTTCTCTGCTTTTAGAACTTGTATTGCAGCTCAAGTGATCTCCTCCTTTAGTAGTTCTATAGGTTGCTCCCTCCGCGATATTCTCGGATATCCACCTTCAATAATCCGTAAAAAAGATCGGGCCTAAGATGCCACGAATCTTACAATCGTTTGAATTTTGCATGTATATAGGGATTCTTGCAATGTACGGCAAGCGAGATGAATATTCGCAGAAAACCCGGAGAAGTATGATAGACTCTTATAAAAATATATGTTAGCATACCCCTTTTTATCTGTCAAATAATGTGTTAAATGCAGGAAGACTGTTAAATCCTTCTCTTTTTACCCAATGGACATTTCCCTTAAACATTTCCTTATTATGGTTGAACTTCAATGATTATTAACTTTTGCAGGAGATCTCCTTTTTTGTGTCGAATACATTATGGGTGTATTTTTGCTTAAAAGATGACAGAGGAGAGGGGTAAGTCCATGGAAATCGTTAAATCCTGCTGTATCGAAGGTTTGGAGGTCTATCCCATCAACGTTGAGGTGGATCTTGATTTAGGATTGCCTGTAGTTCTGATTGTGGGGCTTCCCACGGTCTCCGTTAAAGAATCCAAGGACCGTGTTCGCTCGGCCATTAAAAATCTTGATTATGAGTTTCCCATGAAGCGGATCACGGTTAATCTTGCCCCCGCCTTTAACCGCAAGGAGGGTTCCCATTTCGACCTTCCCATTGCCCTGGGAATTTTACAGGGATCCGGGCAAATCCCGCCCCTGCTGGAGGATGATACCGTTGTCATCGGAGAACTTTCTTTGGACGGTGGAATCAACGGTGTCACCGGAATCCTTCCCATGCTGTTGGAAATGAAAAACCGGGGCTATAAAAAAGCCCTTATCCCCCATAGGAATCTGCCCGAGGGCGGCAACGTGAATGGGATGGAGGTTCTGGGCTTCAAAAACCTCTCTTCGGTGATTACCTATATCGTGGATGGAGAAATACGGGATGAGCAGAGGGCTATTCCTTCCAACCCGTCGGTTCATACAGATCTTCCACTTCCGAATTACGCTGAAATCAAAGGTCAGGAGTCCCTAAAACGGGGAATGGTGATCGCAGCTGCAGGTCTTCACAATGTTTTAATGATCGGTCCGCCGGGATCGGGCAAATCCATGGCGGCAAAGCGGATTCCTTCCATTCTTCCGCCTCTTTCCGCAAAAAAATCCATAGAGGTCACAAAGATCTACAGCATTTCGGGAAAGCTTTTTGACGAGACCGGGCTTCTTCTTCAGCCTCCTTTCCGAAGCCCTCATAATACCTCCACTGCCGTTTCCTTATCCGGCGGAGGTTTAAGACCCATGCCGGGAGAAATTTCCCTTGCCCATCACGGAGTTCTGTTCCTTGATGAACTCCCGGAATTTGACAAACGGGCCCTTGAGATTCTTCGACAGCCCCTTGAGGATCATAAAATCACCCTTTCCCGCTCCCATCGTTCCTATACCTACCCTGCAGATTTTCTTTTCGTGGCTGCAATGAATCCCTGTCCCTGCGGGTATTATGGAGATCCTGTCAAGGAATGCACCTGCTCGGCACCGGAGATCCTGCGCTACCAGCAAAAACTCTCAGGACCTTTATTAGACCGTATTGATCTGATTATCGAAGTCCCCCGGGGAAGCTTCAGTGACCTTCAGGATTCCACGATGAAAGATGGTCTTAGCAGTGAAACCATGGCAAAAGATGTACTGAAGGGCCGGACCCTGCAGGCTCATCGTTATCAGGAGTACCCCTTTGAGGTAAACAGTCGGATCCCTCCTCATCTCAACGATGAGATTCTGCGTCTCAATGATAACAGCCGACACCTTTTGGAAAAAGCCTACGATCAAATGAAATTTACCCCCCGGAGCTATCATAAACTTCTTAAAGTAAGTCGGACCATTGCAGACCTGGAGGAGACTCCGGAAATCGAAGAACGTCATATTTTGGAAGCTCTCCAATATCGGAATTTTGCTTATCAGCCCTGATTACGACAAAAAACCCCCGGGAAAATGAAAATTTCATTTTCTTCAGGGGTTGATTTTTTGTTCCCTCTCCTTCGATAAACCTAAAACATACGACGGTGATGAATGATTTTATATTGACGGCTTTTTATGTAGACCTCCACCACATCAAAGCGGATTTCTGAAATCCCTTTCAGTGCCTGTTTTTCCATAGCAAGATAGAGCTCCGCAACTTTTTTTATGGTTTCCGCTTTTTTCGGTGTCACCGCCTCAATGGGCTGACCGTACTCCTCGCTTCTTCGGGTTTTTACTTCCACAAAGGCCAGTTCCTCTCCATCTTTCATCACAAGATCGATCTCTCCCAAGGGGGTCCTGTATTTCTCATTGAGGATGATCATGCCCTTCTCTTTAAAGTGTTTCATGGCCAGAGCCTCTCCCAGATCTCCCAGGGGTTTGGTGTTGCCTCTCTTTCCCCCGGTGAGCTTTTCATTCCCACTCCCTTGAGGCTTGGTCAGGTCTCCCGCCATGGGTATTCGGGAAATAAATGTCTTCCGGTGCAGAGGCGTTGCTCCCAGTTTTCCCAGAGCATCCCGATGCTGCTTTGTGCCATAGCCCTTATGTTTTTCCAGACCATACTCCGGATACTCCAAAGCAAGCTTCACCATTTCCCGGTCTCTTGCCACTTTTGCCATAATTGAAGCACAGGAGATTCCCTGAACCTTTTGATCCCCTTGAATAATTCCCTCTCTGGGATAGGGAAGATCAATGTTCTCTCCATCCACCAGGACATAATCCGGCACCACTTTGTTCCCATCGGGATCCTTCAAATTTTCAACGGCCATTGCCATGGCTTTTTTCGTGGCATTTCTGATATTGATTTGATCGATCTCCTCAGGCTCCACCCTTCCGTATCCGATGGCCAGTGCCTTCTCCTCGATTACAGGAAAAAATGCTTCCCGTTTTTTCTCGGAAATTTTTTTAGAATCATTGACACCCTCAATAACAAGATCCTTTGGGAGAATCACCGCTGCAGCCATGACCGGACCGAAAAGGCATCCTCTTCCCACCTCGTCAATGCAGGCAATCCTCTCATATCCTTTTTCGTGAAGATCCCTCTCGATTTTACACCGATCCATGGGAATCCCTCCCTGAGACCTCATCCCTGATGGGTGCTTCCAGGGAGATTTTTCCGATTTTACCCGATCGGAACTCATCCAGCAGGATATCCGAAACCCTCAAATAATCAATCTCCTGTCCCCGAAGAATGCAGCCCCGCTTCCGGGCGATTTCATCGAGAACCTCCAGGGGTTCCACGTAGGAAAATCCTTCCAGCTGATACCGTTCATAAAGCAATGGTTTATAGGATTCCAAAAGCGTCTCTACAAGGCGAAGTGCAAGGGTTTCCCTGTCCATAATCTCATCCTTGATGGTTCCCACAAAGGCCAGGTGAAGGGCTCCCTGCTGATCTTCCAGCTTCGGCCATAAAATCCCGGGAGTATCCAGCATTTCCAAGTCTTTTTGAAGACGCACCCATTGTTTTCCCTTGGTGACCCCGGGCTTGTTTCCGGTTTTTGCGCTCTTTTTATTGGCGAATTTATTGATCATTGAGGATTTTCCCACATTGGGAATGCCAACGATCATGGCGCGGATCACAATCCGTTTCAACCCTTTCGCCCTTCGGGTTTTCAACTTTTCCTCCAGAATTATTTTGCTTTCCGCCACCAGTTGATTCACACCGCTTTTTTCAAGGGAGTTCATAGGAATTGCCAGGACTCCCCGCTCTTTATAATAATTGATCCAATCCTCGGTGATATGAGGATCCGCCAGATCTTTCTTATTGAGAATCACAATCTTCGGTTTGCCCTTGATGATTCCATCGATATCAGGGTTTTTACTGCTTCTGGGGATTCGGGCATCGATCAGTTCCCATACCACGTCCACCAGCTTTAACTGTTCCTTTAACAGATCCTTGGTCTTTTTCATATGACCGGGATACCATTTAATCTTCATTGGATCACATCCTTCTTTCGTGAAAAAAATAAGGGACTGTCTCCAGTCCCCGTTTCTTAATTCTGATCTTTGTCTTTGATTCTGTAGGCTGATTTTCCAATCCGGTTCTTAAGATAGTAGAGTCGTGCTCTTCGAACACTCCCTCGTTTCAGAACTTCGATTCCAACCACCTTTGGTGAATGCACAGGGAACGTTCTTTCCATGCTCACCCCGTAAGCCAGTCGTCTTACCGTAAAGGTTTCTTTAATTCCTCCACCTTGTCGCTTCAGTACGATTCCCTGGAAAGCCTGTACTCTTTCACGGGTACCTTCCTTGATTTTCACATCAACGCGCACCGTGTCTCCCGGTCCGAATTCCGGTACTTCCGACTTCAGTTGTTCCTGATCAATCAAATCGATTAAATTCATGCTAATTACCTCCTTCCTCACCAGACGTTCTTAAAGAAGCTTAAATTCCCAGAGGAACGCCTTTAATACTCTGATATTATATCATAAGGCCCATGGCCCTTCAATGATTATTTCTTCTTTTTCAGCAGCTTTTCCTCTTCCTTTGACAAAGAGTATTTTTCATAAAGATCAGGCCGTTTTTCAGCCGTAACCTCCAGGGATTTTTTCCGTCTCCAGAGCCGAACTTTTTCGTGATCCCCCGATAGAAGAACCTCCGGGACCTTATTCCCCTCAAACTCCCGGGGCCTTGTATACTGAGGATACTCCAACAGACCGGAGTAGATGGACTCGTCCTCATAGGCTTCATCGCAGGAGAGAAACCCCGGAATCATACGTGCAATGGCATCAATCATCACCATCGCAGGAAGCTCTCCTCCTGTTAAAACATAATCTCCAATAGACACTTCATCAGTGACGATCTCATCAATCACCCGCTGATCCACTCCTTCATAATGGCCACAGAGAAAAATCAGCTCCTCCTCTTTAGCAAGCTCTTCCGCCATTCCCTGATGAAAAAGCTTTCCCTTCGGGGTAAGGTAGATGGTCCGGGGCTTGCTCCCTTTGCACCGGCTTTTTATATGACGGTAGGCATCCATAATTGGCTGAGGCGTCATAACCATTCCCGAACCGCCACCATAGGGGTAGTCGTCCACCTTCTGGTGCTTGTTCTTAGAAAACTCACGAATATGATAGTACTCAAGGGTCAAAAGACCGTCCTCCCGTCCCCGCTTGATCATGCTGGACCCCATGGGTCCTTCAAACATTTCGGGAAACAGGGTCATGATATGGATGTTCATTCGATCATCCCCTCAATCAGTTCAACATGCATTTCACCCTTCTCCAGATCCACGATCTTAATGAATTCGCCCACCGCAGGAATCATGACTTCTCCATACTGCTCGCCTCTGATGACATAGACCTCGTTGGAGCCTCCCCGGAGCACATCTTTCAGGATTCCCAGGTATCCCTCTTCTTCACTGTAGACCTTTAAACCGATCAGATCCCGAATAAAGTAGGTATCCTCCTCAAGGGTCTTCATCAGACTTTCGTCAATAAACAGATAGGCGTTTTTATAGTGTTCCACATCATTGATGTTCTCAAACCCTTTCAGATAGAGGATAACAAATCCTTTATGAATTTGAATTTTTTCAATCTCATGGAACTCCTGCTGTTTTTTCCCCGGTTCCTCCACATAGAGGGTGTCCAGATCATAAAAACGTTCCGGATCATCGGTGAAGGTTCGAACCTTCAATCCTCCTCGAATTCCATGGGTATTGATGATTTGTCCAATTCGAATTTTCTCCGTCAAACCGATTTCCTCCCTTGTTTTTATGTGAAAAAGAAACAAAGGATTAGGGGGTCCTAATCCTTAGATGATTTCTACAATCACTCGCTTGTTTTCCTTAACTGCTGCAGCCTTGACGACAGTGCGGATCGCTTTGGCGATTCGTCCCTGTTTGCCTATGACCTTGCCCATGTCTTCAGGGGCAACCCGAAGCTCAACAATGATGGACTGATCCTTTTCCACTTCCTTGACGGAAACCTGATCGGGATAATCCACCAGGGCTTTTGCAATCATTTCAACTAATTTGCTCATGTTTTAGTACCTCCTTATTTGGAAGGAAACCTACAGAATATCATTTTTCTTGAATAAATACTTCACGGTATCGGTTGGTGTTGCACCTTTACTTAACCATTCTTTTGCCTTTTCTCCGTCAATCTTGATTTCCTTCGGTTCAGATACGGGATTATAGTATCCTAATTCCTCAATGAACCGACCGTCCCGTGGAGATCGGGAATCTGCCACAACGATTCTATAAAAAGGTCTTTTCTTTGCACCCATTCTTTTTAATCGAATTTTTACAGCCATGTTTTCACCTCCTTAAAATACACACTTTGATTCTGGTTTATTTATCCAAAGAAAGGCATGTTCATCTTGCCTTTTTTCTTTAGCTTATCCATATTGCCGAACTGCTTCATCATCTTCCGGGTCTGTTCAAACTGCTTGATCAGTTTGTTCACTCTCTGCACTGTTGTACCGGATCCCGCGGCGATGCGCTTTCTTCGGCTTCCGTTGATAATACTTGGGTTTACCCGCTCATCCGGGGTCATGGATTGGATAATGGCTTCAATATACACCAGTTCTTTTTCATCCACCTGCAGATTTTTCATCTGCTTGCCACCCATTCCGGGGATCATGTTCAGCATATCTCCGATGGATCCCATGTTCTTGATCTGCTCCAGCTGCTCAAGAAAATCCTCAAAGGTAAACTGCTGGGTTCGCATTTTTTCCTGCAGCTCTTTGGCTTTTTTCTGATCGATGGAGGCTTCAGCCTTTTCAATAAGGCTCAGCATGTCTCCCATGCCCAGAATTCGGGATGCCATCCGATCGGGGTGGAAAGCTTCCAGCTCGTCAAGCTTTTCCCCCATTCCCACAAACTTGATGGGTTTGTTTGTCACACCTCGAATGGAAAGGGCTGCTCCACCACGGGTATCTCCATCGAGCTTGGTCAGAATCACTCCGGTAATTTCCAGGGATTCGTTAAACTCCTTGGCCACATTTACTGCATCCTGCCCTGTCATGGAGTCAACCACCAGCAGTTTTTCATTCGGGTTCAATTCCCGGTCGATCTGTCGCAACTCGTCCATTAAATCAGTATCAATATGCAGTCGGCCGGCGGTATCGATGATCATAACATCGTTTCCGTTTTTCCGGGCATGCTCTAAGGCAGCTTTAGCAATATTTACCGGCTTTTCCTTGTCTCCCATGGAAAAGACGGGAACATCCACTCCTTTTCCTACGGTCTCCAATTGATTGATGGCTGCAGGACGGTAAATATCGCAGGCCACCATCAACGGCCGTTTTCCCTGCTTTTTCAAATGCAAAGCCAGCTTTCCACAGGTCGTGGTCTTTCCCGCACCCTGCAGTCCTGCCATCATGATGACGGTAGGAGGCTTGCTTCCGAACTCGATCTTGCTTTGGGTTTCTCCCATCAGACGGGTCAATTCGTCCCGGACAATCTTAATCACATGCTGACCCGGAGTCAGGCTTTCCAGCACTTCATCGCCGATTGAACGCTCTTTTACCCGATTGATGAAATCCTTTACAATTTTAAAATTCACGTCGGCTTCCAAGAGAGCCATTTTTACTTCCCTCATGGCGGCATTGACGTCTTTCTCATTCAATTTTCCTTTACCCTTCAGCTTACTGAAGGTATTTTGCAGTTTTTCCGATAGACCTTCAAAAATCATTCTTCAACACCTCTAGTTTGGTTGTCGGTTTATAGTTGCTCTAAAATTTCCTTGATCTTAATAATCGTCTCCCGATTTTCTTTCAGACTCTCCAAGTTACTGGTCGCCTCTTTGATCAGACGGGAGCGCCGGGATTCTCCTTCCCGGATCTTCAGTTTCTCTTCATAATCGCAAAGCAGCTTTTCCGTCCGCTTCAGATGGTCATACACCGCTTGGCGGGAAACTCCCACCTCTTCGGCAATTTCAGTCAGGGATAAGTCATGGTTATAGTAAAGATCCATGATGTTTTTTTGTGTATCAGTCAAAAGAGGATGATAAATATCATACAGCATTGCCACTTCAAGTTTTTTCTCGATCATGGTATCCCGTCCCGTCATAATTTGTAAAGCTTGTTTCCTTTACAGAAAAAAGTATACAGGAAGATCCCTTCCCTGTCAACAAGAAAACCGAAAAAACGGGAGTTTCCTATCTCCTATCCCCGCTGTTACTTTCCGTCGTCGAACAGAGCATCCACAAAAGCTTTCGGATCAAAGGGTTGAAGATCATCGATCTTCTCTCCTACTCCAATTAATTTTACCGGAATTTTCAGTTCCCTGCTGAGGGCTATCACGATTCCACCTTTGGCAGTTCCATCAAGCTTTGTCAGAACCAGCCCGGAGATCTTTGTCACTTCCTTAAACACCTTTGCCTGCTGAATCGCATTTTGTCCCGTCGTGGCATCCACCACAAGCAAAGATTCCATTGCAAGTCCTTCCCACTCCCGATTGACAATTTTAAAAACCTTGCCCAGTTCATTCATGAGATTTTTTTTATTATGCAGACGCCCTGCCGTATCACAAATCAACACATCCATTTTTCGGGACTTCGCTGCGTGGATGGCATCGTAGATCACGGCGGCGGAATCCGATCCCTCAGCGTGGGCAATCACATCGATCTCCGACCGGTCTCCCCAGATTTTCAACTGATCAATGGCTCCCGCCCGGAAGGTGTCTCCTGCTGCAAGAAGAACATTTTTTCCCTCTTTCTTCAGATGGTGGGCAATTTTTCCGATGGAAGTTGTTTTTCCAACACCATTTACACCCACGACCATAATCAGAGAGGGTTTCGTGCCGATATTCAGTTGAGGCTCCGCAATCTCCTCCAGTACCTCGATCAAGATTGCTTTCAAAAGTCCTTTGATCTCTCCGGGATCCGTCACTTTGTTCTCCTTCACCCGTTCTCTGAGATCATCAATCACTTCCATAGTGGTATTTACTCCGATATCGGCGGAAATTAGTATTTCCTCCAGTTCCTCAAAAAGATCCTCATCGATCTTTGTATAGGACTTCACCAAATCGTCCACCCGATCGGTAATGCCTTTTTTGGTTTTGGTCAAACCCTCCTTCAGTCGTCCGAAGAAGCCTCCCGTCCCCTGATCTTCCTCTTTTGAGAGTTCGTTTTTCTCATCCTTTGTTTCCTCTTCGTTCTTTCCGCTGAACCAGTCTTTTAACATATCCTTCCCTCCATCTTCTCATGCTTTGGCTGCTGGTGGTTTTATTTTATCCGGTCTCTTTTAGGTTTCTTCCTCCACATAGTCCTGAATTTTTACGGAAACCAGCTTGGAGACCCCTTCCTTTTCCATGGTCACACCGTAAAGTACATCCGCAGCTTCCATGGTTCCCTTTCGGTGGGTGACAACAATGAACTGGGTTTCTTCCGCCAGTTCCTTCAGGAACTTGGCAAATCGGCCCACATTGCTTTCATCCAGTGCCGCTTCAATTTCATCCAGGACACAGAAGGGACTGGGCTTAATCTCCAGAATGGCAAAAAGCAGTGCAATTGCCGTCAACGACCTTTCCCCCCCGGAAAGAAGGGAAAGATTCTGGAGCTTTTTCCCCGGTGGACGGGCCACAATATTAATTCCCGTATTCAAAGGATCCTCTTCATCCTCCAGCACCAAATCCGCCTTCCCTCCTCCAAAGAGACGTGTAAAGGTTTCATTGAACTTCCTTCGGATCTCCTGAATTCCTTCGATAAACTCCAAAGACATTGTCAGTTCCATTTCCCGGATGATTTTCAGAAGGCTCTTTTTTCCTTCCATGAGATCCTTATGCTGCTTACCGAGAAATTCAAAGCGTTCCATGGTTTCCTGATATTCCAGTATGGAATCAAGATTTACATGGCCCAGAGCTTTGATCTCCTGCTTGAGCTTTTGCATCTCCCTTTGACTCAACCGTCCCTCTTTTCCCTCCAGATAGCTAAGACCCTGGGCATAGCTCATTTCATAGCGCTCCCAGAGATTTTGATACAGATTTTCCAGTTGCACTTCAATCTTTGCGGATTTCATCTGTTGATGGCTTATTTTTTCAGAGATCTCTCTAACACGGGATTCCAGAAGCTTTTCTTCGCTGACCAGGTTTTTCTCCTTTTCTGAGAGGTTTTTCTTTCCCTCTTCCATAATTTTGTGCTCTTCTCGGGTTTTTTCAAGGGTCTCTTCAATCTCCTGTTTCAGGCGGGTCAGTTGCTGTTTTCTTTCATGAATTTCCAGCTTTTTATCCTCTGCCTTCCTCAGATTTTCCCTGTACAGTTGAATATCGTCCTCCTGCCGTTGAATTTCTCCCTTCAGAGATTGAATTTCCCTGGTTCCGCTTTGTTCCTTTTCCTCATAGGAAGCCTTTGCCACCCGCTTTTCCTGGATGCTTTCCCGAAGGATTTCCATTCTGCGGGCCTCTTCCTGGAGTGCCTTTTCCTGTTCCTGGATTTTTTCACGATTACTTCCCAATGAGACTTCCAGTTCCTTAATCTTCACTTCCAGCCCCTGATATTCCCCTTGATTGTTCTTGGCAGTCTCACGGAGCTGGATAATCTCCTCTTCCATGGAATGCTCTTCCTCATCGAAGGATTTCAGCGCCTCCTCTTTTTGCTGCAGTTGCTCCCGGAGTTTGGCAAGCTCAATGACAATTTCCTGCAGTTCTTCTTCAAGAAGGTCCTTTTTCTCTTCTTCTTCCTGCAACTGCACCTTGACTTTCTGTAATTCCTGATCCTTCTCACTGATCCATTCCTGATCCAATCGATATTCTTTAATCAGTGTGGTCAGTTTTCCCTTACGACTTAATATTCCCTGAGATTTCCCCCCTTGGCTTCCTCCGGTCATGGAGCCCCCGGTATTCATTAAATCTCCTTCATATGTCACGATCTTCGTTCGATGCTTCAGTTCCTTTGCCAGGGGAATGGCGTCCTCCAGAGTGGGGACAATCACCACCCGTCCCAGGAGATTTGAAAAGATCCCTGCTAATTTCCCGGGATACTCAGTAATCTCACCGGCAACTTTGGCTTCGGGATACTTGCAAAGTACTTCTTTTTCCCTGGGTTGCAGCCCTTTTTTCCCAATGGTTGTCCGGGGAAGAACGGTTATCTTCCCAAGTTTCCGGTTTTTGCAGTAGTTAATCAGCTTTTTCCCCGCGTCCTCATCCTCCACAACCAGGTTCTGTACTGCATATCCCAGAGCAGTTTCAATGGCCACTTCATATCCCCTGGGAACTTTAATCAGATCCCCCACGGCACCGTAAAGACCTTTCTTTAAGGACTGATCTTTTTCACTTTCCTTCAAAAGAGTCTTGACACTGCGTTGAAATCCTTCCTTGTTTTCCTCCAGACCCCGGAGAAAACGAATTTCCTGCTTTTTCGTTTCCCGTCCGTTAATTCTGATGTTCAGTTCCTTTTCCCTTCGGGAAGTTTCCTTCTCCCGGTCTCTCATTAATGACAAGGTGGACTCAAGATTCTCTTTTACCTTCTGATGCAGGGATCCTTTTTCGTCCTTTTCTTTAAGTATTCCGCCGATCTCCTTCCGTTGTCGACGAATCCGTTCCCGGTTTTTCTCCTGTCGATCCCGGAGGGTCACTTCCCTTTCTCTCAGTGATTTTTCCAGGCTGGTGAGATTGGCGAGATCCACCTTCCAGTCGGATAAACGGTTCATATCTTCAATAATTTCACCTTTTGCCCGTTCCACACCTTCGCCTTTTTTTCTTGCCTTCTCCTGCACCCCATCGTAGATTTCCTCGTCATGGGAGAGCTCTTTAAGAAGTTCCCCCTTTTCCTCTCCAAGGGTTTTTAAAGCTTGTTCCACTTGTTGAATTTCATTTTCGATTTCACAAATACGGTTTTCACAGCTGCGAATTTGTTCCTTATCCCGTTTTTGCTGGGCTTTCAGGTGTTCCTCTTCGCCCTCCAGGAGTTTTTCATTTCCTCTCTCCCGTTGAAGCTCCTCTTTTTTCTCGTAATAGAATCGCTGATTATGATTGATCTCTTCCTCCCGGGCTTCAATCTCCTCTTGAAGTTCTTCCCGCTTTCCAACAAGACTCCGGAGTTCGTCTTCAACTCCGCTTTTCTCTTCCTTGAGGGCTTCTTCCAGAGTAAGGATCTGCTCAATTTTTTCCTTGGACTTTCCGATCTCCTCGATGGAGTAATGAATCTCTGCCAATTTCAGTTTTTTATAGATCCTTTGGTAGGTTTCCGCCTTCTCCTTTTGTTCCTTCAGAGGTTCAATGCGATTTTCCAGTTCCCTGAGAATGTCCGCAACCCGGCTTAAATTTTCCTCCGTCCCCTTTAACTTCCGTTGGGCCTCTTCCTTTCGGGTCTTGTATTTAACAATTCCTACGGCCTCTTCAATGACCCGTCTCCTGTCCTCCGCCTTATGGCTGAGGATCTCGTCGATTTTCCCCTGGCCTACGATGGAATAACCGTCTTTTCCGATTCCCGTATCCATAAAAAGCTCCCGGACATCCTTCAGTCGACAGGGACTTTGATTAATAAGATATTCATTTTCACCGGACCGGTATGCTCTTCGGGTGACCTTGACTTCCCCGTAATCAATGGGAAGACCTCCGTCCTCATTGTCCAGAACAATGGAGACTTCCGCCATTCCCAGAGCTTTTGTCTTCTCGGTTCCGGAAAAAATCACATCCTCCATCTTTGCTCCCCGCAGGGTTTTAGCACTTTGTTCTCCCAGCACCCATTTAATCCCGTCGGAGATGTTGCTTTTTCCACTGCCGTTCGGGCCCACAACTCCGGTGACACCGGTTTCAAGGTCCATGACAATTTTGCTTGCAAAGGATTTAAACCCTTTTAACTCCAGTCGTTTTAAATACACTACTCCCTCACTCCGTTTCCTTGGAAATCCCCCGGATCCCCTTAAAAGCTGCCTGCTGCTCCGCTTCTTTTTTCGTTTTCCCCGTACCCGTCCCGATGACTTTTCCCCCTACAAGTACCTGGACTTCAAATCGTTTATCGTGATCCGGTCCCCACTCCCTGACCACATGATAGGCAATGGGCTCCTTCCCGTTTTTCTGGACAATTTCCTGTAACATGGTTTTATGATCCTTCAAATCTTCAGGAACCTTTTCAAACCGTCCCTCGCTGAAAAAACATTGAAGAACAAAGCGCTGCACCGGAGCCATCCCTCCATCCAAATACATTGCACCGATCAAAGCCTCAAGGGTATCGGCCAGAATGGAATTCCTGGTTTTGCCTCCGTTTGAACGCTCCCCCTTCCCAAGGAGAACATATTCTCCCAAATGGAATGCTTTCCCGATCTCCGCAAGAGATTCTTCACAAACGATTTTCGCACGATATTTACTGAGTTCTCCCTCGGAGAGCTTCCGGTATTCATTAAATAAAAAATTACTTACAATCATTCCCAGGATCGAATCTCCCAAAAACTCCAGCCGTTCGTTATCATAAACTTCCAATGTGCTTTGTTCATTGGCATAAGACCGATGGACCAGAGATTGATTTAAAAGGGATTCATTATTAAATAAATACCCGATGGTTTTTTGAAGCTTTTGTAACTCTTTTTTTCTTTTTGAACCGATTTTTACTCCTGTCATTCCCCTTCTCCTCCCTGAATAATCTATCCTTTAGTATACCATATATCCCATCTGGATTCTAAGGCAAAAAGCAAAAGCCGCCGGTGGAAAATCATCCCGGCGACTCTTTGAGGAGTATGTGAAAATCAGATCCTTCAATGGATCAATCGTATTACTCGTATTTCTTGAAAAGAATGGTTGCATTGTGACCGCCGAACCCTAAGGAGTTGGATAGAGCCACCCGCACGTCCATCTGTCGCGCCTGATTCGGTACATAATCCAGATCACATTCTTCATCGGGGGTCTCATAATTCATGGTTGGAGGCACCCAACCCTCTTTTATGGCCATCACAGAGGCGATCGCTTCGATTCCTCCCGCTGCACCTAAAAGGTGTCCGGTCATGGACTTCGTTGAACTGACCGCAATTTTCTTACTGTGTTCCTTAAATACTGCCTTAATGGCCATGGTCTCAAACTGATCGTTATAGGGTGTACTGGTTCCATGGGCATTGATATAGTCTACCTCTTCGATTCCTATGTTTCCGTCATTTAAGGCATTCTTCATTGCCCTTTGTCCACCTTCTCCTTCCGGAGCAGGGGCAGTAATATGATGAGCATCTGCGCTCATTCCGTATCCCGCTACTTCTCCATAGATTGTGGCGCCTCGCTGAAGTGCGTGGCCCAACTCTTCCAGGATTAAAATCCCGCTTCCTTCACCCATGACAAAACCGTCCCGGTTTTTATCAAAGGGTCTGCTAGCCTTTTGGGGATCTTCATTGTGAGTGGACATTGCCTTCATTGAGCAGAAACCGCCGATCGATAAAGGAGTAATGGATGCTTCCGTCCCACCTGTAATCATCACCTTGGCGTCTCCCCGTTCAATGACCTTAAAAGCCTCTCCGATAGCATTTGTGGCTGAAGCACAGGCGGTCACCACTGTAGTATTTGGGCCTTTAGCGCCAAAACTCATTGACACCTGTCCCGAGGCCATATTGGCGATCATCATGGGAATAAAGAAGGGACTGATTCTTCTCGGTCCTTTCTCCATCATCTTCTGATGCTGGTCCTCCAGGGTTGAAATTCCGCCAATTCCAGAGCCCATAATCACACCGAAGCTCTCCTTTTCCACAGAGTTCAAATCAAGACCACTGTCATCGATTGCAAGCTTTGATCCCGCAACCGCATATTGCACAAAGAGATCCATCTTCCGTGCCTCTTTTTTATCCATATACTCTTCCGCTTGGAAATCCTTTACCTCCGCGGCAATTTTCGTCGGAAACTCCGCCGCATCAAATTTGGTGATTTCTCCGATTCCGGACTTTCCTTCCAGCAGGGCCTTCCAAAATACATCCTTGCCGTTTCCCAGTGGTGTGATGCATCCCAAACCCGTTACCACAACTCGTTTTTTCAAGGGCAATGCTCCTTTCGGTTTCAGTTTTCTCTCCAGTTCCTTTTTTCAGAAAAGAAAGCCCCTCATGGGGGCTATGGATGATTATTTATTGTTTTCCACGTAATCCACGATGTCTCCGATGTTTTTGAATCCTTCCGCAGCTTCATCAGGAATTTCAATTCCGAACTCATCTTCGATGGCCATGATAATTTCCACAGCATCCAGCGAGTCTGCTTCAAGATCGCCCATTAATGAAGTTTCTCTTTTGATTTCCATACTTTCTTCCAATCCTAACTGTTCAATGATAATTCCTTTTACTTTTTCCAATGACATGTTCATTCCTCCTAATTTTTCATTCCTTGTTTTTTAAATTCTATGATTACGCCATTTACATGGCCATACCGCCATCCACATGAATCACTTGCCCGGTAATGTACCCGGCATCGTCACTTCCCAGAAAACCTACGAGCTTAGCCACATCCTCAGGTTTACCCGCCCGCTTAAGGGGTACATTTCTCAGCATTTCCTCTTTAACTTTTTCAGGAAGGACATCGGTCATATCGGTTTCAATAAATCCCGGTGCAATGGCATTCACTGTCACATTCTTGCCACCCAGTTCCTTTGCGATGGATTTTGTAAATCCGATGACTCCTGCCTTTGATGCACAGTAATTTCCCTGCCCGGGATTTCCCATCACTCCCACTACTGACGAGAGATTGATAATCCGTCCGGCCTTTTGCTTCATCATTTTTCGAGCCACGCCCTTTGTCATCAGGAAGACCCCTTTGAGATTGACATCCATGACGGATTCCCAGTCCTCCTCCTTCATACGAATCAAAAGGTTGTCCTTGGTAATTCCCGCATTGTTTACCAGAATATCAAGGGTTTCAAATTTTTCATCATAGGTCTTGATCATTTCATCCACTGCTTTTGAGTCTGTGACATTCCCTTGAATGGCAATCGCCTTTACTCCCAAAGCTTCAATTTCCTTTACCACTTCTTCCGCCTTTTCCCGGTTTCCGGCATAATTGATTGCCACATTGGCACCTTCTTTGGCAAGGAACAGGGCAATTGCTCTACCGATTCCCCTTGATCCTCCGGTCACTAATGCATTTTTTCCCACTAATTTCATCTTGCGCCTCCTTTATCCAACCGGATCTTAATAAACCTGAACCCGGTTAATAAGCTGATTAAAGTCTTCAAGTTTTTCCACATTCATGGCATGAATCTGTTTTTTTTCATTTTTCGCAATTCGCTTAATAAATCCGCTGAGAGATTTCCCCGGCCCGATTTCAATGAAGGTGTCCACTTCCTCGTTAAGCATTAACTCAATGGATTCCTGCCACCGTACCGATTGGCTGACCTGCTTAACAAGACCAGGACGGATCTCGCTTTCATCTTCAATCATCCTCCCCGTAACATTTGTTACGACAGGGATTCTTGGATATCCGATTCTTACATTCATTAAATCCTTTTCCAGCTTTAGTCCCGCTGGCTGTAAAAGTCTGCAGTGAAAGGGTGCACTTACGGGGAGGATTACCGCTTTTTTCGCTCCCTTTTCAGTTGCCAGGTTTACGGCTTTTTTAACCGCCTTTCGCTCTCCTGAAATCACGATTTGAGAAGGACTGTTGTAATTGGCCACTTCCACAACTCCCTCTGAGGATGCTTCCATAATACAGCGTTGGAGAACTTCTTTTTCCAATCCGAGAATCGCCGCCATGGTGCCAACACCTTCAGGAACAGCTTCCTGCATATATTTTCCCCGTTTTTGGACCAGAGCCACCGCCTCTTCGAAATCCAGAACTTCGGAAGAAACCAAAGATGCATATTCACCAAGGCTGAGCCCGGCTGTCACATCACACTGCAGTCCCTCCTGACGAAGAACCTCGAGCATTGCAATACTGGTTGTAAGGATTGCAGGTTGAGTATTTTCCGTTTTTTTCAGTTCATGCTCTTCGCCTTCAAAACAGAGAGCAGCCATATCCATGTGGAGTACGTCACTTGCCGCCTCGTAAACCTCTCTTGCGATTTTAAAGTTTTGATAAAATTCTTTACCCATTCCGGGATACTGTGCTCCCTGACCGGGAAATACAAATGCCACTTTTCCCATGGTTAACCCTCCTTGATTTTTGATGCTAAACGCTCATAGGTTTCATCCGCTGTCGCTACCATTTCTTCAATAATTTCTCTGCAGGAACAGACTTTATTCACAAGCCCGGCCACCTGACCTGCCATGACGGATCCGCCTTCAGTGTCTCCATCCACAACCGCCATTCGAAGCTTTCCCACTCCGGCTTTTTCCAAATCTTCCGGAGACATCAGGTCTTTCTCCATCCTCAGAAATGCCTTCGTGAACTGATTCCGCAGAACCCGTACCGGATGTCCGGTGCTTCTTGCCGTAACAATGGCGTCCCGATCCTTTGCCGATAAGACCTTCTCTTTATACTTTTCATGGACCGTACACTCGGTGGAACAGATAAACCGAGTTCCCACCTGCACACCTTCAGCCCCAAGGCTAAGGGCTGCCAGGAGTCCTCTGCCGTCTGCAATCCCTCCCGCTGCAACCACAGGAATAGTCACTGCATCAGCCACTTGCGGGGTCAGGGCCATTGTAGTCACTTCACCGATGTGTCCTCCGGCCTCGGTTCCTTCCACAATCACTGCATGGGCTCCGATTTTTTCCATTCTTCTGGCTAAAGCCACAGAGGGAACCACAGGAAGAACCTTGATTTTTGCAGCTTTCAACCGATCCATATACTTGCCCGGATTTCCTGCACCCGTTGTGATCACGGGGATTTCCTCTTCAATCACCAGATCGATAATATCATCCACAAAGGGAGAAAGAAGCATCACATTGACACCAAAGATTTTCTCTGTCAGTTCCTTTGCCTTTCGGATTTCCTCCCTAATTACTTCCTTGGGAGCATTGCCTCCTGCAATAATACCAAGACCTCCTGCCTCCGACACAGCTGCTGCCAGTTGAGCATCGGCTACCCAGGCCATTCCTCCCTGTATAATGGGAGCTTCAATATTTAATAATTCCGTTAATCTCGTTTTCATTGTCTACACCTCTTTTGACCATTTTACCACTGCGGAACCCCAGGTCAGTCCTCCACCGAAGGCAACCAGCACCATATTGTCACCTTTTTGAAGTTTTCCTTCCTTCACCGCTTCATCAAGAGCTACGGGAATGGAAGCCGCAGAAAGATTTCCATATTTATGAAGATTTACATATACTTTCTCTTTTGGAAGCTTCAGCCGTTTTGCAGCAGCATCGATAATTCGAATGTTCGCTTGGTGGGGGATGAAAAAGTCCACATCCTCCAGATCAAGTCCGCTTTTTTTGATGGTTTCCAGTGAAGACTGGCCCATGACCCGAACCGCAAATTTAAAGACTTCATTGCCGTCCATGGCAATGAAGTGGAGCTTATTTTGAACAGATTCGATGCTTGCAGGAATCCTTGACCCCCCTGCGGGCTGTCGAAGCACTTCTCCCTTTGCACCGTTAGAGCCCAGGGTGATCCCCTGAATTCCATATCCCTCTTCCACTTCTTTTACCACTACTGCGCCGGCTCCGTCTCCGAAAAGGACGCATGTGTTACGATCCTCCCAGTTTATAATCTTGCTAAGGGTTTCAGCACCGATCACCAGTGCATTTTTCGCCATGTTTCCTTTAATTAAGTTTTCCGCTACCGAAAGGGCATATACAAATCCCGAACACGCAGCTCCGATATCAAAGGCAAAGGCCCGGTCCGCCCCCAGATTCTTTTGTACAATACATGCAGTGGAAGGGAATGCCATATCCGGTGTGACAGTTGCAACAATAATCGTATCGATCTCATCGACACTTATTCCAGCGTCCTCAAGGGCTTTTTTTGCAGCCTCCGTTGCCAAGTCCGAGGTTGCGGTGTTTTCGTCGGCAACTCTTCGACTCCCGATTCCTGTCCGGCTCCGGATCCATTCATCTGTGGTATCCACCTTCTGCTCCAAATCTTTGTTTGTTACAATCTTATCGGGCAAAGCTCTTCCGGTACCAACGATGCCTACACTTTTGATGTAATTCAAATTCATCATCTCCTAGTCTTCTACACTGCTCTCGATCTTACCCACAATATCCTTCTCAACAAAGAGTCTTCCCTTTCGAATGGCATTTTTAAAGGCCTTTCCGTTAGAGCTTCCATGGGCTTTGATGAGCACTCCTTTTACTCCTACGAAGGGAGCGCCTCCTTCTTCCGTATAATCATACGCCTTTTTAATCTCCCGCAAACCCGGTTTTAAAATTATCGCTGCCAGCTTTCTCGGAACGGATGCAGTGAACTTCTCCTTGAGAAGATCAAACAAGGTAATGGCAACCCCTTCCGTGAGCTTTAATATCACATTCCCTGTGAAACCGTCACAAACGATGACGTCAGTTTTTCCCCGGGGGATATCTCTTGCTTCAATATTTCCTTGGAAATTCAGGTCACTGTTTTCAAGAAGCTCGTAGGCTTCCTTGACTAATTCGTTTCCTTTTCCTTTTTCCTCTCCCACGTTTACAAGAGAGACTTTAGGGCGGTCAATCCCCAGGATCTGCTCTGAATAAATGCTTCCCATTATTCCGAATTGTTCAAGGTTCTTTGCCTTACATTCGGAATTGGCTCCTCCGTCAATCATAACGGAGTATCCCCCGGAATGGGGATAAACGGGAGCCAGTGCAGGCCGGTCAATTCCTTTGATCCTTCCCAAAATAAAAAGACCTCCCGCCATCAACGCTCCGGTGTTTCCCGCAGATACAACTGCATCCGCCTGTCCCTCTTTCACGAGACGAAGGGCAACTACCATTGAAGAATCTTTTTTTCTTCGAATAGCTTTTACCGGTTGATCTTCAGTTTGGATCTTCTCACTGCAATGAATGATTTCCAGACGTTCCTTCGGATAGTCATATTTTTGTAACTCTTTTTTTATCATTTCTTTATCACCGGTTAAAATCACCGAGATATCCCTATATTCCTTCAGAGCTTCGACGGTCCCCTCCACCGTTGCTTCCGGTGCGTGGTCTCCACCCATTGCATCAACTGCGATTCTCACTCTTCCCACCTCCGTGTGTTGACTTCTTTATTCCGAATCTTCATCATCCATGTCCATACTGAGACTGACAAGAATGAATTTTCCACGGAATACCTGTCTCTGCTTTACACTGATTTTCACATGGACAAAATGCTTATTTCCCCGAACTCTCACGGGCTCCGCCTTTGCCACGAGTTTATCTCCCAAATAGACCGGTCGAAGATATTTAATATTAGCAACACCGGTCAATGCTACATCTGCGTCAATTACTGCCATAGCAAGGGATTCCGCCTGAGAGAAAATATGATGTCCCCGAACAATATTGGTCTTCTTAAAGACCATTTCCTCGTTGGGTTCCAGAATGGAAATTCCCTGCTCTCCCAGGGTAAGATCGATGAGTTCTCCCACGATCTCCGCTCCCACCATGGATCGGACTTTATCATAGTTTCCTTCGGCTGCATTCCGGAAACGTTCCCGCAGTTCAGGAATTCCCAGCTCCATACGGTCCAGGCGGATGGTTTGAATGCTTACACCAAAATCCTTCGCCAGCTCTTCATCATTTTTGAAGGGGTCCTCTTTCATGACATCCTTCAATTTCTCCTGCCGGTCTTTCTTTGAAATCCTGTTATTCCCTGCCATTTCAAAGCTTCACCCCTGTCTTAGTACTAATAATTAGTACCTAGTCATAAAAACAGTATATAAGATTCCCTTTCAAAAATCAATCTTTTCTTTTGAAAAACATAAAAAAATAGTAATGCATGCATCACATTACTATCTTTTCAGTTTATCCTATTCAGTTTTAATCACTTCTTTACCTTTATAGTGTCCACAATCGGAACATACTCTATGGGGTAACTTTGTTTCTCCGCAATTCGGGCAATTTACATATCCCGCAGGGGCTAACTTAAAATTTGAAGCTCTTCGCATTTTAGTTTTTGACTTACTGGTTTTACGCTTTGGTACCGCCATGACCTTACACCTCCTTAATCTTCTTTCAACAGGCTCTTCAACTTCGCCAGCCGCGGGTCCACGGCCGGATCACTATCCTCTTTCGGATCCTTTGGTTCGCATTGACACCCTTTTTCATTTAAATCGCCACCGCATGTGTCACAAATACCTTTGCAATTCTTGTCACATAATGGTTTCATCGGAACTTTCATTACTAACTCTTCCAGGATAAGGGCTTCCAGATCAATGATCTCTCCCTCCATGGGGAAAACATCCTCTTCCAGATCCCGCTCATCGGCCACGGCCAAGGTCACAACTTCTCCATCAAGACGGAGATTAAGCTTTGTTTCAAAGGGGTCCAGACAACGACTGCATCGTATTCTCAGTTTCGCTTCGGTCTCAAGATGCAAGAACACACCGTCTTCCGTCAGATAAAAGGTTCCTTTCACCTCCATGGGCTCAAGGATCTCGGTTTGCCGAAAGTCTGATATCGACTTGAGGGCAACGGTGAACTCCACCTCCCGGGCGTCTTTCACCTCTTCTTTCATTTTTCGCACGTTTACTTTCATATTAACCCACCTTTGAATGATGACAAATTTGATTATACAAAGGATATCCCCTATTGTCAAGTACCTTTCTTTGACAGAAAAAAAGGAAATCTTTGAAAAGGCGAAGCCCCCATTTCTTCTGCAGGGCTTCGCCGTATAGTTCATTGTCTGAATCGATTAAACTAAACTTCGTGTCTCTCTTGCAATGGCTAATTCCTCGTTGGTGGGAATCAAAAGAACTTTGGTCCTGGAATCATCGGTTGATACGATGGCTTCTTTTCCACGCACATCGTTTTTCTGATCATCAATTTTGATCCCCAGGAATTCCAGTCCTTTACACATTTCCGCCCGGCTGGTCTTGGAATTTTCTCCGAGTCCTGCTGTGAACACCACTGCATCCAAACCGCCCATTTCAGCAGCGTAGGCACCGATATACTTCTTCACACGTTTGTGATAGACATCAAGGGCAAGTTGAGCTCTTTCATTGCCTTTTTCAGCTTCCTCTTCAATGTCTCTAAAGTCACTGGATACTCCGGAAATTCCAAGTACTCCGGATTTTTTGTTCATCACGTTGTTCAATTCTTTATAATTGAGATTTTCTTTTTCCATCAGGAAAGTCGTAATGGCAGGATCAATATCTCCGCATCGGGTTCCCATCACCAATCCTTCAAGAGGTGTGAATCCCATGGATGTGTCGATGGACTTTCCACCGTCCACTGCAGCAATACTCGCTCCGTTTCCAAGATGACAGGTAACCATCTTTAACTCTTCAACGGGCTTGCCCAGGATTTCCGCAGCCTTCAGTGCTACATATTTATGAGACGTTCCGTGAAAGCCGTACCGTCTGATTTTATACTTTTCATAATACTCATAGGGAAGTGCATAGGTGTAGGAATCAGCAGGCATTGTTTGATGGAATGCAGTATCGAATACCCCGACCATGGGTGTTCCAGGAAGAATTTCCTGACATGCATAGATTCCCATGAGATTCGGAGGATTGTGAAGGGGTGCCAATGCTGAACACTCTTCAAGAGCATCGATGACTTCCTGGTTGATGACAACAGAACCTGAAAACATCTCGCCGGCATGTACCACTCTGTGACCTACTGCTCTGATTTCATCCATTGTCTTGATTGCACCATGATTTTCATCCAAGAGTGCCTCAAGCACCAGTCGAATTGCATCTTTATGGTCCTTCATCGCTTCCTCGATCACAACTTTTCCGTTTCCTTCCGATTCATGCTTTACAAAGGAATGATCAATTCCGATCCGCTCTGCGATGCCCTTCGCCAAAACTGATTCATCTTCCATGTTAATTAACTGATACTTCAGCGATGAGCTTCCACAGTTTAACACTAAAATTTTCATAAAATCCACATCCTCCTCAAATTTCGTTTTTCTATTGTTTACATTGATAAATATTTACCCATTTCCCGCTTAACAGTATTAATCATAATCCATTTGCCGTATTTTATCAAGGAGATTAAAGGATTTTATATGGTTTTTTTTCTTCATATGTTATAATCGTTTCAAAGGTTTTCAGGAGGTGTTCATCGTGAAAGTTTTAGGTCTTGTAACGGAATATAACCCCTTTCATAACGGTCATCATTATCATGTGGAGAAATCCGCAGAACTTTCGGGATGCGACTACACGGTTGCGGTCATGAGCGGTCATTTCCTTCAACGGGGAGAACCCGCTCTTTTTGATAAATGGCTGAGAGGGAAAATGGCAGTGCATGGAGGTGTGGACCTGGTGATTGAAATCCCCACTCCCTATTCCTGCTCCACAGCGGAGTTTTTTGCCTATGGAGCCGTACAGCTCCTCAACGGAACCGGAGTTGTCACCGACCTCGTTTTCGGTTCGGAGGCGGGAAAGATCGACGACCTTCGACTTATCGGTGAACTTTTATCCGATCCTCCCAAATCCCTGGAAAACAGAATTAAGACAGAGATGAAGCATGGTCTGCTCTATCCCGTCGCCCGAAGAATTGCACTTGAAGATCACTTTTCGCAGAGTGCCAAAAGGAAAGCCCTGGGGGAACTTCTGAGAAATCCCAATAATATTTTGGGGATCGAATACATGAAAGCCCTTCATCAAACCCGCAGTTCCATCAGGGGTCACACCATACAACGAGTTCAAAGCCGTTACCATGATAAAACCTTTCATGAAAATATTGCCAGTGCAACAGCCATCCGCCATCATATGGAAACGGGCAGCCCTTTGAAGGAGTTGAGATCTGTCGTTCCCGCTACCACCTACACGGAGATTCTCGAGGGAATCGAACTGGGCTTGGGTCCGGTTTCCATCTCTTCCTTCGAACAAATCCTGTTGGCACTGTTAAGAAGAACCACCGGAGAAGAACTTTCACTTTTTTTCGATGTGGAGCAGGGTTTGGAGAACCGTATCCTGAAATCCGCAAATCGCTGCAGCTCAATTGAAGCACTTCTCTCTGAAGTGAAAAGCAAGCGCTACACCTACACACGCCTCCAGCGTATTCTGATGCACGTTCTGCTGGATTTGAAAAAAACCGACTACACTCTTTTTCAAGAGCAGGGTGGACCTCAGTATCTTCGGCTTCTCGCCTTCAATCATAAGGGGCGGGAGCTCTTGAAAATCATGAAAAAAAAGGCGGATCTTCCCGTCATTACAAACTTTGGAAAGTTCACACCCCGCAACGGGGCTCAGAGGCGTATGCTCGAAATTGATGCCCGGAGCTCCCGCTTATATGTTCTTGGAATGCCCAACAAAGAGGCCCTCCACCCAAACTGCGAATACTATGTCACCCCTTATGTTAAAACGAAATAAGATCGAGAAGGTCTATTAAAAAAGGGCCGGACTATTCGTCCATGCCCTTTAATTCTCTTCGATTCTTTTGCAGTGTTCTTAAAAGATCCACCAGATTTTCTTCCACGCCTTCAAGAAGATCATCGGCGTAATCCCGGGCTCCTAGACGCATTTCCTTCGCACTCTCCTGAGCTTGCTGGACGATTTCCTCTCCCCGTTGTTTCGCCATTTTTGCCACTTCGTTTTCATCCACCAGGGAACTGATATGCTTATTCGCTTCCTCAATGATATTTTCCGCATCCTCCTGGGCTTCGGCAAGGATTCTCTGTCGCTCTTCTTTGATCCATTTTGCCTGTTTTACTTCATCAGGCATTTGAAGTCGAATTTCCTTGACAAGCTCCAATACCTCTTCCCTGTCCACCATTGCTTTTTGAGCAAAAGGAATTGAAGAACTCTCTTCAATTAAATCTTCCAACATGTCGAGAAGCCGTAATACTTCCATTGATTGATCCCCCTTTATTGTTTTTCGCTTTTCTGCAGTTTATTGAGTATTCTCTGTTTAACCACTTCAGGGACTAAGCCTTCAATGCAGCCGCCAAAGTGTGCTACTTCCTTAATAATGCTTGAGCTCAGATAGGAATGCTTGTTGCTGGTCATCAGAAAAAGAGTTTCCACTTCTTCAGAAAGCTTTTTATTCATTAATGCCATCTGAAACTCATACTCAAAATCCGATACCGCCCGAAGTCCTTTTATAATTGCATCCGCATTTTTTTCCTTGGCGTAATCAATAAGCAGCCCGGAAAAATAATCGATTTCCACATTATCCATTCCCTTAACCGTCTCTTCAATCATTCCCACCCTTTCTTCCACGGTAAACAATGCACTTTTGCTTTGATTATCAAGAACCGCCACAATCAGCTTTTCACAGATTTTCGAACCCCTTTCTATAATATCAAGGTGTCCGTTGGTAATGGGGTCAAAGCTTCCCGGATAGACTCCGATTTTCATGTCTGCACCTCCAGTGATTTGAACCTAGCGGGTATATATCCGAAGGGTTGTATTCCCGTAGGTCCTCTCTTTCCAAAGGGTAATACCCTTTCCCTCCTCAAGGGCTTGTTCCCTTTTATCCTGTTCAACAACAATGATGCCCCCATCAGTGAGAAGATCCCTGCTGATGATTTCATCCACTGCACTCTTAACAAACTCCCGCTCATAAGGGGGATCCAAAAAAATCACGTCAAATTCCACTTTTTTAGTGCTTAAGTGGTCCAGGGCAAGAAGATAATCCATTTGGATCACTGCGGCATGATCATGAAATTTGGTTTTTTTCAGGTTTTCCCTGATTGTTAAAATACTACCCCTATTTTCATCGACGAAACAACAAGATTCAGCGCCTCTGGAGAGGCTTTCAATTCCAAGGGCACCGCTTCCTGCAAAAAGATCAAGAATCCGTCGATCATGGAGATGTTGCTGAATCAGATTAAACATGGATTCCTTTACACGATCGGTTGTGGGTCTTGTCTTTTTTCCCGGAATAGATTTTAAGGGTTGTCCCTTTGCGATTCCTCCAATGACTCTCATAGATCTCTCCTATCCTCCGTAGTTTCTCAAACGCGCCTCAATGAACGTTCGCAGGCTGAGATTTTGAGGGTGAGCCAGCTTCGGGTCCTCTTTCAACACTTCCTTTACGTCCTCCTGGGCTTTTTTTAAAATCTTCCGATGTCGGATAAAATTTCCGATCTTCAAGGAATAGACTCCATGTTGCCGGAGTCCGAAAAATTCTCCCGGCCCCCGAAGCTCCAAATCCTTTTCCGCGATCTTGAATCCGTCCTGACTTTCCTCCATCATCTTCAGACGCTCCAGACTCCGTTCATTTTTCCCGTCATGAATAAGATAACAGGTGGATGCATGTTCACCTCTACCGATCCTTCCCCGCAACTGATGCAATTGAGCCAGGCCGAAGCGTTCGCTGTTCTCAATGACCATGACCGTGGCATTGGGAACATCCACCCCCACTTCGATAACGGTTGTGGAAACAAGAACATTCAGGCGATTTTCCTGAAAATCCTTCATCACTCTATCCTTCTCATTATATGTCATTTTACCATGTAAAAGTCCAATTTTATAGTCTTTTAGCAGATTTTCGGTTAATTCTCCATAGAGGCTTACCGCCGCGTTGAGATCCATGGTTTCCGACTCTTCGATCAAGGGGCAGATCACATAGGTCTGTCTTCCCTGATCCAGAGATTTTTTTATTTCTTCGTAAACGGGTTTTCGATTCCCGGACTCCACAAGCCTTGTAGAGATGGATTTTCGTCCCGGGGGAAGCCCTTCTATAGTGGAAACCTCCAGGTCACCGTATAGAATCAGTGCTAAAGTTCTTGGAATCGGTGTTGCGCTCATGACCAGTGTGTGGGGGTTTTTCCCTTTCCCTCCCAGGCTTTTTCGCTGCCGGACACCGAAACGGTGCTGTTCATCGGTAATGACAAAGGCGAGATTTTTAAACTTCACATCTTCTGTGATGAGGGCATGGGTTCCGATGAGAAGATCAATCTCTCCTGATAAAAGGGCTGCCTTGATCTCTTTTTTTTCCTTCGGTCTCATGCTTCCGATCAAAAGACCCACGTTGCAATTCAAAGAGTTCATCATTTTTGTCAGGGTTAAATAGTGTTGTTTTGCCAAAACCTCGGTGGGCACCATAAACCCTGCCTGATAACCGTTTTCCACCGTTGCAGCCAATGCCGCCATGGCAACCGCGGTTTTCCCTGAACCCACATCCCCTTGAATTATTCGATTCATCGGAGTTTTCTTTTTCAAATCCCGAAAAACCTCCTGAATTACTTTTTTCTGATGGTTCGTAAGGGAAAAAGGAAGCCGGTCCAGGAATTCCTCAGATTTATGAAAAACCTTATAGGCGTATCCTTCCTCCTCTTTTACTCTTCCCTTAGCGTAACCGAGTGTTACCATCAAATGGAAGAACTCCTCATAGACCAGTCGATATTTTGCAACCCGCAGTTCCTTTTCCTCCCGGGGATAATGGACTCCCCATAAGGCGGGTGCCCAATACCACAGTTTGTTTTTCTCTATCACTTGACGTGGAAGAGGGTCATACTGCAAATCACTGTTTTCTCTTTCTTTTAATTCATTCAGCACCCAAAAGATAAAGCGCCGAAAATCTTTCTGAGTCAAGGCGTTTCCCAAGGGATAGATTGGGAGAATTTTTTCTTTGATTTCTTCCTCAGCGTCGTAAAAATCGGGATTGATCATCTCCAATCCCCGGGGCCCCCGTTTAATCTCGCCGAAGGTAACGACTCTCATCCCTTCCTTCAACCGTTTATGTAAATAGGGCTGATTAAAAAAGGTCAACAGGATTCTTCCTGTGGAATCTTCTCCGATGACCTGGGTAAATCCTTTAACTTTTCCATATCGTCCTTTTTTTTTCAGCGGAATAATACTAAGGGATATGGACACTTTATCTCCCTCTTCCACCAGAGAGAGGGTTTTAATGGTTCTTCTGTCCTCATAGGAACGGGGAAAGTGGTAGAGAAGATCACCTAGTGATCGGATCCCCATTTTCTCCAGGGATTCTTTTTTCTTCGGTCCCACCCCCTGGACCACATCCACCGATTCATCAAGAAAGTCCATGGGTTTCTTCCCCCTTCTCGGATTTTTAGACGATGAAAAAGAATAAGAAACAGTTTAACTGTTTCTTATTCAACAGAAAGCAGATAATAATAGAGAGGTTGGCCTCCATAATACATTTCCACTTCACACTCATCAAAACGCTTTTCAATCTTTTCCTTCAATTTGTTTGCTGCTTTTTCCTCAATTTCATCACCATAGAATAGAGTGATGATCTCATGGTCCTCATTCACCAGATTCTCCAGTAGCTCAAGAGCTACCTTTTCAACATTCTTCCCTACGGATTGAATCTTGCCGTCACCGAGACCTAAGATATTCCCCTTTTTAATCTTCTTATGATTGACCACGGTATCCCGGACTGCATAGGTTACCTGTCCCGTTGAGAGCTCTTCCATCATTTCCGTCATTTCCGTCAGGTTCTCTTCCGGGCTGTTCCCGGGGTTGAAACCGATCATTGCGGCAATCCCCTGAGGAACGGTTTTAGTCGGTACCACAAGAACATTTTTCTTCGCCAGTTCCCGTGCTTGGTTGGCTGCCATGATAATGTTGCTGTTATTGGGAAGAATAAAAATGTTCTTGGCATTGACCTCATCAATGGCCTTCATGAAATCCTCCGTGCTGGGGTTCATGGTCTGTCCGCCTTTAATCACGTAATCCACATTGAAGTCCTTGAAGATTTTTTCAATTCCGTCCCCCATGGATACGGTGATGAACCCGTAATCCTTTTCCTTGTCTTCTTTTTTCGAGAGCTTTCTGCTATCAAGCTGCATTCGCATATTATCGATTTTAATGTCTGACAGGGATCCCAGTTCCATGGCCTTTTCCATGACCTTCCCCGGATTATTGGTATGAATATGAACTTTGATGAGTTTTTCATTTCCCACCACCAGAAGGGAATCTCCCTCGTCCTTAATTTCTTCCCGGAAGTCTTCAGGCTCGTTTCCCTCTCCATGAATGATAAATTCTGTACAGTAACCGAACTCAAGCTCTCCCGACACATTCATTTCATGAACGTGCTCCACCGTACGGTTGATAATGTCAAAGTCCTCACTTGAAGGGGTTTCTCCCCGTAGAGCTCCTAAAATACCAAGGTAAATGTAGATCAATCCCTTTCCTCCGGAATCAACTACACCGGCTTCCTTAAGCACATCCAACATATCAGGGGTCCGCTGCAAGGTGTTTTCCGCTTGATAGATGACTTTTTCAAGAAAATCCTCTATATCTTTTTCCTTCTTCGCAAGCTTCACTGCGTACTCCGCACTTTCCCTTGCGACGGTAAGAATTGTTCCCTCCACCGGCTTCATTACTGCTTTATATGCGGTATCAGAGCCCATTTTCAAGGCCTCTGCCAGATCAGCGGTGGTCAATGTCTCTTTTCCCTTGACTCCTTTTGCAAATCCCCGAAGCAACTGGGAAAGGATTACTCCTGAATTTCCCCGGGCTCCCATTAAGGAGCCGTTGGCTGCCGCATCGGCGATTTCTTCTACGGATTCTCCCTTTAATGCCTTTACCTCACGGATGGCGGATTGCATGGTCAGGGACATATTTGTTCCCGTATCTCCGTCAGGGACAGGGAAAACATTCAGTTCATCCACAATCCCTTTATTTTTTTCAAGTGCCTGTCCACCGGACAATATCATATCTTTCAACAATGGACCAGTTATCTGTTCGGTTGCCACACTGATCCCTCCTTCCTATTTTTCTACTCGGATTCCCTGTACGTGAATATTCACTTTGTCGACTTTCATTCCCGTCAGGTTTTCAATATTGTATTTTACTTTCTCAATGATATTATTGGCAACAACAGAAATTTTCGTTCCGAACTCTACAATAATAAACAAATCGATGGTGATCAGATTATCCTTCGTGGTGATTTTAACACCCTTTCCTGAATGCTCCCTTTTCAGTAATTCAGCAAATCCTCCGGCAGCAGACTTTGCAGCCATACCCACCAGACCGTAGCACTCCATGGCAGCATTTCCCGCAATCGTAGCCAGTACTTGATCATCAATCACGATTTCACCATATTGGCTCATAATTTTTCCAGACATGCGTAAACCTCCTTCTTTTTTATGCATACCGATCCTTCTCTATTTTTCTACTCATCATGTTTTCTGATCTCTATGCAAGTGGTCTATTCTTTATTTTATAATAAGGACACCAATAGTGCAACATGGGAAAAAATTTTCCTTCCCCGGGCTTTAATGAATGGAGGATGCTTCCTCGTTCAATTCTTTAAAAGAAAAAGCTTGCCAAACCCTGTTTCATATGATAACATTATAGTGTTTTAAAGGTTTAGACAACCCTTGGAGGAGGTGTATATAATGGCTAAGGTTTGTGCAGTTTGCAATAAAGGAGTTGTATCAGGACATAGAGTAAGCCACGCTGTTAATCACAACAAGAGAAAATGGGCGCCGAACTTGCGAAGAGTAAAGGCAATCATCGACGGTTCACCCAGAAGGATTCGGGTGTGTACGCGATGCCTACGATCCGGTAGAGTGCAGCGGGCATTATAATCTTTATAAGTCAAGAGTGCAAAAAAGCCTTCTATCACTTATAGCAGGCTTTTTGAAATCCTTATTGTACCCGATGTTTCAAAGAAGAATTACCCGGTAGGTCTACCCGTCGGGTTTTTTTTTGCACTTTTTCAAGGAAGTTACTCCCATGCCAGAATGAAAAACCCTATGCCTTTTTCGATACATACCTTTGCGTTCTCTTCAACGATACGATTGCTGATTCCTTTGGAATCTCCACGGATCAGCGTGCCCTCCTGTAAAGGGTACTCAAACCCTTCCAGGGTTATACCCTCAAGCTTTTCTGAGATTGGTATGATCGACGCGATTGTATTCTTCTGATGTTGAATATTCAGTGATCCTTCAATAAGTGATATCATATTCTGTGGATTCATGATGATAAGTGACTCAACAGAGTTTCGATACTTCTCCAAAAGATAGAGATTCCCCAAAGTATGATCCATTCGGGTACCAAGGGCACCCAAAATAATGATTTCTTCCGGCTGATAACTTAACGCGTAATCGATGGCAATATCGGTATCGGTCACATCCTTTTTTGGGGGAAAATGCTCTTCACTGATTTTCTTCTTTCGAATCCACTCCATGGACTCCTGATCAATGGAGTCAAAATCTCCCAGAATACAATCCGGATAAACGTCAATGTTCATTAAGTGTTTTGCAGCACCGTCAGCACACAAAAGGATGTCTGCAGATTCCACCTGCTTCTTCAACCACTGATAATCATCAATCTGCCCATTGGTAACGATTACACATTTCATTTTGATCCTCCGCCTTCACCGGCCACCCTGAGGTCATGAACTGCTTGATGGATATTCTCTTTATTGAAAATAGCTGATCCTGCTACAATAATCTCCCCGCCGGCTTTTACGACTTCACGCACATTTTCCGGCTTAATTCCGCCATCCACCTGGATGGAGACTTCCGGGTTGATTTTAAGGATCATCTCTTTCATTTTCCGGATTTTTTTCGTCATTTCAGGAATATACTTCTGTCCTCCAAATCCTGGATTCACAGACATAATCAAAACCATGTCCACATCGGGGAGAATGTATTCCAACGTTTCTACCGGTGTGGCAGGATTCAGGGATACCCCCGCTTTTATTCCATGATTCCTGATCATCTGAATTCCCCGATGCAGATGGGGAGTCGCTTCCTGATGAATTGTAATGATGTCTGCACCGCTTTTTGCAAACTCATCAATGTATTTCTCCGGGTTTTCGATCATCAAGTGAACATCAAAAATCATATCCACTTTTCCCTTCAGAGCTTTTACCACTAATGGTCCGATGGTGATGTTGGGCACAAAGTGACCGTCCATGACATCAATATGAAGATATTCACAACCCGCCTTTTCCACTTCCCTGACATCCCTCAGGAGATTTCCGAAATCCGCTGATAAAATGGATGGTGCAATTTTCATTACATTCCACTCCTTTTCCAAGGTTTTGTCTCATAGTTCATCATAAAATGCTCATAATGTTCATAGCGTTTTTTTGCAATCCGTCCTTCTTTTACCGCTTTTTTCACACCGCAGTTTGGCTCTTTTAAATGGAGACAGGACAGAAATTTACACTCCTCCATCGGTTCTAAAAAATCCCGGAAGGTAAAACGCAGGTCTTCTCTGGGAATCTCATCAATATCAAGATGACCAAAACCCGGTGTATCCGCCACCCAGCCGTCTTCCCAGATCTCCATCAGTTCCGTATGCCTCGTGGTATGTTTTCCCCGCTGGATTCTCTCGCTAACCTCTCCGGTTTTCAGGGAAAGTCCAGGCTTGATTGCATTCAGCAGACTGGATTTTCCCACTCCCGATGGTCCTGCAAATACCGATACCTTTCCCTTCAGCTCCCGGGATAAATCTTCAATTCCCATCGCTTTTTTTGTGCTGGTCAATACAATGGGGTAGCCCACCGGTTCATAAATCTTCTTCATCTCAACAATCAGAAGATCCTCCTTTTCCAAAAGATCCGCCTTGTTAAGACAGAGAACAACGGAAAGTCCTTGCCGTTCCCCCAAAGAGATAATCTTATCGGTCAGCATGAGTGATGGACTGGGGTTTTTGGAGGAAAGAACGATAATCACCTGATCCACATTGACGATTTCAGGCCGTAGCAGCTGATTTTTTCGGGGAAGCACCTTCTCAACGATACCTTCCTTCTTATCTCCCTCTTTCACGGAGATCTCCACCATATCCCCCACAAGGGGTCTTATTTTCTCTTTTCGAAGAATTCCTCTTCCCTTACACTCGTAAAGCCCCTTTTCGGTTTTCACATAGAAAAATCCGCTGATGGCTTTGATGATCTTCCCTTTTTCCATCCTTTACCCCCCACTAAAATTCAAGTTTCACCTCATCATAAAAGGCACCGTCAATTTCCACATCAAAGATTTTTTCACCTGAGCCTTCCTCTGCAGTAAAGGGAATACGAACGATGCTGACATCTTCAGTATCATACTCTTCCCTGTGAATTCTTCTCTGATTCGTCGCAGAAATGACCTCAAACACTTCAACTACAACAACGCCCTCAAACTCAGCCAGAGAAATTTCAATCTCCTTCGTTATTTCCTCAGGCACCACTTCTTCCTCTTCGGGACCCAGACTCAAGACAAAATCCACGATTTCGTCGGCTTCCACTTCTGATTCTCCGGGGATGCTTTGACTGATGACTCTTCCCATGGGAACTTCTTCATGATTCTCCTCGGTGATTTCTCCAGGAATCAAACCGATGGAACGAATAATTCTCTCGGCTTCGATACGGGTCAAACCGCTTAAATCAGGCATCAGCGTTGGCATTCCTTCACTGACGACAATATCGATGGCTGAGCCGTTACGCACTTCCTCCCGGAAATCAGGACTTTGCGAGAGGATAACCCCTTCAGGAAAATCACTTTCCTCATAGGTCACTTCTCCGAGGATCAATCCCGCTTCCCGCAGAATCAATTCTGCATCCATCAATTTCTCCCGAACGAGGTTTGGAACAAGGACCATTTCAGGACCAATGCTTACCTGGAGCTCCACAGTGCTTTCCGCCAGGACCATTCTTCCGGTTCCCGGCCGTTGGGAAACCACAATATTTTCAGGAACTTCAGGGTGATAGATTTCGCTTATCTCATAGAGAAGATTATTCGTCTCAAGAGTTTCAATCGCTTCCTCCAGCTCCATTCCGATAACTTCAGGAACTTCAACTTCCTCCACTCCCCCAAGAAGACCTCTGACATAGGCATACCCCAGTCCAAATCCTCCACCAATGATAATGATCACAGCAAGGACAATGGCAATAATTGAAGCTTTGGAGGGTCCTTCCTTCTTTTTCCCTTCTTCTCTTCTTGCCTTTTTTACCTTTGTGTGATAGGGCTTTTCCTCATTTTTTCCCATCACCTGTGTGGAGGCGTCGTGGGGATTCATTCTGGCATGAAGTCCCTGCAGATCCTTCCCTTCCTCTTCCATACTGACCAGATCCTGTATAAGAGACTCCGCATTCTGATACCTCATGGATTGCTCTTTTTCCAAAAGTTTTAAAATGATCGCTTCCAATTCTTCACTAATATTTTCATTATAATCCCGCGGGGGGACCGGTTGCTGTTGAGAATGCTTCAAAGCAATGGCAATCGGTGTTTTGGCATTAAAGGGGACCCTTCCAGTTACCATTTGATACATTACAATTCCCAGAGAATACAGATCGGATTTTTCATCAACATATCCTCCCCGACCCTGTTCAGGGGAGAAATAATGCACAGATCCCACAATACTTCCTGTATTCGTCAATGTTGAAGAGGTGGTCGCAAGAGCGATGCCGAAATCCGTCACCTTTGCCATGATCCTGCCGTCCTCTTCTTTCTTAATCAGGATGTTATGAGGCTTGATATCTCTATGAATAATCCCGTTAAGATGGGCGTGCTTCAATCCTTTTGCAATTTGCTTTCCGATGTTCAGAGCTTGACGTTCACCGAGGCTTCCTCTTTCTTCAATGTAGTCTTTTAGTGTGACTCCTTCAATGTATTCCATCACAATATAAAAGGTGTCTTCCCATTGGCCTACATCATAGACGTTGACAATATTCGGATGGGAAAGACTGGCTGCAGCCTGGGATTCCCGTTTAAACTTTCGTACCAGGTCCTCATCCTCCGTAAACTCCGGCCGTAAAACCTTTATTCCCACATAACGGTTAAGAAGACGGCATTTGGCCTTGTAGACCACTGCCATTCCACCGATCCCGACTTTTTCAATGATTTCGTAACGATCTCCTAATATTTTACCGATCATCGCTCTCGTCCCCCCTTACTTCCCCATGGAAGACAAGAACGGTAATGTTGTCCTGTCCTCCCCGTTCATTGGCAAGCTTCACCAATTCTTCTGCGAGGGTTTCCGGATCTTTCTCTTCTCTGAGAAATCTTCCTATTTCCTCCTGGGATACATAATTGGTCAAACCGTCAGTACAAAGAATCAATCGATGATCTTCCCGGAAAGAAAAAGATACCGAAAAGATGTCATACTGGTTTTCTTCAGCAGTCCCTAAGGCCCGCGTGATGATATTCCGCTTCGGATGGACCAAAGCCTCTTCCTCCGTAATCTCTCCCTTTCGTACCATTTCCTCGACAAGGGAGTGATCCTTCGTCAGTTGCTGCAATTCTGTGCCGTCATAAAGATATGCCCTGGAGTCTCCGATATGACCGATAATCACCTGTTTTTCATCCTTCACGGGGATACAGGCGGTCAAGGTTGTTCCCATCCCGTTATAGTCTTCATCCTCAAGGGACATATCAAAAAGGGTTTTATTGGCAGTGGTCATACCCTGGTAGAGAATACCCTCCACTTCCCTTACAGAAAGGTCCTCTGCGAGATACTTCTCCAGATGGTCTGTTAGCGCCTCCACTGCATAATGGCTTGCTGTTGAACCTGCCTTATGTCCGCCCATACCGTCAGCCACAATATAGTAACAGGGCTTCCCATTGGAGTATGAGTAGGCATCTTCATTTTTCTTACGAACCTTCCCGATATGGGATTTTCCAATTCCTTTCATTTTTGAACCTCCCAAAAATCATGATTGATGTTGATTTCGCAATTGACCGCAGGCTGCATCGATATCCTGTCCCAGTTCTCTTCGAACCGTCACCGGGATTCGATGTTTTTCTAGAATCTGCTCAAAAGCTTTAATTCTTTTTTCATAGGGTTTTTCGAAACTCCCCTGATCGATAGGATTAACGGGGATCAGGTTCACATGACACAGCATACCTTTTAATCGCTTTGCCAGTGCCTCTGCATCCTCCCGTTGGTCATTAAAGTCCTTTACCAAGGCATATTCGAAGGTAATGCGCCGATTGGTGCTTTTTATATATTCCCTGCATGCCCGGAGCACTTCCTCGATGGTATATTTCTTTGCAATAGGCATGATCTCCCGTCTCTTTTCATCTGAGGGAGCGTGAAGTGAAATCGCCAGATTGATGGGGATTGCCAACTCTCCCAGTTGACGAATTTCCGGAACGAGACCGCATGTGGAGAGGGTCACTTTCCGATAACTGATGTTCAGCCCCTTCTTATGGTTCACATTCTCTAAAAACCTGTGAACCTGATCAAAATTATGAAGAGGTTCTCCAATTCCCATCAAGACCACGTTGGAAATGGTAATTCCTTTATCCCGGTTTACCAAATGAATCTGATCGATCATTTCCCCCGCAGTCAGGTGCCTAATGAGTCCTCCCCTGGTGGATGCGCAAAATTTACAGCCCATGGCGCATCCAACCTGTGTAGAGATGCAAAGACTGTATCCGTGCCGATACTTCATCAATACCGCTTCGATCCGGTTTCCGTCCTCCAAATCAAAAAGATATTTAACGGTCTCATCCATGGATGACTGAAACCGTTTATAGATCCTTAACTCCGCGACCTTCATCTGTTTTTTCAGATCGTCCCTTAAACTTTTGGAAAGGATGGTCATTTCATCGATAGACTTGTGTCCTTTTTGAACCCATTCAAAAACCTGGGAACCCCGAAACTTCTTCTCTCCCATCTTTTGAAACCAATCCTGTAATTCTCCCTCTGTCAGAGAAAGCAAGTCCGCTTTTTCCTTAGACATGTCCACCCTCCTTCCTGCATATTCAATATTGTACTATATCAATGTTCGATTATCCATTTTTTTTAAAACAGCGGATGTAAAACCCGTCCATCCCATGCCGGGGAGGTAAAAGAAGAATTTCTCCCTTTTCGGTAAATCCGTCACTCGGTACAATGCCCGCAAGATCTTCCCGTTTTCTAAGATCAACACTTTGAAAATCCGGATTTTCATTTAGAAACCGTTCCGTCAGAGCCTGGTTCTCCTCCTTCAAAATCGTACATGTGCTGTAGATGAGAAATCCGCCTTTTTTTACATAGCTCCCTCCATTGTTAAGAATCCGGATCTGAGTTTTCGGAAGCTCCTCCAAATGTTTTTTCTCCAACCGATACTTGATTTCCGGCTTCCTTCCGATTACTCCCACTCCGCTGCAGGGAGCATCCACAAGAACATGATCCGCGATCTCTTCCGATTTGGGGTCAAAGAGTAAGCCGTTATGGATCTCACCATGAATAATATCAAGCCCGTGAAGTTCCTGTCGTTTTTTTATAAGTTCCACTTTATGGGAGAAGACATCTCTGGCAATAATTCGCCCCTGATTCTTCATTTTCTCTCCCATATGAAGAGTTTTCCCTCCGGGAGCTGCACAAAGATCCATCACATACTGTCCCGGAATCGGATCAAGAACGTAGGCGACCAGCATGGAGCTTAAATCCTGAATCATGGCTTTCCCCTCTTTAATTCCCGGAATTTCAGCCAGATCAAATGCGCCTCGAAGCTCAATAGCCTCTTCAAACCCTTCCACCGGGAGTCCTTCAATTCCAAGATTCTTAAGTTCTTCAATCATCACATCCCGGTTCCCCTTTAAGGAGTTCACCCTGAGATAGAGCTTCGGCTTTTCCATATGATTGGCAAAAAGCTCTTCCAGAAAATCCGGAGAATATTCTTCAAGAAGGGTCTTTACAAGCCAATCCGGGTAGGAATAATGAATCGATAAGTATTTTACCGTTCCCGCGGACCGATCCGGCCACTCTATTTCTCCCTTTTCTCTTGCAATGGTGCGAAGAACCCCATTAATAAACTTCTCCGACCGTTTACTGACTACTTTAGCCAACTTTACCGCTTCATTAATCACTGCATAATCCGGAACCCGGTCCAGAAATAGAAGCTGATAGGCACTCATCTGTAAGATTACCCGGGTATTATCGTCCATTTTACGAATCTTGATCTTCGAGAACTGACCGATGACGTAATTTACTGTTAATAATCGCTCTATGGTTCCGTAAACAATCTCAACAAAAAGATTTTTATCCTTTTCCGACATTTCTCCCTTCGATAATTCCTCTGCTGTGGCCAGATTTGAATAAGCCCCTTCGACCAGAACCTTTCGAATGACCCGAAAGGCGGATTTCCTTGGATTCATGCTCTTCAACCTCCTGTATTCCTGATTTGCTCCTGCTGATGCTTCAGTCTTTCATTATCCCTATGTATAAAAGAAAAGGCGATTCCTCGCCTTTTCTTATCGTCGGTTTCGTATCATAATTAACCGCAGCAATTGCAGAACTGCCGCAGCCATTGCCGCAACATAAGTCAGAGCCGCTGCATTCAGCACTTTTTTCGCACCGGGCAGCTCGGATTCTTCCACGTAGCCGTAATCACCAAGAAGTGCTATCGCCCTTGTGCTTGCATTAAACTCTACCGGCAGAGTTACAACTTGGAAAAGAACTGCCGCTGCAAAAAGGAGAATTCCCAGGTCCAGCAGATCAACACCAAACAACTGAATTTGAAAGAAAAGTCCTCCGAAAATAAAAATCCAGGCGGTCTTCGAACCGAAGCTGGCAATCGGCAGAACAAAGTTGTTTCGAATGACCAGAGGCACATAGCCTCCCGCATGCTGCAATGCATGTCCCACTTCATGGGCGGCAACTGCAACAGATGCCATGGAACGGCCCTGATGCACCTCCGGTGAAAGACGGACAACTCTCTTTCTCGGATCATAATGATCACTTAAACTTCCACTGGATCGTTCGACTGCAATATCACGAAGTCCGTTTCGATCTAATATATCCCTTGCCACATCATAACCCGAGTATCCTCTTTTCGACGGCACCCTCAGGTATTTTTTAAAGGTCGATTTCACCTTGCTTTGGGCATACAAAGTAAAAAGAATCGCTGGAATCAATAACCACATTGACTGCAAATCATAAATCGGCATCATCTCTATCACTCCTCATTTTCTCCATGATCGAGGAAGTGGCGAATGCTTTTTTCCACCTCTTCGATATCCATTTCTGTATTAATACACGGTCCTTCCGGACGTCGATTCACCACTGCCAGTACCGGAATTCCCCGCACATCCTGTAATCCGCTGATCAAATCCCTTTCACAGGCTACTGCGACAATTGCCTTGGGCTTAAGCTCCCTGATTTTTCTTCTGGCCAAAGTTCCACCAGTGGCAATAGCCAGTTTTATCCCGTACTTTTCAACAAGAAATAAAAGATCGTCCACATTGCATTTCCCACATCGTTGGCACAGTTCAGGGTTTTGAGTGACCCGTAAACCACAGGTGGATTTTTGCAGACAATGGGGTGTTAAAATCATCACATCGGAGGCCATAAAACGAAAATCCTCACTTAAGATTAAATGATTATTTACTTTTGCGTAGGCATTTCGGATGAGATTTTTATCATATCCCAGAGGTTTTCCCACCCGGGTCAAGAATGGGTAGAGGACTCTTAGGGATACTTCCACGGGTTTAATCAGAGATGGCAATACTCTACGATCAATTCTGAGCATCATTATAGCATAAATCATCAAAAAAGTTAATGTAAGCAGACCTGCAATGCTTAGAATAAGCAACCATGGAAGAACTATCAGAAAAATAGATGCCTCCGCATTTCTAAGCCACACTCCCATGCTAATAATAAGGACTCCCAGAATGATCAGCAAGCCCAACAGTCCCATAGTTTTTTTCAGACTTCCCGCAAAATTATCCATCGAAATCACCCAGAATGCGATCCTTTTCAATCGTGTTTCCTGCTAAGTATTCCTTCACACTCATGGCTTTTTTCCCACTCATCTGAAGAGATGTAATACGAAGAACTCCGCTGCCGGTTTCAACCAGGATCCCTTCGGGAGAAACTTCGACGATTTTTCCCGGTGTGCCCCTTCTGTTTCCTTCCTTCACTTCGGTTTTCAGCACCTTCATCCGTTGTCCCCTATAAGTGGTTTCCGCTTTTGGAAAGGGGTTTAATCCTCTTACCAGGTTGTGGATTTCATCGGCTCTCCGCTTCCAGTCAATGGCTTCAGTCTCCTTGGAGATTTTCGGTGCATAGCTGGAATCCCCCTCCTTTTGGGGAGTTTTTACAACGGCTCCCTTCTGAATGTCTTTTAAGGTCTTAATCAATGTCTCGGCTCCAAGCAGGGAAAGACGGTCATGAAGCTCACCCAGTGTTTCATTTTTCCCGATTTCTATTTCCCTTTTCATCAACATATCACCGGTATCCAGCCCTGCATCCATCTGCATGGTCGTGATTCCCGTGGTGGTTTCTCCGTTGATAAGGGCCCAGTGAATCGGGGCCGCTCCCCGATACTTCGGTAATAAGGAAGCGTGAACATTTATAGCTCCGTATCGGGGAATTGAGAGATGCTCCTCGGTCAGAATCTGACCATAGGCCACCACCACAAAAACCTCCGCCTTCAGGGTTTTAAGATGCTCTGCGACCTCTTTTTCTCTTAAGGATTCCGGTTGAACCACTTTAAGTCCGTGCTTTAGGGCCAACTCCTTCACAGGAGGAGCCTGTACTTTTTTTCCCCGTCCCTTTCTCCGGTCCGGCTGGGTATATACCTCCAGAATTTGAAATTCTTCCTCCTCAATGAGAGCCTTCAGAGTCGGGCATGCAAATTCCGGTGTTCCCATAAAAACGACTTTCATCTTCTCACCCACTTTACTCTTCCTCTTCGACGATAAGATCGGTAAACAGTACGCCGTTTAAATGATCAATTTCGTGACACAGAGCTCTGGCCATAAGATCTTCTCCTTGAATTCTTATCTTCTCACCCTTTCGGTTAAGTCCTGCAACAGTGATTTTCCGTGGACGGCATACGTCCCCGTTTTTTCCGGGCAAGCTTAAGCATCCCTCTTCTCCGATCTGTTCTCCCTCTTCTTCCACAATTTCCGGGTTGATAACCTCAAAAAGACCGTAACCGATATCCACCACAATCACTCTTTTCAAAACCCCGACCTGGGGTGCTGCAAGACCTACGCCCTCTGCATCGTACATCGTGTCCGCCATATCATCCAAAAGGGTTAAAACCCTCTCATCAATCTCCATGACCACCTTGGATTTTTTCCGAAGGATGGGGTCCTCGTCCTTTCTTATATTCCTAATTGCCATTCCTTTTCCTCCTTACATCAAATGGTAGGGGTTAAAATCAATACTGAGATGTACCTCCTGGGGTACATATTTATTCCTTTTATTAATACAAACATATTTTATCACTTTTTTCAATAAGCTTTTGGAAACACCTACGTCCTTAAGCATTAAACGGTAGCGGTAATTTCGGTTAATCTTTGAGATCACCGATGGATTCGGACCCAAAACCACTTCATCCACATCCAATTTCTCGTTTTCACTCTTTAAAATATACTGAATAACTTCCGCCACACGGTTAGCCGTTTCAGCAACCACTGATTCCTCATTTCCCATAAAGTTGATCATAAAAAGCTCCTTGAAGGGAGGGTAGTTAAATAACTCCCTCATCATAATCTCCTGCCGGTAGAAGGTCTCATAGTTTTGTTCCAGAGCAGCCCGGATACTGTAATGATCAGGTTTATAGGTTTGCAGAATCACTTCTCCCTGTTCGGTCCCTCTTCCAGCTCTTCCCGATACCTGGGTCAGCAATTGAAACGTCCGCTCCGATGCACGAAAATCCGGAAGATGAAGGCTGTTGTCTCCGGAGAGGATCCCAACCAAAGTGACATTGGGAAAATCCAAACCCTTTGCAATCATCTGGGTTCCAATAAGAATCTCCACTTCCCGGGATTGAAAGGCTTCCAGGATTTTTTCATGGCTCCCCTGTTCATTCAGGGCATCCGTATCCAATCGCCCGATTTTCGCTTTGGGGAAGCTCCCTTGAATACTCTCCTCAAGACGTTGAGTTCCGGAACCCACTTTCCTCATTTTTTCATTTTCACACTCGGGACACACCTCAATGGGATGGGATTTTTTCCCGCAGTAATGGCACATGACCTGATGATTTTTTCGATGATAAGTCATTGTGACATCACAGTTTCCACAGGTTTGAACATATCCACACTTTCTACATGTGATATAGCTGGCATATCCCCGGCGATTTAAGAATAAAATCACCTGTTCGTTTTTCTCCAGGCGATCATGTATTTTCTCTTTTAGAACGGCAGAGAGCATATCCCTGTTCCCCCGGTTCAGTTCTTCCTTCATATCCACCAGTTTCACCTTTGGCAGCTGGTGCATGGTGGGTCTTTTCTTCAGGGTGATTCGAAACAATTCTCCCTTTTCCGCTTTATAATAACTTTCCATGGAAGGGGTTGCCGAACCTAATAGCAGCAGAGCGCCTTCCTGTTTTGATCGGTATTCTGCAATTTCTCTGGCATGATACTTCGGACTTTGCTCCGACTTATAGGTGGTCTCATGCTCCTCATCCAGGATAATCAGACCCAGGTTTTTCAGGGGTGCAAAAATAGCCGACCGTGCTCCGATCACAATTCTTGCAGTTCCTTCCTCCACCTTTTTCCATTGTCCATAGCGCTGTTTCATCGACAATGAACTGTGGAACAGCGCAACCTGCTTTCCGAAACGTTCCGTAAACCTTCCAAGCATCTGTGGTGTAAGGGATATTTCAGGAACAAGCAAAATCCCTGTTTTGCCCTTCTCTACAACCTCGCCCATCAAATCCAGATAGATTTCCGTTTTTCCGCTGCCCGTAATTCCATGAAGGAGATACGACCGGGGGGCGTTCCCTTCTTTCAGCCCCTTTCGTAAATGCACAAGAGCATTCTGTTGTTCCTCGCTCAACATCAGTTGAGGTTCTATTTCCTCAGGATCAGACATGAGCTCAGGAAAGGGTGTGCTGACTTTTATAACTCCGATGAGACCTTTTTTCTCCAAAGTTTTTACTGACCCAATCCCTACCTCTAAATCCTTTTCCATCCTTTTCCATTGAGATTTCCCCCGTTCCTCCAGATATTGAAGAATTTTTTTTTGGGCGGTAGCTTGACCGGGCAACAGCTGAATTTCTCCTTGGATCCCCGCTTTTGGAACTCTTAACTCAACCCAGGTTTCTTCAGGCTCTTTCACCTTCCCATAGGCTTTTGGGGGGCCCACTGAATGGATCGCTTCAATCAATCGGCAGGCATACTCTTTTCTCATCCAGAGAATCAGCCGGATTTGCTCTTTAGAGAAGGGTGGTACCTTCCGGACCCCCCCGTTGATCTTTTTCAACCGGTATTTCGGCTTTTCCGTCTCTGTAACTGCCAGAACGTAACCCCGATGTTTTCGATTACCCTGTCCAAAGGGAACTTCGACAACTGAACCTTCCATGACTTCATCCTCTATTGATTCAGGGATTGCATAGTCATAGGCCCGGTCAATCTGATGGGTATTTTGATCAATTACGATTTTGGCAATCCTCACATAAGTCCCTCCTAAATCCCCTTGGTTTTCCGTTCAATCATTATGCGGTCGAGAATTTCCTGGGCAATGACCTCTTTTTTTAATGTTTCGCTGGAGGTCATTTCACCGTTTTTATGAATATAATGGACTCTATTCGTATCATGGGCAAAACCTGCGCCCTCTTCAGTCACGTCATTGGCCACAAGAAAGTCCAGGTTTTTCCGTTTTAGTTTATCCTTCCCATACTCCAATACATTATGGGTTTCCGCTGCAAATCCCACATGAATTTTATTTGCACCCTTTCGTTTCCCCAGCTCTAGGAGAATGTCCGGATTTCGAATCAGGGTCAGCTCAATTTCCTCATTCCGCTCCCCTTTTTTCATCTTCTCTTTTGCTATTTCCTTCGGGCGATAATCAGATACTGCAGCGGTTTTCACCAGAACATCAATTTCATCATACAGTCTCATTGCTTCATCGTACATTTCCACAGCAGTCTCAACCCGGATAAGTTCCACACCGAATGGCACTTCCAAAGTGCTGGGTCCTGAGAGTAGAATCACTTTAGCTCCCCGATTTACTGCTGCCCTTGCCACTTCATATCCCATCTTTCCCGTTGAATGATTGCTTAAGAACCGTACGGGATCAATAATCTCTCGCGTAGGACCGGCGGTGACCAGAAAGGTGAGACCTTCCAGGTCTTTCTCCGGTTCTTCACTATTTCTTGTCAGAATTTCCTTCACTTTCTCCACAATGATTTCAACATCCTGCAATTTTCCTTTTCCCTCGTCACCACATGCAAGAATTCCACCCTTAGGATCTACAAAATGATACCCCAGTTTTTCCAATGTTTTCAGGTTTTTTTGCACCACCGGATTTTCATACATTTTTGTATTCATGGCGGGGGCAAAAACCACCGGCTTGTCGGATGCCATAATCGTTGTGGAGAGCATATCATCCGCAATCCCGTTGGCAACCTTTCCCATAAGATTTGCTGTTGCGGGAGCAACCAAAATCAAATCCGACTTTTGGGCAAGTGAAATATGCTCCATATCCCAGTATTTGGGACTTTCAAACATATTCACAATGACGGAGTTTCCTGTTAAAGATTGAAACGTATAGGGGGTGACGAACTCAGTGGCGGATCGGGTCATGATCACATCAATTGATGCTCCTAACTTTTTCAGTTGACTGATAATCTCACAGGCCTTATATGCTGCAATTCCTCCGGTGACTCCCAGTACCACGTTTTTCCCTTTTAATTTCATCTTATCACCTACTCTTCTTCAATGACGGTATAGTGGATTTTTCCTTCCATGATTTCTCTGGTTGCTATAGATACCGATTTCTCGTTGCTCTCTGTATCAATTGTTGGAATCGCACCTACATTCAGTTCCCGTGCTCTCTTTGCTGCAAGAATAACCAGTGTATATTTGCTTCCGACCTTTTTTACCAAATCATTGACTGATGGGTTTAACATGGCTTTCACTCCTCATTTTATGTTTCTTGTTATCGCATTCGACGTATTACAAATATTGGTGAATTATTTCCTGATAATTCCGGTTCGTCTTCAATTTTTCAGATCGCAGAATTGCTTCAACATCCCTTGTAGCACGATCCACATCATCATTTACAACTCCATAATGATATTCATGGATCCGCTGAATTTCTTCCTTTGCACAATCAAGCCGCTTTTTTATGTCCGCTTCTGTTTCTGTGCCCCGTCCTTTGATTCTGCTTTTGAGATCCTCCAGTTTCGGGGGCAGAATAAAAATCAACACACCTTCCGGGAACTGCTCCTTTACTTGAAGAGCTCCTTCCGTATCGATTTCCAAAAGAACGTCCTCTCCTTTTTCCAACCGTTTAAGCACATTCTTTTTCGGAGTCCCGTAATAATTGTCGTAGACCCGGGCATACTCAAGAAACTCCTCCCGTTGGATTCGGAACTCAAATGTCTCCTTCGAAAGAAAGTAGTAGTTGATTCCATCCTCTTCTCCCTTTCTGGGGTTTCTTGTAGTGGCTGAAACCGACACATGGATTTTTGGACGTTTTTCAATCAGTGCTCTACAGATTGTTCCCTTTCCCGCCCCAGACGGACCGGAAATCACAATTAACAAGCCTTTTTGCTTCATATCATCCCTCTTTCTGTCTCGTCCGAATCACTTTCGGCCTAGGAGTTCTCTTCACTTTCCATTTCCTGAGAGATTACCATCCCCCGTGCTTCTTTTTCCCCTAATCGATGGGCCACTGTTTCCGGCTGTACTGCTGACAAAATAATATGTTCACTGTCTGTGATGATTACTCCCCGGGTTCTTCTGCCATAGGTTGCATCAACCAGCATTCCCCGTTCTCTTGCTTCCTGAATCATCCGCTTAATCGGGGCTGATTCGGGGCTGACAATTGCCACAATCCGATTGGCCGCCACAATGTTCCCGAACCCGATATTGATTAATCCTCCATTCATCGAACTCTTCCCTTCTATTCAATATTTTGAACCTGTTCCCGCATCTTTTCCAGGGCGCTTTTTAATGTTACTACCTCATTGGAAATTTCTACGGTATGGGATTTTGAAGAAATTGTATTAATCTCCCGGTTCATCTCCTGAATCAGAAAATCCAACTTTCTTCCCATCGGTTCAGTTTTTTCCATGGATTGAAGAAATTGTTGAGTGTGACTCTTTAAACGGACAAGCTCTTCGTTGATATTGCTTTTATCCGCAAAATACACGACCTCGGAATGAATCCGATCCTCATCAATCTCCATTCCGTTTTCCGTAAGTTCCTGAATCCTCTCCATAAGCCGTTCTCTATAGGATTCAACCTGTTGTGGTGCAAAGCCTTCAATCATCTTCCATGCTTCTTCCACTTCCTCAAGACGATCCTTCAAATCCTCTTTTGTGCGAAGTCCCTCCTGTTCTCTCATGGACATAATTTGCTTAAGGGCCTCTTCAATTGCCTCTGTCAGCCCTTTTTCCACCAGCTCCTCGTTTTCTTCCTTGCTTTTCAAGCTGATTACTTCAGGAAAACGGCTGATCTGCAATGCACTGACCTCATTTTGCAAATGAAGGGCGGCTCCGATCTTTTCCAGAGCGGCATGATAGTCCTTTGCCAGATTCAGATCCATGACCACTTCCCCTTCGGCCTCTCCAACGGTTTCAATGTTAATAAAAAGATCTACCTTGCCCCGATTTATGGACTCCTTTATGCGCTTTCGAAGAATTTCCTCCATGTAGATGTAGCGCTTAGGCATACGGATGCTGATATCCAGATACCGATGATTAACTGTCTTTCCCTCAACGGAAAACACTTTGTTCTCCACCTGTACTTCTCCCCGCCCAAAGCCTGTCATACTATAGATCATGATTTAATCCCTCCTGTAATCTGTCTTTATTCATCCTTGCTTCGGTAAGTATCGACCCTCTCCGATTTTCCTAGCGGGTCCCGTCATAAATATTTTATTTTCAATCGGGGTGATTTCAATGAATAAAAGTCCCCCGGGGGATTTAACCGCCATCCTTCGATGGGTTTTTCCCAATTCATTGGCTAAAACAGCAACAGCAGTGACTCCGGTTCCGCATCCCAGGGTTTTACCGCAGCCCCTCTCCCAGGTAATGACTTCGATGAAAGATTCGTCCACAACTCTGGCAAAGTTTACATTGGTTCCCTGAGGGAAGGAAGGGTCTTTTTCAAAAACCGGACCCACCCTGGAGACCTCCTCCAGGTTTAAAACATCCTTCCAGATGACTAAATGGGGCACCCCCATAATACAGGAAGATGCTTCGAAATCCATTCCGTCATAGGAGAATCGTTTCCTGAGAAAATCCAGAGTATAGTCTCCCATAAGGATTTTTATTTCAGTGATTCCCTCTCCCGGCTCTCCTTCGGTAATTTCGATATCCTTAATTCCTGCAGAGGTTTCCACCTGAAATTCTTTGGTACTGACAATTCCCTGATCGTACACATACTTTGCAAAACAGCGGAGTCCGTTCCCGCAAAGATCGGCTCTTGAGCCGTCCTGATTATAGTAACGCATTTTAACATCGGCAACTTCCGATTCCTTTACCACCATCAAACCGTCAGCACCGAGCCCCAACCGTCGATGACAAACCTCCTTGACAAAGGAAGACTCATCTTCAACCATTGAAATGTCTCTTTCCTTTACAACAATAAAATCATTTCCTATGCCTTCCAACTTCCAAAAAGGGATTTCCATGGTTTTTCTCCTGTTTTCATCGTTTTTTTCCTTGATGCTTTCAATCATTATAACAAATCTTTTCCCTTTACACCACTCCCTTTCATTTTTGCGAATCATCGGCTTTTGTGCTATATTTATTCCATACCAGAAGAAAAGTAGGAGGTTGACCATGGCACTGGACGGAACGTTACTCTACTCCATTACGGAAGAGCTGAAACAGGAATTAATCGGAGGAAAAATCAATAAGGTTTTCCAACCGGAAAAGGACGAGATTCATCTGGTCATTCGTCATCATAAAAAAAATTACCGGCTGCTGCTTTCCGCCAACAGCAATTATCCAAGAATTCATCTTACGGAAAAGACAAAGCCCAATCCTGAAAAAGCCCCGAGTTTTGTGATGCTTCTTCGAAAATCCCTTCAAAATGGCAGGATCATCGATTTTCAGCAGCCTCATTTCGACCGGGTTATAAAAATCATTGTGGAATCCTATGATGAACTGAATGTCATGAGAAAGACCGAACTGATCATCGAAATGATGGGAAAGCACAGCAATATTCTTTTAGTGGAGGGAAGTGAAAATAAGATCCTGGACAGCATCAAACGGGTGGGCTTTGAAGTAAGCTCTTTTCGCCAGGTTCTTCCGGGTCTTCCCTATGTCCATCCTCCCATTGGAGAACAGGTGAGCCCCTTTAACGTCTCATCGATTCTTGCATTTAAGGAGATTCTCCATCAAAGCCCCAATGAAGATCTGATTCGAGGTGTTTTCACCAACCTCATCGGTTTTTCTCCCCTGATCTCACGGGAACTGATTCACCGTAGCGGGTTATCGGAAACCCTCTTGGTAAAGGACCTTCAAGATCATGAGCTTTATGAACTGTATCAGGAGTTTAAGGCACTGATGGAGTTCTTAAAAGAGAAGAAGAAAGAGCCTGTGGTATATCTTTTAAAAGGGAAACCAAAAGCCTTCGGAGTTTATCCCCTTGACCATTTGGAGCTCTATGAGAAAAAACCCTTTGATCACATCAGTGGGCTTTTAGAGTATTTTTATGAAACAAAGGACCACAAGGAACGCTTAAAGCAAAAATCCCAGGATTTGCGGAAGTCCATACAGCGTAAAATCCACCGTCTCTCAAATAAATACGGAAAGCTGGAAAAAGAATACCAGCAGGCCCAGGGAGCAGAAGAACACAAAATTAAGGGAGATTTGGTCATGGCAAATCTTCACAGGCTGAGCAAAGGCGATCGTGTTCTGAAGGCAATTAATTTTTATGACGAAAACCAGGGGGAGGTTTCCATTGCGCTCAATCCTCAGCTGTCTCCGGCAGCTAATGCCCAACGGTTTTATAAGCGTTATCATAAAGCAAAAATTGCCTTGATAGAGATCAAAAAACAGCAGCGTATAACTAAAAACGAGATCAGCTATCTGCAAGGAGTTCTCACTTCCATCGATCACACCCAGAGTTTGGATGATTTTCAGGAGATCCGGGATGAATTGGAAAAGGAAGGGTATCTTCGAAAAAAACGAAAAAAAGAGGATAAACGGCAACGGCCTTCTCAACCCCTTCGGTTTGAAAGTGTTGAAGGCTATCCGATCTTTGTGGGCAAAAACAACCGTCAAAACGAAAACATCACCTTTAAAATCGCCGGTCGGGAAGATTACTGGTTTCATATAAAAGATCAAGCGGGCTCCCATGTCGCACTGATCACAGGAGGGAAGGAGCCCTCAAACGAATCTCTTCTCGAAGCGGCAACACTTGCAGCCTATTACAGCAGGGATCGGAACGCCACAAAGATCCCCGTGGACTACACCAAGAGGAAATACGTAAAAAGTCCCAAAGGCTCAAAGCCGGGCATGGTCACCTACGAAGAGTTCTCCACCATCCTTGTGGATGCTCTGGAAGAAAACGTCTCAAAAATAAAGAAAGGAGATCCCTCGTGATCTCCTTTCTTTTGCCTTTTTTTATTCTATTTATTACGTCCATCAATCGTAACAAGATCAGCTCCATCAACTTCTTTGAACTCCACCTTTACAATTTCACGTTTTGATGTGGGTACGTTTTTCCCCACATAATCGGCGCGGATTGGGAGCTCCCTGTGTCCGCGATCAATCAAAATCGCCAGTTGTATTGCTTTTGGTCTCCCCATATCCATCACCGCATCCATGGCAGCTCTTGTGGTTCTCCCTGTGTATAACACATCATCCACCAGAATAACAATTTTGTCCTTCAGATCCTGATCGATCTTACTGCTGTGCAGCACGGGATCCAGGGTTTTTTCCGTTAAATCATCGCGATAGAGGGTGATATCAAGCTCCCCTAGGGGAACTTCCTTTCCCTCAATCTCCAGGACTCTCTCGGCAATACGTTTTGCCAAAGGCACTCCCCGGGTTTTTATCCCCACGAGAATGATATCGTCAACACCTTTGTTTTTCTCAATGATTTCGTAGGAAATTCTTGTAATGGAACGTTTTATGGCATGTTCATCAAGAATTTTTTTCAAAGGATCCCTCCTCCAGGATTTTTTTCACTCGCAGAAAATCCTCAGGCAAGGGCGAGTCAAACTCCAGGTTCTCCCCGCTTTTGGGATGAATGAAGCCCAGGGTCTTTGCATGCAGCATCTGTCCCTTACTGTGAAAAGCTGCTTTTTTCGGTGCATATAGGGGATCTCCCACCAGAGGATATCCGATGTATTGAAGATGAACCCTGATTTGATGGGTTCTTCCCGTTTCCAATCTTGCTTCTCCATAGGTGGCGGTTTTGTAGCGCTCCAAAACCCGGAAATGGGTTTTAGCATACCTGCCGTCGTCGACGACTGCCATCTTTAAGGGGTGTCTCGGAGAACGCCCGATGGGGGCCTCGATTTCCAATTGATTCTCCTTTACAATTCCATGGGTGAGAACATGATATTTCCTCGAAACAGTCCTCTCTTTTAACTGATTCTGCAGAGACCGGTGAGCCTCGTCATTTTTCGCCACCATGATGAGTCCTGTGGTGTCTTTATCGATTCGGTGGACAATCCCCGGACGAATAACTCCATTGATGGAGGAAAGATTTCCCCTGCAGTGATAAAGCAGACCATTCACCAACGTTCCTTCCCAGTTCCCCGATCCGGGATGCACTACCATTCCCTTTGGTTTGTTGACAACAATCACATCATCATCTTCATAGATGATCTCCAAACTCAGGTTTTCCCCTTCAAGGTCCAGAGGTTTCGCCTCGGGAACCTGAACTTCCACTTCATCCCCCTCTATCAGAAGGTATCGATTCTTTCGATCTTTCCCGTTCACAAGAACTCTTTCATCCTTCACAAGTTTTTGTAAAAAAGACCGGCTGTACTTTTCAAGATTTTCCGCCAAAAAAACATCCAGTCGTTTATCCTCGTCTTCACTGTCTGCAATCATTCGATAAGTTTCCATACTCTATAACCCCTTTTCCAGCACCCGGTCGTAAAATAGAATGACCAGAATGGTAAGTCCCGTTCCCACAACAACAGAGATATCCGCCACATTAAAGACGGGCCAAACCCGAAAATCCAAAAAGTCGATCACATACCCTAGAAGAATACGATCGATCAGGTTTCCTATAGCTCCTGCTACGATCAATGCCAGGCCCCAACGCAAAAGTTTAATATCAGGATCCATATTCCGCAAAAACCACACAATAAACCCAAGGGTTAAAACCGTGGCGATGATAAACACCCATCGCTGATCCTGTAAAATACCGAAGGCTGCCCCGGGATTTTCAACATAGGTCAGATGAAAGATGTTTTCGATGACTGGTATTGAGCCCACCGGTTGAAGATAATGAAAGGCCCAATACTTTGTTGCAATATCCAATGCCAATATCCCGATAATTACTAAGACTATCAAAATGTCCTTCCTCCTCACGCCTTCTTAACAGGCATCACCTAATATGGCTTTGACCAAATCCTTGGAACGGTTTGCAGCCTCCATAACGAAGCTTGAGTAATGCATACCGGCGGATCCGTCTGCCTTATCGGACATACTCCGAATCACCACGAAGGGAACCTGATTCATATAACACACATGGGCTATTGCGGCCCCTTCCATTTCCGTTGCCATGGCTGAAAAGGTTTTCTCCAGTTGCTCCTTCTGTTCCGATGAGCTGACAAAAGTGTCTCCCGTCACAATTTTTCCCTTTTTCACCACATCCCCGCCGAAAAGGCTATTCCCATGCTTTTCTGCGAGGTCAATCAGGGTGGCATCCGCCGGGAAAATGGAGGTTTCCATCCGGGGGATCACTCCCACCTCGAATCCGAACTTCGATGTATCCACATCATATTGTTGCAGCTCAGTGGAAACAACTAAATCCAATATATTTAAAGATTCATCGATGGCACCGGCAACACCGGTATTGATAATGTTTTTTACTTTAAATTCACTGATGAGAATCTGGGCACAGAGGGCGGCATTTACCTTCCCGATTCCCGAACGCACAAGAACCATGGGGCAATTTGCCAGTTCCCCAACAAAAAAATCCAGCCCTGCAATCCTATGCTCTTTCTTAACAAGCATCTCTTCTTTAAGAGCATCGACCTCTTCATCCATTGCTCCGATGATTCCATATTGTAACATGAATATCCTTCCTTTCTCTATACTTTTCCAAAAAAAATCCCCTTCATTGGGAATTTGGGGATTCCTTAAATTTCTTCATCTTCGTTAAGATCAGCATCTAGGAATGTACTGAGTTGTGATTCCAGAAGGGTTTTACATCGAACTTTGAAAAGATTCATGCTCTTTCTGGCTTCCTCATGTTCCTGTTGGATTTTATCGGCCTGTCGTTTAGAATCCCTGAGAAGATGCTCCGCTTTCGCCTCGGCTTTTCCGATAATCAGTTCAGCCTCTTTACTGGCATTTCTCTTCACTTCCTCTGCGGTGCTCTGTGCAATCACCAGGGTGCTTTTTAGTGTTTCCTCGATGTTTTTGTATTTCTCCATTGCATCCTTCATTCGCTGAATTTCTTCCTTGAGTTTGGAGTTTTCGTTATAGATTTTCTCATAATCGATGAGCACCTCGTTGAGAAAATCCTCGACTTCCCGTTCCTTGTAACCTCGTACACCTTTGCTGAATTCCTTTTTTTCAATATCTAAGGGTGTAATCATAATAGACCTCCTCCGGATTTCTATTGTCGAATCAGCGTAACTTTAATTCTCCCCGACCGTGTGGTTTTACCAAGTTCCATTACAGTCAACCGACCATATCCCTTTACTGATATCTGATCTTTGAGTTCAACTTCCTCCGCAGTTTTCATAACTGGCCGATGATTGATTTTTGCAAGACCCTTGCCAACTGCTTCCTGGGCTTCTTTCCTAGAGAGCTTGAATCCCAAAGCAAGAATTCCGTCTAATCGGAGGGAAGCCACACTTCCCACCACGGTTTTTCCTTGCTGTTCAGGAAGAGAGAGATTGGAAAGCCGGTCATGGGAAACTTCCACGGGAGCGTTGGCCACCTTCTCCAAATGGAACACAAGATACTCGGAAATCTCCTTGGCAACAATGACATGGGCATAGTCTTCATGGACTAAAAGATCACCGATTTTTTCACGTTTGATCCCTAAGCCCAGAATACCACCCAGATAGTCCCGGTGTCCCAACGTGTTGAAGGAACTCTTGTTTCGAACTTTCAACAGATCAATCCCAAAGGGAACCTCTCCGGGTGGAAGATACTCATGAAAAATGGTTATCACTTGACGTTCTGCCCCTTGATAACCACCTTCTAATCTGTAGTTTAAATCAGAAAAATGATTTAATCCCGCCTGAACCTCATGCTGTTCGTAGGGATTCAGAAAATCAGTTGTGCGTATATCGTGATTTTTCAGTACTCCTTCGATTTTGTCCAGGGCCTTGATTACGTTCTGTTTCACATCCCGGTCCTGAATATGTGCTGTTAAGTGTTCTTTGTCAATCACGTCATCCCTCCCGTTACAAAACCATCCTTACAAAATTCCGTAAAAATGAAAACACAACATTTAATAGCAGGATTGCAACTATCGGGGAAAAGTCCAGCATCCCCTGATACTTAAACACATTATAGATCAATGAACGGATGGGTCCTAAAATCGGCTCCGTGATACTATGAAGAAATGCGACAATAGGACTGTCGGGATTGGGGTTGATCCATGACATGAGAATCCGTGCCAGGATGAGAAAACTGATAATGCTTCTTAAATAATCCAGTGCAGCTAATACTTCTGCTTGATTTAACAATGGGATACATCTCCTTGTATTGTGTCAATTTCTATTTTTGCCAGGGAAAAGCACCTTTTCCTTTAAACTCGTCATGTCCTCCTGCACCGGTCAATTCAACGTTGCTGGGTGCAAGAATAAAAATCGATGCAGAAACCTTTTGAATGTTTCCGTCAAGGGCATATACCGCACCGCTTAGAAAATCAAAAAATTTCTTTGCAAGTTCTGTTTCAACATCTTCCAGATTTACAATGACCGGCTTTCGACTTTTCAGATTGTCCACAATTATTGAGGCTTCTTCAAAATCCTGGGGCTCATAAATAATTACATTGATCTGCTCATTCTTATGAAGATTATACACTTTCTTGTTTTTCGATTTCGTCATCTTCGAATCAACCTCGAATTCTTCTTCAAAATCCTGCTCCTCCATGGGCTCTTCTTCATCCATTCCAACAAAGTACTTCATTTTTTCAATGATTTTTTCTGCCATGTCCATACCTCCTAATTTAAGTTCACTTTCACGATCCCCGTTTTCCGAACAGCGTTCTCCCCAGCCGAACCATGTTCGATCCTTCCTCAACTGCAACCTCAAAGTCATTGGTCATCCCCATCGATAAATACTTCATCTCAACGTTGTTTTGCGGACGTTTTTTTAAAGCCTCAAATAACTCTTTTAGTCTTTTAAAGCAATCCCTGGTTTTTTCCACGTCCTCGTAAAAGGGTGCCATGGTCATCAAACCTTGGATTTTTAAGCCTTGAAACTCATCTATCTCTTTTATAAAAGAGGGTATATCCTCTAAAAAAAGACCGAATTTGGAATCTTCCTTTGCCACGTTCACCTGCAACAGGGTGTTCACTTTGATTCCTTCACCTTTTCCCCGTTTATTAATTTCCTTTGCCAGCCGGAGGGAGTCCAGGGAATGGATTAATGTGGTTTTTCCCACTATATACTTTACTTTGTTCCGTTGCAAATGTCCAACCATGTGCCACTTGATCTCGGGATGTGATTCATGGATCTCTTCGTATTTATCGAGAAATTCCTGAACCTTGTTTTCCCCGATATGATCAATCCCTGCTTTCAAAGCTGCTTTTATGACAGAAGCCTCGTGGGTTTTGGTCACTCCCACAACTTCTATTTCTTTGCCGTCAGGATTTGCTTCCCGGATTCGTTGTTGAATATCAAGTAAGTTTTTTTTGATTTCTTCATCCATCTGTCATTCCTCCCCGTTGTCCTGCCTTGGATTCAGAAGAATTTCATCGTAGAGGGATAATGTTGGGATCCGATTTCCTTCCGGATCTGTAAAACTTCCCCTCTGCACCAGGGCTCCTTCTTCGTTCTCCAAAAGAATCCTCACCGGAACTTCCTTTTTCCCCCCGATACTCTGTTGAATCACGTAAGGTTCATGCTCCCGATCCAGAATGGCACCATCGGGAATCCAAAGTCCTTCGAATTCTCTCGTTTGAATCTCCATCGACATTTGTCGTTCTTTATAGAGTCCGGAGAACACTTCTCTGCTGGTAACGAGTATTTTCACTCGGTCACCTATGTTCTCCAGTACACGGATTGTACCGCGGAGTTCCTCAGATTCTTTTCGAAGACGTACACTTTGCCCTTCCGTCATGCCTATCGCATCAGCTTCAGGAATTTCTCCCAGAAAACCCCATTGATAACCGGTAATCAGTCGAACCCCATGAGGTCGTTTTAGAGAAGAATCCTCCAGTACCCTTTGTAATTCCTCTCTATCCGGAAGATTTCCTTTGAGTAAGTCTTCCAATGATCGAAACTCTTCCAGACCATCCACACCCCATTCCACGACACCTGCATAAGGTGTGGAAACCTGGGTGCCCACAGTAGTGTTAGCAGGAACCCTGCGGCCTAATTCCACCTGCACTGTGGGCAGGTGGGTTGAAAGCACCTCTTCCTCTCTGAAAATGAAACCGTCAATTCCCTTTATATCCGCCATCTTTCTTAATTCGACCCGGTGATATTCTTCAGCGGTTCCCATTAATACAGGTGCCGACTTCGAAAAGATAAAAAGAAGAATACCAAGAATCACAATCAAACGGCGGATTCGTTTTTTTCTTTTCCGACGTTTTAAGAGACTTAAGGTCTTCTGATTTTCTTCTGTCATAGGAGGATTCCTCCCCTCCGTTCCAATTCCATACTACTTCTATTCTCCATCGATTTTAAAAATCCTTCTTGTTTTTTGGTTTTTTTACAAAAAAACCGCTTTTTTTTCGATAAAAAAGCGGTTTTAGGGGTTTTTTAGAAAAATTTACCATATTTGCTGGCAATTTTTAATTTTTCAATGGACTGAACCTCTAAACTTTTAACACCCTTGGATTCCATAAGAATGATGTTTTCTTTTTCCTCATCAAGGCCGAGAACAATCCCCTTGACTTTTTTCCGGTCCTTTAACTTCACTTTAATTTCGTCTCCCGCCATTATTTCCCGGTTCCCCAGTTTAAAATGCTTTGAGTGAATCTTTTTGAGATCAGCGGGATTAACATTGTCCTTGTTAATGAATACCGTATTATTACGGAGATAGGCTTTTTCCTTCAGAACCGTTGCAATGTAACCAATAAAACTTCCAATAAGAAGGATTCCTCCAAGCCTTATCAATAGATCAATCATCTTGATCTTCCTTTCTTCTTTTGTGATTCCATCAACTTTGAGGGTTCATTCATTCTTGTGAACTTGTTCCATTATAACACTTTTTACGATTTTTCAAAGGTTTTTAGCATCTTTTTTGAAATCTTGGGTAAAATACTCTTAGAAACAAAAACATTAATCCAAGGAGTGGAAACCATGAAAAAGAAAGTCATCCTTTTGTCCTTTGACGCACTGCATGCTTCCGATCGATCCATTATTGAGAAGCTTCCCCATTTTTCCAAGCTTCTTTCCGGCTGTGCACTGGGAAAGACGGTTAAAGGGGTCTACCCGAGTCATACCTATACAACCCATGCGTCAGTGATCACCGGAGTTCACCCCGATAAGCATGGAATCACTTCCAACTATATTCCCACCCCCGGAGATCGCAAACCGGACTGGTACTGGCAATACAAACACCTCCAATCCCCTACATTGCTGGGTCTGGCAAAGGAAAAAGGGTTGAAGACCGCAACATTCCTTTGGCCTGTCACCGCCAGGGGTCCTCAAAATTATAACATTCCGGAAATCTGGGATCCGAAAAAGAAAAAAAACCAGATCCTCCTCTCCCTTATCCACGGTTCTCCCCTCTTTCTTCTCAGCATCAACCAAAAATACGGTAAGTATCGAAGAGGAACAGAACATCCCGAACTCGACGTCTTTACCATGAAATCTGTCCTTGACCTGATCTCTAAAAAAGATTTGGATTTTGTCCTTGTCCACCTGGCGGATGTGGATACCCATCGCCATTATTATGGAACCGACAGTGATGAAAGCCGAAAGGCTCTAGAGCGATTGGATTCCCATTTGGGCGACCTGCTTAACCTGCTTAAGAGTAAAAGAGAGCTTTCTTCAACGGATATCATCATCTTCGGTGACCACGGCTTCCTGGATATCCATCAAAATATAAACATCAATTCCCATTTTCACAAAAAAGGATGGTTGACCTTTAATCAGGAAGGAACCTTGGATAGCTGGCGGGTCTGGGCCCATTCCTGTGAGGGTTCCTGCCATATTTACATCAACGAAAAGGAAAATCCCTCCTTCACAGATGAAGTTTATGAGGAAATTCATCGTCTTGTGACAGACTCCTCTTCTGGAATTGAGCGGATCTATCGTCCTAAAGATTTTTCCGATCTTCACCTTCAAAACGGTTTTTCCCTGATTCTTGAAGGAAAAAAAGGTTATTCCTTTACACCCGATTGGGATCTGCCTCTATATTCTCCTGTGGAGAAGGACCCCGAAAATAAGGTGAGCGTTGCAGTACATGGCTATCATCCCGACAAGGAAGGCTACCGATCACTCTTCCTAGCTACGGGACCCTCCTTCAAAAAAGGGGCCTCTGTTGAAGAAATGAGAATCATCGATATCGCACCCACCATCGCTGAAATCCTTAACCTTCCCTTGCCTAATGCAGACGGAAGAGTTCTTGATGAACTACTTGAAGATCCTCATGCCTAAAAGAACTCATTGAGAATCTTTTGCTTTTCAAGGATGACTTCATCAACCCTTTGCAGGTAGTGACCCAATCCTTTTACGTTTGGCCGGCGGTGAATCCGAAGCCCTTTCGATTCAACAATTTTGGTCACCGCGCCGGCACCAAATCCCAGTATTGTTTCTTTTTCCGCCATGATTTTCATGTTATAGAGAGATTCATATCCTGTTTTGCTATACCCTACGTTCTCAAAATTTCCCAGCATATTTTTCTGCCGATACATATAATAGGCTTCATAGGACTCCCTGAGAGTGAACTCCCTGACATAATCCAGCATTTTCAGCACCTCTTCCTCGCTTTGAGTGATGAGGTGCTCGTTTCGTTTGAAGTACGAGCTGGTTTTAATCGCCAGAGTGTGGACCGTTAAGTTTTCCGGCTGCATTTTATTGATGTCCTTAAGGGTTTTTTCCAGGGATTTGATGGTCTCTCCCGGCAATCCAACGATCAGATCCATATTCACCGAAGAAAAACCCACCTGCCCCCCCATTTCATAAGCCTTATAGATTTCCTCCGGGGTATGATTCCTGCCGATAAGAATCAGAGTCTCCTGATTCATGGTTTGAGGATTGAGACTGATCCGCTGTACGCCATTTTCTTTCAGTGCTTTCAGCATAGGCAGACTAAAAGTGTCCGGTCGTCCCGCTTCCACCGTAATTTCTTTGAGATTTTCATATCCTTTCAGCTTTTTTAAAGTGGCAAATAATGACTCAAACTGTTCAGCACTCAAAACACTTGGAGTTCCACCTCCAATATAAATCGTATTCACCTTGAGGCCTTTTTCATTAATACGATCAATTGTGGTATTCAATTCCTTTTTCAGGGCAAACAGGTAACGATCCACTTCCCCCTCCTGTCGATGAAGGTCGTTGGAAGGGAAAGAACAATATCTGCAGCGACTGGGGCAAAAAGGTATGCTGACATAAAAATTCAGTCCCTTCTCATCCAGGGGATAAATCAATTGTCTCTCTTTCCCTGCGATCCCAATAAGCAGCTGTGCTTTTTCCTTTGCCAGATATTTATTTTCTGTCAGCTCTTTATATATCTCGAATTCGGTTTTCCCCCCGTCAATGAAGTTTTGCACGATTTTCACCGGACGAATCCCGGTCAGGACTCCCCATGGCGGCTTTTTCCCTGTAAGGGTTGACAGAACTTCAAAGAGGGCGGATCGAAGGGCATCCCTCCGATTTTTGTCCAGCATCTCTTCACGGAGAGGCTCCGGCAAATTCCGAGAAGCCTCATTGACCCTCCGTATCCCCCGCTTTTTCTTCCCCGCGATGAACCCTTCAACAACTGCGAACTCATCTGATTTATTTATCTTCAGTCGGGATTCGATATAGTCCGGCATGTTTTTGGGATCTTCACCGTCAGTCAGTATTTTGACCTTATCAACAAAAACCTTTGTCAGTTCCCTCGTATCATAGACGTTTCGATGGCCCTTTAATCCTACATAAATCATTTTAACTCTCCTTTTCAATCCTTCAATGGATCCCTCTATTGAAAAAGAGAGGGAAATCCTATAGAATCTTTTATAACACAAGGCAAGAGAAAATACAATCTTCATTGAAAAGGAAGGTGTTTCCGATGAATCGAATTCAACTCCATTTAGTCCAGATGGATATCGCTAAGGGGAATTTCCAGAAAAACAAGGAGAAAGTCCGCTCGCTTCTTCAAAATGTGAACTCAACGGATTTTATCATCCTCCCGGAGATGTGGTCTGTGGACTTTGATTTCAAAAATATGAAGGCCCATGGAGAAGCATACAAAAAACCCCTCCGTTTCTTACAGCAGCTGGCACTTAAACATAAAGCGGTTGTCATAGGAGGCAGCGTTCCCCAAAGTACGGGAGACCGCCTTTTCAATACAACATTTGTCATTAACCGGAACGGAACAGTACAGGGCAGCTATTGGAAAATGCACCTGGTTTCTCAAAACAATTTGGAAGGTCAAATATTTGATCGCGGAGACCGCATCCCACGGTTTTTCGACCAAAAGCTTTCCTTTGGAGTGACCAATTGCTATGATCTGCGGTTTCCTGAAATTTTCCGCGGCATCTCCCTTAAAGGTTCTGAAATGATTTTCCTGGTTGCCCAGTTTCCCATTCCCCTTTATGAGCATTGGGTCACTCTGTTAAAGGCCCGGGCCATCGAAAATCAGGTATACGTCATTGCGGTTAACCGGGTGGGAGAAGGATATTTCGGTCATTCCCTTGTTATCGATCCCAAAGGGGAAATTCTTTTCGAAGGAGGAGAGAATGAAGGACTTCACAGTGTAAGCATCGACCTGGACCGGGTAAAGCGGGAAAAGGAACAGCGCAACGATTTATCCGTGGTTCATGAGTTTGCCTATAATAAGTGGGTCTACACCAACAACTTTATCGGTGTGGGAGGACTGATCGAAGTGGAAGATAAAGTTCTGATGGTCAAGCAGAATTACGGTCGTTTAAAAGGGATGTGGCTGATGCCCGGTGGACATCTTGAAAAAGGAGAAAAACTCAATCACGGAGTTGAACGTGAAGTCTTTGAGGAAACTCAGATAAAAGCGGAGGCCACCGATATTATCGCCATTCGTTCCAATTCCACTACAGAGGTTGTGGATTGTTATATTGTGTTTAAGATGGATTATCTAGGAGGTTCACCAAAGGCGGACGGCTTTGAAAATACCGATGCCCGATTTTTCACATTGGATGAAATCACAAACCGTCGGGATATTGCTCCCCTTGCTGCAGAGATTATCCAGTATTATTTTCAGAATAAGGATCGTGGCTTCAAGGAACGCAAGGATTTTGCATCTTTTAACGATGATTACATCCTTTACACATAAAAACTCAAAGAACCTGAAAAACCGCAATAAAATCAGAAACGCTCAGCCGATAGCTGAGCGTTCTGATCTATTCTCTCCCCTTAAAATCCACATAACTTAGCTGCGTCTCCATAAAACGGGCCAAGGTGTAAAGAAGATCGGATAACCGGTTAATGTACTTAATCAGATCATCTCTCACCGGGCTTTCCCTCTTCAAAGTGATCATTCGTCTTTCACCCCTGCGGCAAACGGTTCTTGCCACGTGAAGGGCACCACTCTCTCTGTTGCTTCCGGGAATAATGAACATGGACTTTTCTTCCTTGGTCATATGATCCAGGTATTCATCGATCAATGTTTCCAGCTCTTTAATATCTTTTTCCGTAATTTTTTCCGGAAATTCCTCGGGCTTCATTGTTGCAAGCTCTCCTGCAACATCAAAGAGGCTTCTCTGGATTCGATAAAGGATCTCACGAATCTTTTCGTCCTTGATAAAGCTTCTTGCAAAACCGATGGAGGAGTTCAGTTCATCAATGGTTCCGTAACTCTCCACCCGGATTGAATCTTTGTCTACCCGAGTCTGATCGTAGAGACTGGTCTTGCCTTTGTCTCCGCCTTTTGTATAAATTTTCATTCTATCACCCCGCTAATTTACTCACTCTTTATCATCTTTACCCGAATTTAAAGAATTAAATCCTGCTTTTCCCGGTCTTCAATCCTTCCTTTCCGCCGAAAAGCTTTCCGTAACAGCTCCGCCATAAAGAGGATTCCCCATCGAATCCCTTCCTCATCCACATTCGCAATGCTAAACCGAAAGGACGGTTCCTCAGGAGGCGTAAGAAAGAAATATTCTCCCCTGGCGATGCGAATCCCCTGTTCCTCCAAGTCCTTAACAAACTTTGTGAAATCAAAGGTTTTAGGCAGTTGAAACCAAAAGTTCAATCCGCCCTTCGGTGCTTTAAAAACAACTTCCTCCGGGAATTCTCTGCGGATAAGGTCCAGTGCCAAGTCGAATCTCCTGCTGTACATGGTTTTTAATCGCTCGATATGCCTCTCCCACATTCCTCTTTCCATATACTCTTTCAATGCCCTTTGCAGCAATCCGGAAGTGGAGATATCGGAAATCAGCTTCGCCTCCAGAATAGCCTCCTGCAATTCCTCAGGAACCACTAGAAACCCAAGTCGAAGACCCGGCATAAAAATCTTTGAAAAGCTTTTGATATAAATGACTTTATGATGGCGATCCAGACTTTTTAAAGTTCTCGAATCCTTTGAATAGAAACTGAGATCACTGAGATAATCATCCTCCAAAATATAAAACCCGTATTTTTCCGCCAGTTCCAGAAGACGATGTTTCTGATAAGTGCTGTAGGACGTTCCGGTGGGATTTTGAAAATTCGGCATCACATAGAGTAATTTCGGAACCTCTTCCACCAGTATGCTTTCCAGGTATTTCAGGTCCAATCCGTCATTTTTAATCGGCACCTCAATCAGAGATGCGCCTCTGGACCGGAATGCTCCGATTGCTCCAGTATAAGAGGGTTTTTCGATCATGACCTTTTCCCCCTGGTCAACAAGGGCCTTTACAATAATATCAATCCCCTGCTGCGCCCCGGAGATGACATGAATATGGTCTTCATTGGTATGGATATTGTATTTTTGAATGTAGTTTTTCAAAGCGACTCTCAGAGCCCGGTCACCCTGACCTTCAGTATACTCAAAAGCGCGTGCGCCATCATTATCCATGACATCGTTAATGATTTTCTTAAAATCCTCCACGGGAAAAAAGTCATAGGATGGAGTTCCGCTGGCGAAGTTCAAAATTTGCGTCTCTCTGTCTTTCACAAAGGAACCGCTTCCCAGTTTTTTTTCAATATATCCCTCCTTTTCAAGGACTTCATAGGCTTTAACCACTGTGGCCGGATTGATCTTCAGCTCCTTTGCCAGTCTTTTTATTGAAGGAAGCGGTTCTCCCTCCTCGAGACTACGGGTATCAATTTCTCTCCTGATCGCCTCTGCCAATTGTTGATAAAGATATTTTTTCTCTTTTCTGTCCAACTCTATGATCCATCTGCCATCCATTGGAACCCTCCTTTCTCTTCGGGATTTTATTTTTCAACCCTTGTTTAAATCCTCGGCTTTCGGTTATATATGAAGTAAGTTTGCATTTGGTTGGAATATTCTAAATATTTGAATATTATGTAGTTCCAACTACATCAAAATATAAATGAAGGAGAGGTGCATTTTATGAAAAATGTGTATAATGTAGGGATTATCGGTGTAGGAATTGTTGGTGAACGTTTGGTGAAAGTTTTTAATCAACATTCCCGATTTCGCATCATTCAAATTACTGATAAAAACCAGGAGCGGTTACAGGAAATCTCTAAGAGCTACGGGTTAACTGCTGTTGAGCATTATCATGAAATTTTATCCAATCCCCTGGTAGACCTGGTATACTTAGCAGTTCCCCCGAAGCTGCATCATGCCATCGGTCTTGAGATTATTGAAGCGGAAAAAGCTTTCTTTTGCGAAAAACCCCTGGCAAACTCCACCAAGGAAGCCCGGGAGCTTTATACTAAAGCCTACGGTAAGGGCATTATCAATGCCCTGCATTTTCCCCTTGTCTATACCCGGGCTGTTAAAAAAGCGGAAAACCTGATCAAGGAAAATTATCTCGGAAAATTGAAGCGTGTGGAGCTTACCGGCTATTTTCCTGAGTGGCCCCGGCATTGGCAGCATAATCCCTGGATTGACACCCGGGAGCAGGGCGGTTTCACCCGGGAAGTCTTCACCCATTACATTCAGCTGATTGAAATGTTTTATGGTAAAATTTTTGATATTAATTCCAAAATTGCATATCCCCGGGATCAGGAGCTTTCCGAGCGGGAGTTAATCGCCACCGGTTGTTTGACCAATGGAGTCAACGTTCTCATTAACGGTTTATGCGATGTGGGTCGCGAGGACTTTTTATCCCTGACCCTTTTCGGTGAAAAAGGAGTCATTGCCCTTCGAAATTGGAGAAACATCTGGATTGCACAAAAAGATGAGATTCTAAAGCAACTTCCCCCGGAAGATGATCATCCGACAGAGAAACTGGTGGATGAACTGGCCAATGCCCTGGATGGAAATCCGGCAAAACTTGTTACCTTTAAAGAAGGATATGAAACCCATGCAGTTATTGAAGAGCTCTTAAACACAGGTGAATAGCTCATCAATTTTGCAATAGAATTGCCACTAAATACAGTGTGTAAACAGTTACGAGAAGATATCCCCTTGAACGCACCATTTGCTTTTTTCTGCTTGATATGAAAAGTGCTGTCATGCCGGTGATAAAGATTGCAACGGGAAAATGAAAGTATAACAGATTCCCCGCGAGATTCACCGGTTCCAAGCTGGAGACGATTCCGATAACCAAAAGAACATTCAGAAGATTGGCCCCGATAATATTGCCCACGGAGAGATCCTGGGCTTTTTTTCTGATCGCGGAAATTGCAGTAACCAGCTCCGGCAAAGATGTTCCAACGGAGGTCATCGTAAGACCGATCACTAAATCCGGCACTCCTATGGTTCTTGCAATCACTTCGCCATGCTCCACCAACAGATCTGCTCCAAAAACAGTCATAATCAATCCGACAGCAAAAATAACAACCGCACGAAACTTTTCTTTTTTATCAGGTGTCCTCTCCTCAATGGAGGATGTTTCTCGTTCCTCTTTTTGAATATCTCTGGCAGCTTTTACATTTCTCCAGAGATAAAATGCTAACCCTGTCAAAAGAAGGATCCCCGAAATCCTTGATAAGGTTCCCAAAGTGACTCCCAGAATAAAAAGTCCCGCCAAAAGAGCCACAAGAAGCTTACTATGGGTCTTGATCCCCTTTCCTCCTTTGATTCTCGGTTCAGTGAAAAGGATGACGATTCCCAGAATGATTCCTGAGTTAAAAGCAATGGACCCCAGCACATTTCCCATTGCCATATCTGTATTCCCTCTTAATGCGGAACTAGTGGAAACCATAGCTTCCGGAAGGGTTGTACAAATACTGACCAGGGTTGCACCAATCATAATATCCGATACCTTTAATGCTCTGGCAATCCATACCGCTCCCTCAACAAACCAGTCGCTTCCCTTGATGATGAGACCTAAGCCGATTATAAACCATACAAAAGATGCTATCTCCATGTTCACTCCTCCGGAATCCGTTTTCTTTTTCCATTATAGCGGTATTACCCGGTCAAATCCAGAAAAAACATAGAAAACCCGTTGGATTCAAGGGAAAACCACGATTGTTTATGATGCTTTGAAATTATAAATCGGAGTGAGATGTTTAATGATTCTTACAGTTGGATGAATATATTTCAAAATTTCTTCCATCGGCTTATACGCAAGAGGAGCTTCATCAATGGTTTTCTTACTGACGGAAGTGGAGTAGATCGATTCCATCATTTCACTGAATTCTTTCATGGACAGCCTTCGCCTGGCTTCCCTCCGACTCATTAATCGACCGGCTCCATGGGGTGCGGAATAGTTCCATTCCTCGTTTCCAAGACCCTCACCCAGGATGCAGCCATCTTTCATATTCATCGGAATAAGAACTTTCTCACCTTTTTCCGCGGAGATGGCACCTTTCCGAAGAATCTTTCTTTGCATGTCAATATAATTGTGGATTGTATGAAATCCCTGATCCATTGCATCAGGAAGTTTGAGAAATTCCTCCAGGACTTTTCTCGCCATGACTTCCCGGTTAACTTTTGCATAATTTTGCACAAGAACCATATCATGAAGATATTCATCTTTTTCTCTTCCTTCTAAATAAGCCAAGTCCTTTGGAATATCTGGATTTCCCAGATGATTTTTCTCTGCCCGTTTTTGGTAATAACGGGCTACTTGATTCCCCATATTTCGACTCCCGCTATGAAAAATAAGATACAGGTTTCCTTCCTCATCCTGATCCACTTCGATAAAATGGTTGCCTCCTCCCAGGCTCCCAAGGGCTTTCTCGTATTCCTTTGAGGACTTCCCCAGGAATTTCAGTGATTTAAGGCTTTCAATTTCCCTTCGATAGTCAATTTGAGAATTCCGATGGTTTTTAAATCCACTGGGAATATGCTGCCTGATGTAGAGATCCAGTGCTGGAAAAGAAACATTCCTCTTCCCAAGGGGAACAGTAAACATACCGCAACCAATGTCCACTCCCACTAAGTTGGGGACAACCTGGTTTCCGATGGTCATGGTCGTGCCGATTGTGGATCCTATTCCCGCATGTGCATCAGGCATTACCCTGATTTTTTCCTCCTTCAAAAATTCCTGGTCACAGAGTTTTCGGATTTGCTCTTGGGTTTGAACCTCCAACTCTTCCGCAAACACTTTCGCTTGATTGTATTTCCCTTTAATCAACATGCTGATCACTCCTTAGATCCTCATCACTGGTACAGCCTTTACATGAAAGGTGCTTCTCGTATTTCCTTTTCAGTAAATTCATACCCACTGCGACTTCATCTACACGATCAATCTTCCGCCAGCAATTTGGCAATCCATTTTAACTAAACCGAAACCAAATAATCTTTTATCATTTGACTTTCTCTAAGAAATTGACTATACTGTCCTTGCCCCCCTATGCGGGGGCTAAGAAAGGAGTTGGTTTAATGTTTACCGTTATTCTCTATATTATTGCAACGGGTTTACTGATTGCCTCTTACCTTAATGATCGCAAAAAGACAAAACAGGCACTGATAAAAGCATGGAAGGCATTTGAAAACATTCTTCCCCAATTTATCACAATTCTTTTTATCATAGGGATTATGCTCTCTCTTTTGAAGCCCGAAACCATTTCACGGCTAATCGGAGGAGAATCAGGATTTTCCGGTATGTTTCTCGCTGCAATTGTTGGAGCAGTCACATTGATCCCGGCCTTTGTTGCTTTCCCGATGGCATCCTCACTTCTCGATAATGGTGCAGGTATTATGCAGATTGCAGTATTTATCTCCACTTTAATGATGGTGGGAATCGTTACAATGCCTATGGAAATTCAATATTTCGGGAAGAAAGCAACCCTTCTCAGAAATTCCCTTGCTTTTGGATTTTCCTTTCTTGTTGCTGTGATCATCGGAGGTGTAATCCAATGAAAAAATGGGTTTTTCGCTATAAATTTGCAGTTCTTATGCTTTTTGTAAACCTCGGGCTTCTCATTGCATATCCGGCATTGGGGAGAGAGTCCTTCCTTCATACGCGGGATAATACCATGGAAATGCTTTATATTATACCACCGATCTTTATGATCCTGGGACTCTTGGATGTTTGGGTCCCCCGGGAGACTATGATCAGGTTGATGGGTGAAAGATCAGGAATTCACGGAAAGCTTATAGGTTTTTTAATGGGATCCATGGCCGCCGGTCCCCTCTACGTGGCATTCCCTGTAGCCGGTCTATTAATCAAAAAAGGAAGCAAACTCTCCAACGTTCTTATCTTCATCGGGGCATGGTCCACCACAAAGATTCCTTTGCTTCTCTTTGAAGCCGGTGCTCTGGGATGGTCCTTCATGTTAACCAGATTTGTCGTGAATCTTTTTGTTATTCTATTGATTGCAGGATTAACAGAAAAACTGCTAAATGCATCTGATAAGGAAGACCTTAATAAAAGAGCCCAAACCTTATCAACATAAGGTCGGGCTCTTTTTCTGTTGTTCAAAATTATCTGATCACCATACTTCAGCATATGCTGCATTTGAGTAAATCTCTTCCAGTCGATTTTTATGCTGCTGCTCCATCTTTACCAGTTCTTCAAAGGTTGCTCTTTGCTTATCATCGTCACTTACATCGGCAAACTCCCGATACATATCCATTGCCTCCTGCTCTTTTTTCATAGCAAGAACAATTGCATCCTTGAAGCTCATGCTGGTGGAGAGGGTTTGCCCTTCCAAAGTTTCAGAAATTTGAGGATCTTTGTTCTCCTTGAATTTCATAGCCTTCAGATCGTTTCTTAAATATCCTTCCAAAAGAAGCTTATGCTTGGTCTCTTCTTCTGCCAGTTCTTCGAAGGTTACTTTTAGATTTTTATCCTTCACCTTCGATGCTGCATCCTTATAAAACTCATGGGCCTCCACTTCGTTTTCCACTGCCATTTTCAAAATATCCTTATAGCCTTTCATCTCTACACCTCCGTAATTATAGTACACAACCATCATATCTCAGAAAAACGGGATATGTCAATAAAATTTTGATATTTTTTTAACATTCCATAATATTTGCTATGAATATCGTACCCCGGATCGTAGAGATAACGCATTAAACTTCCTTGCTTAAACGGATAAATTCATCAATATCCTTTTCAATCAGCTTCAACGAGCTCCTCCAAAAGTCCGGATCCGTTACATTAATCCCCACCATTTTTGCAACATCCTTAATTTCATTCTTTCCTGTTGCCCCCAATAAGCGCTCATATCGGGAAACAAACTCGGTACCCTGCTTAAGATATTCACTATACACTCCCTTTGCAAAGAGAAGTCCGAATGCATAGGGGAAGTTGTAGAAGCTCAGTCCTGCCGAGTAATAGTGGGGTTTATTAAGCCACATATAGGGATGTAAGGAGTCGGGGTCCAATCCTTCACCATAGGCTTCTTTTTGAGCCCATAACATGGTCTCCTTCAATTCCTCTACGGAAAGGGCATGATCTTCCCTGATCTCGAACACTTTGCTTTCAAACAGGAATCGGCTCATAATATCGACGATTACCTGCCCTGCTCCCTGCAAGTCCGCTTCCAGGATACCGAAGGCCTCCTTTTTGTCAGCATCTTTTAATGCAGCACTCACAACGATGGTTTCGCAAAAAATTGAAGCGGTTTCCGCAATAGGCATTGTATAACTGCTGTTTAGAAGTTTCTCATTCCTCAGACAATAGCCATGGTATGCATGACCTAGTTCATGGGCTAAAGTTGTCATATTGCTGAAACTTCCATCAAAGTTGGCTAGAATTCTGCTCTCACCGATGGGATGAAGATTTGCACAAAAGGCTCCCCCCCGTTTCCCCTCTCTGGGTTCCGCATCAATCCAGCGATTTTCAAAGGCGTGGGCAGTAAAATCAGCCAGCTCGGGATTGAAAGAGCGGAAATTTTTCACAATATAGTCCTTTGCCTCTTCATACGAGAATTCCATTGAGGACTCGCCAATTGGAGCGAAAATATCGTAGATCGGCAGACCATTTTTATGTCCCAGAAGCTCTCCTTTTCTTCGATAGTATTCCCTGAACTTAGGCAGGCTTTCCTTCATGGCTTCAATCATTGCATCGAGGGTTTCCCGGTCTATTCGTGACTTTAGGACCGTCTCTTCCAAAGGACTCTGATATCCCCGCATTTTAGTCGTGGTCAGCACTTCTCCTTTAATTCCGTTCAATGCTGCCGCAGAGGATTCCTCGATTCGGTCATAAGCTTCCAGCTCAGCCTCATATCCTGCTTTTCGCACTTTCGAATCCTTATGATAAGCAAGGTTCCTTACTGCAGGCAGAGGAAGTTTTTGAATCTTACCGCCGATTTCAACTTCAATCATAAGAGTAGAGGTGAGAACGTTTTGCAGATTGTTCCAGGCTTGTGAGCCTGTCTCCTGCATTTTCGCTATCGTAATTTCTTCCTCTTCACTAAGAAGGTACTTGGTTCTCTCGAATTTTTCCATAAGATAATACTCATACTCAGGCAATACTTTGCTGTCATCAATGGCACTTTTTAGCTCTTTTTCTGATAAATCCTTCAGCCACTTCTCAAAAATTACCGAAGCTTTTGTTAATGCTGTCATCTTCTTACTGACCTTTTCCATGTACTGTAGTGCATCTTGATCCTTAGCGTTTGTCGCTGACCGAAGGTGCGCATAAGACATGAGCTTTCGGAGAAGCCTGCTGATCTCCTCCTGCTCCTCAATGGATTTTTCCAGCTTTCCCGTTAGGTCATTTTGATCCTTCAAATTTTCTTCGGACCACTCCGTTACCTCTTGGATCTTTGACTCCAGCTTGTTGAAGTCCCCTTGGAATTCTTCACTATCAAAAGATGGATAGAGGGCATCCAAGCTCCATGTTTTTTCCATAGTATTCCTCCTTCATAATGATTATTTCTTTCAATTTTCCGTCAACTCTATCATACCCGCACTGATACACAATTTCAACCAATTATTTCGAAATACTAATTATTTTTCTCCGCCTACCTTTTTCTCATTGAATGGGATATAATAAACGGGAATGACATTAGAGAGAGGAAGAGCCTATTGAATCAACTGCAGAAGCGTTTCGACAAAACCTTTTTTAAAAGCTTAATTTCCATTGCTCTGCCCCTAACGATCCAAAACTTAATTTCATCCTCTTTGAACATGGTGGATGTTTTAATGATCGGAAGCTTGGGAGATGCTCCTTTGGCGGCGGTAGGCATAGGAAATCAGTTTTTCTTTTTGTTAATGCTGTTTCTCTTCGGTGTCAATAGCGGAGGGGCGATTTTTGTCGCCCAGTATTGGGGACGGGGTGATGTCCTAAGTATTCGCAAAACACTCAGTCTCACTCTTATGTTGGGTGGAGGAATCAGCATCCTTTTTTCAATTTTTGCTTTTCTTTTGCCCGAAAATATCATGCTGATTTTTATTGAGGATCCTGAAGTGGTTTCCTTAGGAGCCTCTTATCTTCGTATACTCTCAATGAGTTATTTGTCCACCGCGGTGAGCTTCTCCTTTGCCTTTGCAAGCCGAAGTATTGGTAAAGCCGCTCTCCCCATGAAAGTGAGCGTCTTTTCCCTGGGGCTCAATACCCTTTTGAATTATCTTCTGATTTTCGGTTCCTTCGGCTTTCCCGAGCTGGGAATCCAGGGAGCGGCCATCGCTACACTCATCGCAAGAATAATTGAAATGTTTATATTGGTTGGAGTGATCTATTGGAATCGCTTGGAGCTTTCCACACGCCTCAAGGATTTCAGAAGTCTGGATAAGCTTTTTCTCAGACGTTTTTTCAAAACTGCAACTCCTGTCATTTTAAATGAGGTGTTCTGGTCCCTTGGTGTTACCCTCTATACCTATGCTTACGCACAGTTAGGAACCGAAGCCATCGCAGCCGTTCAGATCTCCAATACTATACAAAATCTCTTCATGGTGGTTGCCTTCGGTCTGGGAAGCGCCAGTTCGGTGATGATCGGAAATGAAATCGGAGCCGGGAGACGGGAGCGTGCTTTTTCCTATGCAATCAATTTTTCGCTTCTCAGTCCTCTTATCGGAGTCCTTATGGGTTCATTTCTGTTTTTCAGCGCACCCTATCTGGTCCTGTTTTTTAATGTCAGTGACACTGTGGCCCTTTATGCTGAAAACATACTAAGAGTACTGTCCTTTGTAATCTTTGCGAAAATGTTTAATGTCACCCTGATTATCGGTATCCTCAGAGGCGGCGGAGATACCACCTTCTCACTTTTCCTGGAGATCGGATCCGTATGGTTCGTGGGTGTTCCAATGGCATTTCTTGGAGCTTTGTATTTTCAATTCCCCGTTTACTATGTGGTCGCCTTGATTGCCATCGAGGAAATTGTAAAAGCCCTTGTGGGGATCCCCAGAGTCCTTTCGAAAAAATGGATTAAAAGTGTCATCGATTAACCGGTTTAGTCCATGATGAAACAACCTGAAAAGAGCAGATTATCAGATAAAATTATTTAGGAGGCATACGATGGAAAAAATCAAGCCGAAAGCCCATTTATCGTTAAAGCTGCAAGTCCTTTATGGAATCGGGGTGAGTTATGCCATCGTTGACCAGATTTTTGCCCAGTGGGTTCTCTATTTTTATCTTCCACCTTCAACATCAAGTCTGGTCCCTTTGTTACCTCCGATTCTCATTTCCTTCGCTCTTTTGATCGCCAGATTTGTGGATGTGATTTTCGAGCCGATCATCGGTTATCTCTCTGACCGATTCGACTCTCCATGGGGACGGCGGATTCCTTTTCTCTTTGTGGGAAGCCTTCCTTTATCTCTCAGTACCGTTGCCTTTTTTTATCCCGTAACCGGTGAAGGGAATCTTTCCACGTTCATGTATCTTTCTCTGATCGGTTCCCTGTTCTTCATTTTCTATACCATCGTCGGAGGTCCATACAACGCATTGATTCCTGAAATCTCAATAACCAGAAGTGATCGATTAAACCTTTCCACCTGGCAGTCGGTTTTTCGGTTGATCTACACTGCAATTGCCATGATTCTTCCCGGAGCATTAATCGAAATTCTCGGTGGCGGCGATGATCTCATGGGCATTCGTCTGATGGTCATTTCTCTCTCGATCCTGGCATTCCTGGGGGTATGGATCACAGTCTTTACCATCCCTGAGAGAAAACTCTCAGGTGGAAAACTTTCAAAAGAGCCCTTCATCTCCTCGATGAAACTGGTGCTTCAGGATCGTGCATTCGTCAGCTATTTGTTCGGGTTTCTCTTCTTCTTTTTAGGCTTCAATACATTAAGAGCCTCCGTGAATTATTATGTGGAAGATATTATGGGCTACTCCACCTTCTATATCACTATCGCCTCAGCCCTTTTATTCGGTGTGTCCGCTCTTTGCTTTTATCCGATTAACCGAATATGCAAAGTGATTGGTTACAAGAAACCGATGCAGATTTCTCTCGTTCTGTTAATTATATTGTCCTTCGCTCTTTTCGGTGTTGGAAGAGCTTTTCCTGCGGTCTTCGGCTTCGGAATTTTTGCTTTAATCGGCATCCCGGTTGCAGGAGCTGCCTTTATATTCCCACCGGCCATGCTGAGTGAAATCAGCTCCGTCTTCAGCGAAAAAACAGGAAAAAACACCGAGGGACTGTTTTTCGGTCTTCAGGGCCTCTTCTTGAAAATGGCCTTCCTATTGTCCATTTCGGTGCTTCCTCTATTATTGGTTTTCGGATCAGAGTTATCCTTTTTCGAGAGTCTTACCACCACTCCCGATGGTGTTGAAAAAATCGGGGTTTATTCAACATCACTTTTTGCAGCCGCATCCTTTACAATCTCGCTGGTTTTTTACAGCCTTTATAGAGAAGAGAAAGTTGGGGAGTAAGGCTTTGCTTCCAAACGGTATATTGGCAATCCCTGTTCCTTGAATTTATCTTCATACTCCGTTGTTGCATAAAAGATTCCCTGATCAGTATACTCATCGCGATTCCGGTAAAGGTCCAGATCTACATTCTTTAACTGAAATCCCTTACCTGAGAGGCGGTTAATGGAGTCTTGAAAGAAACCCTGATTATCGGTTCGAAGGTGCAGCTCGCCATCAACTCCAAGGATTTTCCTATAGATCTTCAAGTAATTCTCATGGGTGAGACGACGTTTTGCCCATCTTTTTTTTGGCCAGGGATCGGAAAAATTTAAGTAAATCCTGAATATCTCCCCTGAATCAAAGTACTCATTCAGATGCTGGGCATTTTTCCACATAAACTTTATGTTGTGCAGCTCCAACTCAATTGCCTTCTCCACTCCCCTGAGAAGAACTTCCTCTTTCATTTCCAACCCCACAAAATATTGATCAGGGTTTTCCTTGGCTAAAGTCGTGATGAATTTACCCTTCCCCATACCGATTTCCAGATGAACCGGTGGATCCAGGGATGTGGTTGCCCATTTCCCCTTCAACGTCTCAGGAGCTTCGATCAACCACTGCCGGTGGGCAAGAAGTCTTTCCACTCCATCCTTTAATTTTCGTCTTCGCATACTTTCCTACCTCTCTGTGAGTTTTTTTACTGCCTTCCCGTAAATAGTCATTGCACGGTATATATCCTCCAAAATCACGTGCTCATTAGGCTGATGCTCCGTCTTTCTTCTTCCCGGGAACACTGCACCGAAGGCCACGCAATTAGGCATTGAACGGGCATAGGTTGCTCCTCCCGAGGTCAGAGGCTCTGCTTTTTCCCCTGTAACTGAATGGTATATCTCGCCAAGGATTTGTATGAGAAAATGATCCTTCGGGAGATAAATGGAGTCCAGATAGTCATGTTCCATCATTTCCAGTCCATAGGGCTTAATTGCCTTTTTTAACGCCTCCTCAACTTTTTCTTTTCCCACTGTCACCGGTATTCTGATATCCACCCCGGCTTCTGACGTGTCCTGATCGATCTTTATTTTTCCAACATTGATGGTGATGGGGCCTGAGACATCATCCAGTTTCCCGAAAATCTTCTCTCCATACTGACTGACTCCCAACTCATTTCTTATAAAATCCATGAGTCCGTCTTCAAACCCTTCCCCTTCCAAGACTTCAGCCAATTGATTAATGGCATTGGCACCACCTTCCGGTTTCGCTGAGTGAGCACTTTTCCCTGTGATAATGAGAGCACTGTCTTTGATCTCAAATTGTCGCCCTTTGTCTTTTAATTTTTCCCCTAAGGGCTCAAGAGGAATCTTTGATTTAAGCTCCACATGATCCGCAAGTGCATTGAAGCTGGATCCACCCTCAATTTCATGATTCTTCTGCCCCCTTGTTCGAAGATACAGCTGAAGAAGTCCTTTTTCCCCGTGAATCATAGGAAACACGGAGTCAGGCGTAAATCCCACTGAAGGAACCTCTTCCTTGTCCATGTATTGTTCAATTCCTCTCCACAAAGTCTCTTCGTCGGTTCCGTAAATAATGCGTACCCGTTTTTCGAACCGATGGCCTTCGTCTAGTAGTTGCTTTATAGCATACATAACTGCCAATGTGGGTCCTTTATCATCCTGGGTTCCCCGTCCAAACAGCTTTCCCTCCCTTACCTCCGGTTCAAACGGAGGTGTCTCCCACTGTTCAACATCCTTTGCCGGGACAACGTCAAGATGTCCTAAAACACCGATCAGCTCATCCCCTTCCCCGACTTCACTGTATCCGTAATATCCATCGGGATCCTTATAGATTTTAAAACCGAGGTCCTCTGCAATTTTAAGCATCATATCCAATGCATTGTCAATATCCTTACCAAAGGGTGCGCCGGGCTCTTCATCTCCGATCACACTGGGGATTTTTATCAGCTTCTTCAAATCCTCAATATATGCCTCGCCATAATTGGCCGAGTTGAATTTTTCCATTCCTTCCACCTCCATAGATCACTTTTACCCAATTTGCTCCCCTAATCACTGTTCTCCATGGGAAAAGCCCCTTTAGTAAGGGGCCTTTCTCTTTTACTCCTCAATCAGCCGGAATACATCCTCCGTGTATTTCACCGGATCATCGGGAGAAATTCCTTCCATTAACAGCGCCTGGTTATAGAACACATTGGCATAGGCTTTAACCTTCTCTTCATCAGTTTTAAACACCTTTTCCAGAGACTTAAACATCTTATGGTCTGTGTTGATTTCAAGAATCTTCTCGGATTTTGCTCCCATTCCTCCGTCGGGCATGGACTTCAGGATTTTTTCCATTTCGATGGAAAGCTCTCCCTCCGCTGCAAGGCACACTGCATGGTTTTTCAAACGTTTGGAAGGTCGGACATCTTTCACCTGATCTCCAAGAATCTCTTTGATTTTTTGTAAGATTTCCTCCTGCCCTTCCTTTTTCTCCTCACTCTTTTCATCCTTTTCATCATCCAGCTGAAGGTCACTGCTGGAAACGGATTTAAAGTTCTTATCATCATATTTCATCATCATCTTAATCGCAAACTCATCCACTTCATCGGTGAGATAAAGGATCTCATATCCTTTATCCTTTAATAGCTCCGTTTGAGGCATCTTGTCAATTTTTCCCACAGATTCACCCGAGGCGTAATAGATTGCCTGCTGTTCCTCCGGCATTTCAGAAACATATTCCTTAAGAGTGATCAGTTTTCCCCTCTTTGATGAATAAAAGAGTAACAGATCCTGCAAGGTCTCCTTATGTTGTCCGAAATCACTATATACTCCGAATTTCAATTGTTTTCCGAAACTATCGAAAAATGCCTCGTATTTTTCCCTATCGCTTTCCAACATGGATTTCAGTGCGGTTTTTATCTTTTCCTTAATTTTCTTCGCAATCACCTGAAGCTGTCGATCGTGCTGAAGCATTTCCCGAGAAATATTGAGAGATAAATCTTCGGAATCCACCATTCCTTTTACGAAACTGAAGTAATCCGGCAATAAATCCGGACATTTTTCCATAATGAGTACACCGCTGGAATAGAGCTCGAGGCCTTTCTCGTATTCCCTTGTGTAAAAATCATAAGGCGCTTTCTCCGGGATATATAGAATCGAACTGTACCGTAATGATCCGTCAGCCTTCATATGGATGTACTTCAATGGTTTGTCAAAACCATAGCGTTTTTCCTGATAGAAGTTGATGTAATCTTCTTCCTCCAGCTGACTTTTATTCTTTCTCCACATGGGAACCATACTGTTGACAGTTTCCACCTTCTTTACCTCTTTATATTCCGGCTTCTTCTCTTCCTCCTCAGTCTCCACTTTTTCGTGGGAGGTGACCTCCATTTTTATAGGGTAGCGGATAAAGTCGGAATAGCGTTTGATGATTTCCCGCAGTTGATATTCTTCCAGAAACTCGTCATAGTTCTCCTCTTCGGTGTTCTCCCGAAGCTTCAGAATCACTTCCGTACCTACTTGGGCTTTTTCCGTTTCCTCAATGGTATATCCTTCTGAACCGTCTGATTCCCAACGAAACCCTTTGGCTTCATCAAGGGCTCGACTCTTGACAATAATCCGTTCGGACACCATAAAGGCGGAGTAAAAACCAATTCCGAACTGACCGATAATGTCGATTCCATCCTTTATCTCATTCTCCTTTTTAAATGTAAGAGACCCGCTTTTAGCAATAGTCCCAAGGTTCTCTTCCAATTCCTCACTGGTCATTCCGATCCCTGTGTCTACTACTCTCAGAGTTCTTTCCTCTTTATTCGGGATCACTTCAATATAAAAATCCTCTTTTTTAAACTGAAGATCCTCACGGGTTAATGCCTGATAATAGCGCTTGTCGATGGCATCACTGGCATTGGAGATCAATTCCCGAAGGAAAATCTCTTTATGGGTATAGATTGAGTTGATCATAAGATCCAGTAATCGTTTCGATTCCGCTTTAAATTCTTTTTTTTCCATTGACTTCTCTCCTTCCTGAAAATCTATTATTTCACACTTAATATTAGCACTCTTAATATAAGAGTGCTAATAATAATTTACCAAATCAGTGGAATTTGTCAAGGGGGAGCGATGAAATTCATTTCAACTTCTATTCCTTTATAACCCCCACAGGTGAAAGGTAGACGACAAACTCATCCTTTCCGTCAATGTCTAACAATCGATCCATATCATCCTGCTCATAAGCGGCAATTGCACAAGTCCCGAGACCTAGTGCTTCCACCGATAAGTAAAGACCATGGCAAAGATGTCCTGCATCCAACAGCATGGGCTTATGAGAGCGAAGATCATATCTCCATTCTCCCCGGTAGGGGATCACGGTCCAGATAAAAGTTGCTGCAGCAGTCTCCACAAACTTTTGATCTCTTGCTGCCATACGCATCTTGGAACCGATTTCAGGATCCTCCTTTAATAACACCAGATGATGCTTGATACCGGAGTAGTGATAAAGACCGGGGGCAAGACCCTTCACCCTTGTCACTCCCACATAGGTTTCAAATGGATGTCTTGCACCGGCAGAGGGCACAGGACGAATGGTTGCATACCCTTCACCCCGGATTTCTTTTACCGCCTGGGTTGTGTAGAGCAGAAAAGAAAGGTCCTCCAGGCTGATCTCCTCTTTAAGAAAGGTTCTATGACTCTTCCGATTCATAATACACTGAAATATATCCCGCTTTTTTACCTCTTCTCCACTGACCGTCGGCAGCTCAATGATTTTTAAGTCTTCCGGAAATGATTTTTCCAAAGGTGGCTGGGGCTTCCCCATCATTTGATCCGACTCCATATCTCCGGTGAATCCCGATTTCATCAGTTCCCGCTGTTTTTCAAATCGATCCATTGTATTTCCTCCTTGTTTATTAAAATTCAATCCTCTTCGAGTTTGATTATATCAGACTTTCCCAAGCAGAAAAACCCGGACTGTCTAAAAGTCCGGGTGAATCGTTGCTAATTATGATTAACCTGCACGTATTGTTATTCCTTCTTCTCCTGTTGTAAGATTTTCCAGCCTTCTTTAATCTGGTAATGAACCTGTTCTTTTGCAGTGCCTCCAAGGGTGTTTCTTCGATTTACCGCATTTTCGAAGGAGAGTAGGTCATACACGTCTTCATCAAATGCTGATGAAAACCTCTTGAAATCCTTCATGGAAAAATCCTTGAAATCCTTACCGGTCTCCTCTCCGTACTGAACCAGACCCCCCACGATTCCGTGGGTTTTTCGGAAAGGAACACCCTTCATCACAAGATATTCAGCAACATCCGTTGCAAGGAGAAATCCTTTTTCCAAATGGAGCCGAACTGTTTCCTTATTGACCTCAATTCCTTCGATGACCTGGGCTAAAACGCTGAGAACCATTTTAACGTTTTTAAGATTCTCCAGCACCGGTTTTTTGTCTTCCTGAAGATCGCGATTATAACCTAAGGGCAGTCCTTTTAAGTTCATCATCAAATTGAACAGTCCTGTGACAACACCGCTTGTCTTTCCCCGGGTGAGTTCAAGAGCATCAGGGTTTTTCTTATTGGGCATCATGCTGGACCCGGTGCAGAACCCGTCAGGAAGATTGATATAATTGAACTCCTGGGTATTCCACAGAATCAGATCCTCCGCCAATCCGCTGGAATGAATCATAAAGGTTGATAATGCATACTGCAGATCCAGAAGAAAATCCCGATCTGATACAGTATCCAGACTGTTTTCCGTATTCTTTCCGAATCCCAGAAGCTCCATGGTATACTGGCGATCAAGAGGCAAAGTGGATCCCGCCAATGCACCGGCTCCTAAAGGATTGGCATCAATTGACATGTAGGCATTTTTCAATCTTTGATGATCTCTTTGGAACTTCCAGAAGTATGCCATCCAATAATGGCCGAGACTGATGGGCTGTGCATGCATTAAATGAGTGAATCCGGGAATGATCACATCCACATCCTTGACCCCTCGCTTCAAGAGAGTTTCCATGAGTGCAGCCCAAAGCATTTTAAGCTCTTTTACCTCTTTTTTCAGATAGAGGCGATAGTCCGTCAGTACCTGGTCATTCCTCGATCGGCCTGTATGGATTTTTGCTCCCAGATCCCCGATTTTTTCAATCAGTCGGTGTTCAATATTCATATGAACATCTTCCAGGCTTTCCTTCGGTAGAAATTCTCCCGTCTCAATTTCCCCCTGTATTTCTTCAAGGGCCTTTATGATGCTGACCAGTTCTTCGTCACTGAGAATTCCGATTTTATTAAGCATCTTACCATGGGCTTTGTTTCCTTCAATGTCCTCCTTGTAGAAGATCCAATCCACGGAAATTGACTCCCCGAACTTTTTCATCAGTTCCTCCGGCGCATTTTTAAAACGGCCGCTCCAAAGTGCTTTATCTTCTTTCATGCTTCACCTCCGAAACCGTTCCCTAAAAGGATGCGGCAACCTTCTTCTTCATATTCTTTTCCTTATTCGCTTTTTTTAATCCTCGAATGGTCATAGGAAGGGAGTGCAGATTAATGAATCCTTCCGCGTCCTTCTGATTATACACATCATCTGCACCGAAGGTGGCGAAATCCTCACTATACATGGAGTTTTCCGATTGCGTTCCAGTCACTTTGCAATTTCCTTTATAAAGCTTCACCTTTACCGTTCCTGTGATTTCTTTCTGGCATTCCTTTACAAAAGCATCCAATGCATCTTTTAATGGAGTAAACCAAAGTCCGTCATATAAGAGTTCCCCATATTTTTTACCAATCTCTGTTTTGTAGGACATGGTATCTTTATCCAAGATCAATTTTTCCAATGATTTATGGGCCTGATAAAGAATTGTTCCACCCGGAGTTTCATAGACTCCCCGGGACTTCATCCCCACCAATCGATTTTCAACCATATCGAGGACCCCCACTCCGTGAGTGCCGCCAATTTTGTTTAATTTCTTAATAAGTGTGACCGGGTCAAACTCCTTCTGATTAAGCTTTGTGGGAACTCCCTCTTCAAAGCTTACTTCAATAACTTCACCCCGGTCAGGGGTTTTCTCCAGAGGATTACACCATAAATACATCTCCTCATTGTGATCATTCCATGGATCCTCCAGTTCTCCACCCTCATGGCTGATGTGCCAGAGATTTTCATCACGGCTATAGATCTTTTCCTTCGTGACTTCCAGGGGAATCTTATTTTTCGATGCATACTCAATACAATCCTCACGGGATTTCAAATCCCAAATCCGCCAAGGAGCGATGATCTTCAGAGTCGGATCCAGTGCCTTGATTCCAGCTTCAAATCGGACCTGATCATTTCCCTTCCCGGTTGCCCCGTGGGAAATGGCTTCTGCACCCTCTTTATGGGCAACCTTCACCAATTCTTTAGCAATAAGTGGACGGGCCATACAAGTTCCCAGCAGATAATCCTCTTCATAGATCCCACCGGCCTTTAGGGTCGGGAAAATATAGTCCGTTGCAAACTCTTCTTCCACATTCATCACATAAACTTTACTTGCACCTGTTTCCAGGGCCTTTTTTTTCAGCTTGGTAAAGTCTTCTTTTTGACCAACGTTTACACATACCGCAATTACTTCATATCCATAGGTGTTTTTCAACCATTTTAGTATGACCGATGTATCTAAACCCCCTGAATATGCTAAAACAACTTTCTCCTTGCCACTCTTCTGATAATCCTTTTCCATTTTCATAAAAACCCTCCTCGAATTTATACATGTTTTGTATATTTATACTGGCTATCTATAGAGCAGGGTCTACGCCTTTTTTTATATTTCCATGCCATCTTCTTTTTATTGATCATGTTGTCAGCCACCTTATCCACTTTTGTTTTTATAATAATTATAAAAGTAATTATACACTTGTCAGAATATATATTCAACCCTTAATTTAAATTTTTAAAAAAAAATTCCCTTCGGGAGTTATTCTCCCAAGGGAATGTCGGTCATCATACAGATTACAGCAAGTAAACAACTCCGGTGACTAATTTTTAAGTTTTTCCTCCAGTTCTCCAAGCTTTGTGATTCCTTCTGAATTTAACCTTGAAAACAGTTCCTTTCTCATACGTATGCCTTGATCAACCTTGGATTTTCTTTTCCGATCCCGTTCGATATCACCCCAGGCAACCTTTTTATTTCGGTAGTAGAGATCAAAGTCAACCATTCGTCTCCCGCTCTCACTATATTCAAGACCGATTAGAATTTTTTTAACATCCTCCGGCGGAAAAAAGGTAAACAGTTTAACCTGATACGCCACCACCGAAAATAGGGCCAAGGCATGATCCTTCGTCCATCCTTCCTCCAAAACCATTCCAACTTCCAATTGCTTGAAGGCTTCACTTAAACGGTCGTAGTGGATCGTGTATTTCCCTTCAAAATCATAGATGTTAATTCTCAACTCATACCATTTCCTGTTTTCAAGACCCCTTGTAATCAGCAGTATCCCTTCATTCCGAAGGGTTTTATAGATTTCATGACCTGACTTTGGAATCAGCAGGGGGCTCTTTAAAATTGCTTTGTTTCCCACGGATTTTGAAAGAGCCTGATCTGTCAGGAAAAGAATGGTATCCATGTCTTCTCCCTGGTCGATGGCTTCCCGGATACTGAGATTTTTTCCTTCATAGATTTTCTCAATCTCCTCCGACACCTTAGACTGTCCCCCGGGAATGCGCATGATCAATGTTGAAGGACCCATATCAACACGTTCAACAATTTCTGATATATGACTGTTGATCAAACGGCTGAGACAGAATGATGCCGGCCGGTTGATCAATATGATGTGTTTTGCGTCCTCTACCCTTGTTTTCTTAAGGTTTTCCGCCGTAATAAAAACCAGGGTGCTGTCTTCAGAGGCTTCTTCAAATGCATCCTGAAAAGATCCTTCCTTTCCCTTTTGTACCTTTACAAAAAAGTTACGGATCTCCAATTCATTTTTCGTCCGTATAAACAGCAGTCTCGGTCCCATTCTTAAAAAGATCATACTCTTCCTCCTTCCGATTTTTCCTCTTATAGAATATGATAGTTCCGGTCCATTTTTCTGAAACCGTCGGTTCCAAAGGGATAGGGTAACTCAAACACCTTGCCGTCCCTCAAACTGATTAAACGGAGACCTTCTAATCCGTTAAAGTACTGTGTCCCTTCTTTTTGGTGGCTTGGAGGGTCAAAACTGTGTCCATAAAAATAAAAGTCCACATCCTTCAAACCGCTGCGATAATAATGTTCTGCATATAAATTATATTCACCCAGTCTCCATGTGAAAGATTCCCTGGCATCTCCACGATTTAAATGATGGATTATATCCCATAGCTCATCATGATTCCCCAAGGTGTAATACACTTTTTTTATTGGATAACTTTCCATCTTCCGGACAAAACCCTTCATTGCCTCCTTATATCTTTGACGAAGGTCGGGAACCATTTCCATTTTGAGATTATCAGCAAAGTCCCCTGTATGCACAACATAATCCGGCAAGGTTTTTTCGATGACCTTGTAAAGATAAGGATAAATCTCCTCAGGAGTATCACTCATGTGTAACAAAATCGGCCGATCCAGGTCATCAAACTCCTTAGGGATGTAGACCTGATTTGTAAAAAGATGAAATCCCTGTATAATCTTACTTATGAAATCCATAGTGACCTCTTTTCTTTCATCCCGGATGCATTACTTCTTTTCTAACTCAAAGGATGAAATTCTAGGATTTTTATAGCGGTGTTTATTTCTAGTGCCCCGACCATAATCAATGGCTTTTTCCGGACACAGGTTAATGCATGCCAGACATTGCACACACTCTTTTCCCCAACGGGGGATCCCCTGCACCATTCGTATCGTTTGGGTATTGCAAACTTTACAACAGGTTTCACAGGATGTGCATCGATCATTCGCACGGAACTTTGATGGTTTCGTTACTCCTTTGGAGAAAAGCGGATGCACCACAGAGGTAAGAAGCTTTGGAAAAGGACCTGTTTCCAGGAAAAATCCTTTACCCTTGCCCTTGAGATCCCTAGTAATCTGATCCATTAGAAGATCCACTCTCCGAATTTTCTCCTCCGCAATAAGTCCTGTCTCGGCGTCAGTGCCGAAAATCATATAGTTGTTCGGCATCTTAAGGGAGTATCCGTAGTCCAGCTCCCATCCCTTTTCCTTTAGCGACTTTCCAAGGATACCCATGGTGTTTCCGATATTTTCTCCACAAGTTGCAATGGCGAAAATATAACCCGGTTTTACATCATCTTTGATTTTCATTCCTTTAATAAAGTCCAATACCCATTTCGGAGGTCCCCATGCATATACAGGAAAAACAAATCCCAGGATTTCCCCGTCAGTAAAATCAATCTGCTTTCCCCTATCGGGATGGCGGAAATTTTCCGAGAGATCATGGATACTCATCTCCAGATTAATTCCCAGCACTTTGGCAACATATAAGGAATTCCCGGTCCCAGTGAAGTAATAGATCATTTCAATTCCTCCTTATTCAGCACTCCCGCGATTCTCTCCAATGCTTCTTTCACTGTTTCTCTTGGGCAGGCGAAGTTTACTCGCAAAAATCCGTCTCCTCCTTCTCCGAACCATGTTCCCCCATCCAGGGCGATCTTTCCTTCTTTGACCATTTTTTCTTCCAGAACTTTTCCATCGATTCCGTAGTCTCTAAAGTCAATCCATGCAAGATAGGTAGCTTGAGGTGGAGAAAACTTTGCCTTTGGCAGATCCCTCTTTACTGTTTCCCGGATCAAATGAACATTTCCCTGAAGGTAGTCCAAAAGCTCTTCCAGCCACTCTTCTCCCTCTCTATAGGCCGCTTCCACAGCAGCCATGCTTAACGGGGTTTGCATTCCGATATGATTTTTGTCTAAAACCTTTCGAAGCTTCTCCCGCATTTCACTGTTCTCACAAATCACATGGGCACTCATCATTCCTGCAAGATTAAAGGTTTTTGATGGAGCCGTTGCAGTGATGATATTCTCTCTGTACTCTTCCTTTAAATTCGCTAACACATGGTGACGATGTGGCTTATACACAAGATCGTGATGAATTTCATCAGACAAAATCACTACATTGTTTTTTGTACAGATTTGTGCGACCTTATTCAGCTCATCCCGGGACCAAACCCTGCCTACAGGATTATGAGGACTGCAGAGGACAAGCAGCTTTGTCCGGGGATCACCGGCCTTCTCTTCCAAATCCTCGAAGTCCATCTCATACCTTCCATCATGTTCAATCAGCTGGTTGTTGATCACTCGGCATCGGGTATCGAGGATTGCACTCTTAAAGGGATAATAAACCGGTTCCTGGATAATCACACCATCTCCGGGTTCAAGGAGGCCCTGCAAAACATAATATACCGCTGAAACAACCCCGGGCATAAAAATGATCCAATCCTTTTGAATTTTCCAGTCAAATCGTTTCTCCATCCACTTGGCAACACTTTGATAGTATCCTTCGGACCTTATACTATAGCCAAATATTCCATGTTCCACTTCCTGCATCATGGCCTCTCTTACCGGGGGAGGAGAGAGAAAATCCATGTCTGCAACCCAAAGAGGAAGTAAGTCCTCTTCGCCGAACATATTCTTCAAGACCTCAGAACTCCATTTTATGGATTTTGTTTTTCTTCTTTCAATCCTTTGATCAAAGTTGAACTTCATCCTTCTCACTCCTCCCTATGTACTTCTTAAAGTGCTTGTAGGCTGAGGCAATTGTATAGTTTTTATCAAGATCGTCTTTTGTGGCCCATGCCCTTTTTTTCTGCTCACTCTCTTCTTTCAGCACCGTCGTCAGGTCTTCCGGGAACTTGATAAAGTATCCTTCCATTTCCCATATCCGATGGCTGAAGATCGCTTCCACCCTCCCGATAAACTCAACTGAAGGGGGAGCTTTGCTGATACTCAATTCATCTTTTACCGCTTGTTGAATTTCCTTCCTGTTTAAATGACCTTCCAGATTGGGGAACTCCCACATTCCCTCTAAAAGTCCCTTCTTCATTCTTTTTTTTATATAATAGAAGTCACCCTTTTGTATGATCAGGATGGTTCTCTTTTCTCTTTTAGGCTTGGTCTTTTTGCTTTTGTAAGGAATTTTGTCAACATCCCCTTTACGATAAGCACAACAACTTTCCCTTAATGGACACTCTAAGCATTTGGGGTTTTTCCCCGGGGTACAGATCAGTGCACCAAGTTCGATCAGCCCCTGATTGAATTCACTTAAATGTTCCTCCGGGAGGAAATGATTGACCTTCTCTTTAATCCTTTTTTTTGTTCCGCTGCTGCGAAGATCTTTTTTGTCACAGAGATATCTTGCAATGACTCTTTCCACATTTCCGTCAACTGCGGCAACTTTTTCTCCAAAAGCAATGGACGCAATGGCTCCGGAAGTGTAATCTCCGATTCCCTTTAACGTAATCAAGTCTTCCGCTTTTCGGGGAATCTCCCCTCCATAATGTTCAACAATTTGAATTGCGGCTAGGCGAAGGTTTTTTCCTCTTTGGTAATAGCCCAGACCTTCCCATAGTTTCAAAACTTCCTCTTCTCTGCTGTTAGCCAGCTCCTCAATCCCGGGAAATGCTTCAATGAATCGATAAAAATAGGGAATTACAACATCCACTCTGGTTTGTTGCAACATAATTTCAGAGATCCATGTATAATAAGGATTTTCGATCTCTCTCCATGGCATTTTCCTTCTGTTTTCACGATACCAGCAAAGAAGCTTTTGTTGAAAATCAACGGGATTAATCATGGGAATCTCCTCCTTCTCCAGCGGATTTTCCCGCTAAGGCTCCGGTGGAAAAGGCAATTTGGAGATTATACCCACCTGTAATAGCGTCCACATCCAGTACTTCTCCGGCAAAATAAAGATTTTTAATGAGCTTCGACTCCAGCCTTCCGGGGTTCACTTCCTTCACGTTTACTCCCCCTGCGGTTACCATGCTCTCCCTTAAGGGTCTTAATCCTTTTATTGACAGTGGCAATTGTTTAAATCCTTCAATTAGACGATTTCTGTCTTCTTTTTTCAAGTGATTCATCGGTTGCTGACCATCGATTTTAAGTTCTTCTAAAAACCCTTCAAGAAACCGAATGGGCCAATATTCCTTTAAAAGGGTTTTTAACTGTCGGCCTGATCCTTCAAGGTTGATTAGCCAGGTTCGAATCTCCTCGTTGCTTTTGTCGGGGAAAAAATCAATTCTCAAGGTCAGTTCCTCTTGATGGAAATCTCTTTCATTGATCCTGCTGCTGAGTTTAATGATCGGTGGTCCCGAGATTCCGTAATGGGTGATCAAAAGGCTTCCTCTTTCCTGAAAAGCTTTTTTACCCTTGCCAATCTTTACCTTAACATCACCGAAGGATACTCCAGGATATCCTCTAATCCACTGATCCTTTATCTCAAAGGAGGTGAGGGCCGGTTTTAGAGATACAATGGAATGACCGGCCTTTTCAATCATTAAGAAGCTCTTTCCGTCGCTTCCGGTTTTGGGATAGGATGCTCCCCCCGTCGTAAGAATCACACGATCTGCATTCAGATTTCTGCCATCTTTCAACCGAACTCCTGCAACACGGCTCTCTTCCATCATTAATTCTTCAACTTCATGATTCAGACTGACCGGGATCTTCAGTTCCATTAATTCTTTTTGCAAAAGTCGAATCACATCCTGACTTTTGTTCGTCTTAGGGAAAACAGAACCGTCTTCCTCGATGATGATTTCAAGGCCCCTTTCAATGAAAAAATCCATGGTCTTTTGTGGGCTGAGATGCATTAACGCAGGAATCATGAATTTCGAGTTATGTACCGTGGCTCGACGATGATCTGTTACATCCCCGGAATTTGTGAAATTACATCGTCCTCCTCCGGTAATGCGAAGTTTTTTACCGATTTCTTCATTTTTTTCAAGGATCAGGACCTCCGCCCCCTCTTTTGCCGCATAGATCCCGCTAAAGATCCCGGCAGGGCCGGCTCCAACAACGATAACTCGATTTCCCATACACTCTGTCTCCTTTAAATGATTTCTTCCATTATACCAGAAAACCATTCTCTGTCCTATATTCCATCATCCCTTCGTCAATTTCCCGTTCTATGCTATAATGAGGAAAAACCATGAAGGAGACTATCGTATGAAGCCAAATCTCAAAGGCCATCGGACAATCACAGTGAAAAAATCCCATGAACACCGCTATAAAAAAGGCTATCCTCTGCTCCAAACTTCCTTTGTTACCTTGCCGAGAAAATACCGGGAAGGAGAGCTATTTCATCTTGTCAGCAAAACTGGTGAGTTCATCGGGAAGGGCTATATCGGTTCTCAAAACCGGGGAATGGGATGGATTCTCTCTCATAAGGAAGCGGAGTCCATCGACGGTACTTTTTTTATGAAGAAGATAGCCACTGCCCTTAATAAGCGGATTCCTTTTTTTTCTTTAGAGGGCACCACCGCATTTCGGATTTTTAACGGAGAAGGGGACGGGGTCGGAGGCTTAACCATTGACCTTTTGAATGATTACCTTTTAATCCAATGGTACAGCAAAGGGATCTATTGCTATAAAGATTTTGTCATTGATTCTCTAAACGCTTTGATTCAGCCGAAGGGAATTTATGAGAAAAAGCGGTTTGATCGTGATGGAGGATATATTGCAGATGAGAATTTCGTCCTTGGTACACCGGGGCAGTTTCCCATGACTGTGCAGGAAAACCATGTTCATATTGAGGTTGATCTGAATGACGGTCCCATGATCGGCTATTTCCTTGACCAGAGGGATGTACGTAAAACATTAATGGATTCCTTTTCCAAAGGAAAAGAGGTTCTTAACACCTTTTCTTACACAGGGGTCTTCTCAGTGTTTGCTGCACTGGGGGGAGCGAAAACAACCACCAGTGTGGATTTAGCTAAACGCAGTAAATCAATGACTGAAAATCAGTTCCTTGCAAACGGTCTTTCCCCTGATCATCATCGAATAATTGTGGATGATGTTTTCCATTTTCTCAGGGAAGAAAATAATCAAAACTCCTCCTATGATGTGGTAATTCTTGATCCTCCCAGTTTTTCCCGGTCAAAGGATGGAACATTCAGTGCAAAAAAAGACTATGTAAAGCTGTTACAGGAGGCTTTAAAGGTTACCAGAGATCAGGGACTGATCATCGCCTCCACAAATTGCGGCACTTTTTCGATGAAAACCTTTGAAGGATTCATAAAAAAAGCCTTCCAAAAGGAAGGCTTACAGGATCACATTCTCCATCGTTTCTCATTACCGAAGGATTTTCCTGTACATAAGGAATATCCTGAAGGAAATTATTTAAAAGTTATTTTTGTCGAAACTCGGAAATAATATACACTTTTTTATTCCTGGATGGTGATCACCGGATATCCTTCGGGGAGCCATCCGTTATTCATTCCCCCGAGTAAAGAGTATATTCTGTATCCCAGTGATTGAAGAACACCCACCAGCTGGGCGGCACTCTGTCCTGTATTACAAACCACGACAATCGGTTTGTCTTTCGGAAGTTCCTCAAGGCGATCTCCCACATCATGCCACCAGATATGGACTGCCCCTTCTATATGTTCTCTTTCATAGTACTCTTCCTCTCGTATATCCAGGAGAAAAATTCCCTCAGGATTTTCCAGCAGGGCATCACTCAAGTCTTCTGCTGTTACAAAATGATTGTTCCTTGATAACTCATTGAAGTAGTGAGCGACATCCGGTCGGGCCTCGTCCACATCAGAATAAAAACATGGCCACTCTTCATCAGAATCCATCTGAAAGGGTACTGCGACTCATCCGTTCTGTCCTTCTTCACGTCCTGCCTCTGTACATCCGAAACCGCCAAAAATTATTATTAGGATTAATAAAACGATAATTCCTTTCAAAGTGGTTATCCTCATTGCAAACATCCCTCTCCCATGTTTATCCATAAGTGATTCTTATATCCCTATTCTTTCACAATTTCGCACTTTTTTCAATATACATTCCAAAAATTCTTCTTTTTTTACCTTTATGGTATAATCATCTTATAAAATTCCAAACGTATACAATCATTTATAAAAAGGAGTGAACTCAATGAAAAGTGAGATTTATGGTTCGGTAATGCCCATGGTTGAAATTCAATTGGAACGGGGTGAACTGATTTATGCCCAGACCGGGGCGATGCAGTGGATGTCAGAGGATATTGATATGCAAACCAATATGCGTGGTGGTGTGTTTGGTGCTTTAAAGCGAAGTGTGACCGGTGAAAATCTTTTCCTTGCCCACTTCACTGCAGAAAACCCGGGAGCAACCGTGGCTTTCGGTCATTCCTTTCCGGGAAAAATTATCGAGCTGGATGTCAGCCAAAAACCGATGGTTTGCCAGAAGAGAGCATTCCTTTGTGCAACCGAGGGAGTGGATTTTGATGTTGAGTTCCAAAAGAAATTAAGTACCGGTTTCTTCGGTGGAGAAGGGTTTATTATGCAAAGACTGTCCGGGCGTGGAACCGCATGGGTTGAACTGGATGGAGAGTATGTTGTGAAAGAACTCAAGCCCGGGGAAAAAATCCGTATGGAGACTGGTGCTCTGGGTATGTATGAAGCCGGTATGAATATGAGCATACAGATGGTAAAAGGCTTTAAAAACATGTTTTTAGGCGGAGAAGGGTTGTTTTTGACCACCATTGAAGGCCCCGGAAAAGTATGGATTCAAACCATGCCCGCTGCAAATATGGCCTCGGAAATTTCCCGTTTTCTTCCTACAAGGAACGACAGCAAATAAGCAGGGATGTATCAAAATCTTACAGCTTCTATAGCACAGAACCCCTCGAAAATATAGATCGAGGGGTCTTTTCCTTCTGTTTCTCTTTTTCTCATCACACCAGTTTTTTCCGTATTTTCTCGCTAAGTTTCTCAACAGCCATCATAAGGATCGCCACACCAGCCAGCAACAATCCTACACGTTCCCAGTTTCTCCAGGCAATATTGTTGGCCAGAATTGTTCCTATCCCTCCGGCTCCAATCACACCTAAAATTGTTGAGTTCCTCATGTTTGACTCAAAACGATAGAGTAAAAGACTTATATAATTTGAAAAGGTGTGGGGCACAATTCCGAATCGATAACTCAAAATTTTTCCCGCACCGGTGATTAAAATTCCCTGTTGAATGTTTTCTCCTGTACTCTCTATCACTTCACTATAGAGTTTTGTCATAACTCCTAACGTGTAAATACTAAGAGCCATCGCCCCTGCTAAAGGGCCGGGTCCCACTCCCCTGAAAAAGATAATCGCCACAACAATCGGAGGAAATGTCCTCAAAAGATTGACCACCGCCTTGAAAAACAAAGCAACTTCAGGATAGGGGGAAGTGTTATAAGCGGTTAAATAGGATAAAAATAATGCACCGACCCCTCCTGTAACCGTTGCGAAAAGAGCAATGAAAAGACTTTCCATAAGTCCTTCCACAAGCCTTGGGGCATAACTGAACTCAAACTGAGCCATACGTAAAACCATTCTTGCTCCTGACTCCAATCCCAGAATCATTCGCTCGGCAGTAATGTCTAAGCTGTTCACAAGCCATGTCATACCAACGATCAACAAAAGAAATACCACGATCCATTTAACCTTTTGACGCAAGCGAAAGATGGGAATCGTCTTTGCGGGAATGTAAAGATCTTTAAGTCCCTTTCGAAGCCACAGACTTCCCAAGTCGATGACAAGAATTGTTGCAAAAAGAAGGATAATCAGTGTTGCAAGATTATCGTACCGTAAATGGTTCAGATCTCTCCATAAAATCTGCCCGATTCCTCCCGCCCCCACAAGTCCGAGGATTGTTGCACCCCGAATGTTGACTTCCAGAACCAGAAAAAACACTGCAGCCATTTGTTGAAAAACCATTGGTAAAACTCCGTATCGCAAGGTTTGTATTTTTGTCGCCCCTACACTTTCCACACCTTTTATCACGCTTTCCGGAATTGTCTCTATGTATTCACGCAGCAATTTAACTGTAATGAGGGTAGCTGTAATCGTTAGTGCTATCATTCCCGGGAATTTCCCAACACTAAAAATACTCACAAGGATTGCAGCCCAAATCAGATTCGGAATCGTTCTTAAGAAGGTAAAAAAGGGATTTCCCAATAATGGGATAATGGGATGAATTGCAGTATTTCTCGCAACAAATAATGCTCCGAGAGATCCAAGAATCACCCCCAGAGTTGAGGAAACAGCTGCCATTTCGATGGTTTCCATAAGACGGGGAAGCACCTGCAGGATATAAGAGAAATCCGGCTGCAACATTCTCCCAATCAAGTTAAACATATGGGGAATACCACGCCATAAACGAATCAAGCTGAAGTTGATCTGCCAGGATATAAAACCCCAGAGAACCATGGCAGGAATCAGATAATATAGCTGTCTTTTCCTTTTCCTACGAATAGAGCTCTTGTATATCTTCATTGGAAATCTCCTTTGTGGTCTTATCAAACAGCACCTTCCCATCCCTGAGTCCTACTAAACGGTCGCAGTATTTCCTAGCCAGTTCAACATCGTGTAAGTTAATAATGATGGTGATTTTATGTTTGTGTCGTATTTTTGCAAACGTATCCATTACTACAGTGCTGGATGTTCGATCCAGACTTGCAACCGGTTCATCTGCAAGAATCACCCTTGGCTCCTGTGTTAAGGTTTTGGCAATTGCCACCCGCTGCTTTTGGCCACCACTCAACTGACCTGCTCTGGCGGTGATTTTCGTTTTCAGACCCACTGTGTCCAGTGCAGCCACTGCAATTTCGTAGTCTGAATCCTTAAAAAGTCCAAAAAAACCTTTCAGGGTTGAAAGATACCCCAGCCGTCCGATCAGAACATTTTCCAATACCGAAGTCCTTTCTACCAGATTAAACTCCTGAAAAACAAACCCGATATTCCGGCGAACCTCCCGAAGTTTTTTACCACTCAGGTCGCCTAAGACCAACTCATCAAGACATACCTTGCCCTTCATGGGCTTTACCAGTCCATTGATAGTTTTGAGCAGAGTAGATTTTCCGCTGCCGCTCAATCCGATAATTCCTACAAATTCACCATCATGAAAATCAAGGGAAACACCCCTGAGCGCAGGGGTGATTTTATCATATACCACATGAATGTCCTTCAATGAAATCATATGAGCACCACCGTTTCTTTTCTGCAGAACTTCCCTTTATTGATCGGAGAGGTCCACATTCATTCTTTTTGCTGTTTCACGAATAACCTCATAATCCTCATCATCAGCCAGCACGAACCCATGGATATTAAACAGTTCAGCCAGGAGGGAAGCGCCCTCTTCTGTCTCTGAAATCCTCATCAGAGCCGTCGTTAAACGCTCTTCCATTTCTTCATTCATGGAATGACTAAGGGTCACGCTGATGTTGGGAATCTCTTCGGTATATCCTAAGACCCGGGTTTTTTCCATTGCCTCGGGAAAATCCTCTTTATATCGATCCCGGGCATCCACAAAAGTCACTGCCACATCCACATCTCCGTTCATAAGCAACTGGAGGGATTGATCATGTCCACCGCTGTACAGGTAAGTGATATCCTGCTCAATATCGATCCCCTGACTATATAAATGGGCACCGGGAAACAGATATCCTGAAGTAGAGGAAGGATCCACAAATGCCAATGTTTTACCTCGAAGATCCTCAAATGAATTGATGCCCGAGGTTTCTCCTACGAGGAACTGGGATCGGTAACTGCTCTCCCCCATGGCATTCAACACTGTCATTGCAACCCTTGCACCACTCTCTGAGTTCGCCAGCACATAGGCAAAAGGTGGGATAAAGCCAAAGTCGACGGCTCCTGAGCCCAAGCCCTCAACTACGCCTACATAGTTTTGAGCTGTAAATGCTTCCACTTTTACTCCCATTTCTCTTGAAATCATCTCTTCCAGCGGTTTTACCGATTCAATCAGCTGTTCACCGTCCCGCATGGGAACAAAGCCCATCACTAAAACCTCTTCCTTTTCTCCACATCCTATAAACAGACCCATGGTCAGGATCATTAATAATGCAATAACCATAACTTTTTTCATTGTTCTTTCCTCCTAAAGAGTATATTCTTCTGTACTCTTATGCTAATCCTCTTTCAGCGATTGAGCAATATGGTTTTTTGATTTTTTTAAATCGTATCGGTATAATTCAATTGATTTATTAATCCGTATTGCTCCTAAGGGTTGTATCGAAAAAAACCTCTCCCAGAGGAGAAGTTTCTTTAGATTAACCGCACATGATTTTCTCTAGTTCCAGAGGCTCTATTCCATTCCCATCTTTATAAACTCTCATATTTCCACCTGAGATCTCATCAATCAGAATGATTTCTTTTGTCTCATGATCCCGACCAAACTCAAACTTAATATCATATAATTCCAGATCTTTTATTCTCAACTCATCTTTAACATGATCTCCGATTCTAAGTGTAAGATTTTTGAGAACCTCATATTCCTCCCGGGACAGAATTCCCAGCATCGCCAATGCATCCTTCGAAATTGGTGGATCTCCTCTTTCATCATCTTTGAGGGTTACTTCAACAAATCCATCGAGTTTCTGTCCCTCTTCAACATACTCACCATACCGCCTATAAAAGCTTCCTGCTGCCCGGTAACGGCAGATGACCTCCAATCCTTTGCCGAAGATGATGGCCGGTTTAACAATCATATGTCCCTTTTCCACATCGGCTTTAAGATAATGGGTTTTAATCCCCTTTTGATTAAGTCCTTCAAAAAAGAATTTAGTGAGGGAGAGCCCTGCACGCCCTGCACCTTCAACGGTCAGTCCTATCTCGTTAGATCCGGGGTCAAAGACTCCATCGGACCCGGTCATATCATCTTTAAACTCCAATAAAAAGGTCCCGTCTTCCAATTCGTACACGTTTTTCGTTTTTCCTTCATAGACTTTTTTCATATTCATCCTCCTTCAATCCATCTGCTATCTTCTGTAAAATAGTATATCACATGTGATTAAGATTGAAAGATGAATTTCCTTGCCTCTCGGGCATTTCTTTTTTATAATAGAAGAGATCGGAAAACTAAAAATAAATGAAGGCAGAAAGGGAGTTGTCCTATGAATAAAAATCCTATTGTAACCTTCCAGCTTGAGGAAGGAAAAGAAATGAAAGCGGAGCTGTATCCTGAAATTGCTCCAAACACAGTCTATAATTTTATCTCTCTGATCGAGAAAGGCTTTTATGACGGACTTATTTTTCATCGGGTGATTCCAAATTTTATGATTCAAGGTGGAGATCCTCAAGGATCAGGAACAGGAGGTCCGGGCTATTCCATTCCGGGAGAGTTTTCCGGAAACGGCTTTGAGAACTCTCTTTCTCATGAGCCGGGGGTGCTTTCCATGGCAAGATCCCAGCATCCTGATTCAGCGGGATCACAATTTTTTATCATGGTATCCCGCTCCCCTCATCTCGACGGATCCTATGCAGGCTTCGGAAAAGTGATTGAAGGATACGGACATGCGGAAGAAATTGTCAATGTTGAAAGAAATCCTATGGACCGCCCCATTGAAGAACAGAAGATGGTGAAGGTCACCGTTGAAACCCATGGTGTGGAATACCCTGAACCGAAAAAGCTCTAATAAAAAACCCGGAAGATTTAAGGATCTTCCGGGTGTTCTTATTCATCACTTTCTTCCAACCCTTCCATGACCTTGCTGTAATAATCATGATCAAGGATTCTTGCTGAAAAATGAAACTTGGCACTGACACGGTTACTGATGGTTTCCCTGTAACCGTCTTCGACTTCCACACCATCATCCGCTGTGAAATTACCCGTCGAAGCATTGTATCGACCCTTATCCGTGATAAAGCTGCGGTTTTGGAAGATCACCAGAGGATCCCTCGGTGCAAAAAGATCCTGTCCCATAAAAAGTCTTGAATCAAAATCGAGCCCCATCAGATTTGATACTGTAGGCATTATATCCAGACTTGATGCCGGCTCCTCAAAAGTTTTTCCTTCCATTCCCGGAGAATAGATCACCAAGGCGTTCCGATAGAGTTCAAAATTCCGATCCACAGAATTTCCTTCCAATTCCTCTATTTCATGGTGTTCCAATCCGTAAGGATAATGGTCGGAACTCATGACGATTAATGTGTTTTCCGCAATTCCTTTTTCTTCTAACGCATCCAGAAGATACTCCATCGCCCGGTCCAATTCCACCTGGGTGGCCAAATATGCCCTTACATTGGAAGAGTAGGGTAAATGCTCAACAACACTCTGGTTTTTACGTGCCATCTGGTTTCCTGTAAATGTATAGCGGAGGTGTCCGCTAATCGTTAAATAATAAATGTGAAAAGGCTCCTGATCAATGTATTCGGGAATAGTCACTTCCATCATCTCCAGGTCGGACCGAGGCCATGTTTCGGTCATTTGAAGACCATTTCCGATTCCTTTATACTCATAGCCCATATTGGGATGGGAAAGATGCCGATCATAATAGCTGTAGGTGTGATTATGATAGGCCTTTGTGATATAGCCCTGCTCACTCATCTGATTTCCGAAGACAAGGGGCAAATCAATTTTACTGGATTCCCGGAAACTCCACACTCCGCTCTTGGGGATGAGTCCGGTATTCGCTACATATTCTCCGTCCAGCGTACTGACACCCCAGATCGGGGTATAGAAGTTTTTAAAATGATAGCCTTCATGAACCATTTTATAGAGGGTGGGGGTCACTTCCTCATGGAGGGCCAGATGTGAAAATGCTTCCGCCGTCAGCACGATTAAATTATAACCCTCATATTTCCCCGTATACTCATTCTTCTCCGAGGGTGGCCGACGTTGAAAATACTCGTGCATTTCAATGATTTCCTCCCTTGATTCCTCTTCAATTAAACGCTCAAAATCAATGTCCAGCACATTGTATTCCACCGGTGGCTCCGGTTCATACACAATATCATCGTCTACGGGCTCATGGCTTCTTGGTTCTTCTCTGTACTCGTCCTGTCCATTTTCAGGAGGGTCTTTTTCATCATCATAGGGAGGCAGCTCACCTGTAAAGCTTGGTGACCAATCTGAAAAATATCGGTATACATCCAATCGCATAAAAGTAAATAATCCTAAATTATCAACACTTAAGCGTGGTTCATGGATATTATAATACAAATTATAGGGAGAGTTTTCTCCTTGTCCGTAAAGTCTCACAATGCCCACTCCACCCAAATGGATGAGAAGGCCGATGATCAGGGAAATCACAAGCACTCGTTTATTTAATCCTTTTTCCGGTCCAACTTTTTTCGCGAGAAATACAAGGGCAATTACGGAACAAAGCATCAACATGATCGGAATTCCATTCCTTGCAATCCCTAATAGTGCATCGTTCCAAAATTCTGTAACCTGTCCTCCATGACGAATGGAGTAGGAGGTGGTGAGGGTATCAAAAATATCATAATAGACAAGTTGACCGGAATAAAGAATCCAAAGCAGAAGAAATAATCCTCCTAATAACCAGGTTCTCTTTGACTTGTCCAGGATCCCTATCAAACCATAGATGATTATTGCCAGGGATGTGGAAAAGATCAACCCGATGATTACTGCAGGTGTAATCCAATTTCCGGTGGTGTAAATACGGAACAATGTCTCCATCGCAAAAAAGCAAATCGTTAAACCACCGATTAAAAGCCCTAGTGGATAGGAATGTTTGCTGGGAGGTCTACGCCTTCTTCTATTATTTTCATCGCTTATTCTTTCTTTGTTTTTCATGCGATCACCTTCTCCCTTTATATACCCTGAGTAAATATTATAACGCTCTTAGTTTACCAAATATCCCTGAAATCTTTGATACTCCCTTTCCTTACATTCGACTTCCAAGAGGGTTCCCTCTTCCTTATACTCCTGAGAAAGAACCTTGGTTTCTTGATTCAGATAGGAAACAATCTCACCCTGCTGAAAGGGAATGAAAAATTTGGCTTTTCTCAGTCCCTGATAAACACAGTCTGAAACTTTACTCATCAATAAATCGATACCGATCCCCTTTTCTGCTGAAAGATGCACTCGGCGCTTATTGACCTTCGGGTACTCAAAATCTGATAAATCTGCTTTATTATAAACTTCCACGACTTCAACATGGTTCGCTCCGATATCCTTTAATGTCTCTTCAGTAATGCGTTTATGCTCTTCATGATCGGGATTCGAGAGATCCACAACGTGAAGCAGTAAATCTGCTTCCCTTACCTCTTCCAGGGTTGAGTGAAATGCTTTGATCAGATTATGGGGCAGATTGCTGACAAAACCCACAGTATCTGATAAAAGAATCGGTTTTTGATCAGGCAGATCGATTCGCCTCACTGAAGTGTCCAGGGTGGCAAAAAGCATATCCTTTACCCATACCTGTTTCTCGTCATCTCCCCCATAGTTTTCAATGATTTTATTCATAAGAGTTGATTTTCCAGCATTTGTGTAACCCACCAGTGCAACATGGGGAATACCGCTCTCCGCCCTTCGTTTCCTTTGAATTTGACGTTGTTTCTCCACTTCCTTCAGCTTTTTTCTTAACTCTGTGATTTGGTCTTCAATTCGTCTTCGATCCAGTTCAATCTTCTTTTCTCCTGCCCCTCGGTTCTTCAATCCTGCTCCGCCACCCTGTCGACCTAAGGCTTCATAGGCTCCTTTTAAACGGGGAAGCAGATATTGAAGCTGTGCAATATCAACCTGCAGACGGGCTTCCCTTGTTCTCGCCCTCGTGGCAAAAATCTCTAAAATCAGGGATGTCCGATCCAGGATAATTATATCGAGAGCTTTCTCCAGATTTTTTAATTGCATTGGACTTAGTTCATCATTAAAGACGACAACATCCACCTCAAGGCTATCCAGGGCGGGTTTGATTTCCTCCACTTTTCCTGTCCCTATGTAGTACGCCGGATGAATGGACTTTAAATTCTGATCCATCCTTCCAACCACCTTATAGTCGCAGGCCTCTGTCAAATTTTTCAGCTCTTCCATGGACTCTTCAAAATTTGTTCGTCCATTTCGATTTACTCCTACGATGAGTGCATGGAAAGATTCATTTTGTCTATTATTCTGTTCCATCCTATAATTCCCCCTCCATTCAAGTTCAAAACATGATGCCATAGATTGCTATAACTCTTTACTCTCTCTACGAATGATTCTACAAGGAAGTTCCATCTTTATTCAATTCCCAGCTCGTCTCTGTTTTGAATCCACTCAACCCTGATTTCCCATAAAGCCCCTTGCATGGAAGCATTCCTGTTCAATGAACTCCGGAACAGGTTCCCCCAGCTTTTTTTTACACGATCTTTCAGATGAGGGTAAAAGGCAGTGAGAAAAAGGTCGCTCTGGGATGTAATTCCTTGTCTTTCCAGTTCGACTTGAAATTCCTCTTCTTCTTCTTCACTCTCTCCAAGGTAGGAAAGATTCAGAACTCGATTCCAGTGTTTTTGTTCAAAGAGAAGAACATGTTCAACAGGAACTTCCAGGATGATAAGCTCGCTGCCCTTTGGAACTTCAACATCTCTCTTTTTCGTAAATACCCATACCGGATACTCTGCTCCTTCAGGTTTATGAACCCGCTTTTCCATTTCCTTTACAAGCCAGGAATAGGCTTCAAGGAAAATCGACGACACCTCCCGGTATTTCTCCTTGACATAGTTTTTCTTCACATGATAGATCCCTTCATTTTTCAATGTATCCAGAACAACTTGTCGCTGTCCGGTATAGAGGGTGATCGTCTCATTTTTATTTTTCATGGTGAAAAACCTCCTCGCCTTTGTAATTCTCCACCTTGATAACCCACTCTTTTTTTATTTCCCAGAGGGTTGCCTGAGTCATTACACTGTCATGCTTCTCAATCTCAAAAATCCGATCCCAGCTCTTTAGAATTTTATCCCGGAGCAGTGGGTAAAAATTCCCTTTATGTCCCATGACAATGGCGGATTCATCGCCTATTCCCATTTTTTCCAGCTCTTCGTTATGCTTTCTTTCATCCTCTTTGTCTTCAGGCACATACCAGTAATTCACCACATATCCCCATTTATCAAAATCTGTCACCACCACACAGTCTTCAGGAACTTCAAGCTCCAGAAGGTAAGTATCTTCCACCACTTGTAAACGATCTTTATAACTCGTGGATGCCCATATGGGATATTGATCGTTTCTCTCCCTTGGAACAATTTTCTCCGCTCTTCTGATGTACCAATGATATAACTCAAGATAATAGTCGGAAATCGTATCGTTTTTCAGTTCGATATGTTCCTTTTTAGCAAAATAGCAACCTACCTTCATGATCTCTTCCCACACCGAAACATGTTGTCTTGTCCATAAACGCATGAAGTGCTCCACCTCTTTCTTTCCATCTTATGTAAACAGTTTACCATGATTTGCTCCTCTTGTTAACTGATGAAGTCCAAGCTTCTTATGACTTTCAAAAATTCTCCCATAGAATGGAATTTACTCTTTCCTGTTACCAGAGAAAGCGCAGACTTTTACTCTGCGCTTTCCAAAATTACTTCACACGATGTTTTTTATATTTCTCGACGGTTTCTTCAAGGATTCTGCCGCTAGTCTCAACTACTGATGTGCATTTTTCAACCTCATTCCTGTGAGAGTCCTTCAATATTTTACAGTTAAGGGATCCCATCGAGGACTCAAAGCGATCCACGTATTCTTGTGTGATCTCCTTGATTATTTCACTCTCGCAACTGCGGTTTTTCACAAAAATCAGACCGAGAAGAGCCACTCCCCCGGAAATCGCTCCACACAAATCCTCCCGGTTCACTCCGCCTCCAAAGGCTGCCATGGTTAAAAAAGATTCTTTTGGAAGGTTTAACTCATAATATGCATTTCCTCCAAGAATCATGGCTTCTGCACAATTATATCCCTTTTGATAGTAACTCACTGCTTGCTCTTTCAGCATACCCTTCCTCCTTTTTTCCGATCTGATTCCATTTTATCATAATCAACGTTTAAATGATTCCTAAAATTGGTACAAGTGCTATATAGAAAGGTGTGATAAAATGAACTTTTTTCAAAACCTCTCCCTTCTGGGCATCCTGTTGATTTTTTCAATTCTGGGTTTAATAGTGGCAACGATCTTGTTGCTATCTCAACATTTGCGTTTGCAAAATAACCTTTTGAAGCTCGATCCCTCAGAACCGAAAAGACCTATAAAGAAAGAGTCTCCTTCACCTTTAAAGAAAAACGAAAAAATATTTGAGGATGCTTCCATCGAGAATATTACTTCAGAGAATGAGCCGATTGATTTGCCGAAGGAGAGTTACTTTCATCAGGAGGATTCCCCGCCTGATTATAAATCCTTTTTCAAGGCGCTTCTCCATAATATCAAAATGGACCGGGTCCCTGATTTAGGGGCGCAAACCACATATTATTTATTGCTTGCCATGTTCCCGTTTTTTATCGTCCTGCTCAGTGTCTTACAATACACTCCTTTGGAAGCGGATATAATCATACAGCAATTATCCAACCTTCTTCCCGAAGAAGCCCATTCATTAATCTTTGGTACAATTAGCGAGGTCTTTACAGAGAGCAGCGGAGCTCTTCTCTCCTTTGGCCTGGTTGCGGCATTATGGAGTTCTCTGAAAGGTGCCAATGCCTTAATTAAAGGGGTGAATTCCGCCTATAACGTGGAAGAAACCCGCCACTTTGTAAAAGTAAAGGGGATTGCCCTTCTCACAACCTTAGGAGTCCCCATTGTTATTATTTTTGCTTTTTTCTTCATCGTCTTCGGTGAGGTGATCGGTACCTATGTCTTTAATTTTTTCGGCTTATCCGACTATTTCATTCGTGTATGGAACACCATCCGCTATCCTGTTCCCATCGGAGTAATGATCATCTTTTTCACTGTGTTTTATAAATTTGCTCCCAATAAGAAGTTACGTTTGCGTGATGTTTTTTGGGGCGCTTTGTTCACCGTTGTTTTTTGGCTTGTGGCATCCCTGGGATTTTCTTACTATATCAATAATTTTTCCAATTATTCTGCGATATACGGAAGTCTGGGAGGCATTGTCGTTGTCCTTCTTTGGCTATACATTAGCAGTATTATTATTGTCCTTGGTGCGGAAGTTAATGTGGTTCTCCATCGATTTCGGGAAGCAAAAAAGAAGAGATCCCCGTGATCTCCTCTTTTAAAGATTTTCCTATTTTATGATGGCTCCTGAAAGGCCTTTTACAACAAGCTCTCCTTCGATAACCCTATTTTCCAGAAGATCCATCCGTCCTTTCATTCCCGGGACAGTCGTTTTATTTTTTCCTGAATTAACAATGACGGAAATTCTCTCATTTTTGGAGACACGGTGAAATACAAGAAGATCCTCAACAAGGTCCTGATCCACTACAAGGAAACTTCCACTTACAAGAAGAGGTTCATTTTTTCGTAGAGTAATCAGTCTTTTATACTCCTTCAACAGATCCGAATTTTGTTTGTCTTCTTCCCAGATCATTCCCCTGCGGTTATCCGGGTCTCTCCCCCCTTTCATACCGACCTCATCCCCGTAATAAATCATAGGTACCCCGGGCATCGTCATTTGTAAAAGAACTGCAAGCTTCTGTCTTTTGAGGGAGTACTTGGCTTCATTTATAAATCTCGGTGTATCATGGCTGCCGATCAAATTCCACAACAGATGATGCACTTCTTTTTTGTAGTTTCCCATCAATCCTCCGATTTCATTCAGAAAATCTTCTGGACTCATGGTTCCTTTACCGATTAATTCTTTAACTCCATGGTAAAACACATAATTCATTACCGTATCAAAGCAATCCCCTTTTAACCAGGCTTTCGCATCATACCAGATTTCTCCAATCATGAGAATTTCGGGGTTTATGCTCCTGACTTCTTCTCTGAGAGATCGTAAAAACCGCGGGGACATTTCATCTGCCACATCCATTCTGAGTCCATCGATGTCAAAGTTTTTCACCCAATACTTGGCAACATCTAAAAAGTATTGCGATGCTTCCGGATGATCAAGATTTACTTTCGGCATGCCATAGAAATACCCAAAAGATTTATAATTCGGCTTTTTTCCTCTTTCAGATTTTAAAGGAAATCCGTCAATATAATACCAGTCTTTGTAGATTGAACTTTCCCCTTTTTCCATAATGTCCCGGAATGCAAAAAAATCATACCCGGTGTGATTAAACACAAAGTCGAAAACGATTCGGATTTTTCGTCTCTTCATCTCTTGTATTAATCTTCTCAAATCTTCTTTATTCCCCAGCCGGGGATCAACCTCATAGTAATCCGTGGTATTATAGCGATGATTGGATGAGGATTTAAAGAGAGGAGTAAGATAGATTGTGTTCACTCCCAGATCCTGCATGTATTCAAGATTATCCTCTATTCCTTTCAAAGTTCCTCCCAAAAAAGTATTATGGGAAATTTTACCGTTCCATATAGATGAATTCCGATCGTCCTCTCCGGGATGGAACCGATCGGGAAAGATTTGATAAACAATTGCGGCTGCTGCCCAGGATGGGGTTTTGAACTCATCTTCAGGAAAGATGGAGGCCAGATGGTACATCCTCCATGGATCGTTGATTTCCTCATCATAGAAATGATCCTTCCCCATGTAAAGGATTTCCCGTTCATCTCTCAGCACGAAATAATAATTAAGATTCAAAACCGTAAAGTCCACTTCCACTTCAAAGTAGTCATAGTAATGGTCCTTTGCAAACATCCTCATGTTCAAATGGTTTTTCCCTGAAATCCCTCTCTCATAAAGATATTTGTCCGCCCATACAAAACCCGCATCGAGCAATTCATTTCTTGGAGCTTTCAAAACAAATCTTGCCCGGTCACCCCTTATCCCATAAGCATGAGATGACTGAATTTCATGGATAATGCCCTGCTTATTCATAAATCACCTCGTAAGTTGTGTCCTTTGGACTCTCCCGGGAAAGATCGTTTCCCCTGACACTTATCATTTCCATGCCTGCCTCCCGTATTATCCCCGTTTTGTAAGCAGTGTTACCGTCTCTATGTGAGCGCTATGGCAAAACAAATCCACGGGCTGAACTCTTTTAGTTTCATATCCCTTTCCTTCCAGAATTTCCAGATCCCTTGCCAATGTGGAAGGGTTACAGGAAACATAAACGATTTTCTTTGGCTCCATCTCCACTATGGTCTCAAGAACTTTTTCCTCACAGCCCTTTCTTGGAGGATCCACAACGACTACATCTGCTGATACTCCCTGTTCAAATAGTTTTGGAGCCTCTTCCTCCGCTTTACCCAAAAGAAATTCTGCATTCTCAATACCGTTTAACCGGCAGTTCCTCTTTGCATCTTCTATGGCTTCCGGGACGATTTCGATCCCATATACCTTTTTTGCTTTTTCCGTGAGAAAAAGGGAAATCGTACCGATTCCACAATAGAGATCGATTACTGTTTCCTCTCCCGTCAGGTCGCAATAATCTAAGGCTGTCTTATAAAGAACCTCTGTCTGTATGGAGTTTACCTGAAAAAATGAACGGGGAGAAATCATAAACTCTCTCTCGCCAAGACGATCCACAATATATCCCTCTCCATAGATCACTTCTGTTTCCTCACCGTAAATGACATTGGTTTTCTTCAGATTACGATTAACTGCAATCGTCTTTATTTTTGGTTCAAGTTGAAGAATTTCTTTGATCAGGGTTTCCTGATGAGGGATTTCCTGGCCATTGAGCACGACAATTACCATAACATCCCCGTTCCATTGACTGACCCTTGTTATAAAATGACGCAACAATCCTTTCCCTGTATGTTCGTCATAAACCGACAGTCCATAATCAAGAATAAACCCTTTCATAAAGCTCAGAAGCTTGTTATTGACAGGATCCTGAATAAAACACCGGTTTGTGTCCACAATCTCGTGACTTCCGCTCCGATAGAAGCCCATTACCGGACGATTCCCCTTCCAACCAATTGGAAATTGTGCTTTGTTTCGATATTCATAGGGCTCCTCCATTCCGATCACATCGAATACCGGGGAATGAATTTTTCCGATGCGTTTTAGAGTTTCCTGTACCCGATTCTTCTTAATTTTCAACTGGGCTGTATAATCCATTTGCATAATCTGGCATCCGCCACATGAATCCGCCAATGGACAGCGGGGTGTGACACGATCCTTTGATGGCTTCAGGATTTCCTTCAATTCCCCGAAGGCATAGTTCTTTTTTACCTTTGTTGTTCGGATTTTCAACTCATCTCCGGGGATCCCGCCATCAACAAAGACAGGGATCCCGTTAATTTTTCCGACCCCTTCACCTTTATGTCCTATGTCATCAATTGTGATTGTATAGATAAATCCTTTTCTAATCAATGTTCTTCTCTCCTCTAGTTGAATCTGGTTGCTTCTCTTATCTTACCCTATCTAACAAAAAAATTCATTGATTTTCTCTTTAATTCTCCTATCACTGTTTATAATTGCTTCCGATTAATCTATAATAGTAGATAGAAGGAAAGTGAGGTGCGAAATGTTAAGAAGCCTTGGTAAAATTATTCTACTGCTTATGATTGTAATAATGGCCACCGGTTCTCCCCTCTATTTCGACCGAATCGATGCTGACACCTTTTGGGAAAGAGCCACGGATAATGACGACGTGACTCCGCCTGTCGATGAAAACGGTCCTGTGGAAGTTGCGGCTGATTATCGATTTGTGCAGGGAGAAGCCGGTCAATATGATTTATATGTCGATCTACAGATCCTTCATGGTGAAGTTCCCTATGAAGAGGATCTTTTTGTGCTTGAAATTTTAATCGATCAGGAGCCTGTTCGAACATTGGATTTCACATCGGTTTCTCCTGAACACTCCCCCGGAGATCTATTAACCGGAGAAACAGTTGAATTTCATTTTTCCATTGATCAGAAAATCCTGGAACTAAGTGATGGTGAATTCGAACTGATATTACGAACCGACAGGGAAGAAATAGCGGCAGTTGAAGAAGAATCTTTCCAAATTATTTTTGATAGGGATTTTGACTACATTGCATCCTTACTTAGAAATCCCCAGGGAAGAATTCCGCTTGTTCTCTATTTCCCAACGGAGATGACTGACTATTCGGTTCCTGTTACTCGCTTCATCACCACCTCGGATCGTCGTTTGGTTCAAGTTGCCCTTGCATTGGCCGGAGGACCCGATGAGAATTTAGGATTAAAAAGTGGCGATGACTACGATTTTCCTTCCTGGGGGCTTATCTCCTTTCAGCAGGGACGTACAAGTGTCAATATCCATGGTGATTTTGAGCGGTTCGATGATCCTCAGCTTTGGCCTCCGATCTTCCGGGCCTTTACCTACTCTTTCTTATCGACTCCCGGAGTCAGAGCGTCAGATCATCAGTTTTATTTTAATCAGGAAATCCGGGAGGAAGCTTTTGGAGGAGTTCAGGTGGATGAACCTGTCGGTTTCCCCGATGGACCCCGTCTATATTTCGGTTACTCGACACAGACTGAAAGAGCTTTGCTTGTACCGGTATTTCTAAGTGAGGAAGACTCTTTTGAGTCCGTCATGGGATTTTTCTCCGAAGAAGGAGAACTGCTTAATCCCGAGGGGTACTATCAGTTGCACCAGCTTCGTGGGAGTCCTCATTTTTATGATCACCTTAAATTCCCAATTGTTCCACCGGGTTTTTATCCCAGTGATCTCTTCATCGAAGACAATATCGTTTACTTTTATTTCGATGAATCCTCTCTTGAAGATTTAAGCGAAGAAAAGATTCTTATGGCGTTGGACGGTTTGTTAAAAGGCTATCTTCAATTCTCCAACATTGATGGGGTCGTGATCAGTCTGAATAATGGAAACGGTGAGGATTCTCTATTCCATTATCCACTGGATCGTCCGATCAGGGACCCGGTACTTATCAACATTGAAAACCCTTAAAACTTGAAAATGCACAGGATGATGTTTATAAATCATTAAAAGCCGGAATTTGGAGAAAAGTCAAATCCCGGCTTTTTTAGTGGTGCTTTATTATTCTTCCATAACAGCTCTTACTTCATCCAGCATATCCCGTATCGGAAGATCATAGGGGCATTTTTCTTCACAGAGTCCGCACTTCTCACAATCTGATGCTTTTTTATCCAAGGCATCGTATCGACTATGAGCCCATTCTTTCAGGTCATATCGGGAATAGTAGCCTTCCATCAAAAACTGCACGGGAATGTTGATCCCAGCTGCACATGGTCCACAGTACCCGCACCGGCGACAAAACCGATTGCCAAGGTCATCCCTGATCTGCTCAATGTACTGCTTCTCTTCCCGGGTAAATTCATAATTACCGGTTGCAACTCCAGCGTTCTCCGGGATTTGTTTTAAGGAATCCATCCCGGGAATCGCCACTGTAACATGAGGGTTGTTAAGAATGAATTTCAAGGCAATCTCCCCATTATCAATGGCTCCGCCTGCCAGAGGTTTCATTATGATGACCCCGACTCCCTTTTCATGGGCTTTTTCAAACACTTTGACTCCTTGACTCTCGACAATATTATAGGGAAACTGGATCGTATCAAAGAGTCCGCTCTCAACAGCTTTCATGGCCATATCCACATCATGGGAAGTAAAGCCGATCATTCGGATCCTCCCCTTGTCCCTCGCCTCAGATAGTGCCCTGTAGGCACCCTGATCGGACATAATCCTGGTATATTCCTGTTCAAGACGAACATTATGCAGTTGATAAAGATCGATGGATTGACATTGAAGATTTGTTAAACTCAACTCTATGTCCTTTTTCATCCCTTCATAATCCCGAGCCATGGATTTTGTGGCAAGAAACCAGGGATAGTCCGCATCCGATTTCATCAGACCTTTCCCGATCACTTCTTCACTTTTTCCATAGCCTCTGGCTGTATCGATGAAATTGATTCCTGAATCCTGAAGGCTTTTAACAATTTGAACTCCCTCTTCCTCAGTAATCCGCTGAATTGGGATGCCGCCGAAACCTACCGCGGAGACCTTTGGTCCGCCTCTTCTGATTGAACGCTGCTCGATTCTCCTCATTCCTTATCCACCTCTTCGTAGTCCACATCCTCAGCATTTTGAAAATTCTTTTGAAAATCCTCCTTTTCTCCTCTATGCACATCGGGTCTTTGCCCTTGGAAAGGAGAATTGTAGTATACCTTCACGTTTCCCTCTTTAATCATGCCTTTTACCTGCTTTTTAATGAAGCCGATTAAAAGACCTCTGGTAAAGGGGATCACCAAAGTAAATCCGACAACATCGGTAAAGATCCCCGGTGTCACCAGCATGGCACCTCCCAGAAGAACACTTAAGCCGTTGATCAGCTCATCTCCGGGCATTCTCCCCATGGAGGTTTCCCGCTGAATGTTGGCGATAATCTGTCTTCCTTCACTTTTGGCCAGTACGGCTCCCACGATCCCTGTAATCAAAACAAGCAGGACAGTATTGAGTACTCCGATAGCGCCCCCGATTTCAATTAGAATCAACAGTTCCACAATCGGCACCACAGTAAATAAAAAAATCAATTTTCCAAGCATTATCACACCTCTTTTGCGGCTTTCAGGTTTTTTAGCAGTTCATAGATCTCCGGAAAATGTCTCTTAAGATTCATCGGCCGTTTTTTCTCAGGGTCAAGATAAACATGGTGGGTTTTTCCCGTGGCAATGGTTTCTTCTCCATCCCTGACAATTTCGTAAACGAATGAAAGTCTGGTTGGAGTCAGATGATCGATACTGGAAAAAACCTCTAAATCATCATCGTATAGGGCAGATTTTCTGTATTGGCAGGATACTTCTATCACTGGTAACAGCACACCCATCTCTTCCATTGAGCGATAGCTGAGACCCTGCTCCTTTAAAAATGTTGTTCTTGACACTTCATACCATAGAAAATAATTTCCATGGTAGATGATCCCCATCTGATCCGTCTCTCCGTATCTTGGCCGTATCTTCACACCATGTCGGTTCATTTTTTTGTCCCTTCTTTCAAAAAGTTTTAAAGCACTTTACTCTTACCACTATAAATCAATCCTGTTGCACCGTCAACTGTGACGATATCTCCGGTTCTTAGGGTTTCTCTGGCTTTATCTACACCCACAACGGTGATTTTATGAAGATTCAAACCGACTATGGCTGCATGGCCTGTAAGTCCTCCTTCTTCAACAATCACTGCTCCTGACCGTTCGATTGCGTCCATAAAGCTGCGATCTGTGGCATAAGTCACAAGAATGTCGCCTTCTTTCACTTCATTAAGATCTTCCTTGTCATCCACGATCACAGCCCGTCCAGTGACCGATTTCTTACCGATCCCTTTTCCTGAAAGAAGAATTTCACTGGCAACATGAACCTTAATTAAGTTTGTCGTTCCCGCTACTCCAACAGGAACCCCCGCAGTAATCACAACCAAATCTCCCGGTTCAATGTACTTTTCCTTCAAGGCATTCATCACAGAAACGTTAATAATGTCATCCGTCGATTCCATTTCATCCATAGTAATACTGTATACTCCCCAGCTTAGAGCCAACTGTCTTCTCACTCTTTCACTGGTGGTAACAGCTATAATTTGAGAGCTTGGACGGAACTTGGACACCATCCTTGCTGTGTGCCCGGAAGATGTTGCTGTAATTATAGCTGCAGCACCAAGGCTCATGGCAGTTGTACAAGTAGAATAGCTAATGGCATCAGTAACTGAAAGATTCGCACCCGTTGAACGTTCATGCAGCTCTTTTTGATATTCAATGGCTTGTTCTGTGCGTTTTGCAATTCTTGCCATGGTTTCAACAGCTTCAACAGGATACTTCCCTGCTGCGGTCTCACCGGAGAGCATAATAGCATCACTGCCGTCAAAAATGGCATTGGACACGTCGGTAACTTCAGCTCTTGTGGGTCTTGGATTTCGAATCATAGAATCCAGCATTTGTGTCGCAGTAATCACCGGCTTTCCCACCATGTTACACCGGTGGATCATATCCTTTTGTATAATTGCAATTTCTTCTGTTGGAACTTCAACACCAAGATCTCCCCTTGCGACCATGATCCCATCAGAAACCTCGATAATTTCATCCAGATTGTCCACACCTTCCTGGTTCTCAATTTTCGGGATAATTTTAATATGATCCGCCCCATGGTCTTCAAGGATTTTTCTAATCTCCAGCACATCCTCCGCTTTTCTTACGAAAGATGCCGCAATGAAATCCACGCCCATCTCAATTCCAAATTGAATATCGCTAATATCTTTATCGGTGATTGCAGGTAAATTCGTCTTTACACCGGGAAGATTCACGCCCTTATGGTCTTTAATCTCCCCTTGATTTTCCACAAGACAAAGAATATCCGTCTCATTGGGAATTTCCATGATTTTTAGAGAAACCAGCCCGTCATCTATAAGAATTCGATCCCCCACTTTTACATCCTGCACAATTCCGGAATAAGAAACGGAACAGATATTCTGATCTCCTTCCACATCCCTTGTAGTAATCGTGAAATGATCTCCCTGCATCAGCTCTACAACATCCATTTTAAATTTCCCTGTACGTATTTCAGGTCCCTTGGTATCCAACATAATTGCAATAGGCATATCGCTGTCCTCACTGGCCTGCTGAATCATTTCAATTCGACTTCGATGTTCATCTTGATTTCCATGGGAAAAATTCAATCTTGCTACGTTCATCCCACTCTCAATCAACTTCATAAGAATGTCATAATTTTCACTTGCTGGGCCAATCGTGCAGACTACTTTTGTTTTTTTCATTTTTCCACCTCCAAAGTTTCTCTTGCTATTTCGATAAAATATCTGCCAGTTCATAGGTTTTCTCGTCAATGGGCGTCTTGGTTTTCAATGCCTCTGCAATTGGTACCGCAATAATTTCTTTTCCCTTTATTCCCACAACCATGCTTCCTTCTCCTTGTATGAGAAGATCAACAGCTTTTGCCCCCATTTGACTGGCCATCATCCGATCTCTTCCCGAAGGAGTTCCTCCCCGCTGGATATGCCCGAGAATGGTTGCCCGGGTTTCAATCCCCGTTTTCTCCTGAATTTGATCTCCGATCTCCATGGCATTTCCCACACCTTCGGCGAGAACAATAAGGCTGTGAAGCTTCCCCCGATTTCTTCCCTGCAATAACTTATTGCAGACCCGGTCCAAGTCGAAGGGGACTTCCGGAACGATAATACTTTCCGCACCCCCTGCCAAACCTGCGTAGAGTGCTAAATCACCACAGTCTCTTCCCATAACTTCAATGATGTTGGCACGCCCATGAGATGTGGATGTATCTCTGATTTTACTAATGGCATCAAGAGCTGTATTCACCGCAGTATCAAATCCTATAGTGTACTCGGTATAATCCAGATCATTATCAATGGTCCCTGGAATTCCAACCGTAGGGATCCCGTGATTGGATAGTGCCTCTGCTCCGCGAAAAGAACCGTCTCCCCCAATCACTACAATTCCGTCGATGTTAAAAATGTTAATAACGTTTAAGGCTTTTCTCTGACCTTCTTCAGTCTTAAAGCGTTCACTCCTTGCGCTTAAAAGCTTTGTGCCTCCCCGATGGATAATATCTGCTACGGAAGATAGCGTCATTTCCTCAATATCCGCATTTAACAAACCTTCATATCCCTGTTTAACGCCGAGTACTTTTAACTCCTTATGAATTCCATAGCGAACAACAGATCGTATGGCTGCGTTCATACCGGGAGAGTCTCCTCCACTGGTTAGGACTGCAATCGTTTGCATAAAATCACTCCTGACTATTTTTCAGTATGTACACCATTATATCATGATTTGAAAAAGTCCGAAAAGTTATTCTTTGTAACCCTGCCAATTCCATCAGAGAAAAACAGGGGGAGAAGCCCCGTTATGGTGTGCCGAAAACCTTCACCGAGTCCTCTCCCAATTCTTTTTGCAGTTCCTTTATGGTTTTTCCCTTCAGGTTGATCCAATGGGATCTTGGAGCCTTTAATTTTTCACCGCTATCCTCTATCAGGAGAATCACTGGGGTGTCCCCCTGTTCTTTTATAAGGAGATCTTTCACTCGTTTTAACTGTTTGCGATCATTTTTTGATGCAAGTTTTATGCAAACTTTTTCATCCTTTAAACGATCCAGGGATTTTATCAAATTCACAAGAATTTTCGGTTCTTCCTCTTCCCGAAGATCCAGAGTTCCCTTTACAAGGATAAACTGATCTTCTTGGATCAGCGGAGCAAAGCGCTCAAAAACATTTGGAAAGATTACACATTCCAAATCACCGTAAAGATCCTCCAAACGGATAAAGGCCATCAGCTGATTATTGCGGGTCATTTTTGTTGATTTTTCAGCCACCATTCCCCCCACTATCACCGTCTGCTTATCTTTAAAACGGGGGCCTTCCTCCAATTCATCCACAACGGCTTTCAACTCTGAGCTGTTGGTGCTGACATAGGTTTTTAAAATTTCTTCATAGGCACCCAAAGGATGACCGGTAACATAAAGACCTACCGTTTCCTTTTCCATACTTAACCTTCGTTTTTCGTCAAACTCTTTTATATTAGGTATCGTGATGGAAGGTATTCCGAAATCCTTATTCTGTCCCAGGTCAAATAATCCGATCTGGCCATCCAGATTTCTTCTCTTTGTTTTCGATACACTCTCCAGTACCCCCTCATAAACTGCCATCAGTTGAGCCCGATTTGCTCCCATTTCATCAAACGCCCCGGACTTAATCAGACTTTCAATTGCACGTTTATTCAGATCCTTTGAAGGAACTTTCTGACAAAAATCAATAAAATCCTTAAAATCCCCTTTAGACTTACGAATACTTACAATCGAGTCAATCATAGAAACACCCACGTTTTTTACAGCAGCTAGTCCATAGCGTATACAACCTTCTTCCACCGTAAACTTCGAAAAACTTCGGTTAATATTCGGCGAAAGAATCTCTATATCCATTTTTCTCGCATCATGAATGTATTGGGCAACCTTAGAGGTATCCCCCATAATGCTTGTCATGAGTGCCGCCATGAATTCCACAGGATAATAATACTTTAAATAAGCGGTTTGATAGGCGAGTACTGCATAGGCAGCAGCATGGGACTTGTTAAATGCATATTTGGCGAAGTCAATCATTTCGTCATAGATGCGGTTAGCGATATCCTTGGGAATCCCGTTTCTGATGCACCCTTGAATTTCAACGTTTCCTTCCTCATCCTCTTTCCCATGGATGAAATACTCCCGTTCCTTTTCCATTACATCCATCTTCTTTTTCCCCATTGCTCTTCTTACAATATCACTCCGACCATAGCTGTATCCAGCCAGTTCCCTAACCACCTGCATGACCTGTTCCTGATAAACCATGCATCCATAGGTCACTTCCAATATGGGTTTTAAGGATTCATGAAGGTATTCCACCTTCGATGGATCTCTCTTTGATGCTACATAACGGGGAATGGATTCCATGGGTCCCGGTCTGAAAAGCGAGACCCCCGCAACCACATCTTCAAAGGAATCGGGTCTGAGTTCCCGCATAAAAGAAATCATTCCTGTACTCTCCAGCTGAAACACACCTAATGTTTCTCCCTTGCTGATCAGTTGATACACATTAGGATCTTCATAATCTCCGCCGGAAAAATCAATCTGAATCCCATGCTGAGCCTCCACATTATCCATAGCATTTCGGATCACTGTCAAAGTCCTCAATCCCAAAAAGTCCATCTTCAATAGTCCCAGTTCTTCCAGAGTTCCCATTGTGAATTGGGTGGAAACACTGTCGTTATGCATATAGAGGGGAACATACTCTTCAACGGCTTTCTTCGCGATCACGACACCGGCTGCATGGGTGGAGGCATGGCGGGGCATCCCTTCAACCTTTTTTGCCATTTCAATCAGGTACTTTGCCTGCTCATCCTCATCCATGATTTCATTCAGCTTTGGATTCATGACTAATGCTTTATCGATGGTCATTCCGATGGCAAAGGGAATTTCCTTGGCAATCCGGTCCACTTGATTGTAGGGCATGTCAATCACCCTGCCGACATCCCGTATTGCAGCCCTTGCAGCCATCGTTCCGAAAGTAATGATTTGGGCAACTTTTTCGGACCCATACTTCTCTTTCACGTAGTCAATCACTTCTTCACGACGTTCATAGCAAAAATCGATATCAATATCGGGCATTGAAATCCGCTCAGGATTCAAAAATCGTTCGAAGATCAATTGGTATTTTATCGGATCAATGTCTGTAATTTCTAAAGTATAGGCAACGATGCTGCCCGCCGCGCTTCCCCTCCCGGGACCTACAGCAATATTCTTATTCCTGGCATAACGAATAAAGTCCCATACAATGAGAAAATATTCGGTATAGCCCATCCCTTTTATGGTATTCAGTTCATAATTCAAACGCTTAAACAGATCCTCCCCGGGCTCCTTATAACGTCGGTAAAGACCTTCCGTACAAAGATGTTTTAAATAATCAAAGGGAGTATAGCCCTGGGGGACTTCATAATCCGGAAGATGCATGGCATTAAAGTCAAAGTCCACGTTACAACGTTCCGCGATTTTTACCGAGTTTTCCAAAGCCCGGACTGCATAAGGAAATAGCTCTTCCATTTCCTCAGGAGATTTTAAGTAAAATTCGTCATTGGGAAACTTCATACGGTCCGGATCCTGTTGAGTTTTCCCGGTTTGGATACAAAGTAGAATATCATGGGGTTCATGATCCTCTCTTTGAATATAGTGGAGATCATTGGTTGCAACCAATGGAATCTCCAATTTTTTACTCATTTGAAGGAACTCCCTGTTAACAATCTTCTGCTCCTTTAACCCGTGGTCCTGCAGCTCCAGGTAGAAATTATCTTCTCCGAAAATCCCTTTCAGACGGAGGGCAAGTTTTTCAGCATTTTCCTTTTCTCCGTTCAAAATCTTCTGTTGAATGTCTCCTGCCAGACAGGCACTCAAACAGATCAGCCCTTCCGAATGCGCTTCCAGTGTCTCATAGTCAACCCGCGGTTTATAATAGAACCCTTCCAAAAATCCTTTGGATACAATTTTGATCAAATTCTTGTATCCCGCCTCGTTTTTTGCCAGAAGCACCAAGTGCCCTTGGTTTTTATCCTTCACCGGATCTTTATCTGTCAGTCGTCTCCGGGCAGTATAGACTTCACAGCCGATAATCGGCTTGACTCCCTTTTCCTTTGCTTTTTTATAAAAATCGATCACTCCGAACATGGATCCGTGATCGGTGATGGCAATGGAATACATTCCCTTTTCCTTTACCTCATCCATGAGACGATCGATGGTTGTAAACCCATCAAGCAAACTGTATTCTGTATGAACATGGAGATGGACAAATTTACCCTTTGTCATGGGAAATCACCTCTTTTGTATAGTTCTTTTTATTATATCATACCCTTTTCCCCGAGACCGTTGATCCGAACAATTTCCATGAAAAAACCCTTATCCTTTAAAAATAGCCGATAAGGGTTTTTTGCTTAATCCAGGGATCCCACAGTTTCTTCCACTGCATTGAGAATTTGATTGTTATCAATCATTTCCGAGGCAATATTGATATCCCGGTAGAGAATCCGGTCTTCTTTAAGGGGTTTTAATGACTTTCTGAGAGTTTTATATGCGATCATGGTTCCTTTGCCCAACTCCTTTGATTCCTTAAACTCAATGGCCTGGGCTGCTGTCATCAATTCTATTCCCAGAACCCTCGAAGTATTGAAAGCGATCTCTCTCGCTTTCCTTGCGGCAATGGTTCCCATGCTTACATGATCCTCCTGATTTGCTGAAGAAGGAATTGAATCTACACTGGCAGGATGGGCCAGGATCTTGTTTTCAGAAACCAGGGCCGCTGCAGAGTATTGAGCAATCATCAAGCCGGAATGAAGACCTCCCTTTTCCGTTAGAAAAGCAGGAAGACCGCTGAGCTGAGGATTTACCAGTCGCTCAATTCTCCGCTCAGCTGCGTTTGCAAGTTCTGCAAGTGCAATGGCTAGAAAATCGAAGGGCAGTGCCATAGGTTGACCGTGGAAATTCCCTCCGGAAATGACCTGGTCCTCCTCTGTAAAAATGAGAGGATTGTCAGTCACTCCATTCATTTCGATTTCAACTTTTTCTTTGATAAATGCCAAAGCATCCTTGGTTGCTCCATGGATTTGCGGTAAGCATCGTAAAGTATAGGGATCTTGAACCCGCATTTCACCCTGATGGGTGGTTAATTGACTCTCATCAAGCAAACGAAGTAAATTGGATGCTGTTGTAATTTGACCGCTGTGGGGTCGAACTTCATGAACCTTTGGATCAAAGGCATCAATAATTCCATTTAGCGCTTCCACGGTAAGAGCGGAAGAAATATCTGCAATTTTCGACAGTTGTATCCCTCTGTATAAGGTAAGAGCTCCCACTGAAGTCATCGCCTGAGTACCATTGATCAGTCCGAGACCCTCTTTGGCAGTTAATACGATTGTTTCAATGCCCGCTTTCTCCATGGCTTCTTTTCCGCTCATGAGAGACCCGTTGTAGATCGCTTCTCCCTCACCAATCATGACCAGGACCATATGGGAAAGAGGTGCAAGATCCCCGCTGGCACCTAAAGACCCTTTTTCCGGAATGATGGGATGCACCCGCTTATTGAGCATTTTCAACAGTGTTTCAATCACCTTCAGACGAACTCCTGAGAATCCTTTCGCCAAGGCATTGGCACGAAGAAGCATAATTCCCCGGGTTTCTTCTTCTGAGAAAGGATCGCCTATGCCACAGGCATGGCTGATAATCAGATTCCTCTGCAGCTCCTCCGTCTCTTCCTTTGAAATCACCACATCACTGAATTTCCCAAAACCGGTGGTGATTCCATAGGAAACCCGTTCCTCCTCAACATACCGGTTAACAAGATCCCTTGCCCGGTGAACTTTTTCAATGGCTCCAACTTCCAATGCCACTTCCTGTCCTTGCAGGACCACGTCCGCAAATTGCTCCAAACTTAAATGATTTCCATCAATTTTTATCACTCAGAATCCTCCTCATCCTCCTTGCTTTAAAAAGCGAGGTGTATTTATTGTTCCCATTTTAACTCTTTATCGTCGCTAAAGCGTCTAATCGTCTGAGAATATGAATTTCATAGTTTCCATCAACCTGATTCAGATTCTCGATTCCCTTCTTGCAATAGTAGGACAAATCCTTTGAAAGAGCTTGACGATAAAAGGAGGGGATCACCCGCTTACTCATCATTTCCCGTTTGATTCCGCTTTTTATCCGATAAACAATCCCCAACTCATAGGGATTTTTCATTTTTATGCTGAATTTCTCAGCGTTTTTAAGACACTTCAATGATGATTCGTACATCTCCTCCCGGAACAGAATCAATGCCATAAATCCTTCCGCAATGGACCGTCCCCAAAGCGCATCTTCTTTTCCATAGAGATTCAAGGCTTTCACAAAATAGTTTTTCGCCCGCAGAAAGTCTCCTCCGTCAAATGCTGCTTGCCCTGCTTTTGTGTAAAAAACATTCAGCCCCCGAAAAATTTCCTGATCCTCACAAATTTTAATTGCTTGATCGTAATACTTAAGACTTTCAAAGAACTTCATTTGAATGCGTCGAATTTCACCAAGATAATTATAGCCGGCAGCAATGTTCAGCTTATATTTCCCTTGATCTCCGGGAATCTGATTAAAAAGACGGATTGAGTATCTCAAGGTTTCATCAGCCTGCTCGTAGTTCTCCATCATCATGTGATATAGACCAAACAACCGATAATATACCGCTTCTTCTTTAGGATAATCAATCATCTTGAGGTTCCTGAATCCCAACTCGAGGTTTTCTTTCATGGTGTCTCTTTGATAGGTTTGAATCCCATAGTAAACCTTCTGTTTATATGCTTTAATCAGGCTTCTGTAATCCTTTTGCTTTTCAGCTAAAGAAATAATACGATTTATTTCTTCCATGCCTGCGTCATAATCTCCACGACGAATAAGATACCTTCCCTTGATGTAACGGAAGTATACTTCCTCCTCGTAAAGATCCTCTGTTCCGTTGACTCCCCTTTTTGCTTTTTCCAGCAACTCCCCCATATCTTCCAGTTCTTTGATAATTTGATGCTTCGATAAGTAGTATGGGTGATCATCCTGATTCCCTTTTTCCTCTAAGACAGGAAACAGTTCATGACTAAAGTCTACATAATATTTCAAGTTTTGAATGCTGTAATTGAGAGCTTTTTTATAATGCCCCGCCCGTTCAAAATGGTAGATGAGCTTGGAAAAAAGCATATGGTCCTCCCAATTATTTCCCAGCCTGTTTTCCATATATTCGCCGATTCTCCGGTGAGAATGCCTTCGTCTTGCTTTGCTTTGTTTATCATAACAGTACTCCCGGAGTTTTTGATGGGTAAAACGATAGTAGATATTTTCTCCCGAGGCTTCCTCCTTGAGGATTCCCTCATTGATTAAGTTCTCCAAGCGGTCAATCAACGTGGATTCAGAAAGACTCATAAGATTGATCAGTTCTTTCATTTCGGCCTTATCAAAAAAGAGTGCCGTTAATTCCGCCACTTCCTCCGCTTGTTGACAAAGGTTGACAAAACGGCTTCTCAAAAGGTCTTCCTCCTTGGGTCCATGAGTATTCTGTCCCTGACTTTTCCCGATTCGATTCAAATACTCCATCAGAAAAAAAGGATTTCCTTCGGTTTCCTCATAAATTTGATCAAAACCCTCCGATAGATCGCTTAACCCTTTTAAGGTCTTTTTATCCTCGGAATAAAGAAGATAATTTTCTACAAGATTTTTTGTCTCTTCCCTTGTAAATCTTTTTAGTTCCAGCTTTTCCAGGATCCCCTTTTGATATGCAAGGGAAAGAAAAAGATCCACATCCCGACGATCCCCTCCTCGATATGTTGCCAATACCCTCAACCGGTTCTTTGGATATTTTAGCATCAAATTTGTCAGCAGTCGAAGGCTTTTTTCATCAATCCACTGTAAGTCCTCAAAAATTAATAACACTTTCCCTGAGCCTTGGATGTGGCGAAAAACCTCAACAATCCCCTCTTCAATGAGCTGATCCTCAACCTTGCCGGCTACACTTCCATCAATATATTCTCCTCCCCCTTCATGATCCCAGGTTTGCAGCTGGGGAAAGGCTCTTTTTAAAACATTCCCCCAGGGAGATTGAATTTTTATTTTCTGCTTTTCAATATAGGGAATAAGTTGAGAGATGATGGGATTCCAGGGCTTGAGTATATAATTCTTCTCTGCACCGAAGCATTCCGTTTGAAAAACCAGAAACCCTTCCTCTTGAAACTCTTCGAAGAGATGTTCAACAATAGAGGTTTTACCGATCCCCGCTTCTCCCTGAATCAATACAAAGGTCTTTCCGTCCCCTTTAACATCCTCAAATAAACCTCTTCGAATCTGTTCTAATTCCCTCTCCCGGCCAAAGTAAAAGGACTTCTTTTTCTTTGTTCCTTCTACTTTCCTTTGCTGTTGTTCTTTCTGCATACGCCTATAGAGACGTCGTGTATCCTCTGAAGGCTCCACTCCCAACTCTTCTTCCAAAAAACGGGCAAGGTTTTGAAAAACTTCCAATCCTTTGTTTGGAAGGGAAAATTCGTCATACACATTCATTAATAAACGATAGGCTCTCTCATCATAGGGATCCTGCTCGATAATTTCCTTGCTTATTTTTTCGCCCATATGAAAATCTTTTTGTTTAGTTGCTTTTTCCACTTCCTTATAAAGCACTGAAATATATTGGCTTTCGAAAAGGGTCCTTTGATTTTCCAGCCAATGAGAAAACATTGCTTCATCTTTGACAGAGAAGCCTTTTAAGAATTCTCCACGATAAAGATCCGTCATTTCAGAAGGATTCTTCATTATCTGATGGTAATCCGAGATAATTGATATTTCATCGTTTAAGAGAACAATGGATTTTTGAGGCGAGTGAATCACCTCCATGTCAAAGGCTTTACGAATTTTATACATGGCATTCCGAAGATTTTTCTTCGCCAGTTCATCCTGGATTTCACCCCAAAAAAGGCCTACGAGTTCCTCTCTCGTTGCCTGTTTTTGAATCACTAGATAGTAAAAAAGCGCCTCTGCCTTACGATAGGGTAAAAACACTTTTTCATCATTTTTATAAATCTCCGGTGGACCAAAAAGTCGAAGTCGAATCTTCGCCATTTTCTCTCCTGCCTTTCCTTCCTTCTTCCCTTATTTTTATTATATCCTATTCTCCTGCGGGATAAAATAAAAAAACTTAGAGAGCAGATCCTCTCTAAGTCTCAATTTCAAGAACAAACCGCCCATATCCTTCCAGATGCATGGTTATCGCCTTTTTCTCCTTGACATTTTCCCATAATTCCTTGTCCAGAAAGAATTTCAAGTCTTTTCCTTCAACGGTTGCTTCAATCCATTCCTTATTTCCTTCCGGTTTTACCACCAAACCTGATGGTCCTTTAAAAACCATTCATCATCCTTTAATGACATTTCGCTCCTCAATCCACAGACAACCTCCATGATTTTCCACATAGTTTCTTAACCAGTCAGAAATTTTTTTGATTTTCACAATAACCCTCCTTTAACCTCCGGCAATAGGATGGATGATTTTCACATCGTCACCCTTCTGTACTTTGGTTGCAGAATAGTCTTCTTTATCAATTAATGTTCCGTTGATCCGTATCACCAAAATCGGGTAGGTGTAGTTCAGATCTTTTAAAAGGCTTTCAATTGTCATTCCTTCATACCATTCGTGATTTCTTCCGTTTACCTGAATCATTCTATCACCTCTATTGTATCCTCTATCTAAAACCATTCTAACATGAAAAGGGGCGAAGTCTCAACTCCGCCCCAATATCCAATGTTTTCATCAACAGCTTTTACTTGCTCAAGTAGGGCTTTACTACTTCCATCACTTCAGGAAGGTCCATGCCGATATTTTGAAGATGCTCAAGTGTAGGAATTCCTTCAACAGTCCATCCTCTACGCTTATAGACCGTATCCCGCAGCTGAGCGAATTGTGACTCTCTGAATTCTCTTGTGATCGCCATTTTCTCCTCTACGCTTTTTCCTTCAGGATCAACACCGATCTTTTCTTTCATTTGTTTGTCATATCGATCTTCCCGCGATAGATATTCTTCCTTCGTTACCGGCCCGACGGAACGGTATGGTGCCCGGTCTCCTTCAATTCCCACGACACCGAGACGGATGTTAAAAACCTTTTGGAAGTTATAGACTCTTTCCGATTGAAGAATCATTTCCTGCTTATCAATATTGTTACCCGTCACCGCATTGTACAGGTCAACATAGTTCTGTACATGTTCGGGAACCTTGGCTGCTTCCGGTCCTTCGATGTCTCTGTTGCTTATGGGCTCAACGTCATTCCATGGCAATTTACAGAGACCCTGAAGACCAAACCAGGTTCTGAACATTGGGAAGTAGTGAAGAGCTTCCGCTTTGTCATCAAAGGTCGGAATTTGATTATTCACCATATCCATAAAAATCAACCATGCCTCATCATGCTGAGGACCTTTATTGGTTAATGCGTAACCACCCTGCTGTGCTAAAGATTCCTTTGAAACATATTGAGAATACTCAAGTCCCTTTGATTCCATTCCGATATCCAAAAGCAGGTTTTCATCTGCTCCGTACTCTTTGACGAAAAGTTCTCTCATTGCCCGCACACCTTTGCCAGCAACCACACCAAATCCTTCACCTCTTGCCATCTGGTGCAGGAGCTCCATTGCAGCATCTTTATTTCCGAAGGTCATCTCCAAACCGCCGGTAACTTCCTTATCGATTACTCCCCGCTCATAGCATTCCATGGCGAAGGCGGTTAATGTACCGAAGGAGATCGTGTCCACTCCATAGGTGTCACAGTAGAAATTACATTCCAATACATAATCGATGTCGAAGATTCCACAGTTGCTTCCAACCCCTGCGATGGTCTCATATTCAGGTCCATCAACAACGACCTTCTGTCCTTTATAAGGTCCGGTTTGAAGCTCGTACTCCACTGCAGACTTCGCACAGGACATTGAACATCCGAACCAACATCCGTCTGGCTCATTCTGCTGCAAGACCTTTTTAAGGGCAGCTCGTCCGCCAGTAGCGGCAGCATCCTTATGAGATCCGTACTGGAAGTTGTTTACAGGAAGCAGATCATAATCGCTCATAGTTTCGAAGAGATTTGCCGTTCCCACCTGTCTCATTTGGCATTGCTCATCGTCAAAGTCATGGACTTCCTTATGAAGCTTCATCCCAACCTGCTTAATTTTTTCAACATCGGCTGGATGATTGCTGTCACCTTTTACGCCTTTATACTTCACAATCAGGGCTTTGATTTTTTTATCTCTGAACACAGTACCGATTCCACCGCGACCCGCTTGTTTTAACCGTTGGGCTTTTTTCCGCTTATCATAAAAACTGAAGTTCAATAATCCGATATAACTATGCTCTGCAGCTTGACCCGAAGAGACCACAGAGATATGTCGCTTGTCTTCTTCATCATCTGCGTACATTTCCGTTAACTCTTCTGCAAGAATATGGCTGTCGATGGTTTCCACCGGTGCTTCCTCAATGGAGATCGTTCCTTTATTTCCATCGATAAACACCACCACATCCTTTTCCGCTTTCCCTTGAATTTCCAGTGCATCAAATCCTGAAAACTTCATAAGAGGACCAAAGTGTCCGCCCACATTACTGTCAATAACCGTTCCTGTGATTGGGGAGATGCTCACAACTAAGGATTTTCCTGCTCCGGGGTACTGGGTAATTCCAGCAATCGGTCCCGGAGAAATCACAATTTCATTCTCGGGATCATTCCACTTCGTGTCATCTTTAATTCCATTCCATAGATGCCACAGACCATACCCTTTTCCCCCAATAAATTTCTCTTTCACCATTTCAGGAATATCCCTAAACTCCACCTGGTTGTCAGTTAAGTTAATATATAAAGTCTTGTCGGTATACCCTCTATTCACCTTCGTCGGAGTATATTCCAAGGCTTTTAACACCTTACGGTTATTCTTCATCTCTTCCACTCGTTCTTTTGCGATTACAACTGACATCATCTCATCTCCTTTTCCATTCTATTGAATTACGATTTATCCTAAACAGTCTCTACGATTTCAATGGCCTCAGTGGGACATTCTTTGGCACAGAGTCCACAGGCAATACATTTGAAAGGTTCGAGGAGATCTTTATGCACTCTCATTGAAAGATACGGACAAAATCCGACACAGATCAGACATTCAACGCATTTGTCTTTGTCTAGCCGCACTACTCCTTTTTTGTCTCTGGTCAGGGCCAGCTCGGGACAGACTTCCATACATTCTCCGCATTGATTGCAGACGTTAATTTTCTGACCTTTTTCATCAAGCTCTTCGTTGATGACAATTCTGGACTTTCCCCGGTCTTCTGATTTGAAGTAAGTTTTTGCACAAACATCTTCACAGGCATGACATTCAATACACTTCTCTTCATACTTTTCCAGTTTTTTCATGTTCATCCTTCACCTCTTTTTTTATTATAGTCTCATGATGATGCCCAGAGGTACCCTGAAACCCCTGAGCATAATAAAATTCATCTTGTTTACAGTATAACAAAGATTCTTTCATTTTTCAGCATTATGAACTGATTTTTACTTATTCTCCTGTTCTTCCTTTTCAAGGGCTTCGATGACTTTTCCCATTTCAAGGGATTTTACGATCTGTCTGTAGGTCCCCGGTAACAAGCTCGACGGGTCTTGGCCTGTAATACTTGCAATTTCCCTGATGACCAGTTGACTGCAGGTTCTTCCCTGACAGGGACCCATACCGATACGACTGATCTTTTTGATTTCATCAAAGGTGGTGTGCCCTGTACGGATCAGTTCTCTAACCTCTTCAAGGGTCACATCGGAACATCGGCAGACGATTTCATCTTCCGATCGGTCTCGCTCCTTTGGCACTTTGATGGATCTTATTACCTTAACTTTGTCTTTGCTGACGGCAAGGGAAATCACCGGAGTTTTATCAAATCCTTTGGGATTTTGCACTTTTATCACTTCCACCTTTTCCACTTCTTCTCCCCCGTGACTGAGTCCCATCACCCGGTCCCCTTCCTGGGGCAACGGTAAAAATTCGTATGGGATTTTCAATAACGCCTTATCTTCTGAATAAGTCATGTCCACAACAAAAATGGCAAGACCCGGACACTTACTGACACAAAGAGTGCATCCGTTACAGTTGTCATGATCGACATCGGGCAGATCGTTTATATCTTCAAAGGCTTTGATCCCGTCACGATTACATGCTGTAAAACATGGGTTGCAGGGGATCTTCTGGAAACATTCCACAACCACAAACGGTCCTTTTTTCATTCGTTCCTCTGACGGAAAGGCACTATCAATTTGTTCTTTTGTAGGTACTCCTGTTTTTTCTAACATCTTTTCTCCTCCTTTATGAGCCTTGACCCGGATTAGCAGCTTGTTCGCTGATTAAAGCTTTTGCAAGTCCCTGCCGGATTTTTTCTCCTACCGGACCGGATCGTAAGTCATTTAACTGATTCAGATAGTCTCTTTCCAGCTCTTTCACCACATCAATTTTATATCCTAAATATGAAGATGCGGAGAGTCCCGCCAAGCTCCCTTCCACCATGGCACTACTTGCTTCTTCAACCCCTGCAACATCTCCTGCTACAAAAATTCCGTCCAGGGAAGTTTGCAGTTTATCACTTCGTGTCGGTACAAAGCCTCCAAGCTCACCAACAAATTCCATTTTACAGCCGATTTGCCATAACAGTTCGGAAAGGGGGGTAAGTCCCACCGAGATACACATAACGTCAACATCCAGTTTTTGTTCGCTTCCGGGGATCGGTTGCCATTTGTCATCCAGTTCCCATATTACCGCAGCTTCCAAAGCTTCTTTTCCGATGGCTTCTTTTACAGTGTGACGGGTTAAAATCGGAACTCCCATCCGTCGAATTTTCGACGCATGCACCAGGTAGCCTCCTATATTCGGTGATGCATCCACGATTGCTTCAACGTCGACTCCTGCCTGCATTAGTTGATAACTTACAATCAGTCCGATATTTCCTGCCCCTACCATAAGTACTTTGTTTCCGGGCTTCACTCCGTAAACATTCATAAGAGTTTGAACTGCCCCTGCACCGTAGACTCCCGGCAGATCATTGTTGGGGAAGACAAGGGTTTTTTCACTTGCACCGGTTGTGATAATCACTGACTTCGGATTTACTTTTACGTAGTTTCCGTCCTGTTGAATGGTAACCACCCGATCTTCATAAAGTCCTAAAACCGTAGCGTTTTTCATTACTTCAACGTTTTTATACTCTTCCACTTTTTTGACCAACAATTTTCCGATATCCACTCCACGGACGGAGGCGTGCTGTTTTTCCGATCCGAAAAACATATGAGTCTGTTTTACCAGTTGGCCTCCCAGCCATTCGTCTCTTTCCGCCAATAAAACATCTACCCCAGCTTCAGCAGCACTGATTGCTGCGCACAGACCTGCCGGTCCTCCACCGATCACCAATAATTCTACGTTCTTCATACGATTTCACCCTTTCCTTTTTGGGTTTTAACGTCCATTCCTTCCTGTAGGGGTTCAATGCATACTTTCACGTTGCTTTCTCCGTTAACCTCCATAAAACAGGAGGAACAGTTTCCGATAGCACAGTAGAATCCCCGGGGGCGATGCCGATCACTGTAGCTTAATACTTGTACTCCCGCTGCATGCAATGCTGCTGCGATCGTTTCTCCCTCATAACCCTCCACCTTCTCGCCATTATAAGTGAAAGATATTTTTTTTCCTCGCTTGAACTCTAAAACGGGATGGTCTTCAATTCTCATGTTTTTCACTCCTTACCTGAATTTTATCGATCGATGATGTATTAAACGACTGACGGTTCCAGAATCAGATCTCCCGATTCAAATCGTTTCAGACCTAACATGTCAATGTTGATTGTCGGCTCTTCTCCAAGAATATATTCTGCCATCAAAAGCCCGGTTGCCGGTCCGAACATGAAGCCGTGTCCGCTGAATCCGACCGCAAGATAAAATCCTTCCACTTCATCGACCTTCCCGTAAATCGGTTGCCGGTCGGGAGTCATATTATAAAGTCCTGCCCATTGCCGAAGAAGTCTTGCTTTTTTAAGAGGAGGCAAAACCCTGGTTGCGGTTTTAATCATCTCATCGAGAAATTGCCAACTTGATGTGACTCTTAAATCTCTCGGTTCGGTATCATCTCCCCGTCCCATAATAAAACCTCCATGGGGTACCTGCTGACAGTAGATATTTAACGAAAATGACATTAACATTGGCTCAAGTAATGGTTCAAGTGGTTCTGTGACTAAAATCTGGTGTCTTTCAGAATAAACAGGAATATCTACACCGGCCATTTCAGCTATAACTTGGGAATGACCACCTGCGGCATTTACGACAACCTTCGTCTCAATATCCCCTTTGTCTGTCTTGACTTTTTTCACTCTGCCGTTTTCCACTTCTATACCCGTTACTTCAGTATACTTATAAATTTTTGCGCCTAAGCGCTCCGCGGCTTTACCGTAAGCCTCTGTAGCATGAAACGGATTTAAATGTCCGTCTTTTTCATAAAATGCAGTACTGACAAGACCCTCAGTGTTTAAATGGGGGACAATCTTTTTTGCCTCATCAAGATTAAGCATTCTTGAATGAATTCCTAAAGAGTTTTGCAATTCCACATTCTTCTTAAACTGTTCATGTTCTTTATCAGTACTGGCCAACAATAAGTAGCCGCCCTGCTTAAATTCAATATCACCGTCATATTGCAGTTCTTCATTGGCAGTTTCAAAAAATTCACAGGACATTTTTGCAATTTTACAGTTCATCTCCGTTCCCCACTGTTGACGAATACCTGCCCCGCAGCTTCCGGTTGCACCGGAGGCCAGATAACCTTTCTCGATGACCACCACATCCTTCACACCCTTTTTCGCAAGGTTGTAAGCGATGGCACATCCTGATATCCCTCCTCCTATTATGACCACTTCCGCAGTTTTTACCATGTGTTCTCCTCCTATTCAAAGTTTAATTCTTAAAACCATTGTCTACCCTTATTATAAGCAAGGATAATGCCAGTTTCTATTATTTCAAAGGATTCTGACGATTTAATGTCTGTAATTCTCTGTTCTAAAATGCAGCTTACGCGCCTTAATCTTTCATTTCCTCCGTCTCAAAACCTGTTCAGAGAAGTCAGTATATCGACATTAATTCCCTCTTCATTTTCTGCAATCCTATGTATATTGCTAAGTCTGCTCTTCGAACATGCGTCAATTTTTCGTCATCTGTCAACTTTTAGTCATTGCCTGTTTTTCTTTTTGTTGAGTCATTGATTTTTTATGATAATCGATATATACTAATAAAGTATCTTTTTTTTACAAATATTTCTGATAGCTTGCAGGCAACTCAGTAACTTGGTCCCTTAGGAGTGATACTTTTGTTTGAAAATCAATTATTGAAGTATACAGTAAAAGAAGCTGCTTCAGAAAACTATTTAAAGGTCTCCCCGGAAACCGTCACTATTGAAGTCATTGAAACAATGCTTTTCGAGAATTTTCAGGAAGTCCTGGTGGTGGATCATCACCATAACCGCGAACGGTTGTTGGGGATTTTGACCCTCACCGACGTATCGAACTTAAAAAAACAGCGAAAAGATTTAGATCTTCCAATCTCCTCGTACATGAACCCTCATGTGATTACCATTGATTCATCCCAAGCAATTACCACTGCAAAAGAACTTCTTATCAAATACAATATTGGCCGTCTTCCGATTTACGAGGATCATGAGGTTGTTGGAATCATTCGGTTTGATGATATTATCAGTCATCATCTTCTTACCATGCGGGTCATAAATAATCAGTACGTTCATATTATGGATAGCATGCACGAAGCAATTACAGTCACCGATCGGGAAGGCAATGTGATTTTCTGGAATAGGAATGCCGAAGAGCTTTATGGAATCCCTGCAGATAAAATTCTCTACAAGCCTTTGAGCGACTTTTTCCCCGGTGCATTGATTCTTTCTGTTCTTGAGGAAAAAGTAGCCATCAAAAATGCATATCATTCACCGAAACCCGGTTATCATATCATTATCAGTGCCCTCCCGGTCTTTATCGAAGGAGAGTTTCTTGGAGTTGTGGCAACCGAAAAAAATGTCACCGAATATACAAACCTGGTAAATCAACTGGATAGTGCCAGTAGCCAACTGGATCTTCTAAAAGAGGAAATTGATAAAATGACCAAGGATTTCTTTTCCCTCGGACATGTCCAGGGTAAAAACCCCATTATGCAAAACCTCATTCAAGTGGCTAAAAAATCGTCTCGCACCGATGCAAATATTCTCATCACTGGAGAAAGCGGTACAGGGAAAGAGGTCTTTGCAAAATCCATTCATCAAAGCAGTGCTCGAAAAGGGCACTTTGTCCCGGTAAACTGTAGTGCAATACCCGACACTCTTTTTGAAAGTGAGTTTTTCGGTTATGCAGGGGGAGCCTTTACAGGAGCTTTGAAAAACGGAAAGGTCGGATATTATGAACTGGCCAATAACGGAACTCTCTTTTTAGACGAAATTGGGGATCTCCCCCTTGAGCATCAGGGAAAACTTCTGCGCGTGCTGCAAGAGGGCAAAGTTACAAGGATCGGATCAAGTAATACGATTGAAGTGGATTCAAGAATTATCGCCGCAACGAACAAGGATCTTGATGAAATGATCAAAGAGGGTCTCTTCCGGGAGGACTTGTTCTATCGACTGAATGTCGTTCAGTTGGACCTGCCTCCCTTGAGAGAACGTCGGGAAGACATCATTTTGCTCTTTACCCAGTTCCTCAATGAAATCTGCTCGAAAAATAAGATTTCCGTTCCCACAGTTGAAAATGATGTCTACAACATTCTGTTAAAATATCGCTGGAAAGGAAATATTAGGGAATTGAAAAATGCTGTTGAGTATATGGTTGTAGTGAGCAACGGCAATAAAATCCAAAAGGACCATATCCCCCAATACATCATGGTGGATCTTTCCAAAAATGTAGAATACATCAACCTTCCCAATCTGGCCAAAGGCCAGTCGGGCTTGGAAGAAAACCTCAATGCCATGGAAATGAATTTGCTTATCGATGCAATGAAAAAGGCGGAAGGGAATAAAACAAAGGCTGCCCAATTACTGAAGATCCCACGCAGCACCCTCTATTACAAGCTGGAGCAACACAAAATCACTTCCCTGTAGTTTACCGCAGGGTAAATCCTTCTTTTAACGGATCATCCGAATCTACAACAAACTGGCTGAAGCTCGTTATATAACCATTCCCTGTGATTTTTACTCGCAGGGCTTTTTGTTTTCCCACTTCCGTTTCCTCAAGAATGACTCCTTGAAAAAGCGTTCCCAAAATACTCTCATAGATGAATTCTTCTCCAATACCGATCTTATTCTTATGGTATAGGGTCGCAAGCTTAGCCGTAGTTCCCGTTCCACAAGGAGAACGATCCAACTGCCCTTGGCCGAAGACCACAACGTTTTTGAGATGAGCCTTGGGATGGGTTGGTTTATCATAAATTTCCACCAGGTCAATGGTCTTGATATGGGAATGTACAGGGTGCTCCACGCTTATTTCTTGATTCAAAATGTCCCGTATTTCCAGACCGTATTTCAATAATTCATTGCTATATTTTCTGTCTACTGAAATCCCCAGCTCACTGGAATCAACAATAGCAAAAAAACTCCCGCCGAATGCAATGTCAGCTTTTAGACACTTTCCATTCGATAGCTGAAAGTCATAGCCTTCCATAAAAAGAAATGCCGGTGCATTTTCGAATGACACTTCCTTTACCTGTTGATTTTCCATAAGTGCTTCAACTCTAATCAGTCCTGCCGGGGTATCGAAAGCCACTTTATTGATTCCCTCTTTACCGGGAATCATTCCTGTTTCAAGAGTTACGTTAGTAACCCCTATAATTCCGTGACCACACATATTTAAATATCCACCGGAGTCCATAAAAATTACGCCATAATGGGCCTCAGGATGAACAGGATCGGTTAAAATTGCTCCAAACATATCATCATGACCTCTTGGTTCCAGCATTAGCTGACGTCGTATCAAATCCTGCTGTTTCCAAAGAGAGTCTCTCTTTTCCGCCATTGTTTTCCCATGCACCGGAACTCCGCCCGTAACAACTCTTGTCGCCTCTCCCATTGTATGGGAGTCCACCACTTGAACCATTCGTTCGAATCGCATATGTTTCCCTCCCTTCTCTTTGATCATTCGCCTTCGTAGAAAACCAGGAGCGGTCTATGACTGCTCCTGGTCTCTTTCCTTCTTATTATCTGCTATTCTAAATTATGCTTTGAGCTCATAGCCTTCACTAGAAAGTAAACAAACCCGCCACCATAAAAACCTAAAACTAAAATCATAAAGAAAATTGTCATGGGTTCCATATTATATCCTCCTTCTTTCCGAGTGATCTATTCCTTCGCCATCTTTTCGAAAGGGACTTCATCTGACATTTTGCCTTCCTTCATTCTTCCCGGACGAATTAATTCTGCTAGTCTATTGTTCAGAAGCAGTAATACAATAATGAGGATCGCCCATTGTGCGAACATGGTTCCAGGAGAGAAGATTTCCATAGGATTCCACCAGTCGTCTGGATACCACTGAATTGATTGCCATACCCACCAACCAAATACTCCGACGAACATTACGGGGAATGCTCGAATACACCATCCCCACCATGCACCGATTTTCATATCTGCATTTTCGTGGTTGATTTCTTCATCCAGAATCTTTTGAACACCATACTTCATCATAACAATGGAAATTAACAATCCACTGATTAATAGCGCTACACCCCAAACCCAGTCCTGATTATCAAGGAAGTTAATACTGTAGGCTGAAGGTACTCCTGCAAGGAAACCAACAATACAAATCCAAATTGTTGCTTTGTTTCTGGAGAATCCTGCATCCTGAAGATTCAGTACACCAACTTCAATCATGGATAAGAGTGAAGAAGTTGCTGCGATTGCCAGTGCCAGGAAGAAAATTGCCGCAATAAAGGTTCCTCCGGGCATGTTTCCAAATAGTGCAGTAAGATATACAAAGATTAAACCGTTATTTCCTGATGCTAAGGCCGCTTCAGCAAGTTCAACAGTTTCAGACAACGCATAAACCGTTGGAAGGATTGCCATTGCTGCAATAATACCAATCAATACATCCCCGAAACCGATAACAAAACAGTTAACACCCAAGTCTTCTTTTTCTTTTGTATACACAGCATAAGTCATTAAGAGTGCCCAACCGGCTCCAGTAGACCATGCGGCTTGGGTAAATGCTTCCAACCATACCGTTGGATTTGCTAAGTCTCCCAGATTAGGAGTGAATAAGAAAACTAATCCGTCAGTTGCTCCCGGAAGGGTTATTCCTCGAAGCATCGTTGCTGTAATTAATACAAAAAGAGTTGGAATCATAACTTTTGTAGCTTTTTCAATTCCTCCGGCAACTCCCTTGTAGATTATAAATCCACCGATTAACATTGCCAGGAAGTGGAAGAAAATTGTTTGTCCCGGAGAGCTAAGGAATCCCTCCCAAATCACTTCTGTTGCTTCGGGGGTTCCCGCATTACTAAAGGCTCCCTGAAGAGCATACACAAAGTATCGTAGTGTCCAGCCGGATACTACCGAATAATAGAACATGATTCCCAGAGCTGCCGCTCCCAGCCATCCACCGATCCATGTGAACTTCTTGCCCATAAAGTCCCGAATCGCTCCTACGGTTCCAAGCCGGGTTTTCTTTGCAATAACCATTTCTGCAATAAGAAGCGGAATCGCCCAAACAAAGATCGCTATTGTCAGAGCAATCAGAAAAGCTCCACCGCCAT
>PWFQ01000022.1 GCA_003554105.1 Clostridiaceae bacterium | reverse complement strand
TATTATATGGAAGTCCCACCGTGGTTGACGCAGCCACATAGGATGATTCCGGTCCGAGACTGGCCATTGAGTTTACTTCCAGCACATAGGGATTCCCTTCCCCATCAATACGGAAATCCACCCGGGCACTGTCATAACATCCCAGGGCATTGAAGGTTCTTATCGCAAGATCCTGTACTTTTTCAGTAAGCTCAGGACTTAAATCTGCAGGACATTTGGAGGTCACACGTTTACTCTCCTTTGCCTTTTTATCTTCAAAGGTGAAGATTTTTTCACCTTCGCCGAATAGAAGTTCCAAAGGTGGCAAGGCTTCCACAGGGTCATTCCCCAGGAGTCCCACATTTACCTCCCGACCATCAATATATTCTTCCACAAGGGTGGGAGATTTGAATTCGTTGTAAATATTTTCAACCCCTGCCTGAAGTTCTTCCTCGTTATGGACAATCCGAAGTCCGAAGGACACCGCTTCGCTTTTCGGCTTTACAATCAGCGGATATCGCAGATCTTCTTTGATTTTTTCCTTTGGAGTCTCCAATACGGCAAATTTCGGCGTTGGGATCCCTCTTTGGAGAAGAATCATTTTTGTAATTACTTTATCCAGAGCAATTGCATGAGTTTCGGGATTGGAACCCAAATAGGGAATCCCGAGCATTTCCAAAATACCGGGAATATGCATATATCTTCCCTTTCCCTGTATTCCGTAACTAAGGTTAAATACCAGACCGGGTCGCTCACCGGAAATCACCTTGGGCATAAACTCTTCAAGATTGCGAATGATATTTTTATCTCCTTCAAAGATGCGCACCTGATGTCCATGCTCAACAAGTGCTTTTTTCACTTTTTCAATGGTCTCCAAACCGTATTTCTCTTTATTGGGGATCCCGAAGAGATTGATGACTGCTTGACTTTCACGATTGTACACGATGGCTATTTTCATTTTCATCTTCCTTTACAGAGGTATTTTCTTAAAATTCATACCCTTTTATTATAACCGATAAACCCATGATTTGGTAATGAAAAACAAAACCCTTAAACCCTTTTGAAAAAGGATTTAAAGGTTTTGAAATTTAGACTTCCCCTCTTACAGACTTCTGCTCCCCGGTTTATAGGCCTCCTTTTCTCCCGCCTTACACATGGGACACTCGTCCTGGTTATATGCAATCACTTCAACAGGCAGAGCCGCCTTAAAGGGAACTCCGAAGCTTTCCTTGCCGTTACTCCGATCAACAACAACAGTTACGCCGACCACTTCTCCTCCCTGCTCTCTAACCACTTCCATCACTTCCCGTACCGATCCTCCTGTGGTTACCACGTCTTCCGCCACAAGGACTTTGGAGCCTTTGGGGATTGAGAAGTTTCTCCTTAAAGTCATTTTCCCATTTTCCCGTTCAGCAAAAAGGTTTTTCACGCCCAACTGTCTCGCCATTTCATAGGCAATGATAATTCCCCCTACTGCAGGTCCAATGACGATATCAATCTCTTGATCTTTAAAATCCTCCGCCAGTCCTTTTGAGATTTCTTCAGCATATTGAGGATATTGCAGGAGTTTTGCACATTGCATATACTCCCTGCTGTGCTTTCCCGAGGTCAATAGAAAATGGCCCCGTAATAAAACCTCTGTTTCCTCTAAAATTTCAATCATTCTCTCTCTTTTGATCATGTGATCTCCTCCTTCATTATCTATTAACCGATTGATGACTGATGCCGGTGATTTCTCTGATGCTGCCTATATTTTCTTCTTTCAGGTAGCTATCCAATCCTTCGATGATTTCGATCATTACCCTGGGATTTTGAAAATTTGCTGTTCCTACTTGTACACCTGAGGCCCCTGCCATAATAAACTCCAATGCATCCTGCCATGTTCGAATCCCTCCGATTCCGATAATGGGAATCTTCACATGGGGATAGAGCTGATAAACCATACGTAAAGCCACAGGTTTTATAGCGGGGCCTGACAGTCCACCGAAAACATTTCCCAGAAGGGGTTTCCCTGTCTTTATGTCGATTTTCATCCCCATCAGGGTGTTAATCAAGCTGAGTCCATCTGCTCCTCCTTCTTCACAGGCTTTTCCGATGGCCACAATATCAGTCACATTGGGACTAAGTTTCATGATGACCGGCTTATCTGCAACCTTCTTTACCTTCTCCGTTACCAGATTGGCCATATCCGGATCCACTCCGAAGGCAACTCCCCCCTCTTTCACATTGGGACATGAGATGTTCACTTCGAAAAAATCCACTGCATGTCCCCGGAGACCTTTCACCACCTCCACATACTCTTCAACACTCTTTCCTACAACGTTGACTCCAACCCTTGTATCATAATCTTCCAAAAAGGGCAGATCCTCACGTTTGAATACTTCAAGTCCGGAGTTTTGAAGCCCTACACTATTAAGCATTCCACCATAAGTTTCTGCTACCCTGGGAGCCGGATTTCCTCTCCATGGAATCGGTGCAACCCCTTTGGTGATCACAGCTCCCAAGCAGTTGAGATCCAGGTATTCACCGTACTCTCTTCCCGATGCGAATGATCCTGATGCAGGCATGACGGGATTCTTAAAAGAAAGTCCCCATAATTCAGTTTTCAATCTTTCATGATCTTGCTTATCATCCATCATAGAATCACCTCTTCCCCCGAGAATACAGGTCCATCCTTGCAGACCCTTTTATATTCCCACTCTTCATTCTTGGACTTTGTCTTACAGTTGCATACAAGACATGCTCCGATTCCACATGCCATTCGTTCTTCCAGAGAAACTTCCACAGGAATACTATGTTCTTCAGCCCATTTTAATACCGCTTTGATCATTCCACTTGGTCCGCAGGTATAAATCCGATCTGCTTTTTTGTCCTTTTCTCCGAGAAGATCCATGACAGTTCCCCTGGTTCCCTTTGTACCGTCAGTCGTGATGGAATGAACCTCTGCTCCGATATTCTTGAAATCATCAATCAGAATTTCTTCCTTTTCGAATCCGAGAAAAACGCTCTTCTCCCCGGGAATGTATTTGCTCAGCTCCAGGAGTGGAGGCACTCCCACACCGCCTCCAATCAATAGAACTTTTTCATCTGTCGATGGAATTCTTTCATCCAGAAAAAACCCGTTTCCAAGGGGGCCTAAAAATAAAGCCTCATCCCCCGCCTTCCAGTCGGTGAACTCCTTTGTTCCCTCACCGATGATTTTGTAGACCAACCGGTAAATTCCCTCATCTTTTTTCCATTCGCAGATGCTGAGAGGGCGTGGAAGAATTCTGCTTCCGTCTTTACAATAGAGATTGAGAAACTGTCCCGGACGGCAGTCCCTCCTCTCATCCACCTGTATTTCCATCTCGTAAATTTCCCGGGTAATGGCCCCGTTTTTTCTAATGATCCCTTTATTCACTGGCTCTCCTCCTTTGAAGGATTTTTCTGAAGGATTTTTCTTTAATCCATGATCCTCTGCAAATCCTGCTTCATATCGATGACTGCCTGTCGTGCCGCCTTATGGAACTCCTTCCCGCTGAAGTTTTTCTCGTATTCCGGCTTTTTATAAGCTGCAATGATTCCACGGGATGAATTGATAATGGCACCCTTCCCGCCCGGATTGAAATTCGGTTTGAGATCCTCGGCGGTTGCGCCCTGAGCACCATAGCCGGGAACTAAGAAGAAGGTGTCGGGTAGAATTTTCCGGACTCTTGCGGCATCATCGGGATGGGTAGCGCCGACCACTGCACCGATCCGGCTGTATCCCATTTCACCCATGACTTTTCCGCCCCAGCTTTTCAGCAGTTTTGCCACTTTTTCGTAAAGCAGCTCTCCCTCAATAGTCAGGTTTTGTATTTCCTTACTGTTAGGATTCGATGTCTTTACCAGCACAAACAGCCCTTTGTTGTATCGCTCTAGATCAGGGACATAGGGTTCGATCGAATCATAACCGAGATATGGGCTTACTGTAATAAAATCTTCTTTGAACACTTCATGGGCAACCCCTTCCACATCCACCCGGCCGATATGACCATGCGAATAAGCCGTTGCAGTGGAAGCGATATCTCCACGCTTTACATCCCCGATAACAATCAGTCCTTTTTTCTTTGCATATTCGATGGTTTCCATATAAGCCTTGATCCCTTCATAACCGAACTGCTCGTACATGGCAATCTGTGGTTTAACCGCAGGCACAAGATCATGAATCTCATCGATGATTCCTTGATTAAACTCAAGAAAACTCATTGCTGCACCCCTGGGGGTTTTCCCAAACTCCTCAAAGGCTTTTTCTTTGATGTGACCGGGAATAAACTTCAATTGGGGATCCAATCCAACAACAGTGGGATTGTTCAATTCATCGATCCGTTTGATCAGTTGATCAATCATCTTTAATTCCTCCTTTAAATTCTTTGAGAATTTTTCCCTTTTCCATAATAATTTTTCCATTCCTTATAGTCATGATCACTCGACCCTTTAGCTTTTTGCCCTTAAAAGGGGTATTAGCGCTTTTCGATCGGAATTCCTCCGGCTTCACACTCCATTCCTTTTCGGGATCGATCAGAACCAGGTCCGCTATTTTCCCGACTTCAATATTCCCCTTATGAAGATTTAAAAGTTTTGCAGGATTGGAAGTCATTTTTCCAATCAGATTGAGGGGAGTCATTTTTCTACCATGATAAAGCTCCGTGAGAACAACTCCCACCGCGGTTTCCAGACCGACAATCCCGAAAGGTGCTTTTTCATAGGAGGTGTCTTTTTCCTGCTGCGTATGGGGAGCGTGATCCGTTGCAATCATATCGATGGTTCCGTCTATCAGCGCTTCGATAAGAGCCTCCCGGTCCTCTTTTTCCCGTAATGGCGGATTCATCTTTGTATTTGTATCAACGCCGTCCACTTCATCAACTGTCAGGGTAAGATGATGGGGTGAGACCTCTCCTGATGCCTTCAGACCCTTTTTCTTTGCATTTCGCAGAAGCTCCACCGAACCTTTTGTGCTCATATGACAAAGGTGCACCCGGGCTTCCGTCTCTTCTCCAAGGATTAAATCCCGTGCGGTGATGACATCCTCCGCACTGGATGGGATCCCTTTGATTCCCAGCTTCCGACTTAATGGCCCTTCATGCATGGCTCCTCCATCCACCAGATCCAAATCCTCGCAATGCACAAGTACAGGCATTTGTGCTTTTTCCGCTTCAGTCATGGCCTTTTTCATCATTTTTGCATTCAAAACGGATTTTCCGTCTTCACTCACACCGACGACACCGGCTTTTTTATATTCTTGAAAGTCCGCCAGTTCTTCACCTTTCTGTGCCAAAGTGATGGATCCGATGGGAAGAATTTCAACGATTCCCTGTTTTTCTGCTTTTTCCCTCAGCTCACTGATGATTTTCGAATGATCAAGCACCGGATTTGTATTCGGCATGCATGCTATCGTTGTGAATCCTCCCGCCGCCGCACTTTTCGATCCGGTTTCCAGGGTCTCCTTGTGTTCAAACCCCGGCTCTCTAAGATGCACATGGGGGTCTATGAGACCCGGTGTAAGCCAAAGCCCTGTCCCATCAATCCTTCGGTCGAGAGAACTTCCATCTTCTTCATAATCGCCGATCAATCGCACCTCTCCATCCTCAAGATAGACTCCTGTGATCTCATCAGTGTCAGTTTTCGGATCCAATACTCTTACGTTCTCAATCAGGATTTTCATTCTCACTTACCTCCTTTAAATTCCATAATAAAAAGGACAATAGAAGGTTTTCAAAAAACCTCTTCCATTGTCCCTATAGGGTTTCTCTTATGTACATTTTTTTGCAAACTGAACTGCAGCTTCCATTTCCTGTATCGATTCATGATTGATCCTCCTTTTGGCCTCACGGGACCGAATTAAAGGTGCTTTTTGGCTGTTTCCCAAATCTTCTATGTAGCATACCATAGAGAATCTTCACTGTCAACAGAAAAAAAGAGTTGATAAACCTCTCCCTCCTCACCCCAATTCTTTGATATACTGATGATAGAATATCGATAAGGGAGGATTTTTCATGACGAGATATTTCCGTGAACCGGTCAGCGGTTTTACCCATATGGCTGGAGCAATTTTATCAATGATCGGTACAATTTTTTTACTCTATCATGCTGTAACCCATGGGGAGGGCCTTCTTCCTGTCATCGCGTTTATCATTTTCGGTCTGAGTTTAATTCTTCTCTATACCGCCAGTACACTTTACCACCTGCTCCCCCTTTCTGAAAGAGGGATTCTTGCACTGCGAAAGTTTGATCACATGATGATTTTTGTGCTGATCGCCGGAACATACACACCGGTCTCTCTCCTGGCTTTGGATGGGGGTTGGAGACTCGGAATGATGATCGGCATTTGGACATTCGCTCTGGGTGGAATTTTTCTGAAAGCCTTTTGGATTGGAGCACCCCGTTGGCTTTCAACAGGGATCTACCTGCTTATGGGATGGTTGGTTGTCGTTGCAGTTCTTCCGATCTATCGTGCCCTTGCCCTGTCAGGTTTTGTTCATTTGGTTCTGGGGGGAATGTTTTATTCCCTGGGAGCATTAATCTATGGATTGAAATGGCCCGATATTACCACTAAGCATTTCGGTTTTCATGAAATTTTTCATATCTTTGTGATGCTGGGAAGTCTGTTCCACTTTTTTATGATGTATTTTTATGTTTTGCCTCTGGCTTAGTCCAGGGGCTTTTTCAATCCTTTGAAACGCTCTTTTAAGCGCTGAAAACTCTTTTGGAATTTCAGAGGCTTAAACTTTGGAAATGCCCTCAGTAATCTTCCGTATTTCCTTGTTCCTTCCCGTAAAAGCACTTCATACTCCGCCTTCAGCTCCGCAGTCCGGTCACGAATTTCCGCAAGAAGATTTTCGATTTCATCCATCTGATTTTCCATTTTGGACATGGTTTCCTGTTTTTCCTTTAAGAGCCGTTCTTTTAACCGGACAGTGCTGAAATCCTCTATGCGACGCTGAAGTTCTCTAAGATATTGATAAAAATCGTTGATCTCGCCGATGGTACGGAAAAAATCCAAAAGGATCAAAGCACTGAAAAACCAGACGAAGCTTTGTCGATAAAACAGGTCGACTCTTTGTACCCCCTCTGAAATTATAGGATGGATGATTTTTACCGTCACCACTGTCAATAGAGAAAACAGCAAAGAGTACTTCGGACAGATATATCCTTTTAAATTCCACTTTTCTTCTTCATAATTCCACCATTTTGCACCGAAAAATTTCTCCAATAAAAAGCCTGTGCCGTACTCTAAAAGGGTTATAATAATCACTGCACTAAGAAAAAGTCCTAAATAGCTGTCCTGTAGACGCAGAAGAACTCCATTGACCAGCAATCCTCCAAATCCGTAGACCGGACAGAAGGGAATTTTCAAGAATCCCCGGTTCACCCAGATTTTTCGTTTGTAGTATGCATGAAAAACCTCCACCGCCCATCCCAGGAAACTGTAGAGAATAAAATACGAAATCCAGTTGATTATCATTGCAGGATCAATCATAAGCTTCACCCTTTTCTCAGAGGAAATCTCTTTCCATAGGTTAAATTTCTCCAAATCCATTCCATTGGTCCAAACTGATAATAGGCAAGCCAAAGCTTACTTGTAAAAATTTGAGCTGCAAATATAAGAACTGTGAGGAGGACTCCCCACCATAAGCGCACCGAACCAAACAGTCCAAGACCGAAACCGTAAAAAATCATGATTGCAACGAGGGATTGGGCAAGATAGTTTGTCAGTGCCATTTTCCCTACATAGTGAAATGGGTACAGCAAACTCATAACTCCTTTTTTATTCATTAAAAGAACGACTCCAGTCATATAGACAAAGCACATCGCGATCCCGGAAGCATAGTCAAGGACTTCCAACAAAGAAAAACGGATGACCATGGGAACAGGAATGAATCCCCCAAGAACGGCGGCATACAATGCCTTTAGAGGAAGAGCAATGACCAGACTGCGGTAGAACACTTGTCTTACATCTCTCAAACGCTTTGAAAGATCCTTATAATACTCCTTTTCCCCTACATAAAAACCCATCAAAAACAACGTGAGCAATGTGGGTATTGCAAGCAGGAGATTTAAGGAGATAAAGGGAAGTTCTCTTATGAAACGAAACTCCAGGATAGCGAGATAGCTTCCTTCCCGATATACCACCGGGGCCTCTTCCGCCATTTCCTCCTGAGCATCGATGACCAGGTCCTCTTCAATCACCTCGTAGTCCAATCCCTGTACAAGAAAGACAAGAAAAATCGCAACCAGGGAAAATGCCAGTAATCTTTTCGTCCATTTCATAATTTGTTCCGATGAGCTTCTCATGAAAAAGAAGAGAAAAAAACCGGTAATACTGTAGCGATGAAGAATGTCGCCTGACCAGATAAACAGAAGATGGAGTAACCCGAATCCCAGAAGAAAAAGGAGGCGTTTTATAAATAATTTCTTCACTGAAAGTCCTTTTTCCCTTGTACGGTTCATAAAAATATAAAATCCCAATCCGAACAGAAAAGAAAAAATCGTATAGAAGTTCCCTGAAGCAAGAATTTGGATCAACCAGGCAAATCCCTGATCGATGGGACTGATAAAATCTCCCGGGGCTTTGGACACGTAAAAATCCGTGGACTTGAATAGTGTCATATTGACCAGTAATACACCAAATAGTGCAAATCCCCTGATCACATCCAGTTCCACAATCCGTTCTTTCCCTTTTACGGGAGTCGTCATTGTATCTTCTTTGTTGGAATTCATCCCAATCACCTACTTGCGAAACAATTTTTTGAACTGGTCACTGAGCTTTCTAAGAAAACGGTCCTTGATCACATAATCACTTCGATCCACATCTCCCATAATAAGGTTCGTTTTCGTATCCATAAAGAAGGTTTTATTTTCCGAAAGCACTTGAGAAGGATAGACACTCATATGGCCCACAATCAAATAGCTTACAGCACAGGCCACCGCACCAAAGGATCCCGCTTTTACTCCGAAAAGCTCGATTCCCAAAAGAATAGCAGCTAAGGGCGTGTTGGTGGTGGCCGCAAGGAATGCAGTCATTCCTACAGCAGAAAACAACGCTAAATCCTTCGACACGATTTGCCCCCAAAAATTCCCTGCCGTACTGCCTATGTAGAAGATCGGGGTGAGTACTCCTCCACTCCCCCCCGTACCCAGGGTGACAGAGGTTGTAAACATTTTCAGAAAAGAGGCTTCGCCGGTGATCGGGTTTCCTGCCAATGCATCATCAATGACATGAGTTCCCAATCCAATATAGTCCAAGGAACCGGTAAGATAGACAATTGCAACTAAGATCCCTCCTCCAATGATTCCTTTCACATAGGGGGAGAGTTTTATTTTTTCTACAATATGCTCGATTCCGGTCATCATCGTAATAAACAGGATTGCAACTACACCGATAAAAATTCCTAATGCCAGCATGTGGAAAACCAGCCCCACATCACTTCCAATGATGAAATCGATATCATAGATCAAATGCTTCACTCCAAAATATCGGGTCACAAAAAAACTGAAATAGGAGGCGATTAATGAGGGTAAAAACTCCCGATAGGAAAACCTCCCGACAAAGATCACTTCCCCGGCAAATATCGCACCGGCGATCGGTGTTCCGAAAACTGCTGAAAACCCTGCACTGATTCCGCAAAGAACAAACCGTTTTCGATCGATGGTATTCATCCTTGTCAAGCGGGCAAACACGGATGCAACTCCCGCACCAATCTGCGCACAAGGTCCTTCTTTTCCTGCTGAACCTCCGAGAATCAGCGTAATTAATGTTGCAACAAGCTTAACCGGAACCACCTTCGCCTCGATTTCACCGGACTTTTTGTGAATTGCCTCGATGACCTTTTCGGTTCCATGTCCCTTGGCATCGGGAGCGAAACGTCTTACTATCCAAATGCTTATAAGAAAGGCTATGGGGATCATCAAATAATAGGAACCCCACGACGATACATTGTTAACTCCCATATCCAAGGTCAGCAAAAAAACCGTTGAAGCAAACCCAACCAATACTCCTGCAATAATGGCAAGAAAAAACCACTTCAAGGTACTGAATAAAACGATCAGATTAAAGAGCACTTGACGTAAAAATCGGTTTTGAGTCATTTCCCTTCTCCTTACCTTTATTATTTCCTTTATTCATGACTTAAAACATACCGGGATGCATTTGCTTCCGTTGCATAATTTAAGATATTATAACATGGTTGAAACCTCAAAAGATACCATTTTTTTGCAAAAAACAAAGCCCTTTGAAAAGGTCAAAGGACTCTATTTATCAATAATCGGAGTCGGTCTTCTTTATGAGAAATCCGGCTCAATATTTTTTCTTTTCATTCTGAGCGAGTTGTATACAACGTTTAATGAGCTGACAGACATGGCCGCGGCACCAATCATCGGATGGAGAAGTCCCATCACTGCAATAGGAATCGCAACCCCGTTATAGAACCATGCCCAGAAATAGTTTTCCTTAATTTTTCTGAAGGTCAGTCTTGAAAGATTCACCGCAGTAATGATACTGCTTAAATCGCCTCTGACTAATGTCACATCAGCAGCTTCAATGGCAACATCAGTTCCGGTTCCTATGGCAATTCCTATATTGGCTTGCTTCAATGCCGGCGCATCATTGATTCCGTCACCGACCATTGCAACAATTCCGTGTTCTTTTTGAAGATTCTTCACTTCTTCAACCTTCCCATCTGGAAGCACTTCAGATATCACATGGGAAATCCCCACTTTCCTTCCGATCGCTTGTGCTGTACGCTCATTATCTCCTGTGATCATGGCAGTTTTAATCCCCATATTTTCCAATGTTCTTATGGCCTTGACCGAATCTTCCTTCAGGGGATCGGCCACGGCGATGATCCCAAGGATCACGTCTTCGGTTGCAACCATCATGGCAGTCTTTGCTTCGTTTTCCAAACCTTTTAATGATTCATCAAGATGATCAAAATTCAGTCCTTTTTCCATCATTAAAGGTCGATTGCCGATATAAGCCCATTTGTTACCGATCTTTCCTTCGATTCCCTGACCGGTTAACGCTTCAAAATCTTCAACCTGTTCCTTCTCGACTCCCCGTTTTTTCCCTTCCTCGATGATGGCATGGGCAAGAGGATGCTCCGAGGAACCCTCCAGACTCATGGCAATCCTGAAAAGGTCTTCTTCACTCTGTCCTTCGGCAGTAACAACATCCGTGACTTCAGGCTTTCCCTTCGTAATGGTGCCTGTCTTGTCAAAAGCGATCATATCAACATCTTTAAAGGTTTGTATCGCTTCTCCGTTCCGTATGAGTATTCCTCTTTCTGCACCCATTCCACTGCCCACCATTAATGCTGTGGGTGTACCAAGCCCTAAAGCACAAGGGCATGAAATGACCAGAACCGCAGTCCCGGTAATAAATGCTAAGGTTAACGGACTTAGGTCAGGATTGATCCAGGGAAGAAACTGAGCGCCCCATTGAATAATCGATAGATGAAATTCAGGAAAAACATTATAGGAGATAAATGTAATCACGGTGATAACCATGATAATCGGAACAAAATAACCCGTTACACGATCTGCAAATTCCTGAATCGGGACCTTTGAACCTTGGGCTTCCTCAACCATCTTGATGACCTGTGAAAGAAACGTGTCTTTACCGACTTTCGTGACCTCGGCCTTCAGCACGCCTTGCTTGTTAATTGTTGCACCAATGACTTCATCACCGACAGATCGGTTTACCGGCATGGATTCTCCCGTTGCCATGGATTCATCCACAGTGCTTTTTCCTTCTACAACCATACCATCGGTGGGAACTTTTTCTCCAGGGCGAATCACCATAACGTCACCCTTTTGAAGATCTTTGACGGGAATTTCAACCTCTTCTCCATCCTTCATGACTTTTGCCGTCTTCGCACCCATTTGCAACAGTTTTTTGATGGCTTGTGACGCTCGGCCCTTCGCTCGAACTTCAAGATATTTTCCGATCAAGTGAAAGGTCATAATCGAGGTTGCCATTTCAATAAAGGTTTGAATGGGGAAAACCACTGCTGCGAGACCAATTACATAGGGAGGTACGGATCCTAAGGATACCAGCACATCCATATTCGGACTCTTGTTACGAAGCGCATTGATGCTTCCTTTGTGTACCGGTCTCCCTAAAACAAAAATGTTGGGGAACGCAAGTGCTGCGGTAATGAAAAAATATCCGGGAATCGGAAGGATGAACATATGAATCACCATTAAAGACATAACTGTTCCACTAATCAGCGCTGAAAACATCATTTTTTTCTTTGCTTTTTCGACTTTGACGGCATCCCGATCAACATCTTCTTCCTTGTCCTCTTCCACTACGAGCTCGAAGCCCATTTTCTTAATTTTCTCCTGCAAGTCTTTTTCAGAGAGAACTTCTTCATTTTGCATGATCGTGAGTTTCTCCGCTGCAAAGTTCATATTGACTTCACTTACTCCTTCGGTTTTTCCGAGGACAGTCTCAATCCGCTTTGCGCAGGCGGTGCAACTCATTCCGTTCACCTGATAGGTTTTCTTTTTTTCCTCATGCTGTCCTTCCATCCTGGCGTCCAAAACCTCATAACCGGTTTTTTCAATTATCTCTCCGATCTCTTTAATCGAAAGAGTTTCTTCGTCAAAAACCACATAGGCTTTCTCAACCGCAAAATTAATATTTGCCTCTTTTACTCCCTCTTTCTTTCGAAGTGCTTTTTCTATATTCGCTGCACACGTGCTGCAGGACATCCCTGCAATTTCTATTTGCGCTTTTTTCATCAATATTCCTCCTTTAACTATACCCCTGTACCGTATATTATACACCAGAGACCCTCTTTTGACAACAGGCAAAGAAAAAAGAAACCGGGAAGTTCTCCATGGTTTCTCTCATCGATTAATGGGTATTATCCCAATAGTCTTTTTTTAATTTTTTCAGGGTTTTTAAGATTTTTCAGCTGAATATCCTTCATTTGGGAATCCACATCGCTAAGCACAAGATATTCAATGGTTACGGTTCCGGTATCAAAGGCCTGGTCGAAAATGTTTTGTTCAATCTCCACTTCAATGATGTCATGCCATTTACTTTCAATGGATACACGGTTGAAGGGGAACTTCATTTTTGTCGCGATAATTTTGCCCTGATCGTAGTCCAGAATCGCTTTTCCCCCTAACTGGTACCATACAGCGAAAAATTTGATGAAGAATCGAATCAGAAAATAGATCAAAATAACCGAAACAATATAGATCAGCAGTAAAATTGCCAAATCCATGATTTCGATATCCAGGGTAAAGGAACTTAAAAAGTCCACATCATAACGTTCATAGATTCCTTCGCGAAATCCGTTGACAAAATTGAAAATCATGTAGGTAATTCCTAAAAAGAACCCTCGGATAATGAGGTCTCCAACGATTCCTAAAAAATGCGGTTTAAGTATGTATCGGTTTCCTGCCATTCTCTCGCCCCTCTTTTTACATATTTTATAAGCTCTCCGGTGAATGGAATGCTTCGATTCCACTGTAACTATTGAAAAGATTTCCGTTCTATTATAACATAAGATTGACTAAATGTTCAGACCTTTTTTCACTCATATTCAATTCGAGGAGGACCCTATGAAAAATGCCCTTGTAAGAAAATATGATCTTGGAGAAGATCCGATTCTCCCATTGCTTTTTAAGCTTTCCATTCCCGGGATGATTTCCATGTCGGTTCAGGCATTCTACAATGTTGTGGATTCATTTTTTGTTGCCCGGGTCAGTGAGGAGGCTTTAGCTGCACTGTCCATTGCCTTTCCCTTTCATATCATCCTGATTGCAATTGCAGTAGGAACAGGAATCGGTACAAACTCTTTGATTTCAAGGTTTCTCGGGGCAAAGAAGCATGACCAGGCTGTACTTACAGCAGAGCATGTTCTTGTGATTTCTGGAATCTATTCCCTCCTCATGGCAGTGATCGGCTTGCTGGTTACGGAGCCAGCTGTTCGCATGTTCTCCGATAACCCGGAGATCATCGCCTATGCAGTACAGTACGTCCGGGTGATTCTCGTGGGTTCCGGGGCACTGTTCTTCTCATTAATCACCAGTGATATTCTCCGGGGACAGGGAAATACATTTGCTCCGATGATGGCCATGCTGTTGGGTGCGGTCATCAATATTATTCTCGATCCCTTTTTAATTTTCGGAATCGGTTTTTTCCCGAGACTTGAAGTTTTAGGAGCTGCCCTGGCCACCGTTTTTTCAAAATCCGTGGGAGCTGTTTTCATCCTCTGGATGCTGTTTAAAGGAGATAATGATGTGAAGCCCCGGTTTAATAAATTTCATTTTCAAGGAGGTATTTTGAAAGAAATCTACAAAGTCGGTTTGCCGGCCATGACCATGCAGTTATTGGCTTCGGTCATGCTTTCGGGAATGAATCTGATCGTTGCAGGCCTTGACGAGTTGGCCCTTGCTGTAAACGGGTTGTATTTCCGGCTTCAGTCCTTTGTGTTCATGCCGGTCTTCGGTGTGACCCAGGGTTATATCCCACTCATGGGGTACAACTATGGATATGGCAAGCCGGAACGGATGAAAACCACATTAAAGTATGGTGTGCTCTTTACTTTCATTATTACCACCTCCGGCTTTATTCTGTTCCAGTTTTTCCCCTATCAACTGATGGGACTGTTTGACAGCAGTGATGAACTGACTGAAATCGGTGTTGCTGCTCTAAAAACCATCAGCCTTGGATTTCCGGTCATTGGGCCTGCTATCATAGGATCCACCACTTTTCAAGCAATCGGAAAGGGTGTTCCCAGCCTCACGCTCTCATTTATGAGGCAAATCCTTCTCTT
>PWFQ01000049.1 GCA_003554105.1 Clostridiaceae bacterium | reverse complement strand
CGTTATCGCTGCTGTTAAGGTTGTTTTCCCATGGTCTACGTGACCGATTGTCCCAATATTTACATGGGGCTTCGTTCTTTCAAATTTTTGCTTCGACATCTTTCATCCTCCTCGATTGGTTATTTTTTGCCTTCTTTAATTTCTTCCGCAATGCTTCGTGGTACTTGTTCATAGTGATCAAAATGCATTGAGTAGTTTGCTCGACCTTGGCTGTTGGACCGTAGGTCTGTTGAATACCCGAACATTTCTCCCAATGGCACAAATGCTTTAATCGCTTGTACACCACCGACTCTTGGCTCCATACCTTCGACTTTGGCACGACGGGAGTTCAGGTCTCCGATACAATCCCCCATGTATTCTTCAGGTGTCACAACTTCAACTTTCATGTATGGTTCAAGAATAACCGGGTTTCCTTTTCTAAGACCTTCTTTGAAAGCCATAGAACCTGCTATTTTAAACGCCATCTCAGACGAGTCCACATCATGATATGATCCGTCATACAACTCAACTTTTACATCCACCACTTCATATCCTGCAAATTCTCCGTTTTCCATCGCTTCTCGAATACCCGAATCGACTGCTGGTATATATTCCTTAGGAATTGCTCCTCCAACGATTTTGTTGACAAACTCATATCCAGCTCCCGGTTCTTGAGGAAAAACTCGCAACTTGACGTGCCCGTATTGACCACGGCCACCGGATTGTCGAGCATATTTCTTGTCAATATCCACTTCTTTAGAAATTGTTTCTTTATAAGCAACTTGTGGCTTACCTACAGTCGCTTCCACTTTAAACTCTCTTAATAGTCGATCCACAATAATATCTAAATGAAGTTCGCCCATTCCGGAAATAATAGTCTGTCCTGTTTCTTCATCCGTATAGGTTCTAAATGTTGGATCCTCTTCTGCGAGTTTTTGCAGAGCAATACCCATTTTTTCCTGACCTGCTTTAGTTTTCGGTTCAATAGCAACCGCAATTACCGGTTCAGGAAATTCCATGGATTCAAGAATTACAGGGCTGTTTTCAGCGCATAGAGTGTCTCCTGTTGTCGTATCTTTTAGTCCTACTGCAGCTGCGATGTCTCCTGCATAGACCTGCGTTAACTCCTCACGGGTATTTGCATGCATTTGTAGAATACGACCGATCCGTTCTCGCTTTCCTTTTGTGGAGTTAAGAACGTAAGAACCTGCTTCCAATGTCCCTGAATATACTCTGAAGAAAGCAAGTTTCCCTACATATGGGTCCGCCATAATCTTAAACGCCAATGCAGAAAAGGGCTCTTCATCTGAGGCTGTTCGGGTAATTTCTTCTTCGTTTTCCTTATGAATTCCTGTAATAGCTTCAACATCCAAAGGAGACGGCATCAAAAGAACAATGTTATCCAACAATCGTTGTACACCTTTGTTCTTATAGGCAGATCCACATAACAAGGGAACTATTTTATTATCAACCGTTCCTTTTCGGAGACCTTTTGCAATTTCTTCAGGTGTAATTTCTTCCCCTTCCAGATACTTCATCATTAAGTTCTCATCATTTTCTGCTACCGCTTCGATCATCTTTTCTCTATACTCATCGGCTAGACCCTTGACTTCTTCAGGAACCTCTACAATCTCCATTTCTTGACCTAAATCATCGTGATAGATTGTTGCCTCCATTTTTACAAGGTCAACGATTCCTCTGAACTTATCTTCTTTTCCAATGGGTATTTGAATAGGCACAGCATTTGCGCCTAATCTGTCCTTCATCATGTCAAGTACATTGTAAAAATCAGCACCTAGCATATCCATCTTGTTAACAAATGCCATTCTTGGTACTCTATACTTATCAGCTTGTCTCCATACAGTTTCGGATTGAGGTTCTACCCCACCCTTTGCACAAAAAACTGCTACGGCTCCATCTAATACTCTTAGGGATCTTTCAACTTCTACAGTAAAGTCAACGTGTCCTGGTGTGTCGATGATGTTAATTCTATGATCATTCCATTCACAACTCGTTGCGGCAGAAGTGATAGTAATTCCCCGTTCTTTCTCCTGCTCCATCCAATCCATTTGGGAAGCACCTTCATGGGTTTCTCCCAGTTTCCGGATTCTGCCTGCATAAAACAACACTCGCTCTGTTGTAGTTGTTTTACCGGCATCGATGTGAGCCATAATTCCAATATTTCGTGTCCGCTTCAATGGGAATTTACGTGGCACTTTAATCCTCCTCTCACATACTTAGAGGTAAAACAAGATCTGCTTGCTTTACCATCGATAATGCGCAAATGCTTTGTTCGCCTCTGCCATTTTATGGGTTTCTTCTCGCTTTTTCACAGATGCTCCAGTGTTGTTGGCTGCGTCCATAATTTCCTTAGCCAACCTCTCGATCATCCCCTTTTCTCCTCTTGCTCTGGTATATCGAATAAGCCATCGCAATCCAAGAGTTTGTCTTCTTTCCGGTCTTACTTCTATTGGAACTTGGTAGTTAGATCCACCAACTCGTCTCGCCTTTACTTCCAATACAGGCATAATGTTTTCCATCGCCTTTTCGAAAACATCCACTGGGTTTTCACCAGTCTTCTCTTCAATTATTTCAAACGCTTTGTACACAATTCGTTGTGCTTTTCCTTTTTTGCCATCAAGCATAACGTTGTTAATCAGTTTTGTCACAACCTTGCTTCCATATACTGGATCCGGTAACACTTCACGCTTAGGCACATTTCCTTTTCTTGGCACTAGTCTTCCCTCCTCAAATATTTATATTTGGCTAATCGGTACTCGACTCAAGTTCAGTTTGGCCGTCGTGCTCTTATATAGCATCTATATAAAATCATTCCGACGATTCACGACTTATTTTTTCGGTCTTTTTGTACCATACTTTGATCTTCCTTGAACTCGATTTTCAACTCCTGCTGTATCTAGGGTTCCTCTTACAACATGGTATCGAACTCCAGGTAAGTCTTTAATCTTTCCTCCCCGAATTAAGACAACACTATGCTCTTGTAAATTATGTCCAATTCCTGGAATGTAGGCTGTTACTTCAATACCGTTTGTAAGACGTACTCTCGCAACTTTTCTCAAAGCTGAGTTCGGCTTTTTGGGTGTGATTGTTTTCACAGCAGTACATACTCCTCGCTTTTGTGGAGAACTTTGGTTCGTCGCAATTCTTCTTTGTGAGTCAAACCCTTTTTGTAATGCAGGAGCACCGGATTTTTTTGTCACCTTTTTCCTACCTTGCTTAACTAACTGATTAATCGTTGGCATTCATTGCACCTCCTTCCAAGTATTCTTTATAATGGTGTTTCATCTACAACATCTTTAAGTATAGCAACGGCAGCAGCTTTTAGACCAATTCCGTATTGCTTTCCCAAGGCTTTCATGGAATCCACATAAAATACTTCAACAGAATTTTGCCGAGCAATTTGCAGAAGCGGTTCTATTACATGGTCTTGAGCATCTTCTGCAATGATGAGTCTTTTGACTTGTCCTTTAAGAAGGGCTCTTTTGGATTCTTTTAATCCAACTACCTGTTTTTCCGCAGCTGTATTTTTCATGATCTTTCCTCCTTTGAATCAGCCCGAGAGGAAATCACCCTCTCAGGCATCTCAAAGCTTTGCATTTTAGGCACCTAGATATTCTATCACTACTCTAAAAGCATGTCAACCATTCACTTTCCCTTTTCCTACGATGGGTATTTCTATCATAATGGATTTATTTGATTTCATCCTCAAAGACAATATGTTCTTCACCGCTATTTGCATTGAGGCCTTGGTTGATTGCTTCCTCCTGCTTTGCTGCTTCTTTAGGTAAAGCCAGATTATTAACTGCGATATTCTTATATCGCTTCATCCCGGTTCCTGCAGGAATCAGTTTCCCGATGATCACATTTTCTTTGAGGCCAATCAGGTAATCTTCTTTTCCTTTAATTGCTGCATCGGTAAGAACTCTTGTCGTTTCTTGAAAAGATGCAGCTGATAAGAAGGAGTCCGTTGCTAAAGAAGCTTTGGTAATTCCTAATAAAGTTTCCGCATATGAAGCTGGTTCCAAGCCATTTTCTTCTGCTTTACGGTTGACCTTATCTACGTCGAAAACGTTCTCTAAAGTTCCAGGAAGTAAATCGGTTTCCCCCATATCGTCAATCTTTACTCGGTTCAACATTTGTCGTACAATCACTTCAACATGTTTATCATCAATGTCTACTCCTTGAAGTCGGTAAACCTTTTGTACTTCCTTAATAATATAGTTTTGTACACCGATTCTTCCTTTAATGCTTAGAATGTCATGGGGATTTACTGACCCTTCGGTAAGTTCATCTCCCTTCTCAATCATTTGACCATTATCGACTTTGATTCTAGCGCTATAAGGAATATCATATTTCTTTTCTTCCTCCTCGTTTTTCACAAAGACTTCTCTTTTTTTGGAGGATTCTTTGACTGCAACCTCTCCTTCAATTTCAGATATAATTGCCAGACCCTTTGGTTTTCGGGCTTCAAAAAGCTCTTCTATACGAGGAAGACCCTGGGTAATGTCTGCTCCTGCAACTCCACCGGTATGGAAGGTTCTCATTGTCAACTGTGTTCCTGGCTCTCCAATTGACTGAGCAGCAATGATTCCTATGGCTTCACCCACTTCAACAGGCTTTCCGGTGGCAAGGTTTCGTCCATAACATTTTGCACAAACGCCATGTTTTGTTTTACAGTTAAGCGTTGTACGGATGTTCAACTCTTCCAAGCCTGTGTCAACAAGGCTCTCTGCAACATCCTCATCAATCATTTGATTTCTTTCCACAATAAGCTCATTCGTAATTGGGTGATGAATGTCTTCAGATGCATAGCGTCCAACTAAACGGTCATACAATCCTTCAATTACCTCATTCCCATCCTTGAATGCAGCGACTTTTGTAGCATCGTGGGTTCCACAATCAATTTCCCGAACGATAACATCCTGAGAGACATCTACAAGACGTCGTGTCAGATATCCTGAATCCGCAGTTCTTAGAGCAGTGTCAGCAAGACCTTTACGGGCACCATGGGTGGAAATAAAGTACTCCAAGACTGTGAGTCCTTCTCTAAAGTTCGCTGTGATTGGCATTTCTACAGTATGACCACTTGCATTTGCCATAAGTCCCCGCATACCACCAAGTTGTCGGATCTGGTTCTTGCTTCCCCGAGCTCCTGATTGGGCCATGATGAAGAGGTTATTCATGCTGTCCAAACCTTTCATCAGTTTATCTGTGACAAGCTCAGTTGTATTCGCCCAGGTTTCAATCACCTTATCATACCGTTCTTCATCAGAGATCAGTCCTCTTCGATAGGCCTTCTCATATTTTTCAACACGATCTTCCGCATCTTTAAGCAGGCTTTTCTTCTCTTTAGGCACTATAATGTCAGAGACTCCGATTGTGATAGCTCCCTTAGTAGAATACTTGAAGCCCATCATTTTAATGTAGTCAAGAAGTTTAACCGTGTCATTGTTCCCGAATTTTCTAAAGCATTTTGCAATAATTTTTCCCAATGCCTTTTTATCACAAATAAAGTCGACTTCCAGAGAATATTTGTCCTCGTCACGATTGACAAAACCAAGGTTTTGAGGGATTTCTTCGTTGAAGATAAATCGGCCGACGGTGCTTTCCACCAGCTTGCCCGGGTCATTCTTATCGAGTTTTCTCCTCACTTTAACTCTGGCATGTAAATCAAGATATCCGTTGGCATAAGCCATGATCATTTCTTCCTGATCTTTAAAGATCATCCCTTTTCCTTTAGCCTTATCTTGCTCAATAGTTAGATAGTAGCTTCCAAGAACCATGTCCTGGGTAGGAGTGGTAATCGGCTCACCGTCTTTTGGTGCGAGAATATTATTGGGTGAGAGCATCAGAAACCTGCACTCAGCTTGAGCTTCCATTGATAATGGTACATGAACGGCCATCTGGTCTCCATCAAAGTCCGCATTATAGGCAGTACAAACAAGCGGATGAAGCTTAATGGCCTTTCCTTCTACCAAAACCGGTTCAAACGCTTGAATCCCAAGCCTGTGAAGGGTAGGAGCCCGATTCAGCAGAACCGGGTGTTCTTTAATCACATCTTCAAGTACATCCCAAACCTCTGGACGAACTTTTTCAACCATCTTCTTTGCACTTTTAATATTATGTGCGTGATCATCGGCCACCAGTCGTTTCATTACAAAAGGTTTGAAAAGCTCTAATGCCATTTTTTTCGGAAGCCCACATTGATAAAACTTCAACTCAGGGCCTACAACAATAACAGAACGGCCTGAGTAGTCAACCCGCTTTCCAAGAAGATTCTGTCGGAATCGTCCCTGCTTTCCTTTTAGCATGTCTGATAGTGACTTCAGCGGACGATTTCCCGGTCCCGTTACCGGCTTTCCTCTTCTTCCGTTATCAATTAATGCATCCACTGCTTCTTGAAGCATTCGTTTTTCATTTCGAACGATAATATCAGGAGCCCCTAGATCAAGTAGTCTCTTAAGACGATTATCACGATTGATGACTCTTCGATATAAATCGTTTAGATCTGACGTTGCAAACCGACCGCCGTCGAGTTGAACCATTGGACGCAAGTCCGGAGGAATGACAGGGATCGCATCAAGAACCATCCATTCAGGCTTATTCCCGGATTTTCTAAAAGCTTCAGCTACCTCCAATCGTCGAATGGTACGAATTCTCTTTTGCCCTGTGCTTTCTTTCAGATTTTGCCTTAATTCTTTGTTAAGTTCCTCTAGGTCGATCTTCTTCAGCACTTCTTTTACTGCTTCAGCACCCATTCCAGCAGTGAATGTGCTCCCATATTTTTCCAGTGCATCATTATACTCTTTTTCAGTCAACACTTGCTTTTCCATGAGACCGGTGTCTCCGGGATTGATGACCAGGTAGGCTGCAAAATATAAAACCTTCTCCAAGGATCGAGGAGACATATCGAGAATAAGACCCATTCGACTTGGGATTCCCTTGAAGTACCAGATATGAGAGACCGGCGCCGCAAGCTCAATATGACCCATTCGTTCTCTTCTTACTTTTGCTTTTGTAACTTCAACACCGCAACGGTCACACACAACTCCCTTATGTCTGACACGCTTATACTTTCCGCAATGGCATTCCCAGTCCTTGGTAGGTCCAAAAATTTCTTCACAAAACAAACCTTTCTTTTCGGGTTTTAAAGTTCTGTAATTAATCGTTTCAGGTTTTTTTACTTCTCCCCTTGACCATTGTCTGATTTTCTCCGCAGATGCTAATCCGATTTTAATCGATTCAAAGTTATTTAATTCGCACAAGGAGTATCGCTCCTTTCATGGTTTAATGAGTTTTTTTTCGATTATCCTTACTTATTCTTCTTAAATCTCTCCACGGTCAGGTGAATCATCGAAGACCTTTCCCTCCAGCGATTTTTTTGAATCAGCCGGTGCTTGTTTCAAATCATCCGTGGTTCCTTCATCGTTCATTACCAAATCAGCGCCATCACTCTCGACACTCTCTTTTATTTCAATTTCCGTTGATTCGTCCCGTAATACTTTAACGTCGAGGGCTAAACTTTGCAACTCTTTGATCAATACCTTGAATGATTCTGGTATACCGGGTTCAGGAACGTTTTCTCCTTTTACAATACTTTCATAAGTTTTAACTCTTCCTACTACGTCATCGGATTTTACTGTGAGTATTTCCTGTAATGTATGAGAAGCTCCATAGGCTTCAAGAGCCCAAACCTCCATTTCTCCAAATCGCTGCCCACCGAATTGTGCTTTACCGCCAAGAGGTTGTTGGGTGACGAGGGAATATGGACCTGTACTCCTTGCATGAATCTTGTTATCTACTAAATGATGCAGCTTAAGCATATACATGTATCCTGTGGTAACATCATTATCGAACTTTTCACCGGTTCTTCCGTCAATAAGAGGAACTTTTCCTGTTTTGCTAAAACCGGCCTCTTCCAGAGCATCCATAATGTCATACTCATTGGCTCCGTCAAAGACAGGTGTTGCAATTTTCCAATTTAACTTTTTCGCAGCAAGACCCAGATGAATTTCCAGCACCTGTCCAATGTTCATTCGCGATGGTACTCCCAGTGGATTCAGTACGATTTCAACCGGGGTTCCATCAGGGAGAAACGGCATGTCTTCTTCGGGTAATATTCTTGAAATTACACCTTTGTTACCATGACGGCCTGCCATTTTGTCTCCAACGTTAATTTTTCGTTTTTTTGCAATATAAACCCTCACGAGCTCATTCACACCAGGTGGTAACTCGTCACCATTCTCTCGAGTGAAAACCTTAATGTCAACAATAATACCACTTTCGCCGTGAGGAACTTTAAGGGATGTATCCCGAACTTCTCGAGCTTTTTCCCCAAAGATCGCTCTTAAAAGTCGTTCTTCTGCTGTTAATTCAGTTTCTCCTTTTGGTGTCACTTTCCCGACCAGGATATCACCGGAATCCACTTCAGCTCCGATGCGGATAATTCCCCGTTCATCAAGATTTTTCAGAGCATCTTCAGATACATTGGGAATATCTCTGGTGATTTCTTCAGGTCCTAATTTCGTATCCCGGGCATCGGCCTCATACTCTTCAATATGCAACGATGTCAGAGAATCATCTTTTACAAGTTTTTCATTAATCAGTACTGCATCCTCGAAGTTGTAGCCTTCCCAGGGCATAAAAGCGACCAAACAGTTTCTTCCTAGTGCAAGTTCTCCATTATCGGTAGATGGCCCATCTGCTAAAACATCTCCTTTTTTCACTTCTTCCCCTTTTTCAACTAAAGGTTTTTGATTAATGCAAGTCCCCTGATTGGATCGCTTGAATTTAAGCATTCGATAATAATCCTTTTCACCGTCACTCTTTCGGATTACGATCTCTGTGGCAGTAGATCTTTCAACAACTCCATCATTTTCAGCGATAACAACGACTCCGGAGTCTTTCGCAGCACGATACTCCATCCCTGTTCCAATAATTGGTGCATCGGTTTTAAGCAGCGGAACTGATTGCCGTTGCATGTTCGATCCCATTAGAGCCCTGTTCGCGTCATCATTCTCAAGGAAGGGAATCATTGCAGTCGCTACAGAGACTACCTGTTTTGGTGAAACATCCATATAATCAACTTCTTCTCGAGGAAATATATCAATTGCTCCATCATACCCTCGACAAGTAACTTTTTCGTTAGCAAAATATCCCTGATCATCTAGTGGTTCATTTGCCTGTGCAATAATTGCTACATCTTCATCGTCTGCGGTTAAATATTCGGTTTTTTCCAATACAACCCCTGTGCCCTTGTCTACTATTCGATATGGGGACTCAGTAAAACCATACTCATTAATTCTTGCATAGGTGCTGAGGGAGTTGATCAATCCAATATTGGGTCCCTCCGGAGTTTCAATTGGACACATTCTTCCATAATGCGAGTGATGTACATCACGGACAGCAAAGCCCGCTCTTTCTCTCGAAAGACCACCGGGTCCAAGGGCGGACAGTCTACGCTTATGAGTAAGCTCTGCCAATGGATTTGTCTGATCCATAAACTGGGATAACTGGGAACTTCCAAAAAACTCTTTTATGGCAGCTGCTACAGGTCGAATATTTATAAGAGCCTGAGGAGTAACCATCTCAACATCCTGGATTGTCATTCTCTCTTTAACAACCCGTTCCATTCTCGATAACCCGATCCTGAATTGATTTTGCAGCAACTCCCCTACAGATCGCAGACGCCGGTTTCCCAGATGATCGATGTCATCTGTGTGACCAATTCCGTAAATCAAGTTAAATACATAGCTGACTGACGCAACAATATCTTCATGGATAATGTTTTTTGGTACCAGTTCCCTTTTCCGCTCTTTCATAGCTTCCCGGATTTCTTCTTCAGAGTCATTAGCCTCGAGAATTTCCTTTAAAACCGGGTAAAATACTTTCCCTCGTATTTTCATAGGCTCTAAATCAAAGTCGACATAGTTTTTGGGGTCAACAAAATGGTTCCCTAGAACTCGCACCACTCGATCTTCATTCCCGAAAACATTCACTTGATTAATTCCTTTATTTTCAATATCAATTGCTTTTGTACGACTTATTCGTTCTCCATTTGCAACAAGAACTTCACCTGTTTCTTTATCTACTATATCCTGAGCCGCAATCTTTTGTGCGATTCTTCTTGCTAATGAAAGCTTTTTATTAAATTTATATCGTCCAACTTTTGCCAAGTCATATCGCTTAGGATCGAAAAACAATGAGTTTAGCATTTGACGAGCGTTGTCCACATTCGGTGGCTCTCCAGGTCTTAGTTTTTTGTAAATTTCCAGGAGTGCTTCCTCTTGGTTTGTTGTATTGTCTTTTTCAAGAGTATTCAGCAGGTGTTCTTCTTCTCCAATCAGTTCTTTGATGCTCGTATCGCTTCCAAATCCAAGGGCACGCAACAACACAGTCACAGGCTGCTTACGATTACGATCAATCCTCACGCTAATTACTCCATTAGAATCCGTTTCATACTCTAGCCATGCTCCACGATTGGGTATCACAGTGGAAAAAAATAATTCTTTTCCGGTCTTATCTCTCTCTGTACTGTAATACACACCGGGAGATCGTACTAATTGCGTGACAATGACCCGCTCCGCACCATTTATAATGAATGTTCCTGTATCGGTCATTAACGGAAAATCACCCATAAAAACTTCTTGTTCCTTTACTTCCCCTGTTTCTTTGTTAATTAATCGAACTTTCACCTTCAGAGGGGAGGCATAATTCACATCGCGCTCTTTAGATTCTGCGACATCGTACTTCGGTTCTTCGTCAAGAGAGTATCCGATAAACTCAAGAATTAAATTCCCTGTGTAATCTTCTATCGGAGAAATATCATTAAATACTTCCTCCAAACCCTCTTTAAGAAACCATTCGTAGGATGATTTTTGAAGCTCGATAAGATTTGGGACATCAAATACTTCGTTGATCTGTGAATAAGTCATTCTCTTTGTTCTTCCAAGTTGGATAGGACGTGGCATTTTATTCACTCCTTGCTAAAAATATAGGTTCAATCTTTACAAAAAAATGGATTACATACTTCAATGCAATATATAATTTTATCACAAGCCGTTTGCCCGTGTCAATCACTTGTTTAGGGATAAAAAATCGAGCAAGAGGTTATTTTCGTCTCTTGCCCGATTAGTAATTGCATTTTGTCACATTCTTATAAGTGTCTTATTTAAACTATTTTAGTTCTACAGTGGCTCCGACTTCTTCAAGCTTTGCTTTGATCTCTTCCGCTTCATCCTTCTCAATTCCTTCTTTTACTGCCTTTGGAGCTTCATCAACAAGCCCTTTTGCTTCCTTAAGACCAAGGCCGGTAATTTCTCTTACAACTTTGATGACTTTAATCTTTGCAGATCCAGCACTTTCCAGTATTACATCAAAGTCGGTTTTTTCTTCTTCAGCTGCAACTCCAGCTGCTCCAGCTAATGCTACGGGTGCAGCTGCTGAAACTCCGAACTTCTCTTCCGCTGCTTCAACCAATTCATTTAATTCCAATACCTTCATGTTTTCAATTGCTTCTAAAATTTCTTGATGTGTCATTTATCAAGCACCTCCGATTATATTTTTTTTATGCTTCTTCTTCCTGCTTCTTATCTGCGATTGCCTTTAGAACATATGCAAAGTTTGAAACTGGAGCTTTTAAGCTTCCAAGTAATTTTGCAATAAGTTCTTCCCGTGATGGGATTGATGCAATCTTTTCTAATTGAGCACCTCGATACATTTCTCCTTCTAAAACTCCAACTTTAAGCTCTAGCTTTTCATGGTTTTTTGCAAAATTCTTCGCAATTTTTGCAGGAGCTATAGGGTCATCAAACCCAAAGGCAATTGCGTTTGGTCCATTCAGATCTTCGATCAACGCTTCATTTCCTGTTTCTTGAGCAGCTCGTCTTACCAAAGTATTTCTATACACTTTGTAATCGACACCTGCTTCTCGAAATTGCTTTCTAAGTTCTGTACTCTCTTCAACATCTAATCCTCTATAGTCAACAATAACTGTTGCTGTAGCACGGTTGAATTTGTCTTTAATTTCTTCCACAACTTCTTTTTTTCTTTCAATCGCTTTTGACACAGAAGGCCACCTCCTCATTTAAGTCTATCAACGTTCCTATTTTGCCACGAATTAAAAAAGCCTTTTTTGTCGGGGACAGAAAAAGGCCTTTGAGTGTTCTATTCAAAGCCTAAGCAGGATATTAAGCATATGCACCTACTGTCTCCGGCAAAATATTCACATTTACTAAGGTTAGTCTACCAACAATCGTTTAGACTGTCAAGGATTTATTCCTCAGCTTCAATCTTCGCTGTGCTTACCTTGATTCCCGGTCCCATTGTGCTGGTTAAAGTAACACTTCGCAGGTACTGTCCTTTTGCAGAGGCAGGTCTTGCCTTTACAATTGCATCCATTAACGCCTTATAATTTTCATGTATTTCTGTTTCGCCAAAGGACACTTTTCCGATAGGAACATGAATTATATTGCTCTTATCAAGACGATACTCCACTTTACCTGCTTTGATTTCTTTAATCGCATTAGCGATTTCGAAAGTTACCGTTCCGGATTTAGGGTTCGGCATAAGCCCTTTTGGCCCAAGCACCCTGCCTAACTTTCCGACAACACCCATCATATCCGGTGTCGCTACAACAACATCAAAATCAAACCAGTTCTCTTTTTGAATTTTTTCTGCCAACTCACCTTCACCTACAAAGTCAGCTCCTGCATTCTTTGCCTCTTCTGCTTTCTCGCCCTTGGCAAAGACCAATACCTTCACTTCTTTACCCGTTCCATGGGGTAAAACGATTGCTCCACGAACTTGCTGGTCCGCATGACGCGAATCTACTCCAAGCTTAATATGCGCTTCAACAGTTTCGTCAAACTTTGCTTTTGCTGTTTGTTTTACAAGTGCAACAGCTTTTTTCGGACCATATAGTTTTTCTCGATCTACAAGTTTTAGAGATTCCTGATAGTTTTTACCTCGTTTAGCCATTTTTTTCCCTCCTTGTGGTTCGTCGGTTCACTGAACCTCCCACGATTTCCTGCTCTTTATTGAGAAAAGAGCTTATTCTAACCTTCTACTTCTACTCCCATGCTTCTCGCTGTTCCTTCAACCATACTCATAGCAGTTTCAACTGTTGCCGCATTAAGATCCGGTTGCTTCAATTCAGCGATCTCTTTGATCTGAGCTTTTGTGATCTTTCCTACTTTTGTCTTGTTTGGTTCTCCTGATCCTGATTTAAGTCCAATTGCTTTTTTGATTAGTACTGCAGCCGGTGGAGTTTTCGTAATGAAAGAGAATGATCGATCCTGAAAGACTGTTATTATTACAGGAATAACCAGCCCTGCTTGATCTGCTGTTTTCGCATTAAATTCTTTACAAAAACCCATAATGTTAATACCGTGTTGCCCAAGAGCAGGTCCTACCGGTGGTGCCGGAGTTGCTTTTGCAGCCTCTATTTGAAGCTTTATCTGTCCAATTACTTTTTTTGCCATTTTGTCCACCTCCTTTAATTCATATCCTCCTATACTTCTGTAACTTGTTCAAAACTGAGCTCTACAGGAGTTTCCCTGCCAAACATGGAGATTAAGACCTTGAATGTGCCCTTCTCCATATTGATATCTTGAATCGTTCCGACAAAATCCCGGAAGGGCCCAGATGTTACCTTGATTGAGTCTCCCTTCTTATAGGGAGCTTCAATTACGACATGCTCAATACCCATGGCTCTTACCTCACGGTCAGTTAACGGGATCGGTTTAGAGCTGGGTCCTACGAACCCGGTCACACCTCTGGTATTTCTTACAAGATACCAGGATTCATCAGTAATAACCATTTTTACAATGACATATCCCGGATAGAGTTTAGACTCTTTCACCTTTTTCTTCCCATTTTTTATTTCTATTTTTTCTTCCATCGGTACATTTACTTCAAGGATTACGTCTTCCATACCCCGGTTCTCAACTAATTTTTCAATATTCGCTTTTACTTTTTTCTCGTGACCGGAGAAAGTATGAACAACGTACCATTTCGCTTCTTGGGACATATTTAGGGAGATCTGTTTTTCAGACCCCTCTCGCCTCCTTTATAAGAATCTCATTAAATAATCAGGCTTAATCCTAGGCCGAAAATGGTATCTAAAACCCAAAGAGCTACTGTAGCCATCAGACAGACGATAATTACTACAGTCGTGTGGTTTTTCAACTCTTCTTTGTTAGGCCAGTTTACTTTTTTCAGCTCTGCTCTGGCGCTTTTTAAAAACTTCCCAAGACCCGCTTTTTTCCCGGCATTCGCCGTTTGCTGTGCAGCCATTCCTCTCACATCCTTTTAGAATTTCATGGTTCATTACTTTGTCTCTTTGTGAACAGTATGTTTCTTATCGAACTTACAATACTTTTTCAGCTCTATTCTGTCAGGATTGTTTTTTTTATTTTTCGTCGTTATATAATTCCTTCTTTTGCACTCTTCACACGCTAAGGTTACATTCACTCGCACCTTCCACACCTCCTAGGGAAACTCTTGTATTCCAACGATTGATTGTCGGTTAATAAGTAAAGTTTCTTCATTAAAGCTCACCTTATAAAATCTATCACATTTTTATTTTAGTGTCAATAAAAAAATCTTCTCCGTAAAGGATGGGGACTAGGCAAGCCTAGTCCCCATTGATGATTTGTTTATTGTCCTGTCTCGCCTACTTTTTCCATTATGCTTTGTTTTCTATCTTATATTACTCAATAATAGAAGCTACAACTCCGGCTCCTACCGTTCTTCCACCTTCTCGAATTGCAAACCTCAATCCTTCTTCCATTGCGATCGGGCTAATCAATTCGATCTCCATCGTTACGTTAT
>PWFQ01000029.1 GCA_003554105.1 Clostridiaceae bacterium | reverse complement strand
GGGAGAAGGATCGGATCAAAAAGTATTTTGAAACAATTGTCCCCATGGGCGGAATTGAAAAAATGGTAGGAAGAACCCAAAAACTGGAAAGCCAGCTGGAACTGATGATGCAGATGACCGGAGAGGGTCTGATTGTAGTTGGAGAGGACGGTAAAATCCACTCTTATAACCAGGCTGTGGAAGAACTTCTAGGACACCGGAAAGAAGAGCTGATTGGTCATCGAATTAAGGAGGTGTTGCCCGAGGTTGATTACGATGAGACGTTAGAAGAATTAAAAGAAATTGAAGACAAGGTCATTCGCTATCGGGGAAAAGATCTTATTCTGGGAATGCAGCCTGTGACATCCCATGGAGAGATTTACGGCGCAATGATTCACTTGAAGTCGTACATCGATACAGAAAGGAAGCAACACCGTCTCAGGGCACAAATTATCGGGAAGGGGCATAAAGCGAAGTATACTTTTGAGGATCTTGTGGGAAAGAGCAGTCTTATGGAAAAAACGAAACATATTGCTAAAAGAATGGCTATATCAGATGCATCGGTTTTAATCACAGGAGAAACCGGCACAGGAAAAGAGATTTTTGCACAAGCGATCCATAATGCTTCAGCGAGGATGGACTTTCAATTTGTGGCAGTAAACTGTGCAGCTCTACCGGAGAGTTTACTGGAAAGCGAACTCTTCGGTTATCACGAAGGAGCTTTTACAGGAGCAAGAAAAGGGGGGAAGGCAGGACTTTTTGAGTTATCCCATATGGGAACCTTATTTCTTGATGAAATAGGAGAAATGCCGATTACTCTACAATCCCGACTATTGAGGGTTTTGCAGGAAAGGGAAGTGATGCGGGTCGGCGGGGACAATGTGATCAATGTGGATGTGAGAGTGATTGCTGCCACAAATAGAAATTTAAAGGATTTGATAAGAGAAGGAAAGTTTAGGCGGGATCTGTATTTTCGCCTCCACGTACTTCCCCTTAAAATTCCGCCTCTTCGAAAGCGCAGAGAAGACATTGCCCTGCTTATGAACGAGATTCAAAAAGAGTTGGACGTAAAACTTCATATGACGGAAGAGGCAATGGAGGTACTTCTGAATCATTCCTGGGAAGGGAATGTAAGGGAATTGCGGAACTATATGGAGTATTTTGGAAGCTTAAACAAAGGCACGATTGAATATTCCGATGTACCGTTTATTGAAGAAGAGCCTATGGAAAAGCAGACTGTCATAGAAGATCATCCCTTGATAGAGGAATTCAACGATAAAACACAGGAGGCAATAAAACTTCTGCATTTATTGGGAAAAGCGAGGGAGCAAAAGAAGAGAATGGGAAGAAGATCCCTGGTTCAAGCAATGGAACAGCAGGGTATGTGGGTAAGTGAGCAGGAGATCAGGAGCATAATAAAGAAATTGAAAGAACTAGGACTGGTAGAGGTTTCCGCCGGGAGAGGAGGGACAAGGATTACAGCACTTGGCGAAAGAAGGCTACAGGAACAAAGGGATTAATGGGACTAATGGAAAGAGAAAAAACCCGATAATCCCTTTGAAAGATAGTGTTCCTGATTCTGTAAAGAGATTTAGAAAAACAAGGAGTCGAATTTCGGGGAAACAAAAAGAAGCTACAGACTGAAATAACTGAAAATAAAGAATATTTCTTGTATAATTTAATTTATATGAGTATTAACGAAAAACTTGGCATATCCCTTGCTATTATATAATGCAAGGGATTTTGTCCATTTATGGGATAGAAGGAAAAGAAATTAAAAACAAGGAGGAAAGTCTATGTTGAAGAGAAAGAGTTTACTAGTTATTCTGGCACTGCTGCTGATTTTCAGTTTAACACTGATAGGATGTGGTGGCGCTGACGATGATGAGTTGGATGATGTTTTTGATGACGCATCGGATGATGACGAAGTGGTGGATGACGATGAAGATGAGGTTTCGGAGGCTGATGGCAGATTAATTGTTGCACAGCACGCTGATGTTCAGAGCCTGGATCCGCAACGGGTAAATGATGTGGCCTCGTTCTGGGTTATGAATCAGATGTATGAAGGACTTGTAAGAAGAACGGACGACATGGGTGTCGAGCCGGCTTTGGCTGAATCATGGGAAGAAGTGGATGAGCGGACCTTCCGTTTTTTCCTGCGACAAGGTGTAACGTTCCATAATGGAGAGGAATTTACTGCGGAAGACGTTAAATTCAGCATCGAGCGACTATTGGATCCTGACTTTGCATCACCGGGAGCTTCACGATTGAATATGGTGGATGTGGAGAATATTGAGATTATCGATGAGTACACCATCGATATTCCTACGAATGAGCCTTTTGGCCCCCTTCTCACCTACTTGGCACACAGTGCTTCTTTCATCGTAAATAAAGAAGCGATTGAAGAGTTCGGGGATGACTCAGGAGCAAATCCCGTTGGAACGGGACCTTTTATGTTGAAAGACTGGAATATCGGAAATGAAGTCGTGTTAGAGCGATTTGACGATCACTGGAGAGAGCCTGCAAAGTCAAAAGAGCTGGTTTTCAGAGTAATTCCCGAAAATACGAACAGAGTTATCGAGCTGGAGACCGGAAATATTCATATCGCAAAAAGCATTGATCCCGGAGATATGTCCCGGGTGAGAGACCACCAAGACCTCGTTTTATATGATGGAGATGCATTGAGAATTGGATATGTAGGACTGAACAACTCCAGACCTCCATTTGACGATATACGAGTCCGTCAAGCAATGAATTACGCTGTGGATTCTGAAGAAGTTGTCAGGGTTGTTTATGGAGATCTCGGCTCACCGGCGACCGCGTTTATGAACACGGGTATCTGGTCATTTAATCCTGATGTAAAGCAATATGACAGAGATCTGGACCGTGCCAGAGAACTGCTTGAAGAAGCGGGATATCCCGATGGATTTGAGATCGATGTACTGGTGGATGAAAATCAGCAAAGAAGAGACACCATTGAAATTTTAAACAATCAGCTGGGACAGCTGGGAATTGAAATGAATATCCAAGTACTGGAATGGGGAACTTATCTGGAAAGAACGGGACAGGGTGAAGCAGACTTATTTGTGCTTGCCTGGTTAGCAAGCACAGGAGATCCTCATCATGCATTGTTCAACCTTTTCCATAGCGTACAACACGGAGCAAACGGAAACCGGACCTTCTATACGAATGAAGATGTTGACCGGCTATTAGATGAAGGATTGGTTGAATTGGATCAGGATGCCCGTTATGGTATCTATCAGGAAGCACAAGAGCTCATTGCTGAGGACGCTCCCTGGATTCCGATATGGAACGAAGGGAATGCCGATGCAGTACGAATGGAAGTTCAAGGGTTTACGCAATCACCTTCCGGATACCATTTCTTAGAAAATGTGTACGTAGGAGACTAAAAACAGCAGAGTTTTACAAAAGGGAAGGACT
>PWFQ01000002.1 GCA_003554105.1 Clostridiaceae bacterium | reverse complement strand
TCACCATTCGAAACCTTGATTCCGAAACCTCTATAGGAACCGCAGTGTTCAGGGAACGGGAGCGGGAAACCGCAATCGATCTTTATCCCGAGTTTGACGGCTTTTCCATGTTCCGCCGCCATACGGGCCTCTATCTTGGAACCTTCTTTGGAGGGCTCATCGGCCTGATCCTGATTGCAGGTCTTATTGGAGCTCTGCGACGGATCAACAGAAAACGGAATAAGAATGTACGGTTTTAATGATTGAAGCTTCAATAACACATGAAAAAGAGACGCCGGGAATCGATTTCGTTTCCCCGGCGTCTCTTTTTATCTTTGATCTTTCATGATCTTTCATGGTCTCCTTATCATTGCTGTTTGACTATCTCCTCCGCCGCCGCACCAGCAATGCTCCCAATATCCCTGTGATTGCGCCGGCACTGTCGATCATCACATCGGTGACCTCTCCGCTTCTGCCGGGAATAAAGGTCTGATGGTACTCATCCACACCGGCATAGGCCGTTGCAAGGAGCCATGCGAAAAACAGCGCTTTCTTTCCCTTGACCCCGGACTGTAGAAAAGCATTGAAGCTCAGGAGTCCAAGGACTGCATAAATAGAAAAATGGGCACCTTTTCTGATAGCAAAATGAAGTCCTTCCTCGGGAATCTCCACAAAGGGAAGCACCGTTGTGACTGCTCCGCTGATCATCTCCACAATCCGTCCGCTGGTCTCTCCCGACACATCTCCCGGCTGATGGGAAAAATAAAAGATTACACCCATCCATATTAATACTGCCAACCACGCAATCACGGCTTTCCGGTTCCGAAGTCCTCCGCCCCGGCTTTTTCTCCCTCTTCTTCCTTTAGTTCCCCGTTCCATATGTATACGCATTATCCCCCACTCCTTCCGAAACGATAAACAAGGAGCATTCCGATAAAGATGCTTCCTATAGAGAACACATTCCACTCAGGAGGAAGGACCATACCCAAGGCTCCGATAATCAGGCCTGAGAAGAAAAAGAGGATTTCCGAGGAAAACTGAGCATACAATGAACGGAGAATACGGGCCAGCAGAAGAACTCCAGCTAAAGCTCCCCCCAGAAAAATACCGAGGGTCAACACATCGAACTCCCGGACCGCAAGCAGAATCGGTTCATAGACTCCTAAAACAATCAACACCGCACTCCCTGAAATCCCGGGAATCATCATCGTGGCACTGGAAACGAACCCTGCCAGAAAGGTCTGTCCAACCGTTAAAATTCCCGCCCCGAACAAGGTGGGCAGCTTCAATAAACTAAAGGATAAAATCCCTCCGAGGACAAGGAGAGAAAGATTCTTCATCGACATCCCCTTCGTCCGCTTTAAAATCACGGGAATGGACATCAAAAGACACCCCAGGATCAGTCCGTAGGTGGGGTTGGGATATGCCTCAAAAAGAGAGGAAAGGACTGCTCCCCCTGCAAATACCCCCGCGATCGCTCCGATTACCAATGCAATATAGGGTTTAAACCGCATGGAAAGGACATCCTTCAAGAGCTGTTCATAGATCCCGAAAATCACGAGGATGGTTCCCCCGCTCACTCCCGGCACGATGATGCCCGCTCCCAAAAGGATGCCTTTGAGTCCGTTATAGAGTTGATGTTTCATTTGTCCACGTTCCTCTTTCCCCATTCCCTTCACTTCCCGACTCATGGCTAGCTCCCCTCGTAGGTCCCCTTGAATAAAATCTCTAATTCATTATAACTCCGATTTATTAATCCTTTCTATCATAGCACAGAATATATCCTCTCACAACAGGACAGAAAGCCTCTTTTGTGCATAAAAAGACACCTTCTGACGACCTGCCCTTCGGAGAAATTATTTCCAAGCGGAATACAATTTCTTTGAGTCAGTTCGGTTAATCATTTCGATTATAGAGGTGTCTTAGCAAATAACTATTCATATGTGCCGTTATGTTGAATTTTTTTATCTTTCATCATAATCTTTCCTTTTGCCATCACAAAGTCCAGGTAATACTGTTCATCAATCAGCAACAGATCTGCATCCTTGCCAACTTCGATGGATCCTTTATGATCATCGATATGCAAACCTTTTGCTACATTTGTTGTAAAATAAGGGAGGGCTTTTTCAATTGAATATCCCTGTTCTATAATCATGATACGAAAAGTTTCCCAAAGTGTGCTTACTTTCGAAACCCCAATTTTTGTCATATTCCCCTTCTCATCATAGCTCGACCAGCTTCCATATCCGTCAGAGCTGAATGTGATATTTTCCAGAGGAACTCCTTCTTTTTCCGCTCTCTTCACAACAAGATCCGGTGTCAGGTTTTTATAGGTTCCACAAGTGAGATCAATCATCCCTCCCATTTTTGCGTAACGGAAACCCTGTTTCAGAAGATCCTCCTGCCGATTCACATGGGTGGGTCGCATAGTTGAAACGGGAATATCCGTCTTTTCGATAACATCAAATACCTTTTGTAATCCTTCTTTACCACTCCCCATATGGATAACCAGAATTCCGGCCTTCCCACCGATCATTCCTCCGACTCGCACCTCCGATGCCAGTCTGGCTAATTCCTCCGAGGTGATTTGAGATGCGCGATGGTCGGACAAGGCAACCTTTCCGCCCACCATTTCTTCAATGTAGATTACATCACGCTTCATGGAGCCAGTTAGATTCACAGAGGGATATTCGTAAGAACCGGAAATAAGGTACACGGACATTCCTTCTTCCTTCAATGCTTTTCCTTTTGCCACCAGATTTTCAATGCTTCTTGTGGATGCATCAGTTCCCAGCAGACCCAAAACAGAAGTGACTCCGCTCTCAATAAATTTTGTAAGGGAGATTTCCGGCACCCGGGTTTTGAAGCTTCCTTCTCCGCCCCCTCCTGTAATATGAACATGTTGATCGATAAATCCCGGTATGAGCGTTTTGCCCATTCCATCGATGACTTCAAGTTCCGGAAGAGAGATGCTTTTGCCATCAGATCCTTTACCGATCCACTGAATTTTCCCCCCTGCGATCAATAAATCTTTCATCCCTTCAGCCTTTGGGGTGAAGGTTTTCACATTTCTGATGAGTTTCATTTCCATAGACCTACTCCTTTTTATTTAGTTCCCCTCAGTTTTCCTGGGATTTAACCCTTGCTTTTTCCCATTTTTTCCAGCGGCTTCTTCCGCTTGATGATAAACCATAGGATCGCAATAACCGTTATTGCCCAAAGGGTTATGGAAATCCCGCTGCCGAAGAAAAACCGGACGTCTCCCCTTGATAGAATTAATGCCTGTCGAAAGCTTCTTTCGAAAAGAGGTGCAACGAGAAAGGCTAATATAAAGGGGCCATCAGGAACCTTGAACCACTTAAAGAAATATCCGATAATCCCTGCACCGAGGGCAATCACAGTATAAAAAGCGATGTTGTTCACTGCATAGGTTCCGATCACAACAAACAT
>PWFQ01000057.1 GCA_003554105.1 Clostridiaceae bacterium | reverse complement strand
AGTATGGAGTGACGGTGGAAGCCATTGTTAATCTGAATAACATTGAAAACCCTGATGAAATTTATGCAGGTCAGGAGCTTCTTATTCCTGAAACTGATGGAATTGAACCTGAGCCGGACCCTGAACCTGAACCGGAACCTGAACCGAGTCCGGACCCGGAACCTGACGACGATGAGATAGCAGGGATCCATGATGTTCAATCGGGGGAGATTCTCTACGAGATCGCTGATGAATATGGTGTGACCGTGGATGAAATAGTCAATCTGAACAATATTGACGATCCGAATGAAATATATGCAGGACAGGAACTCTATCTCCCAGTAGGGGCGGATATGGACCCAGACCCTGAACCTGAACCTGAGCCTGAACCGGAACCTGAACCTGAACTGAAGGCATGGAGCTACATTCCTCCGGAGGAGACAGTGAGATTGCAGATTGGCTCTGAGCTGATGATAGAATCAAAATAAAGTTATAAAGGAATAAATGAGGAAGTCCCGGAAAACCTGTTGAGTTACCCGGGACTTTCTTTATTTCTTAATGGAATTACGAATGCAAGTTTATCTATCAATGAAAATTCACTAGAAATATGTCGAATAGTAATCAGTAATACTCTTTATACCAGCGTAATATATTGGATAAACAGCTATTTCAAAAGAATATAATTTATATATGAGATTATACTCATCAAGAACGGATTACTTTGAATGGTATTTGTCTATCCCAGTACGATTGCAGCGATTATTTCCCAATTAATTGCTTTTTATGAAGCGCAAAACTGGGTGGCAATGGCAATGCTTATTTTTATGTCCTATGCGATTTTCTCTCTAACGGTCTTTACAATTAAACGTCTACGGGAAATTAAAGGAGCCCGGGGAGCGAAAAAAGCATATAAAGAAGTGGAAGCTTAAAACTTCTGACAATTCTCTTGCGATTTTGTAAAATTCCGATTATAATGGAAACCAGGAAACTAAAAACAGTTTCATGGTTTCCGTTTTTATTGCTTGTATTTCAAAAACGATAAAGAGAAGGAGCTTGCCCATGGAGAAGAAGCGAAGTCAGGGAGAAACTGATGTAAGAGGGAGGATTTTGGATGCTGCTCTGTCAGCATTCAATGAAAAAGGGGCCAAATTCACCCTGGAGGACATCAGTAAGACCTTAAACATCAGTAAGAAAACCATCTATACCGTGTTCTCCGGAAAGAGGGAACTGATTGAAGAAATGATCAAGGAAGGATTCAGGGAAGTAAAAGCTGAAGAACTCCGGATCGTGGCGGATCCTCAATTAACAACGGTGGAGAAAATCCGCCAAATGGTGATCGTGATTCCCGAGAGGTATCAGACAATGGATTTTCGAAAGTTTTCAACCATTAAGGAAAGCTACCCCAAGCTTTATCGAAGGATTGAAGAACACATCGAACGGGAATGGGATCTCACCATTGAGCTGTTCCAAAAGGGAATGGATGAAGGGGTTTTAAGAAAGTTTCATATCCCTATAATAAAAACCATGATTGAAGCATCCATGGAACGGTTTCTTGAAAGAGACCATCAGGAAGAGTTTGACTATATTGAAGCCCTCGAAGCGATGATGGAGATTGTCATGGGGGGAATTGAAAAGGATGGTGGCGTTCAATGATGAAGCTTACTTTGCGGGAAAAAACCTCCTACGGAATCGGAGCAGTCAGTAAGGATCTTGTCTATTCTCTTGTTGCAGGATTTCTTATGTATTATTACAATGCGGTGCTGGGAATCTCAGCCACCTTTATCGGAGTTCTTTTTATGGCAGCCCGTCTTTTTGACGCCTTCAACGATCCCATTATGGGAGTGATCATCGACAAAACGAAAAGCCGTTTCGGGAAGTTTCGCCCATGGCTGATGATCGGAACCTTAATCAACGCCGTGGTGCTCTACTTTATGTTTTCCATTCCCACCCATTTAACCGGGAATGAACTGCTCATCTATGCATCCATTGCCTACATTATATGGGGAATCACCTACACAATTATGGACATTCCCTATTGGTCCATGATTCCCTCCATCACGGAGCATGGAAAGGACAGAGAAAACCTTTCAGTCATTGCAAGAAGCTCTGCAGGTCTGGGGTTTGCCATACCTGTGGCCCTCACCATGCTTTTGGTTCCCATTCTCGGAGACGGAAATGAACGGCTGGGCTTCAGCCGCTTTGCCGCCATTATTGCAGTGGTTTTCATTATCGGGATTACCATTACCAGCTTTAATGTAAAGGAGAAGGTGAAGTCGGGGCAGAAAAACGTGTCAGTGAAGGAAATGTTTTACGCTCTTATTCGAAATGATCAGGCTCTGGTTGTAGTGATCGCTATCGTGGTCTTTAATGCTTCTTTGTATCTCACCAATCAGCTGGCCATCTATTTTTTCCGGTTTGATATCGGCAATGCAGCCCTCTTTGGAATTTTCGGAACCATCGGTGGAGCAGCCCAGATCATCTCTATGCTTTTTATTCCTGCCTTGAGGAAGAAATTCAGTTCAAAATCCATCTTTATAGGAGGAATCTTCACCACCATTTTCGGTTACGGAATTCTCTTTACATTAGGGACCCTTAACATTACCAATATTGCTTTTTTAAGTGTTGCAGCGGTTATTATTTTTATCGGTTTTGGAATTGCAACGGTTCTCACCACTGTATTTCTTGCAAATTCTGTGGATTACGGGGAATGGAAGAATCAGCACCGAACAGAGAGTGTCATCTTCTCCCTTCAGACCTTTGTGGTGAAGCTTGCCTCCGCCTTTTCCGTGCTAATTGCAGGAGTGGGACTGGACCTGATCGGTCTCAATGTGGATGCGGCAGTGCAAACAGAATCCACCTTGCTGGGTCTACGTCTTATTATGGTGGTCCTTCCCATGATCGGTCTTTTGATTTCCATCCTGATTTTCACGAAGTTCTATCGATTATCCGAGGAGAAGCTGGATGAAATCTCTAAGGATCTGAAGGTTCGCTGGGAGGCGGAAGGAGCCCTAAAGGGAGGTGGAGGTTCTTGAGAAAGGAATTACTGATCGAATTTCAGGAGATCTTTGAACAATCTCCCGAATACCAGAGCTTTGCTCCGGGAAGGGTGAATCTCATCGGCGAGCATACGGATTACACGGGGGGATACGTATTTCCTGTAGCCCTTGATATCGGAACCTATGCCCTGGGACGAAAACGCCCGGATCGGATATTCCGTTTTTTCTCCATTAATGAACCGGAGCAGGGGATTGTTGAAATTGATGGAGACTGGGAGTATCGAAAAAATCATGAGTGGGCAAATTATCCCAAGGGAGTTGTCAGCATTCTCATGAATCACGGCTATGAAATGGATAAGGGAATGGATATTCTTTTTTACGGGAATCTTCCAAGAGGAGCGGGACTCTCTTCCTCCGCATCCATTGAATTGGCTGCGGCGGTTCTTCTCGATAAAGCATATGGATTTCATATTGAAAGGATAAAGCTTCTTTCCTGCTGCAGGGAGGCGGAAAACTCCTATGTGGGAGTCAACTGCGGAATTATGGATCAGTTTATTATCGGAATGGGGGAGAAAAACCGGGGACTTTTACTGAATACCGGAGATTTAACCTTTCAACAGATTCCCCTGCCCCTGGAGGAGTACCGGATTCTGATTATCAATTCCATGGTTCGCCGCAGTTTAACGGATTCCGGTTACAACCGCTGCATCGAGGAGGCAAAAGCCGGAGAAAAAGTACTAAAGGACCAGGGGATTCACCAGCTCAGGGACCTTACACCGGAGGATCTTCCTTTCGTGGAAAAAACCATCAATGATGCCGGCATCTATGGTCGGATTAAGCATATTATCACTGAAAATCATCGAACGACGGAAGGGGCTGAAAAACTGAGGGCAGTAGATTTTCAGGGCTTTGGGGAATTAATGCTGGAGAGTCACCAGTCCCTCAAGGAGGATTTTCAGGTCTCTATACCTCAGCTGGATACCCTGGTGCAGGACTCTGTAAATCTCGGTGCCCTGGGAGCCAGAATGACCGGAGCAGGTTTCGGAGGATGCATTGTTGCCATTGTACCGAGAACCGGTGTGGAGAACTTCAAGGAAGGAATCAGAAAGAACTACGAAAAGATCTATGGACTCACTCCTGAGATCTATCTTGTAAACAGCAGTGACGGTGCGAAATGTAAGAGTATCGAAAGTGAGGTGGAGAAGCGATGATCGAAAAAAGTGTACTTGCGTTAGCAGAATACGGCAGACATAAACGGTTTTATCCCGAGGAGGATTTCGTTTTTGTTATCAACCGGATTATAGAGATCCTGAAGATTGACAGTATTGACATGGATTTAAGAAGAGAAGCCATTCCTGATGAAGAGAAGAACCTTCAGTCAATCCTTAATTCGATTCTGGACTGGGCAGGGGAAAAGGGGCTTATGGAAGAAGATACCCCCACACAAAGGGATCTATTAGATGCAAAATTGATGGGGGTATTATTGCCGAAGCCCTCGGAAGTGATCAACACCTTTAAGGAAAATGAAGAGATCAGCCCGGTAAAAGCAACGGATGAATATTACCGGTTTTCCACCGATGCAAATTACATTCGAAAGGACAGAACGGATAAAAATCTTCACTGGACAACACCCTCAGACTATGGAGAAATTGAAATTACCATTAATCTCTCCAAGCCCGAGAAGGATCCGAAGATGATTGAAAAGGAGAAAAACTATCCTGCCTCAAGGTATCCTAAATGTGGTATTTGCAGAGAAAACGAGGGATATGCCGGGAGGATCAATCATCCTGCAAGACAGAATCTAAGACTGATTCCTCTTCCTTTAGAGGGTGAACGATGGTTTTTTCAATACTCCCCCTATCTTTACTATAAGGAACACAGTGTGATTTTATCCGAAGAGCATCGGCCTATGATCATCACTGAAAAGACGTTCCGACGGATGCTGCAGTTTCTGGAGCGTTTTCCCCATTACTTTATCGGCTCCAACGCAGATTTACCCATTGTTGGAGGAAGCATTCTTTCCCATGATCATTACCAGGGTGGACGATACGTTTTTCCGATGGAGAAAACCTGGGAAACCAGGGAATTTGTGAATCTTGACCATCCTCATGTACGGGCATATTGGATTAACTGGCCCTTATCAGCGATTCGCCTTCGGAGCGAAAATCAGGAGACCCTGGTGAACTGTGGAAATGAAATCCTGGAAGCCTGGAAAACCTTTGAGGATGAGGAAAGAGACATTCTCTCACATTCAGGCTCCACTCCCCACAATACAGTCACACCCATCGCTCGGAAAAAGGACAGACTCTACGAGCTTGATGTGGTTCTTCGAAATAACCGAACATCAGAGGAACACCCCGAGGGAATCTTTCATCCCCACAGTGAAATTCACGGTGTGAAAAAGGAAAATATCGGCCTGATCGAGGTGATGGGTCTTGCAATCCTGCCGCCGCGATTGAAGTCGGAGATGGAATTGATCGTCAGGCTCTTTGAGGGAGAAGATCTTTCACTGGAGGAGATCGATGAAATTGAAAAGCACCAGGAGATGATTCAAGAGCTTCAAATAGAGCTGGATGAAGTACTGAGGGAAGAATACCCCGACCGGACTCTCCTTTTCAGAGCTGTGGAGAATGCTATTGGAAAACGCTTTATTCATGGTCTTGAGCATGCAGGGGTTTTCAAGAAGACTCCCCATGGACAGGAAGGATTTCAACGGTTTATGACGATGCTTGGATGGAAGGAAAGGGATTCCCGATGAAAATACCAATGAACGACGGTTGGAGATTTACCGAAAAATTTCATGAAAATTTATTAAAGCCGGAGTTTGACGAAGAGACACTGAAGGAGGTCCGCCTTCCTCATACAGCTGTGGAAACTCCATTTAATTGTTTTGACGAATCGATTTATCAAAAGGTGATGGGATATCGCAAGGTCCTTCGCCCCGATTTTTCATGGAAGGGGAAAGCATTGAATCTCACCTTTGAAGGTGCCGCTCACAAGGCGGAGGTCTATTTGAACGGTCAGCTTCTTGGGATCCACAGGGGAGGCTACACGGCTTTTTCCATAGATCTTTCTCCCCACATTGTGTTTGGAAAGGAGAATATCCTTGGAGTGAAGCTGGACAGCAGAGAGACCCTTAATTTTCCACCCTTCGGTTATGTGATCGACTTTCTCACCTACGGAGGACTATACAGGGAGGCGTATCTGGAGGTTCTGCCGAAGATTCATGTGAAGGATGTGTTTGTGAGAACAGAAAATGTCCTTCAGGATGAAAAGACTGTGGTTGCCCAGGTTTCTCTCAGCGGGTTTGATGACGGAGAAATCGGGAAAGCTGGAAGTCATAAAGCCGGAACCCATGAAGCTGGAATCCCGGAGCCGATCAAAGCAACTTTTTCCCTCTATGATCTGAGGAGAGAGAAACGGCGGGAGCTTGGAATGGGAAGCATCAGGGAGGAAATCAGCACACATACCTTCAACCTGAAGGATGTGGAGCTATGGGAGATTGATGATCCTGCTCTCTATACCTTCGAAGTTCGTCTTGAGGGAGGTAAGGAGATTCACGGGACGACATTCGGCTTTCGGGAAATCAGCTTTCAAAAAGAGGGTTTTTATTTAAACGGTGAGAAAGTGAAGCTTCGAGGGCTGAACCGTCATCAATCCTATCCCTATGTAGGCTATGCAATGCCCAAATCTCCCCAGATCCTCGATGCGGACATCCTGAAATATGAGCTGGGAGTCAATGCTGTAAGGACCTCCCATTATCCTCAATCAAAGCATTTTATCCGTCGCTGTGATGAAATCGGACTTCTGGTATTTACGGAAATACCCGGATGGCAGCATATCGGTGATGAACAGTGGAAAAAAGCTGCCTATGAGCAGGTAAAAGAGATGGTGGTCCAGTATCGTAACCATCCCAGTATTTTTATCTGGGGAGTGCGGATCAATGAATCTCCTGACGATCATGAGTTCTACAGTGAGACCAACCGTATAGCCAGGGAGCTGGATCCTGCCCGAGCAACGGGAGGGGTGCGCTATATCAAAAACAGTGAAATGCTGGAGGATGTCTATACCTATAACGATTTTTCCCACTCCGGGAAAAATCCCGGGATTGAAAAAAAGGGGAAAGTCACCCCGGAGAAAAATGCACCCTACTTTATTACTGAATACAACGGACATATGTACCCCACCAAAGCCTTCGATGATGAGTCACATCGTTTGAATCATGCCCTCAGGCATGCCCGGGTTTTGAATGACATCTACAAAGAGAAGGATGTGCTCGGAGGCTTCGGATGGGCCATGTTTGACTATAACACCCACAAGGATTTTGGAAGCGGTGACCGGATCTGCTATCATGGCGTGATGGATTTCTTTCGAAACAAAAAGCTGGCGGCGGAGGTTTATGCCTCTCAGCAGGAGAAGGATCCGATTCTTGCCATCAGCTCCAACATGGATGTGGGAGAATATCCGGGAAGCTTTCGGGGAGATCTCTATGCATTCACCAATGGTGATGAGGTACGTCTCTATAAAAACGATCAGTTTATTCAAAGTTTTACGAGAGAAAATACCGCTTATCCCGATCTGCCCAACGCTCCAATTGTCATTGATGATGTACTGGGGAATCGTCTGGAGGAGGAGACGGATTTGTCTCCGGGAAAAATCCGGGATCTGAAGGAAATCCTCCTGGCAGTTACAAAGTACGGACCGGCGAACCTTCCGCTGTCAATGAAATTTTTAGCTCTGAAGATGATGGTATTTCATAAAATGTCTGTGGAAGAAGTCGGCAGATATTATACCCGTTTCATCGGCGACTGGGGCCAGGAGGCCACCACTTACCATTTTGAAGCTATGAAAAATGGAAATTTCATGAGAAGTGTCGTGAAAAAGACCATGAAGCAGGTGGATCTTTCCCTGAATGCAGACCGGCACATTCTCCGGGAGGAAGGAACCTATGATGTAGCAACACTAAGGATTAAAGCACTTTGTGAAAATGGGAATCTGCTCTCCTACCTGAGTGAGCCTTTAATTGTGGAAACCGAAGGACCAATTGAAGTTATTGGTCCGAAAATCCTTACCTTACGGGGAGGAATGACAGGGACCTATATCAAATCCTTAGGGAAACCGGGAAATGGGAAAGTCACGATCCGACTGGACCATCGGGTGGTAAAAACCTTGAGTTTTACTGTTGAAATCGAAGAATGGGAAGAAGGAGGGGAAGCGGATGATTTCCTGCCATAACGGAGTATTCACTCTGAAAACGAAGAATACCTGCTATCTGTTTTTTCGCCGGCCATCGGGGCATCTTGAACATTTCCATTATGGAGAGATCATTGACACCGATGGACCCGACGCCCTTATGCAGAAAAACGAGTTTCTTCCGGGAAATGCAATCACCTATTCGAAAGAGGATTCCCGGCTGAATCTGGAAAATCTGTGCCTGGAGATGAGCTCTTTAGGCAAAGGGGACATCCGGGAACCTTTTATTGGAGTAACCCTTGAGGACGGCAGTGAAAGCCTGGATTTCCTCTATGATCATCATGAGATTTATCAGGGAAAAAACGATTATGAAGGTCTGCCAAGCTCCTACGGATTGACGGATGAAGTGGAGACCCTCGTGGTGACTTTGAAGGATCGAAACAGCGATCTGAAACTGGAGCTTTTTTATCATGTCTACGAAACAGTCGATGTGATCACACGAAGCAGCCGGCTGATCAATTGCAGCGACTCATCGGTTATACTCAAGCGCTTACTGAGTGCGCAAATCGATTTTCCTCATCATCACTACAGCATGGTGACATTTCACGGTGCCTGGGCAAGGGAGATGGAAAAAACGGTTCAGCCCTGCCAATCGGGAAAACTGGTTAACAGCACCCTCGCAGGAGTTTCAAGCAACAGAGCAAATCCCTTTTTTATGATCAGTGGTCGGGAAACCACAGAGGAACATGGAGACTGTTATGGATTCAATCTTGTTTACAGTGGAAATCATTACAGCGTGGCGGAGGTCAGTCCCTACGGAAAGCTTCGTGTGGCAGCGGGAATGAATCCTGAGAGGTTTTCCATGAATCTTGGTCCCGGTGAAGCCTTTCAAAGTCCTGAGGCGGTGATGTCCTATTCAAAAGAAGGATTCACTGGCCTCAGTCATCAGATGCATGATTTTGTGCGAAGGCATATTGTTCGAGGCCAATGGCAGTGGAAGCAGCGTCCGGTGCTCTTTAACAGCTGGGAAGCCAGCTATTTCAAGATTAGTGAGAAAAAACTTTCAGGTCTGGCAAAGAAGGCAAAGGCAGTGGGAATCGAGCTTTTCGTTCTGGATGACGGATGGTTCGGAGAAAGGAAGAATGATGAAAGCTCTCTGGGAGATTGGCATGTGAACAAGAAGAAGCTTCCGGGAGGACTGAGGGGTCTTTCGGAGAAAATCAATGCCCTGGGGATGGATTTCGGCATCTGGGTGGAACCGGAGATGGTCAATGAAGACAGTGAATGCTATCGGAGGCATCCGGAATGGGCGGTGAGGATTCCGGAGAAGCATCATTCGGAAGGACGAAACCAGATGATTCTGGACCTTTCCAGACAAGAGGTGCAGGAGTATGTCATCGATGCAATGAGGAAAGTCTTCTCAAGTGGAAATATTCGATACGTTAAATGGGATATGAACCGGATCTTCTCCGATCATTTCTCTCCTGCTCGGTTTTCTGCTTCGGGGGAAATGGATCAAGGAAGTTTCTCTTATCGCTATATCCTTGGTCTTTATCGTATATTGGAGACTCTGGTGGCGGAATTCCCCCACATCCTTTTCGAAGGCTGTGCCTCGGGAGGAAACCGCTTCGATCTGGGAATCCTCTCCTATATGCCTCAAATCTGGGCCAGCGATAATACCGATGCCATCAGTCGATTAAGCATTCAGGAGGGGTACAGCTATGGATATCCTCTCTCCGTCATAGGAGCCCATGTGTCGGACTGTCCCAATCATCAAACCCTGAGGAATGTACCGGAAAAAACCCGTTATCATGTGGCCTGTTATGGTCTTTTGGGGTATGAATGCAATCTGGAGGATGCATCGAAGGAGCGGTTAAAAGAAATCAAAGAGGAAATCCGGGAATATAAAAAGTGGCGGGGAGTTTATCAGTTCGGAGATTTTTACCGAATACCCCATCCCGACGTAAAAAGCTGGATGGTGGTTGACAAGGAGAAAAAACGGGCTGTAGGTAGTATTTTTCAGACCTTAATGAAGGCCAACCGTCCGGATCTCATCTTTCGGGGGAAGGGTTTAATTCCCGATGAAACCTATCATTTTTACAACATCCCTATAACCCATAATGTCAAGACCTTCGGCAGCCTGATCAACACTGCATCACCGGTGCATATCAGGGATGGATCCCTGACCCAGGATCTTATTGCCAAATTCTATAGGCTGGAGGGAGAAAAAGAGGACTGCCGGATTCGAGGCAGTGTCATCTGTCATCGAGGCGTTTCTTTGAAGCAGGCTTTTATCGGTACCGGGTTTAACGAACATGTGCGGCTGTTCCAGGATTTTTCTTCAAGAACCTATTATATGGAAGCGGATTAAAGGAGGGGAAGTATGGCAATTTTAGTTACGGGAGGCGCAGGATATATCGGTAGTCACACAGTGAAATACTTACAGGAGCGGGATGAAGAGATTGTGGTGGTGGACAACCTTAAAAACGGCCACAGGGAAGCACTGGACGGAGTGAAGCTCTACCCCATCGATTTGAGAAATCAAGAGGTGCTGGACAGGGTATTTAAAGAGCATTCTATCAGTTCCGTCATTCATTTTGCCGCAAATTCTCTTGTGGGGGAGAGTATGGAGCATCCCTTTGAGTATTATCATAACAATCTTTACGGGACAATGAATCTTTTAAAAGCGATGAAGGAGAACGGCACATGTAAAATTGTATTCTCCTCAACAGCGGCGGTCTATGGAGAACCCGAGGAAACCCCTATAACGGAAAACTGTGGAACAGATCCCACTAATCCCTATGGCGAGACAAAGCTTGCCATGGAAAAAATGATGAAGTGGTTCGACCAGGCATACGGTATTCGTTATGTGTCCCTCCGTTACTTCAATGCCGCAGGGGCCCACTATACCGGACTGATCGGTGAGGCCCATGATCCTGAAACCCACCTTATTCCATTGATTCTTCAGGTGCCTTCCGGGAAGAGGGAGAAGATCTTCATCTTCGGTGATAATTATGATACGAATGACGGAACCTGCATCAGAGATTATATCCATGTGATGGACCTGGCATCGGCCCATGGGAAAGCCCTGGATTATCTGAGAAAAGGGAATTCTTCCAACATCTTTAATCTTGGTAACGGAAGGGGATACTCGGTGATGGAGGTCATCGAAAAAGCAAGAAAGGTGACTGAACATCCGATTCCTGCAGAAGTGGAAAAAAGACGGGCGGGGGACCCTGCAGTATTGGTGGCCTCTTCTGAAAAGGCGAAGAAAATCCTTGACTGGGAGCCCCGGTATGAGGATCTTCAAATGATTATAGAAGATGCCTGGCGGTGGCACAGAAATCATCCGAAGGGGTATTGAAGGAGAATAAGTTAAGTATTAAGAGAACGAATGATCTGTGATCCTCGGAACGAATCCCATGGGCTGGACGTCTATACTTCCATAGACTCGAAAATTTCGGGTGAACTGATTGATGGGAGAGGTGGAAGTATGAAACGAAAAAGATCCGTAACGATCATAATGATTCTCATCCTGATTTTACTCCCTGCGGAAATCTTTGCTGCCTCAGAGGTCATTCGAAGAGGCAACGGAGATGAACGAACAGTGGCATTAACCTTTGATGACGGTTATGATGGAAAAATTACTGCAGAGGTGCTGGATATTCTTCAAGAGTATAATGTTCCTGCAACCTTCTTCCTGAACGGTGAAGCAATCTACAAACATCCCGAAGTGATGAAGCGTGTGACCGATGAGGGTCATGAGCTTGCCAACGACTCCCATACCCATGCCAGATTTACAGAGCTCACTCCGAAAGAGCTCTTTAAGGAAGTTAGTTTGGCGGAAAAGGCAGCAAAGGAAATAACAGGGAAGCCCATGAGCCGCCTCTTTCGTGTACCCTTCGGAGCATTTAACCAGGAAGTTTTGAATCTGTTGGGAGAAGCAGGCTATCCCTATACCATTCAGTGGACAATCGACCCCAGAGACTGGGAAGCACCATCTCCGAAGATTATTCATGATCGGATTATGAAAGAGATGGTACCGGGAGCAATTGTTGTGCTTCATGTCAATCATCAGGCCATAAACACTCCTGCTGCTCTACCCATGGTCATCGAAAGTCTTATAGAAGAAGGATACGAGTTCGTGACTGTATCTGAGATGATTTTTGGTGGAGAAATCGGCGGAGTCCATGTTGTAAAGCAAGGTGAATCTCTTCGAAGTATTGCAGAAGAGTATGGTGTAAGCGTTAATCGTCTCACCGTGATGAACTCTATTGAAGATCCGAATACGATTTATGTTGGCCAGGAGCTCTTACTTCCTAAAACGCAGAAGAGTGAGCCGAAAACCGAACCCAAACCCAAACCGGAGAATGACCCTGACACTGAACCGGATCCTGAGTCTGAAAAAGATCAGGGATCGAACTCCCGTTTTGTGATGCGGCCGGAAAAAACTTCGAGACTGCAGTTAACATGGGAACAGATTCTGGAAAGACGATAGCCTTCGAATAAAAAGTCAATAAAGAAACCGTCTAAAGCTGGAACTCGTTGTATCCTTTAGACGGTTTCTTTTGTCGAAAAAAGGGTTTTTGTCGATCGGTATGGAACTAATAATAAAATGGACCAATACCATGATGGAAAATGAAAATTACATGGAAGAATGCGATGTAATGCAGGAGGAGGGATGATCAATATGCTGGGTGCAATTGTTGGAGATATTGCAGGATCGCGATTTGAACGAAGAGAGCATAAGTCCAAGGATTTTGAGCTGTTTGCAAGGGAGTGTTCCGTCACCGATGACACTGTTCTGACCCTGGCTGTGGGAAAAAGCTTGATGGAATGGGAAAAGGGAAGAAAAGAAACCGAAGACTCAATGGAAATAGAATGGACAGAAGAGGATCTTGGTAAACTGGAGGAACTCACAGTGTATTATCTGAAGAATATTGGTCGAAAATATCCCTACTGCGGTTATGGCGGACGATTTATTAAATGGCTCTTCAGTGATGATTCGAAACCCTACTTCAGCTTTGGAAACGGTGCAGCCATGAGAGTCAGCTCTGTGGCATATCTTGCAAAATCCGTGGAGGAGGTTCGCTTGTTATCAAAGGCAGTGACGGGAGTCACTCATAATCACAAGGAAGGCCTAAAGGGTGCTGAAGCAGTGGCAATGGCAATATTTCTTGCTCGTAAAGGTGTTCAAAAGACTGAAATCCGCTCAACAATCCATAATGAGTATTATCCATTGGATTTTACCATCGACGAGATCCGAGAGGAATACGGCTTTGATGCCACCTGTCAGAACTCCGTTCCTCAATCGATTCAGTGCTTTCTTGAAGGAACCTCCTTTGAAGATGCGATTCGAACAGCGGTCTCTTTAGGAGGAGACAGTGATACCATCGCAGCAATTGCAGGGTCCATCGCAGAAGCTTACTATGGCGTTCCGGAATCGATCAGGATAAGAGCACTGGAGTACTTGGATCGTCATCAAACAGAGTTTTATCGGGAGTGGGTAACATTTTTGAGCTCTGAATAACGGGGAGGAACTTATCATGTTTTACTATAAACTTGAAAAAGACATTGAGATGCGGATTTTGGATGTGCAACATGCAAAAGAGATGTATCAGTTAACGGATGCCTGCAGAAAACATCTGCGGGAATGGCTCCCCTGGGTGGATGGAACCAAGGGACCGGAGAATTCAAGGGAGTTTATCACATTTACAAAAAAACAGTTTGCCAATAATCAAGGCTTCCATGCAGGAATCTGGGTTCAGGGAAAATTTGCAGGCGTAATCGGTTATCATAAGATTGATTGGATCAGCCGATCCACAGCCCTCGGCTATTGGCTCGCCCCCGAGTATCAAGGAAAGGGGATTATGACAAAAGCGGTAAAGATTTTTACAGAGTATGCAATTAAAGATCTAATGCTGAACCGTGTAGAAATCCGGTGTGCGGAGGGAAACCTTAAGAGCCGGGGAATTCCCGAACGTCTTGGATATAAAAAAGAAGGTATGATTCGAGAAGCGGAATGGCTATACGATCATTACGTGGATCATATTATTTATGGAATGCTAAGGAGAGATTGGAAATAAAGAAGAGGTTGAAGCCGGGATTTTCCGTTTCAACCTCTTTTTATTTTTTTATTCGATAAGATCCCGTACATCCACAACATCTCCATTTTCGAATTTTCCTTCGAGGAGAAGATTACGAACTACTTCAGCCACCTGTTCGGGGGTAAGAAGCTTGCCTTGCGTCTTGTAGTCTTTAAATTTTTCCACTTCAATAAAATTTTTCTTATCGGTGCCCCGGATTTCCTCCTGCATTGTTGTATCCATGATGGCAGGGGCAAGAGCAAGGATTTTGACAGGGTGCTTTCGCTCCTCCTGTTCAATCCCCACAGATTGAGTGAAAAGATTGACTCCGGCTTTTGAGGCACAGTAATTAGACCATCCGTAATGTGGTTTGCTTCCTGCACCGGAGGAGATATTTATGACCGTTTTTTCGCCGACAAACTCTTTCGTTCTTGAAATAAATTCGGAGGTAAGGATAAGAGGCGCTGCCAGATTCACATGGAGATTTGATAAAATTTCGCTGTCCCGACATTCCTCCAGGGGCTTGATGGGGGAAAGGATCCCGGCATTATTTATGAGCGAAATGGATTCCGCATGCTTTAAGTCAATCGAGGAAAAAATATTGAACATCAGGTTCCGAAGTCCCTGAAGATTTGAAAGGTTATAGGGTAAATAGTCAAATTTCCCTTCATGCACTTTTGCATAGTCCTTCAGTTCATTATTGACAGTCCGTGAGATGCAAAAAACATGATGACCTTTTTGTATTAGGGCTTTTGCAATTGCTTTTCCCAATCCCCGTGATGTTCCTGTAATAATAAAATAACGCATACTGATCACTCCTCATCAATTTCATTATCATCTTTGTCTTACTACTATTGTACCCTTTATCCCGAGAGGATGAAACAAAAATTTTCAGTTATTGAGAAATCGGAGCAAACGGAATGCACATTAAACACCACAGAGAAGGCTTAAAATCATGCAACAAATAAGAATTTTTATCAGAGTTACATGGTTCTTATTTTGGTTTTTATGGAATATATAGGTACTTAATGATAAACACCCTACAAGATTTAGCCCCATAAAAAACCTTTATGCAAACCCGGTTTACAACGAAAATTTCACTTTATATAATAAGGGTAAAATCAGGTGTATATCCAATTATTCAATCTGCTGTCAAGGACTTCTTTGGGAAGTTCTTTGATATAGATGCTGGGACAAAGTCTAGACAACCAGTTCTCAAAATAAAGATGAAGGAGGTAAAATCATGAGAGTAAGAAGGATTGCAGTAATTCTACTGGCAGCTGTTATGATTTTGACGATGGGACTAGCCGGATGTGCTGATCCTGAAGACCCTGATGACATTAATGATGAGAACGACGTGAATGATGAACCGGTCGACGATCCGGGTGAACCACAGGAAGGAGGAGTTGTTACCAGAGGAATCTGGTCTTCCCCTGCGGGAGTTTTTCATCCTCAGCTTTACACTGACGCTTATGATGCAATGACCATTGACATTGTTTTTGACGGACTGTTAAGTTATGATCCCTTCGAGGAAGAGTATGTGCCGAACCTGGCAGAAGACTTTGAAATGTCCGATGATAACTTAACAATGAAATTCACCTTAAGAGAAGATGTATACTGGCATGACGGAGAACCCTTTACCATGGATGACGTGGTTCATTCCTTTGAGTTTGTTGCGGACCCTGAATACACAGGAGTAAGATTTCCCAACATTCAGCAAATAGAAGGAGTGGAAGCATATCGTGATGGTGAAGCTGATGAAATAAGCGGAATCAATGTGATTAACGACCGCGAGCTGGAAATCACACTACAGGATGTTTACGCGCCGGCCCTCGGTGATGTAGGAGCTTTTGTAATTTCCCCTGCACATATCTGGGAAGATGTTGATGTTGCAGGAGCCGCAGAAAGAAGAGACTTATTGGAGAATCCAGTAGGTACAGGACCGTTTATGATGGATGAGTTTGCAAGAGATGAATACGTGCGATTGGTCCGATATGAAGATTATCATCGAGGCAGTCCATATCTTGATGGTATTACACTTGAGGTTACAGGACAGGATACGGCACAGGCCAGACTTGCCACAGGAGATCTTGATTTTATGGACGTATCCGAGATGTCCGAGGATCAGGTCGCTTTCTTTGAAGATCAGGGAATTGTGGTTGAAGAGGTGATGACGGACGGTTATCAGCATATGATCATGAACAACCGTGTGGAACCCTTTGATGATGTCAATATTCGTCAAGCTGTTGCTTATACCTTGGATCGAGCTGGCTTCGTGGAGTACATTCTGGAAGGGTACGGAGAAGTTGCCCATGCTCCATTGGCACCATTCGCCTGGGCATATCCCGATATGGATGCACTGAATACCTATGGCGACGGTCCGGATGATACCCGAGATGAGGCCATTGAAAATGCTATAGCTAAATTTGAAGAGGCCGGCTGGAGCTATGATGACGGAACCATGTATGATGAAAACGGAGACCCTGTGGAACTTACGCTAAAGTACCCTACAGGAAATGTCCCGCGGGAAGAATCCGCACTGATCTGGCAGGATAATTTCAGTGAAGTGGGAATTGATCTTGAATTGAGAAGCATGGATTTTGACACCTTAGCATCTAATTATGTCGATGAGCGGGACTTTAAGCTGGCTCTGATGGGCTGGTCTTTAATACCTGACCCGAACCCTTATGGAATCTGGCACTCCGATCAGGATTTCCCCGGAGGATTTAACCAACCGGGATTCGTCAATGAACGGAACGACGAGTTGATCGAAGAAGGTATTCGATACATTGATGAAGAAGAACGTAAACCGATCTACCAGGAATGGGGAGAACTGATGAACGAAAAAGTACCCGGTCTTCCCTTATATCACATGATTGAAGGAAGAGCATATCGGCCTGAATTCCAAGGTCATAGCTTCCATCCCTTCACCGATTATCATGATGTCCACGAGTGGTATTTAGACGAATAATAATACCATATGATCTGTCAGATAATTGATCGTCTTCGGACGATCAATTATCTTTAATAAACCGATTGTTGATTAAGGAGGGGAGCTGTTATGAAAAAATACCTGATTCGAAGAATTCTTATACTAATTCCCATTCTCATCGGGGTCTCGATGATTATTTTTGCATTGATCGAAGCGATGCCCGGGGATCCCTACTCGGATATGATTGATCCCACGGTCCCTCCGGATTTAATTGAGGAAAGGTTAGAGGCAATGGGGTACTTTGATCCATTACCGGTACGGTATGTACGATGGCTGGGAAGAACCCTGCGCTTTGACTTTGGTTATTCCACAAACTACGGCGCACCGGTTTCAGTGATTATGCTCAACCGATTGCCGAACACTCTAATTTTAGGAGGTTTTGCCCTTCTGTTTTCAACGATTGTTGCCATACCTCTGGGGATCATATCCTCTACCAGACAATATTCTGTTGTGGATTACATCGTAACTGTTTTTGCTTTTATCGGACTGTCGATTCCGGCTTTTTTCTTCGGGTTGCTGATGATCCGGTACCTTGCCTTTGAACTGGGATGGTTTCCTATTGCAGGTACGGGAGCAGGTGCCGGCTATGAAGGGGTCAGAATGCTTCTTCACCGGGCCCATCACCTGGTTTTACCGGTAGTTGTTCTGTCCTTGCTCAGCTTGGCAAGTTTAATGCGTTATACCCGATCAAGCATGTTGGAAGTCATAAAGCAGGACTATATACGAACCGCCAGATCCAAAGGAATTAAAGAAAAAGTGATCATTTACAGACATGCGCTGAAAAATGCTTTAATACCGGTAGTGACGGTATTGACAATGATGCTTCCCTCTCTGGTATCCGGAGCGGTATTGACGGAAACAGTATTCTCATGGCCTGGAATGGGAACACTTATGATTGATGCAATAGACAATGATGACTACCCGCTTCTGATGGGAATTACCATGATGTTAGCGATTATTATCGTATTCGCTAATCTCTTGGCAGATATATTGTATGCATGGATCGATCCGCGAATCAAATATGATTAGTCAACTGAAAGCATCAGTAAGGGAGGGGACAATCGATGAAAAAAAATGAAGTAGAAGGTCTATCACCTTGGAAAATCGCTAAGCGCCGTTTTGTGAAAAACAAGCTGGCGGTCTTGGGACTGATCTTGCTGGGGGTAATTACCCTGGGTGCGGTGTTCGGTCCAATGCTGACGCCCTATGAGGCACATGAACAGCAAATGATGATGCGTAATCAGGGGCCCCAGGGTGATAACTTATTAGGTTTCGACAGCACCGGCAGAGATATTCTCACACGGGTCCTTCATGGAGGAAGAGTATCTTTGGCTGTGGGTATCGTAGCCACCTCAGTGGCAACAATTATCGGAGTCGTTCTTGGTTCTATTGCAGGGTTTTATGGTGGCATCAGAGACGGAGTGATCATGCGTCTTGTAGATATTGTCATGAGTTTTCCGTTTTTCATTATTGCCGCTGTGGCTTCCGCAGCCTTCGGACCCACGGTTTTTAATACGATGCTCATCATCGGCCTGATTAACTGGACACTGATTGCCCGTGTTGTACGGGCGGAAATTCTGTCCTTGAAAGAACAGGAGTTTGTGGAGGCTTCCAGGGCCTTGGGTTTGGATAATCTGGAGATCATTCGAATCCATCTGATCCCGAATGTTATGGCTCCCATCATTGTATACTCCACATTAACGATTGCATCAGCAATTTTGATTGAAGCAGGACTCAGTTTTATCGGACTTGGCGTAAGTCCTCCGACACCCACTTGGGGAAATATGCTGGAGGCGGCAAGAAGCTTAACAACCATTCAAAATTACTGGTGGCAATGGATTCCGCCGGGATTAATGATCTTTTTCACAGTGCTTTCCATCAATTTTGTAGGAGACGGACTTCGTGATGCTCTGGATCCTAAGCTCAAGGAATAGGAGGTGCAACGATGGAAGATATCACCTTAAAGGCGCAGGGAATAAAAACAAGCTTTCAGACTTCCGAGGGGAAAGTGGTTGCGGTGAATGATGTGGACATAACCATCAGAGAGGGTAAAATCCTTGGCGTCGTGGGAGAGTCCGGTTGCGGAAAAACGGTAACCGCTTTATCGATTATGAGATTGGTTCCTGAACCCAACGGAAAAATCGAGGAAGGACGTATTGAGTTTATGGGGAAGAATCTTTTAGAACTCTCAAGCGAAGAAATGAGAAAGCTCAGAGGTGCTGAAATCTCAATGATTTTTCAAGAACCTATGACGGCATTGAATCCGGTTTTTAGCATTGGTTACCAAATGAAAGAGATGTTAAAACTCCATAGGGGAATGACTGACGAGCAGGCAACCGAAAGAGCCATCGAACTGATTGACATGGTTGGGATACCCAGAGCCGAGAAAGTGATTAAAGAATATCCCCATCAGTTAAGCGGAGGAATGCGGCAACGGGTAATGATTGCCATGGCCTTAAGCTGCGATCCGAAGTTTATGATTGCTGATGAACCCACAACCGCATTGGATGTGACAATACAGGCTCAGGTTTTAGAACTGATGAAGGATTTGAATGAGAAGATGGGCACAGCGATTATGTTTATCACCCATGATTTAGGGGTGATTGCGGAAATGGCGGATGATGTTGTTGTCATGTATGCGGGAAAAGTTGTAGAGGAAAGCAATGCAATTTCTTTGTTTCATGAGCCTAAGCATCCCTATACCATGGGATTACTGAGATCCCGGCCTGACATGCTGGAAGAAGGGGAGGAACTCCAGTCCATAAAAGGAATGGTTCCAAGTCTTCTTCGGATGCCTGAGGGCTGTCCTTTCAATCCCCGATGCGAACATCGAATGGATATCTGCGTCAAAGAGATGCCGCAACTGATTGAAGTGAAGCCCGGACATAAGACCCGATGCTGGCTCTATGACGATAAAGGAGGGAAATAAATGGAGAATCATCTAGTGGAAGTTGAAGGATTAAAAAAATACTTTCCCATTAAAGAGGGAGTGTTCTCCAGAACAGTCGGATATGTAAAGGCTGTTGATGACGTCTCCTTTAGCATAAAGAAGGGCGAAATTTTTGGGCTGGTGGGTGAATCCGGCTGTGGCAAAACAACGGTAGGACGGACCCTCCTCAGCCTTTTAGAGCCTACGGAAGGGCTGGTGAAATTTGAACAGGAAACTCTTTATAATACGGAGACGGGGGAAAAAATAAAGAAAAGTGATCTCCAAAAACTTCGCAAAGAAATGCAAATCATTTTTCAGGATCCCTATGCCAGCTTAGATCCACGAATGAATGTGGGAATGATTGTATCTGAAGGACTTCGGAAACATAAGCTTGTGAAGAGTAAAAAGGAAGCCGTCGATAAATCCAAAGAGCTCTTGGAACTGTGCGGTTTGGAAGGGGGCAATGTTCATAAATACCCTCATGAGTTCAGCGGAGGTCAGCGGCAGCGTATCGGTATCGCAAGGGCACTGGCATTGGAACCGAAATTTCTTGTTGCCGATGAGCCAATTGCGGCGCTGGATGTTTCAATTCAGGCGCAGGTATTAAGGCTGATGTCCAATTTAAAGGACAGGCTGGGTTTGACGTACCTGTTTATTTCCCATGACTTAAGTGTTATTCGCTATTTCTGTGACCGTGTAGCGGTAATGTATCTTGGATCCTTTGTTGAAAAGGCATCAACAAAGAAGTTATATCACAATCCTCTGCATCCCTACACAAAATCGCTCCTGTCCGCAGCGCCCAAGTCGGATCCCGCAGTAAAGAAAAAAAGGAAAGTAATAAAAGGGGATGTGCCCAGCCCTGCAGATCCCCCTGAAGGGTGTAAATTTCATACCCGGTGCACATATGCCGAAGAACATTGCAAAAAGGAGCGGCCGGTTTTGAGGGAAGTGCAGCCTGAGCACTACGTCAGCTGCCATTTTGTCGAAAAAATCAATTCATTATAATCGGACACTTTCTCTATCCTGTTAATAGAGGCTTATATTTTCACAAGGAAAATAAAACCACTGAACCATAAGTTTCCACTAGGATTCTTCAGTGGTTTTTTTAATGGAAAAACAGAAAAAAAAGAGGAGTTGTCAGAAGATTTGTAGAATTATTCAAAGGAACATCTTTTGCATCCAAAATTCCCGGAGGTGACAAAATGGTAAAAAATTATGTGATCGACACCAATGTCATGATTCATGACCCCTATTTTATGTACCAGTTTGAGGAAAATGAAATCATCATCCCCTTAGTAACACTCGAAGAGCTGGACGGTTTAAAAAAAGCCGAAGGTGTTGTGGGCTATCATGCGCGTAAAGTGCTGAATGAGCTTGCAAGCATACGAGAGGAAGGGGATCTTTTACGGGGAATTCCCCTGCCATCCGGTGGAAGTATCCGGGTGGAGACCAATTATGTGGATGTAATGAACCTGCCCACCGACATGGATCCGAAGAAAAACGATAACCGTATTCTGTCAGTGGTAAAGGGAATTGCTGAAAGGGAAAAAGAAAAGCCGACGATATTAGTGACAAAGGACATGTGCATGACTGTCAAAGCAGACGCTTTGGGCATCAAAGTAGAAGACTATGAAACCGATAAAATCTCTACGGATGATCTCTATCAGGGATATCAGGAGATGTACCTGCCATCAAAGCTGATTGACGAAATGTATCAGGGGGGAATTTCTGTGGAGGATCTTCCCGAAGAGAGAGGAGACCTCTACCCTAATCAGTTCATCCATTTTAAAAGCCATGACCAAATGGGTCATGAGAGCATCGGAAAAGTACAGAACGGGAAGGTCGTACCTCTGGAATATACAGGAGAATATACCTGGGGCCTGAAGCCCCTCAATATGGAGCAGACCATGGCCATGGAGCTGCTTCATGATCCCAAAGTTTCCTTCCTCAGTATCATCGGTGGTGCGGGAAGCGGAAAGACCATCTTAAGCATTGCCTATGCTCTCCAAAGCGTGCTGGAGAATAACCGGTTTCGAAAAATCATCATTGTTCGTCCCGTGGTTCCCGCAGGCCATGACATCGGCTATCTGCCCGGAGAGGAAAAGGAAAAGTTAAAGCCCTGGATGCAGGCCTTTTACGATGCCATAGATAACCTTTTTGATGCGAAACAGAAGGAGGAAAAGCAGGAGCGCTGGAAGAAGGATTTTCATGGAGGGAAGCCGACCTTTAACGTGGATCATTTCATACAAACCTACATGGAAGCAGGAATCATTGAAATGAAAACCTTTAATTATATGCGGGGCCGAACTCTTTCCAACGCTCTTGTCATTGTGGATGAAGCCCAGGAGACCACTCCCCATCTCGCAAAGCTCATGCTTACAAGGGCGGGGGAAGGGACAAAGTTTCTCTTTTTAGGAGACCCCTCCGATAATCAGATTGACAATGTTTTGGTGGATTCCAAGTCCAACGGTCTCGTCTATACCGTGGACCGGATGAAGAAGTTTGAGATTACCGGGCATATCACCTTAAACCAGGTTGAGCGAAGTCCTCTGGCAAAAATCGCAGAAATGGGAATGTAAGCGAAAAACAAACAATAAAACATAAAATCAACTTAACCGCTATGAAATCCTGCTCATCCGTTGACCATAGCGGTTTTTTGTGATGTTTAAGTAATCGATAAAAGGATAAATATCCTGTATACTCTGAATTTATCAATTTTGCAGCAGCAGATCCTCAATGAAGATTCAGAGAAAGAAGGAGGAAGAACAATGTCAGCACTTTTTACAGAAGGAACACTAAAGAACTTAACGGTAAAAAACCGTATCGTTATGGCACCGATGTGCATGTATAGCTCTGATGGTGAAGGGTTGGTAAAGGACTTTCATCGGATCCATTATGGATCCAGGGCAATCGGGGGCGTGGGATTGATCATACTGGAGGCAACCGCTGTGGAAAAACGGGGACGAATATCCGCAGAGGATCTCGGGATTTGGTCCGATGACCATATTGCCCCACTAAAAGAGCTTGTTGACATGATCCATGAGTTCGGAGGAAAAGCAGGAATTCAGCTGGGCCATGCCGGAAGAAAATGCAGCGTGGAACCGGAAGAAATCATCAGTGCCTCGGGGATTGCCTTCAGCGAAGATTATCAGACACCAACGGAGATGACAAAAGAGACCATTAAAGAAGTGACAGAGGCTTTTTCAAAAGCTGCGGATCGTTCAGAAAAAGCGGGCTTTGATACCATCGAAATCCATGGTGCCCACGGATATTTAATCAATCAGTTTCTTTCCCCACTCTCCAATCAGCGCCAGGACGAGTATGGGGGAGGCATTCAAAACAGAAGTCGATTTCTAAAAGAGATTCTTCAGGGAATTAACCGGTATTGGCCTGAAGACAAGCCGGTGATTCTGCGGATCTCTGCAGAGGATTATCAGAAGGAGGGAAATCATTGGGAGGATCTTGGAAAGATCATTAATTTAGTGAAAGATGAAGGCATTGACCTGATCAATGTCAGCTCGGGAGGAGCAGTACAGGCGAAGATCCGACCCTATCCCGGATATCAGCTTCAGTTTGCTGAAAAAATAAGGGACTATACCAAACTGCCCGTCATGGCCGGTGGTCTTGTGACTACACCTGAAATGGCTGAGGAAGCTTTGCAAAATCAAAGAGCCGATTATATTTATCTTGGACGGGAACTGCTGCGGAATCCCCACTGGCCAATGGATGCAGCAAAAGCCTTAAATGAAGAGATTCCGGCACCAAAGCAGTATGAGAGGGCATATCGATAAATAAGCCACTTCATGATCAAAAATATCTGATTTAAATACGAAGCTGAGGAGGTTTGCCATGCAGGTGAAAGGTGATAAATCGGAAAATCTTTATGATGAAATTACAAAACTCAATAATGAAGTGGTGAATTCCAAACGGGAGATCGAGAAAAAAAATCATGAGCTGAAGGAGCTGAACCGAAAGCTGGAACAGCTGGTGATTAAAGATCCCATGACAGGACTGTTTAATCGAAGGACTCTTGAGGATCGTTTCAAAAGCGAAAAAGCAAGGGCAAAAAGGATCAACTATTTATTGACCGTGATGATGATCGATGTCAATGATTTTAAACAGGTGAATGACATTTTCGGTCACAGTAGGGGAGACGAACTCTTAAAAATTCTGGCGGAGATTATTGAACACTCTACCAGAGAAGGCTTGGATCACGGTTACCGGATAGGTGGAGATGAGTTTTTTATTATACTCTCGGACTGCACTGAAGAAAATGCTCAGCGAATCGCAAAACGCATCAATGATGAATTTATCAAGCATTCGGAAATTGCATCCCTTTCCTACGGAATCACCAAGGTGGACCTCGAATCCGATGAATCTTTTGACTCCTGCTACTCCAGAGTGGATCAGCTGATGTATGAGGACAAAAAGAGAAAAAAACATAAAAAGCAATAAAGTTCAAAAAAGGTGATGGCGAAGATTAACTGAGCCATCACCTTTTTTGTAGAAGATGTTTTTCTTCTTAATTTCATCTTTTCTGGGTATCAATTTAATAGATGTTATCGTTTTTTTTACGGGGAAGGAAGGGATTGCTATGATGGTTTTTAAGAAAAAAGGAAAACTCCTTTCAATGATCATTCTTTGCCTTGCCCTGGGGAGTACTCTACTATCAACAGGATTCGCTCAGGAAACAGGAGACGAGCCTGCGGTTTACAGCATTGAAATTGAAGGAATCATCACCGCAGGAACCACAGCATATATTCGAAGATCAATCGAAACCGCGGAAGAGGATGGGGCTGAAGCTCTTTTAATTCTTCTAAACACTCCCGGGGGATTGGTGGATGCCACGTTGGATATTGTTTCCGATATGATTAACGCAGATGTTCCCATTATCACCTATGTATATCCCCAGGGGGGGATTTCCGCCTCTGCAGGAACATTCATTTTACTGGGAGGTCATAAAGCGGCAATGTCTCCCGGAACGACGATCGGAGCTGCAATGCCGGTTATGGTCACACCTGACGAAGGGAGTGCCCCCGCGGATGATAAAACCGTGATCTTTTTAGCGGGGCATATGAAGAGCATTGCTGAGGCCAGAGGACGTCCTGCTGACATCGCCGAACGGTTTGTTACGGAAAACTTAACTCTTGGAGCAACGGAAGCCCTTGAGCTTACTGTCATTGACGAGATTTCAACTGGTATACCTGCTCTTCTCAGCGCTCTTCATGGTGAGGAGGTCTCCCTGGATTCAGGCGTAGTGACGCTCAACACGGAAAATGCAAGAATTGAGGAAATTGAACAGACCCTGAGAGAAGTGATCACGAATCTGATCAGTAACCCGCAAGTCGCATTTATCCTATTTTTAGTAGGGGTCTATGGCCTCATTATCGGGTTTAATGCGCCAGGAACCTTTGTACCGGAAGTACTGGGTGCTATTGCTTTGATCCTTGCCCTTTATGGTCTTGGAATGTTCGAGGTGAATATTTTTGCTGCTCTTATGATTTTACTGGGAATGGCTCTTCTGGTTGTGGAAGCCTTCACCCCATCTTTCGGAATTCTGGGGATTGGAGGGATCATCAGCATGGTATTCGGTATTCTCTATCTGCCTGTGGAACCCCTGGTTTCAGAGCGCTGGCTGATGCAATTTCGAATCCTTGCTATTGGTATCGGAGTGATTGCATCGGTATTGCTCATTGTCATCCTTGCAGGAGTCTATCGTTTGAAAAAAGCCAAGGTGATCCACGGAGACGATGAATTTGCCGGGGATCGGGCTGTGGTTGCAGAGGAGGCAAATCCTAAGGGTCTGATTCTTGTTCGAGGAGAGCTTTGGGAGGGAAAATCTCTTACAGGGGACAGGATCTCAGAGGGAACTCCGGTGAGAATCATAAAGCGGGAAGGATTAGTCTGCATGATTGAGCCGGTTAGTGAAGAAAAGGAAGCAGATCATTCATAGAAGTGGAAGGAAAGTCAGGAAGAGACTTAGAGAGGATGGTGGATCATGGAAAATATTTTAGAGAATGTTGAGACGTCGGTTACTCTTATACTTCTCATTGCCGTTGTCGTTCTGATTTTACGAATGGCGATCAAAATTATTCCGGAATATGAGCGGGGTGTATTGTTTCGGCTGGGAAGACTGGTCAGTGTAAGGGGGCCGGGACTGATCATTATTATTCCTGTTGTTGACAGGATATACAGGGTATCACTGAGGATCATTGTTGATAATGTTCCGCCTCAAGAGGTCATTACAAAAGACAACGTGACGTGCAAGGTAAATGCAATCCTTTACTACCGGGTAACGGCTCCCGATAAGGCAATTGTCAATGTGGAGAAGTTTCATGAAGCCACAAGTCAGTTTGCTCAAACCACTATGCGAAGTGTGGTGGGACAGGCGGATCTTGACGAGCTGCTTTCTAATCGGGATAAACTGAATAAACAGATTCAGGCAATTGTGGATCAGGCAACGGACCCGTGGGGAATCAAAGTAACTGCGGTTGAGCTGAGGGATGTCATTATTCCTGAGAACATGCAACGGGCAATTGCCCGTCAGGCAGAAGCGGAACGGAATCGACGGGCTGTAGTGATTCAGGCTGAAGGTGAAAAACAGGCAGCACAGAAAATCAGCGAGGCTGCTGAAATTTTAAGCCGCGAAGAAGGATCCATGACCCTTCGTACCCTTCGAACCATTTCTGACATGTCAAATGCAGAGAATACAACAATCCTGTTCCCGCTCCCTATCGAGTTGCGAAGACTTTTGCCGGATCTCGAGAAATTATGGGATCATCGGTTAAAAGAAAAAGTAAATGGAGAAAGCAAGGAAGAAAAAACGACATTAAAGAAAAGTGAGAATAGAGAAGAGGAAACAGAGGACTTCTCAGAATAAGAGCATTGAGAGGAGCAGTTGAGGGATGGGATATGCAATGGGCAGTCATGAACTCTATATAGATGCCAGAAATAAAGGGAAAAAGGCGTATAATGCTCAAAAGTGGAAGGGAGCATCGGGGCATCTTCCATCTCTTGACGGTGTTTTGAAGGACATTGATATTGTAGCCACTGTAAATCTCGGTGTAAGAGAAATTCAACTCCATAAAATCATTGGAACCTATTATCACACAAGACGGATGTTGTTTTCCAATGGATTCTTCCCTCTTGAGGATCCTCAATCGGAGTTTGCTTATAAGTGGATGGAACTTTGTCAAGCTCAACTGGATGTAGGGATTCGGGATCCCATTATCGTCTATGAATATCTGAACTACTATTATGTGATGGAAGGAAATAAGCGGGTAAGTGTTTTAAAATATTTTGATGCGGTCAAGATTTCTGCAGAGGTACACCGGTTAATCCCGAAATATGATGAAGAAGACGAAACCATTCGTCTCTATTACGGGTTTTTGGAATTTTATCAAAAAACAAAGATAGAAGACATATGGCTGAGCAGGCTTTCCCGATATCAAAGACTGTTGAGATATCTGGAAGACTATAAACCGCCGGAGGAAACTGCAGAGTCAAAGTATGAGTACTTTATGAACTGGATTTATTTTCCCTTTCGGGATCTCTATTTAGAGAGCGGAGGACAAAAGCTCTCTGCCAGTACAGGGGACGCCTTTGTTCTCTATGCAAAGCTATATGGGATTCCAAAGGTATTTGATCAGACTCATGGGAAAAAAGTCATGCCCCATCTGATGAAGGAGCTGATTCATTACGGGGCTGAGGATGATGTGGACTTTTTGGAAGATGAAGAGGAGCTGGAACATACAACTCTTTTACAATCCATAGCGACCACTTTTTCCTTAAAAAAGTTGAAGGTCGGTTTTGTTTATGCAGGAACCGTGAAAAATTACCGGTGGTCCTATTCCCATGATTTAGGGCGAAGGCAGATGGAAAAACAATTTCCCCATCAGTTGGTAACCGGCTATATTGAAAATGTTCCCGAGGATAAAAGTATTGCCTATGATCAGATCAAGGCCTTTGCCGAAGAAGGGTATGATGTGATATTTACCACAGGAGAAGGTCATCGTCGGGCAACTGTGAGTTGTGCAGTGGAAATGCCGGAAGTGAAATTCTTTAACTGTTCCGGAAATCGCCCCTATGTGCATATGAACAATTATTTCGGCCGAACATATGAACCACGCTTTATCAGCGGGATCATTGCGGGAGCTATGACGAAAACCGATGTCATCGGATATGTTGCTACCGAAAGAAACCACGAGGTGATAAGCTGTATAAACAGCTTTACTTTAGGAGCACATATGGTGAACTCCGATGCAAAGATCAAAATCTTTTGGACAAGAGGAAAAGAAGACTGGAAAGAATCAGGGGAATTCCATAAAAAGTTGATTCAGGAAAACGTTGATCTTCTAATGGACAGAAACACCCTGGTACCCGATGAAATTACAAAATCCTATGGGGTCAGTTCTATTCTTTGCAGTCTTGACCCGGATAGGAAGATGCCTCTGCATTATCTTAGTGCTCCGGTTTGGAATTGGGGAGTTTTCTACGAGAAAATCATAGGGAGCATCTTATCAGGAGGTTATCAGAGAATTCTTGCACAAATGGATGCAAAAAGTAAGCTGATGAATTTCTGGTGGGGTATGGGAAGTGGTGTACTGGATGTTTATCTCTCCAGGGAACACGTTCCGAAACAAACTGCAAAGCTTGCGGAAACTATGAGAAAACTGATTCAAGCCGGTGAGTTTCATCCTTTTGAAGGTCCTATTCATGATGAATACGGAAAACTTCGAATTATAGACAAGGAGCTTCCTACGACAGACGAAGTGATCAATATGGATTGGTTCGTAGGTGGTGTTGAATTGATGGAATGACAAGTTCTTTTCGAAAAAGTGCATTCTTCCATGGACTGGTAAAAAACAGAATTTTATGATAAAATGTTAACAAGATGTAAAAAGGGAACGACTGAGAGAAAATTGATGTGAACTGATTAAACCTTGGGAGGGATTATTCGTGCTGAAGGAAGGATTGAAAAGGATTATACCGGAGAGAATCGATCGTATTTCGAAGACGGAATTAGGGGAGCCTTATGTTTTTGATGGATGGAGATTCGACTGCAGCGGAGAGGAATGCCTTTTCTACAGATATAACTGTGACTGTGGAATCAAAGTAGAGCATCGTCGAGTCGTGATCAGTGAACTGGAAGAACTTCTTGAAGACTGCTGTGACAAACTGACGATTAATCAAGATGATTTTCAGAGGATCTGTCCAAAAACCTTTGCATCAGGACCCTGTGGTTATGAAGTCAGCATGAAACTGCTGGAGATCCTAAAATTAGGCCATATGAATACCGAAGAAGGATATTTTGAAGTTCGCAGGGGATATTAAGAAGATTGAAAATAATTCAATGAAATAGAATCATGCTTGGCACCGACAAAGGTTGCCAAGCTTTTTTCTGTCCATGGAATTGTATAATGTATAGGAGGGAGATTTTTTATCTCGAACAAACGATAAAAAATAATACTTGAAAAATATTATCACATAACTTATACTAATTTTGATAAGAAAATACCAAAATAATAAGGAGTGGTACTGTGATTTTATCAAAACAAGCTATTAAGCTTTTGCTTATCGGAATCGTTCTAATTGTTTCTTTCAGTGTTTTTGGGTGTAACGAAGCCCGGGGAGACGAAGGGGAAAAAGAACTTGTAGTGTATTCAGCAAGAAACGAAAACTTTGTCAATGCATTACTTGAGAAGTTTGAAGAGGATACCGGAGTGAAAGCAATGGCTCTTCATGGTGGAGAAACCATTGTTAACCGTTTAAAGGAAGAATCGAATAATGTTCAGGCGGATGTTTTTATCTCCAACGACGTCGGTGCATTAGAGCATTTACGGTTGGAAGGATTGCTTTCCCCAATCGAGCACGGAGATTATGGCGGAATTGAAGAGCGGTATCGTGCAGAGGATAATTCCTGGATTGCTCTTTCAGCAAGAACACGGGTGCTAATGTACAATAAAGACCTGATCAATGAAGAGGATATGCCGAAAAATATATGGGATCTCACTGATCCTCAATATGCAGGAGAATTTGCCATCACACGGGGTGGAAACGGCGGAATGATCGGTCATGTGTCAGCTCTTCGGAACGAGTGGGGAGATGACAAGACCCGGGAATGGATCATTGGAGTAAAGGATAATGCCGGTGGAATTCTTCAAGGTCATGGAGACATACGACGGGCTGTGGGAGCAGGAGAGTTTAAGTTTGGTCTTGTGAACAACTACTACTTCCATCAACAACTGCAAGAGCCCTCTGATAACAACGTTGGAGTGATTTATCCGGACCAGGGACCCGATGACATGGGTGCGGTAATCAATGCTGCAGGTTTCGGAAGGATCGAAGGGGGTCCTAACGAAGAGAGTCTGGCGATCTTTGTCGACTGGATCCTTGAGCTTGAAAACCAGCAAATGTTTTCCAATGCATCATTGGAAGTTCCCATTCATCCGGAAATTGAAACCGTTGATGAGGCGGTGGCAATCACAGACTACAAAGTACAGGGTATGCATCTAAGCGAACTTGGACGGGTTTGGGAGGATACACGGCGATTAATTGAAGAGGCAGGATTGGATTTGGAGATTCGATAAGATAAATAAATCGTTAAAATCCCGGTGGACTGAACAGGTTTCCCGGGATTTTTTATTGAAGGGATTTTTTGCTGTATAAAGGCTCAAGAACCTTTGCTCTTTACTGAAAGATATGGTAAAGTAAATAACAGAATAACTGTTGCAAATGGTACAATGGGGGTCTTTATATGGAGTTTAGGCAGAAAGAGATAAAAATACTTTTAGGGGCCCTGGCGGCTATTCTTCTTGGTGTAGTGATGGTCAGTCTTTTTACCGGTCAGAGGGGAGAAGCAGACGCTCAACGTCAGGCTGTCGAAGAGGCCTTGGAAAATCAAATCGCGATGATGGACTCGGATATAGAGGAAGCCTTCCTTCGGGACATGGAAGTGGCATCTTTGGAAATCATTACCCAAACCAGTGATGAACTGGAGGTTGAGGTGATGATTGAAATGTTTGATGTGCTGAAGTTCATCGAAGAGATCCATCTTCTATTAATAGAAGGTGATTTTTGGAATGCGGACCATCTGGTCAATGAAATACAGATTGCATGGGATAAAGCTCTGCTCAGCACAGAGACAACCCGGAAGGTGATGGATCGGCCCCTGCATTTACAAAAGAATGACAGGGATCAATGGGTTGTATCAAACCCGGAGGTCTTCACCTTCAGTTTTCCTGAAAAAAATTCCTTCAGCACCCAAACAGCCAGAAACCTGAGCGGATTTCAGGAAGCCTATACACGTCCCTTTGAAGGTTTTTCACCTCGGTTTTCATTGGTTCAGATGGATGAAATCATTGAAGATTTTCATCAAGAACTGATCCGGGGAATTGAAGAATTTCAGAATCGAAGAATCGACCTGAACCGCATCGGTTCCAGAAGAGAAATCCGATTTATCGTGGAAGAACCGGACCTGGAAGAATTCTGGTCCAGGTTTTTCGAGCTGTCAAGAGCGTCCATTCAGGAGCATGGATATCGTCAGGACTCTTTGATTCAAGCTTTTCAGCGGGCAAAGGAAATTACCGGTCGCCATGAACGGCCGGTGATGGATATTGAAATAATCGAGGAACGAAGAGAAGACGGTGCTATCGGTTATTCAACAGAGGTGATGTATAATGATAAAACCTTGGATACATTCCAATTACTGAGTGAATTTCGATTACTGAAGGAAGTTCTTCCTACGATGCCGGGTGAGTATGGAAAACACCGTGTGAATCTCAACAGCAACGTATTTACTGATCGTGCATTGGATTTTCTTTCCACGGAAGAAATCAGAGCGGTCCATCATTTTTCCCTCGAGAATGAAAGGATTTATCTTATGGAGGATGACGGAAAAATTCTTCGATTCCGCTTTGCAGATATAGAGGAGGGGGATTGGATAAAGTCAATAACATTAGCCGTTGCCCCTGATGACGAGGGACTCATGGTTGGGAATCCCCAAATGGTCATCGATGATGATCTGATCATCATCCAATATCTTTTTCAAACAGAAAGACTGGAACTTGAACATCATCTGAATGTACTTAAAATTCATGACGAAGGTGTGGAGGAGCTTTACCGGACAGAGAACTACCCCATGGACGGGCAATCCTTCTGGTTCAGCTATAATGAAAATCCCTACGCACTGATTTCATATCATCATGAGATCGTAAGAGATCTCGGAATCGGTCCGAACAAGGGAGGAATTGTTGAAGGCGAAGTCATTCTTTATGATCTTTTGAATGATGAAGTGCTTTACCGCTTAAGCACTGAGGACTTTACAGAGGAGGGACGGATCAAATTTTCTAAAACGAATGATCGTCAATCCATAGTCTTTTTCTATGATCAGCAGAGTCTGCTTTTTGGAGAGGAAGATGAAATCTCGAGAGAGGCTGGAGGAGAGCAGGTTCATCATTTTATAGAAGTGTACAGCTTAGAGGAAAAAGGTGTGGTTCTAACCTCCGAGAACGTCTATCCGGGAGATCAAATCACTTACGGTGCAGTTCCTGTAGGAGATTATCATATGGTTTTACTTACAATGGATGAGGGATGGCATCTTTGGAATCTTGCAGAAGGCGCAGGTGGCATTATTCCCGGCAGTGAGCAGGACCGTTTTGAACATGATGACTCTTTGAGTCGGGAAGTGGTTCGGGATCTTAAGGAAGTGGAGGATGGTCTGATGGAAGCCTGGGTTGTCTCGGAGCTTTCCGGAGGGGTAAAGGAATATTGGCATTTTAACGGGAATGAACTTTTTCTTTTGGACTCCTTTGAAAAATCACCGGAAAGTGATTTGAGGTTTCATCCTTTAAGCCGAACAATGACACTGGTAAAAACCGATAATGATCTGAGCGTTGTGGAAGTTCACCGGATCGGAGACAACTTGAATGAAGGACTTGCTCTGGAAAAAGTGAAAACCTATGTTACTCCGGAAGTACATCCTGTCTTTCTTGCGGGTCAATACGAACTTTATAACGGAATTCAAGTGGATCTCTCTGAGAGGGGACACGGGGTTCTGGCTAAAGGCGGTCAAGAAATTCATGACAACCTTTTCTATCTTTTTCAGTTTATCCGTGCAGAGGAAGCCATTGGCACTGAGCTTGGCGGGTTTCTTCGATTGGAAGTGACAGAGGATCTTGAAAAAGTGGTTGTGGTTTATAATGACGGTATAAGAATTTATCAGCTTGGAGAGCTTTTCCGAAGAATCGAAGGATTTTTCCGGTAGGAGACCCAAAGTATTTTAGCATGCAGGTGAAAACGGAACATTGTTGTAGAAGCATAATGATGTGACAAAAAAATGAAAAGGTGTGGTGTTATGAAAGGGAAAAAGAGAGTGATAAAAAGCGGAGTGATCATCGGATTGCTGATATTGGTAGTATTCATGACGGGGTGCTCCGGCGAGAATGATCAGGAACCGGAGATTGATATAGAAGCGGGATTTCTTGGTGATATGGAGGACTCAGAGGTTCTTGCAACGGTAAATGATGTGGATATAACAGTAGAAGATGTGAGAATGGAGCTGGAAAACCGATATTTTCAAAAACGAATGGTGGAAGAAATCGGAAAAGTGACCGATGACCCCTTTGTCTCTCCAAAGGATCAGTTCCTCCGAATCCTTGAAAAGAATGAATCGGAACTGGATGACAGTGAGCAGAGATATTATGATCGACTGGCCCGAAGGGATTTAACCGTAATCCCTTCAGTAACAGAGGCTTTTAATGAGGTGCTCCGCAAGGAAATCCTTTACTATGAGGCAGGATACCACCGGGCTCCCATGACGGAGGAAGAGATGCTTCAAGCGATTGAAGAGGGAGAGGCTTCGATGGAGGCCCGGATTGAAATGATGGATGAGGATGAGGCTGAAGAATTTGCTGAACTCAAGGAGTTGCAGGATGAGATTGCAAGAGAGTTCGGATACGACAGTTTCTTTGATCGGCAAGAGTCAAACCTGGGCTTAATTGCAAAGAGTACGACCGTCAGCCGTTTCAAGGCTGATTTCGAGCAGGATATGCTGCGGCGGGATTTCGATAAGTCTCAATTCGCCCTTACAATTCACGTAGAGAATCTTTGGGAGGATTATGGAGAATTTCTTATGGAAAAGGCGGAGATTGAAAACCTTCATGAAGAGTTGGAAATCATCTATTATGGAGAAGAGTGGGACCTGTCATTTTAGAAGAATCAGTTCGGTTGCAGCTGTCCTGATAAAAAGAAGAATCTCCGTCTCGAGACGGAAATGGATCCGGTCCTCCGACGGTTTTTGAAAAAAGCCCTTGACAAAAAACGGAGGACCTTTTATTCTATAATTAACAGACCGACGGTCGGTTCGCAAAAAGGATGTGAGAAGATGTCAGAGCGTATAGATCCAAAACAAAGGAAAATGGAATATCTTGAGACGGCTCTAGAGCTTTTCAATGAGAAGGGTTATGAAAAAACCACAATTAAGGACATTATTAATGCCATGGGAGTATCCAAGGGTGCCTTTTATCACTATTTCCAATCGAAGGAGGACATTATCGAAGAGATTTCCGATGCCTATGCGGAGAGGGTGTTGAGACAGACTCAGGAACTGGTGAATCGCCAAGGTCTCAGTCCTACGGAAAAAATCAACGAGCTGTTTAAGATGGTCCAGGGATATAAGAAATCCCACAGCGAGAAACGACAGAAAATCAAAAACATTTTTCAAGAGGATCAAAATCTGAAACTGCAGAGAAGAATTATGACAAAATTGAGAAATCAAATGATGAACAGTGTATTGAAGATGATTGAAGACGGAGTAAAAGCAGGGGAGTTCAGGAATCAAGATATTTATGAAACCACTGATTATCTCCTCTACGTTATTCAGGGTCTCAACCGGAGCATTGAAGAGATCGTGACAATGGAATTTAAGAAGGAAGCACCTGATCTTAATGCTGCTGAAGAGAAAATGAGAAAGAAATTGAAATTCTATGAAAAAATGTTCGAGCTGACCCTGGGAACAGAAGAGGGAGCAATTCAAATTACGGAAGTCTATCTCGACCGATTTTTAGAGCGGTGACACGCTCCTTTTTTTCAACAACAAACAAACCGACGGTCGGTTTAATAGATCGGAAGAGAAATATTTTTAAGGAACTGAGTGAAATAATCATAAAAGGATAAAAAAACAATAAGACAAGGAGGAAAACAGAATGAAAAATTATGTGAAGGATTTAGTAAATGTTGGAAACAAGGATTTGTTGGAGGTGGGAGGGAAAGCCGGAAATCTTGGCGAAATGCTATCCCGTGAACTCCCTGTTCCTGAAGGATTTGTAGTATTAACAAAGGGATATAGAACCTTTGTACAGGAGAATCATTTGGAAGGAAAGATCCTTGAACTGACCGGTCGAATCAGGGAACTTGGTGGAACAAATTATGAAAAGCGGATTGAAGAACTCTTTATGAACAGTGAAATTCCAAAAACGATGGAGAATGAAATTCTTCAGAAGTATGAAGAGTATGGTTCTCCAACAGTTGCGGTTCGCTCATCGGCAACCGCAGAGGACCTCCCGGGACTTTCCTTTGCAGGACAATACTCCAGTTACCTGAACGTTCACGGTAATGATGAGCTTTTGAATTCCATAAAAGCCTGCTGGGCATCACTATGGAACGAACTGGCGGTGTCCTACAGAGAGCGGCAGGGGATCGGTATCGACGGTCTTGCCCATGGAGTGGTTGTGCAACAGTTGGTAAAAGGAGAAAAGGCAGGAATTCTTTTTACAGCAAATCCGTTAAATGGACGACGTGACCAAATGCTGATTAATGCTTCATGGGGTCTCGGAGAAGCTATCGTCGGGGGAGAAGTCAATCCGGATCAGTGGATTGTGGATCGCAATACAGGAGATGTTGTAGAGGAGCTTCTTTCTACTAAAGAAGTGATGACCGTCCGAGAGCAATATGGAATCAAAAACATCCCAGTGCCTGAAGAGAAAAAAATGATCTCCACCCTTGAAAAAAATGAAATAATTGAACTGATTAAACTGGCAGAGAAGGTCGAGAATCATTATGGAACTCCCCAGGACCTGGAGTGGGCAATGGAAGAGGGGAAGATTTCTCTCGTCCAAACCCGACCCGTCACTTCTCTTTTCCCGGTTCCTGAAGCTGTTCCGGGAAAAGAAGGCCTGAGAATCTATATGAATTTCAACAATTACAGCCAGGCCATGAAAGAACCCTTCACGCCCATGGGGGCAGAGGTTATGAGGCTGATGGCAAAGGACTTGATTCGAAAAATGGGCAGAAAGGATCCTGACGACCCGAAAAACCTGTGGTATCTTCAATTTACAGCAGGGAGAATGATGCTGGATGTTACCGATGTCCTTAGAAATCCCAAAACCTGGAAAAAATTCGATCACAATCCGGCAGATAAGGATCCTATCACTCTGGCAGCAATGAAGCAGCTTTTGGAGCGGGAAAGGGAAGAGATTACTTCCAAAAAGGGAATTAGTCTCCTTCGAAAAATCAATTGGAGGATGATCAAATACGGAATCAGTGGAGTAAGACGTATGAAGGTTGGACAAAAGGATGCAGTCATGGGAAGGAAAAAAGCCATCGAACACGGCGAGAACCTTCGCAAGCGTCTTTATGAGCAAAGCAAGCGACTGCAAAGTCGCAGGGATCGGATGGAATTCATCGAAAATGCCGGAGGCGAATTGTTTCTCGACGGTTTCGGAATGATCTTTTATGTAGCCGCATCTTCAAAATACTTGGAAAAAGCGGAAAAAATCCTTATGGATGCAGGATTGGAAACAAAGGATCTGGAAAAAGTGGAAAAGGCTGTACCATACAGTGTTACAACGGAAATGGGAATGGCAATTCTAAAAATCTCTAAAGACCTGGATGAACGTGGAGAAAGGGCAACAGAGGAAACTCCGGAAGTGAAAGCCTTTTTAAAGCGATACGGACATCGCAACAATATCGAGTTGGATGTGGGAGTCGTTGAGTGGGCTGAAGATCCAAGCTATGTACTGGATTTGATTAACACCTATATTGACACAAAAACCTATGACGAATCCATCGAGCGGTTTGAAAAGTCAAAGATGGAAGCTGAAGAGGCAATTCTTCGCCTAGCAGCCCAAGTGGAAAATGCCGCAGGGAAAGGAAAAGGGAAAAAGCTTGAGAAACTGCTTCGGGATTATCGGGAGATGTTCGGGATTCGCGAACTCTCAAAGTTTTATGTGCGACATACCCTCAGTCTGGTGCGAAAGCAGTTACAGATCATCGGGGAGGAAATGGTTGAAGCAGGGCAGTTGGATCATTGTGAAGATGTGTTTTATCTTTGCTTTGAAGATCTGGTTTCCACTGAGAACCTGCGTGAGAAGAGTCGAAAGCTGAGGGAAAAGCACAAAAAGAATATGGAGCTTCGGGCACCCAGGATCATGACCAGTACAGGGGAGGCAATTCATTCGGTAAAGACAGAGGAAAAGGAAGGACACCTGACAGGAATTCCGGTGTCACCGGGAACCTATGAAGGTCGGGTGCGGATCCTTCATCACCCTGAAGAAGGAGATCGATTGGAAGTGGGAGATATTTTGGTAACCACAGGAACGAACCCTGCTTGGACCCCGCTGTTTCTAAAACTTGGTGCATTGGTTATGGAAACCGGTGGGACCATCTCCCATGGATCAGTGGTTGCAAGAGAATACGGACTTCCTGCAGTGGCAGGTGTTGCCGATGCTACTACAGTTCTAAAGGATTTGCAGCGAATCCGTATTGACGGTGAAACCGGATCCATTGAAGTATTGGAAGGATAAAGAGGTGATCTCATGGAAGCTGTTAAATCTACGAAACTATGGATCCTCTACAGTGGAATTCTATTAGCAATGGTGGGGTATGGAATCGCCATGCCCCTATTGCCCTTCTACATTGAAGAAATGGGTGGAAGAGGTACTCATTTAGGACTTCTTATCGCAACCTACGGCCTGATGCAGCTGATTTTCGCCCCAATATGGGGTGGATTGTCGGACACCTATGGGAGAAAACCCTTTCTCCTTTTGGGTCTCCTTGGAATCGCACTGGGAATGAGCTTGATGGGTCTTGCTGATAAGTTATGGATGCTGTATGCGGCCCAGGGATTGTCCGGGATGCTCTCCTGTGGGATTTATCCTTCAGCAATGGCGATGATCAGTGACCAATATCGGAAAGATCAAAGAAGCGCCGCTATAGGAAGAGTGGGTGCGGCCGCTGGTCTGGGAGTCATTCTGGGACCGGGGCTCGGAGGCTTTCTTTCTTTTCACTCACTTAGAACTCCATTCTTTGTTGCTTCAGGTTTTGCCTTCGTCACCTTTCTCCTTGTTGCAGTTCTCCTTCCTGAAACCCTGAGAGCAAAGGAAAAACACGAAGAGAGAGAAAAGTGGAACGCTGAGAAAACGTTTATCAAAAAACCGAAAATTAGGAAGGAAAGGACATATCTTGTATTTGCAAAGGCACTCAAAGGTCCTTTATCCTTCGGATTGATCGCAGCCTTTGCAGTGAACTTCGGAAAATCAAATTTCACCAGCATCTATGGATATTTCGCCCTTGAAAAATTCGGTTATGGTCCCCAGGAAGTGGGGATGATCCTGATGGTGATGAGTCTTATGTATGCTATCGCCCAGGGACTTCTTGTAGGTCCATTGACGAAGAAATTCAAAGAAATCACACTGATCCGTGGTGTGTTTGCCGGTATTTCCCTGGCATATCTCTCAGTAACCTTTGCGGGAAATGGAGCTCAGCTAGTGATCACTATGGGTTTGCTGATGCTCATGCTGGCTCTCTTAAAGCCTGTGGCCCTCACTTATATTGCGAATCGTACAGATGAGAATCAAGGCGCGGCAATGGGGATTGCCGAATCCTTTATGAGTATGGGACGAATTGCTGGACCTCTTTGGGCGGGATTTATTTTCGACTATCAGATTCATCTTCCCTATCTAACCGGCAGTCTTTTTTTCCTTCTGCTTCTAATGGGAAGTATCCTAAAGAAAAAGAGAGAATCCTATCAACTAAAGGAAGCACCCTAAAGGGGTGCTTCAATTGTTGTAATTAGAGATTTTTATTCTGGTATTCAAGAATGATCTCCCAGATTTGAAGCAATGTCTCTTCTGTCATAAGACCTGGGAGAACTGTGTAATATTCAAAATCCGGTCCGATAAAAACCGTAGTGGGAAGCCCTGAAACTCCCAGTTGCCTGCTGATTCGGGATTCCTCGTCAATGAAGAACTCCAAATCGTATCCATGCTCACCGATATACTTCTCAATCGTTTCCCTTGATTCCCCGGCATTGACGGCAAGAATGACCACATCATCCTGTTCAGTATGAAACTCGTCCAAAAGGGGCATGATCTGTCTGCAATAGGTGCACCAGGAAGCCCAGAAGTTCAGTATAATGGTTTTCCCCTCATAAGCGTAGAGAGAGGTTTCGGTGCCGTCTAAGAGAGTTAATGGGAAATCATCAAAATAGTATTTTTCATCCTCCGCGATTTCCTCTTCATTGCTATCGAGTTCGATTTCATCAGTTTCATTATTCTCGGGATCTATTACACCTGTTTCAGTGGCCTCATTGCCTTCGTCGGAATTTCCGGAGCATCCTTGGAAAAACAGGAAGGAAATGATCAGAACTCCCAAGATGAGCAAAACGTGTTTTTTCTTCATTAAAATCCTCCTAACAGACTGAAGTTTTCCAACAGATAATTGGTGATTATCTGCATACGATTGGTAAAGATCAGTAGTCCGATCACGATCATAAAGCCGCCGGCGATGGGTTTCAACACCCTGGAGTATTGGCTGAAGGCGGATACTCTTTGTTCAATAAAGTCGATAAAAAATGCTGTAATCATAAACGGGAGAGCCATCCCCATGGAATAAATGAATAAAAGAATCAGTCCTTGAGAAAGGTTTTGGCTCATGGTAGAGGTATAGGCAAGAATTGCACCAAGGATCGGACCGAAACAAGGGGTCCATCCGAAGGCAAAAGCTGTTCCGAGACCGATCGCAGAGAAAAAGGTGACTTTTGTTGCCGGCTTATGTTTACGATAGTCTTTGCGAAGAGGTGAAAAGGAGATGAGTCCTGTCATTAATAAACCGAAAAAGATTATCACCAGTCCACCGATTCTGCCCAGAAGCTGCTGGTTTTGTATAAACAGCTGTCCCAGGGCACTGGCGGATAGTCCGAGCAGCATAAAAACCATCGTAAAGCCCAGAATAAAACCGAAGGTTTGAAAGAGGGCTTTTTTTCGTTTTTGCCGAAGTTCATCATTGCTGTAGGCTCCGGTCAGATAGAGAATGTACCCCGGTATAAGGGGGAGTAGACAGGGTGAAAAAAAAGACAGTACTCCTGCAGAAAAAGCTGCCCAATAACTTACGTGCACTGTGAACATTGGCTGACCACCTCATTAACTGAAACTTAATATTACCATTAACGCATACAATCAATATTCCTTATTATAGCACAAAAATTGAAACGTTAGAGAATAAAAATTCTGATGGCTGAACGAATACTCCCAGTATTTCTCTACAAGCTCATCTCAATGCTATGGAGATGGGCTTGTAGTTTATTACTGATAGAAAGGACTGATCACATCGAAGATGCGTTCAGCAATCTTTTGATAACCTCTGCTGTTTGGATGGAGACCGTCGAAAGAAAGAAGATCCTCTAATTGAAATTGGAAAAGGTCGTAGGTGGGAATCCAAACAGCGTTTTCTCTACTGGAAACAAACCTGCCAGTAGTTGCGTTCCAGCGGAGAAGAAACTCCGTTTCATCAGAATTTTCATCGGAATAATCCAGATGATAGAGTCCCAGAAAAACAATCAGGACATCAGGGTTTTCAGAACGGAGAAGGGTAAAGGTTTCTTCCAGGGTCTCAAGGTATACATCTTCAATCATATCATAGGCGTCATCTTGATCTTCCGAAGAAAGGTTTTGCAACGTGCGCAGATCATTACCTCCGATGGAAAGAAACACGCCGTCGGCGTTTCGTATTTCCTGTAGAAATTCGGAATTTTCAAGGAGTTCACCAAGCTGTTGACTTCGAAAGCCATCCACTGCAAAGTTGGAATACAGTATCTCCTCATCCAGATTCTCAGTTAACAGCTGAACTGTTCTTCCGGAAAAACCCAACCCCTCCTCATCACCGGTTCCGCGACCAAGAGAATCACCGAGACTGATAAAACGAAGAGAGTCGGAATCTTCCCGATCCGGTTCGCTTGGATCGCCATTGCCCTCTTCGTCGATTCCATCAGGAACATCATCAGGCAGATCAGTACTTATCCCGTTAGCCCCCTCATCCTCTGCAGAGACCCCTCCGGAGACAACTTGGAAAGACTGAATAATTCCGTAAACAAAGAATCCGCTTCCGATGAGAAAAAGGATCAGGAAAAAAGGCCAAAGATAATTTTTGATTAATTTCAACATTGTTATTCCTCCTAATCCATAAAATCTTTATACTGAAAAACACCATAGGATACGATCATCGAGCCCAATGCCCAGGCCATCAAAACTATCACGGAAAACTGCAGGCTTAAACCCTCAATTGGCTGGAGATTTCCTGAGAGAAAATCCGTGAGTCGTAAGTTTACATTAAAAATATACCGGGTCAATTCCCAATCGCTGATAAAGAAGCTGAGAAAGGTTCCGCCGATTAAAGATGACATCATGATCCCTATTGCCGCGGCAGTGCTTTTTACCAGAACGGAAACCATCAAAGCCATTTTTCCGATGGTAAAAGCAACAATATATCCAAGTGAATATACCATGATATTGTAGAGTCCAAGGCTTACGGTCCGAATATTCGATGCATCCAGATTACCGTTCACAATACGAAACCCTGTAATTACCGGTTCACTAAAGCCCGCGTGACCAAAAGTGAAGTAGGCGATAAGAAAGGATAACCCTGCCATAAAGAAAATCACCAGCATTTCAAGAACCATTAATGCAAGAAGTTTTGAAGTCAGGATTTTCCAGCGAGGGACCGGGCGAGTCATCAAAAGCTTGATGGTACCGGTGGTGGATTCTTTGGAAACAATATCCGCCCCCAGAAGAATAATCAGCAGGGGAAGGAAAAGAAAGATAGACTGCTCCATAAAATTACTCATAAACTGTCCTGCACTGAAGGTGGTCGGGTTGATATCCTCCCGAAGGTAGTAGCGAAGCTGCTCAGCTCTCACTTCCAGGGAAGCCCTCCCTTCATCGGGGATAAAAGGGTTCTCCAAACGCCGCTCCAGATCCCGAAGCTGCTGTTTGGTGATCTCTCTCCAATCGTCTATATCTTCAATCCCCAGACGTTCAGCAACTCTGGCTTGGGTCCGCTCTCTTGTGTACTGTTCTCCATATGCAAAAAGACTGATCAGAACCAGGAGAATACCAAAGACAACAAAGAGTCGCCTTTTCATAAAAAGCTTCAGTATTTCATTTCCCACTAAATTATACAATTTCATCACCTGCTGTCAGTTCAAGGAAAAGATCCTCCAGAGATTTTTGGTTTTTGGACACATACTGAATTAAAACACCTTCTGCAAAGAGTTTTTGATTTATATCAGGAACATCTTTTTCATTGATTATAGCCACCAGCTGGTCACTTCCCTTAATATGGACCTGCCCTTTGAAGTTCTCTTCGATAACAGCTTTCGCTTTTTCCACATCACTTACAACATAGGTGATTCCTTTTTCCCTTACGATGTTTTCCACCGAGGTGACTTTTACAATGCTTCCTTGGCGAATAATGGCAACCCGGTCCGTCATTACTTCCATTTCTGCGAGGATATGACTGGATACCAGCACGCCAAGGTTTTCATTTTCCGCAAGGGATCGAATCAGCTTCCGGAATTCACTGATTCCCGCAGGATCCAGACCATTGGTGGGTTCATCGAGAATGAGAAGCTTCGGTCTTTTCATTAAGGCCTGGGCGATTCCAAGACGCTGCTTCATTCCCAGGGAGTAGGTGTAAACCTTGTCATCGATGCGTTTTTCCAGCCCCACAAGACTGACCATTTCCTTGATTCGCTCCTTTGTAATGCCTTTCTCCATGGAAGCGAGGACTTTCAGGTTCTCCCACCCGGAGAGATAATCGTACATTTCAGGATTTTCAATAATGCACCCCACAGATTCCATGGCTTTTACAAAATCTTTTTTCACCGAGTAGCCTCCGATTTTAATTTCCCCTTCAGTCATTCGAATAAGGCCTACAATCATCCGGAGGGTAGTGGTTTTACCAGCGCCGTTGGGGCCCAGGAATCCAAAAACCTCTCCTTCATAAAGGGATAGACTGATGCCTTTAATGATCTCTTTTTTTCTTATGGTTTTCTTTACATTGGTCAATTCCAAGACCACAGTTTTTTCAATTGAGGATGAATTTTCACTCATAGGAATCCCACTTTCTCTCGCAAATTCTTATCTTATAGCTTTATACCCAAAATGAATTATTAATAACTATTATCAATTAAAAACTGATAATGAATTTTTCGAATTTCCCATGTCAATCCAACTTTTATGCTAAAATTAAAGAAACAGACTATGGGAGGAAAACCCGAACAGGAAGGAAGTGTATCCATGAGAGTGATCAATACAGTGGAATTGGTACCACTTATCAGAAAATTGACCATGAAGGCGTGTATCGAGCTTGATGACAATCTCATCGGTGCTCTTGAAGAAAGCGAAAAAAGAGAGGAGTCGCCCCTGGGCAAAGAAATCATCGGAACCTTGGTTGAGAACGCCAGAGCTGCCAAAGATGAAGGTCTCGCTTGCTGTCAGGATACAGGAATACTGGTTGTGTATCTTTCTATCGGACAGGAAGTGGTTTGGCAGGGGAATCCTTTGGAGGAAATGGTCAACGAAGGAGTCCGACAGGGATACCGGGATGGTTACCTCCGAAATTCCGTGGTGCTGGATCCTTTTCTCCGGGAAAATTCGGGAGATAACACACCCTGCGTTCTGCATACGGACATCATCCCCGGGGATCGTGTGAAAATCCTGGTTATGCCCAAAGGTGCAGGCAGTGAAAATATGGGTCGGGTTCAGGTTTTAACCCCTGCTCAGGGGAAGGCCGGTGTAAAAGACTTTGTTGTTGAAACCGTTGAAAAAGCAGGAGGAAAAGCATGCCCGCCCCTGATTGTGGGTGTTGGTGTGGGAGGAACCATGGAAAAATCCGCATTTCTTGCCAAGGAGGCATTAAAACGACCCATTGGTGAAAGACATCGGGAGAAGCATATCGCAGAGCTTGAGGATGAACTTCTTGAAGAGATTAATCGTTTGGGAATCGGACCATTGGGAGTGGGCGGAAGGATTACGGCATTGGATGTTCATATTGAAGTATATCCCTGTCACATTGCATCTCTCCCTGTGGCGGTGAATCTGCAGTGCCATGCCAACCGTCATGCAGAAGCAGTTTTATAGAAAGAGAAAAGGAGGTCGAGGATGAAACTTACGCTGCCTTTAGACAAAGAAACTCTCAAAATATTAAGAATCGGAGATACTGTGGAGCTCACGGGAAATCTCTATACAGCCCGGGATGCAGCCCATGAAAGAATGATAAGCACCCTGGAAAAGGGTGACCCTCTCCCGCTGAACTTAGAGGGAGTGACGATCTTTTACGCCGGACCCTGTCCTGCAAAACCCGGTGAGATCTCCGGGCCCATTGGTCCCACAACCAGTGTAAGGATGGATCCCTATGTTGAGCCTCTAATGAAAGAAGGTGTTGTTGGGATGATCGGGAAAGGAGATCGGTCACCCTATGTGGCGGAGCTCTGCAAGGAATACGGTGCAGTCTATTTCCTTGGGATCGGTGGTGCTGCAACTCTTTACGGAAAGACTGTGAAGGAAGTTGAGATTGTCGCTTATGAGGATTTGGGGACGGAATCTATCAAAAGGCTGTATGTTGAGGGGTTAAAAGTTATTGTGGGCATTGATACAAAGGGAAGGGTTCTGCAGGATGAGGAAATTGCCCGTTATCGAACTCGATCATCATAATTTTTCATTAAACAGGAAAATATCTAAGAGGAAGGAAGACGAAAATGAATACAGCAGAGAGAAGTTTGAAAATGCATAGAGATCTCAGAGGAAAAATCCGGGTGGAGTCAAAGGTCAATGTTAAGAACCTTGAGGATTTGAGCATCGCATATACTCCCGGGGTTGCTGAACCCTGCAGAAAGATTCATGAGAGGAAAGAGGATGTATATACCTATACCTCCAAGGGGAATCTTGTCGCTGTGGTAACAGACGGGTCAGCGGTTTTAGGTCTTGGTGACATCGGTCCGGAAGCGTCAATGCCTGTGATGGAGGGAAAAGCAATCCTTTTTAAAAATTTCGCAGGAATTGATGCATTTCCCATTTGCCTTGATACGAAAGACGTGGATGAGATCGTAAAAACCGTAAAATATTTAGCGCCCACATTTGGAGGGATTAATCTGGAGGATATTGCGGCACCCCGGTGTTTTGAAGTTGAAAGGCGATTAAAAAAAGAATTGGACATCCCCGTTTTTCATGACGATCAGCATGGTACGGCAATTGTTGTACTGGCTGCGTTAGTCAATGCTCTTAAATTAGTGAAAAAGGAGATGGAATCTCTCAAAGTGGTGATTAACGGGGCAGGCTCTGCAGGAATTGCGATTGGTAAACTATTACTTAATGTGGGAGTGAAGGATCTGATTCTTGTGAACAGAGAAGGGATCATCTATGAAGGAGCATCTTATAACAATTCCTATCAGGAGGAGATGGCAAAAATCACTAACCGAAACGGCCTTCAGGGAGGCCTTGAAGTTGCTATGAAAAATCGGGATGTATTTATCGGAGTTTCAGCTCCGAATATTGTGACATCGGACATGATTTCTCTCATGAACCGGGATGCAATTGTCTTTCCTATGGCGAACCCTGTTCCTGAAATTATGCCGGAGCTTGCGAAAAAGGGAGGAGCAAGAGTAATTGGAACCGGACGATCGGATTTTCCGAATCAGATCAACAATGTTCTGGCTTTCCCGGGAATCTTTAAAGGAGCTTTATCGGTAAGGGCGAAGGATATTAACGAGGAGATGAAAATTGCAGCGGCATATGCCATTGCCGACATTATTAAAGAGAAGGATCTTACCGAGGAATATATTATTCCCGATGCCTTTGACAAACGTATTGTAGAAAACGTTGCAAAAGCTGTGGCTGAAGCAGCAAGAGAAAGCGGAGTGAATCGGAAACGTTGAAAGATGGAACGAATTGCAACCGTAAGCAGAGGAAAAACGTAGTCAAGGATAGAGCAATAGGGAATAAAAATTGGAGGTACCACTATGGGAAAAACCATCTCTAAAAGAACATCAATTATCATGTCTTCTCTTTCAATCATCATTGGAATCGCAGGATTTATCAGTTTTGGATACATAAACGTGTACGCACTGATTCCCTTGACTTTGGCTTTCTTGATAGGTTTGAGTGAACATCATCTTACAAGTAAATATGGAAGCAAAGCCATGGCACGGCAGCAACGACCGGGAGTAATTATTTCGTTATTGGGGATTATGACGGTTGCAGGCTACTGGGTCATGGTTTCCTTGGATTTTGGGGGATACCTGTAAGAAAAGAACCGGTCATAACGGGGCATAAAATCAACCACCTTGTAAAAGATGATTACAAGGCGGTTGATTTTATTTTTGCAATTCTCTTATGGTGTCCCGGATTTCGTTGAGCCGATCAGCATCAAGAGCACCGGGATTCATGGTATAAAATTCAAAGTCAGGGCCGATAAACAGCGTAGTGGGGAATCCTGATACCCCAAAATGACGACCGAGCACTCCTTTTTCATCTGTGAAAATTTCCATCGACAGGCCATGCTCTTCCACATATGATTCTGCTACAGAGGGAGATTCTCCCAAATTTACAGCCAGAACAACGAAATCATCATTTTCAGCATGGAATGCATCCATAATTTTCATTCCATCTCTGCAATGAACGCACCAGGAAGCCCAGAAATGGAGAACAATTATCTTTCCTTCATAAGCATACAGATGGGTTTCGGTGCCATTCAGCTTCGTGAGAGGGAAGTCTTCGATATAGATGGTTTCCGATGGCTCCCTGTTTAGATCTCTTTCCTCAACCGGAGGTGGGACAGGTTCCGAGGATTCTGCTTCGGAAGGGGTGCATGCGGAGATAAGCAGTAGCATTAGTATTAGTGGAAATAGAGGGTTAAAAGCAGTTTTTTTCATCGATCAAACCTCCTGTGAGATGGATTTAAAACTGTTGAAACGTTTAATATGTTAAAATGCTCATATAATCGTAAAAACATTATAGCACAAGAGTATTCGATGATGTTATTTTTATTACCAACCACATATTTAATTTTTTCTTGACAAGCTTCTGAGTAAAAATATACAGCGATAGAACAATAAAAAAATCAGTACGGCAAAGCTAATAATAATTGTGATCCATTTGCCGAGAGTAAAGAAAGGTACGAGATCGGTCAAAACCGGAATTCGATCAGGATAGTAATACATAACGATTGAGGCACCGGTATTTTCAAAAAAATCAAGAATGACCCCGAGAAAAGGGAGAAGGAGAAGATGTTGATACGTCTTGGATTTAAACGGTTTTACCAGATAAGCGATCCCCGCCCAGAGGAAGAACCCATAGGCCAGAGGCCAGAGGATATCAAAAGTAAATCGTGATCGTATATAATAAGTTCTTCCTTCAGGACCGAAATCTCCGGCCATTTGGTACAGATCATCTCCTGAGTAGAAAAATGAAGTGTCGGGGGTCGGGGAGTCACCGAAATACTCATCTGATCGCTCAGCCTCATTGGGGAGCACAAGGATAATAAAGAGAAGAAAAAGCATTAAAGCGATCAAAAGAGTGGTGAGAGTTATTTTTTTGTGGGATGTATGTAAAAGAGTATTTATCATTTCATTCACTCCTCTCAAAAATGTATTTACCCGAAAAATATAATTAAAACCAAGCGGGCAGATTGATTCCGATATAGAGAATGGTGTATTCTTAGTAGGAAGCATTGAGATTCATTCAGTGAAAAATATCTATAGAGAAAGGAGAAACCGGAAAATGAAAACTCTCTATATCGATGAAATCCCAGTTATGGTAACCCGTAAACCGGTTCGCAATCTACGTCTTAACGTGGATGGTTCCGATGGAAGCATAAAACTGACAGTTCCCAAAACAGTGAGTGAAGCCGGTATTCGTTCCTTTGTCGGGGAAAGACGAAGTTGGATCCTAAAAACTCGGGACAAAGTACTTTCCAGGATTATTCCCCATCCGGTCAAGTTTGAAACCGGGGAAATTCTCTACGTTTTTGGGCGACCCTATAATTTGACGGTGAAGATCACAAAAGGAAAGCAGAAATGTGAAGTAATGAAGTGCGCTGAAATAGTTCTTCGTGTTCGATCCGGCAGCACAATGGAAAAAAGAGCAAAAATCCTTAATGAATGGTATCGTGACCAACTTAAAGAGAGGATAAGAGGTTTAATCCATCACTGGGAGCCGGTCATGGGTGTGAAAGTGAAAGAGTTTGGAGTCAAACAGATGAAAACCCGATGGGGAACATGTAACCCTTCGGCTCAACGAATATGGGTAAACCTGGAGCTGGGAAAAAGAGATTCGAAATATCTTGAATACATTGTGGTGCATGAAATGGTTCATCTTATGGAGACTTCTCATAATGAAAGGTTTAAAGCACTGATGGATGGATATTTGAAGGACTGGCGCACAATACGGAAGGAGCTGAACAATGGCATCGCTTAATCGAAGAAGTTACAAGCGATACAAAAATATAAATATTACATAAATGTACCGATACGATTAGAATATAATAACCAACCGTATTGCAAATAACCCCAAAATCTTTTATGATAAAGGTGAAAAAATAAATGCTCGATGAATCAATCATAGAAAGAAGGGGTCCCAATGAACAATCAAACACAAAATTTAGCAATTACCGGCCTGCTTATGGCATTAGTTACCGTAGGAACAATGATGATCTCAATTCCCGTTCCTGCAACCCATGGGTATGTTCATGGGGGAGATATGATGATTTTCCTGGCAGCGGTCCTATTCGGAAAGAGAAAAGGCGCTTTGGCAGGAGGTATAGGGTCGGCAATTGCAGACCTTCTGCTAGGCTATAGCCAGTGGATCATCCCCACACTGATTGTGAAAGGATTGATGGGTTATGTGATAGGAGCTCTGACAAACGGGGACACTGAACCGATTCTTACGTCTCGAAATATTAGTGCCATGTCTCTGGGAGTTCTATGGATGACATTCGGATATTACATTGCAGGAGGATTTATGTTGGGAAGCTTTGCCGGAGCTTTAGCAGGAGTCCCGGGAGATCTGTTGCAGGGAACCGCAGGGATGATTCTCTTTATCCCTATAGGGATTGCTCTTAAGCGAAGCGTTTTGAAGCATCGATTTCATAACAGTTAAAATAGAGTTAGAAGAAAAGACCCTTGAGTTATGAATCTCAAGGGCTTTTTTCACTAAAGAGCAAAGGAAAAACAGTGTTATTCCAATGGTTCAATACTGATCACTTTCTCCAACTGCAAGGGATAGCTCTCCATGACACCACCGGAAAAGGTGACAAGAACTTCGTCGCCCTCTTCAAAACTTAAGTAAGAATCTTCCTCAAGATTTCCCGGTCCAACCATAACCCGATCTCCTGAACGCAAAATATCTTCACCTTCAAGGGGTTCAAGCAAAAGGCCGGAATCGTCAATTTCAAGGATTGTTGCCTGAAAGCTCTGCTCGTCGTTCATCATTCCGTTGTCATCAGCATCCGGTGTACATGCCACGAAACCGAAAGCCATTAAAATTAACATTAGCAGCAGTACTATACTTTTTTTCACAGTTAATCACCTCTTGAACAGATTGATCATGATTTTTCTATAAGAATTGGACGAAAGAGAATCAAAGAAGTTTCATTTATTTCGATCGGTTGAGTTTATCAATTATTTTTTTCTCCAGCCTGAATAATTCTTCCTTCGTCGCAGAAGGCAGTTTCTCTAATAATTCCTTTCTGAAAGTAATGCCTTCTTCTTTTTTATTTCGCTTCCCTTTGGATGTTCCTCCATCAGCAAAAACGTCATTCCAGCGCACTTTTTTATTACGGTAATAAAGATCAAAATCCGCTAATCGATTTCCCT
>PWFQ01000025.1 GCA_003554105.1 Clostridiaceae bacterium | reverse complement strand
TGCAGCCGCGCCGTTGGCGGCTGTCAAAATGGGTGTATTTTAGCCTGGTGCTGGCCCTGGCTTACTTTCTTCCCCTGCTCCCCGCTTTCGCGTTGTATTTTGGAGGTTGGCACGCACTGAATACATTCGGACACATATCAGGATTTCTTGACAACGAAAGGACTGTTTGGCAGCTCTGGAAGTCAGCCTTGCCTTTTACCTTGCTCTCCATTGTTTTCCTGGGTATGATTGTCCTTGTATGGTCAGGTCTTTTCAGTACTATAGACCCCTTGCCCATTCTGTTCATTTTCATAGCCGTCATCACCTTACCCCACCTGCTGGTGATGCAAAAGATGTTTTCCAGGTGAGCACGTCATTTACCGCGCAAAATTGCTTATCTCCTTATCGGGATGTGAGAAAATTCATGTTTTCTTAACACGGGTAGCATTGTTTTTTTATGCATTTTTGAAAGCAAACTTTAAACTGCTTTCAACTATGGCTTCTTACACAACTGTTTCTTTGCCCCGTATTATTCATGCTATTGCTTTCGCCCTGCTGTTAGGGATGGGGCCCGCTACACCGGCTCAGGCCAGCAAGGCACCGGCAGATTCTATCCCTGTTTCCTTTCTGGATAACTTTGGCTACAGCGGTAAATTTCTTGATATTTCAGCAGAAACCTTAAATGCCCGGGCCACCCATTGGAAAACCGATGGTTCGATGGTGTTTGTGACGGGACGCTATACCGACAATGTAGCTGCCTACCGGGTTGATATCCCATGGGATCTTTCTACTGCCTCCTTTAAACAGGATGTAAAGGTACCCGGTGAATTTCAGCATGGATTGTATCTCAGGGATGACGGCCTGAAAATGTGGGTTTTCGACCGCACCAGCATTTGGGCATTCGACCTGGCCAGCCCCTGGGACATTACCAGTATTTCGGAGGGAGAAAACACAGACCTGAGCTTTTTTGTGGAGCGGGGTCACGACATTGATTTTACTCCTGAAGGGAACATTCTTTTTATTGATGACCGGAACACCGGGGCTGTTTTCGCCATGGAGCTTGCCACCCCCTGGGATGTATCAAGCGGAACGCTTGCATATACGCTGGATATCAGTGACGTCCAAAAGGAAGTCAGAGGCATTGAGTTCATCATGGGAGGAAGTCTTATGCTGCTGATGGATACCGGCAGAAACGAAATTTTACAATACAACCTGCAAGTGCCTTATGACCTCTCCACGGCTACCCTGGTCAATGCCTTCGATGTGAGTGAACTAACCCTGCAGGGGAGGGGCTTAAGTCTGAGTGCTGATTTTACTTCAATCTATGTAACCGGAAGAGATGAAGAGAAGGTATTTCAATATGATTTGGTGCCAGAATAAAAAACAGCAGGTTGGAAACGCTTTCGTTCCAACCTGCTACCTGTTTCTTTTATAAAGATAAAAATTACTCTGCCCCGTATGCACCAATAAATGCAGAAGGTCCGGGGATGCTGATGGTTACTCCACCGGCAGTCAGGCTTGAAATGGTGGGTTCAAAGTCTGTTGTTCCCGCAGTAAGGCCCGGAGAATCATTTGTAAGGTGGAAACTCCATGAGTCGTCAGGTATTGCGGTCATCTTGTCGGTATTCACATCATAATTAACAAACAGGGGATCTTCCTGAATAATGTCACCCGGTTTTTCATAAGTAAGGGTGTTTCCATCGTCGTCGAGATCGGTGGTTGGCCAGAAGTTTTCCTGGTCGGTTTCATCATAAGCATAATAATGGGTATAGTCATACTCGATATTGTCCATGTCGGGAAGGCGGTCGCCTCTCATCCTGACTCCAAAGCGGCAATTTACGATCAGGTTGTTGAATATCTGGCCTTTTGCACCCTGCTCATAATTGATGGATCCTCCACGACCTGACTGCGCCCTTCTGAAACCACTGTTGATAAAGGTGTTGTTGTAAGTGTCGATGTCGGTCTGGGGAACCCCGTCTCCTTCACCTGCGGGTTTGCTGCCATTGGTTGCTATGGCATAAAAAAGGTTGTAAGCCACCACACCAACTGATCCGTCTTTAATATTTATGCCTTCACCGCCGGTTTCGCCAATATTGTAAAAAACATTATTAACGATGGCCATTTGGCCTCCTCCCTGAGGTCTGATGCCATCATCTGCCAGGTTGCGCAAGATGCTGTTTTTAAACACAAATATGCCTTCCGGATTGGCAAAATGAATGGTGTACCTGGGGTCGCCGGCATCATAAGCTTCCGATTGCCTGGCCGGGCCACCGGAATATTCTATGATGGTATGCTTTAAGATCAGGTGCTGGCAGGAAGACATGGCCTGGATACCGCCCCAAAGGCCTTCATAGGCATTGGCAGGATCTCTTTTTTCTTCCACTACCGTAAACATGATGGGCTCTTCGGGTGTGCCAACAGCTACCAGGTTACCCAATAGCAGGAGTTCCGGACTGGTGTCAGGGGAAAGGCCGTCTCCGTCAAAAGCAAGAATAACCCCGGGTTCAAGGATCAATTCCTCTCCCTCGGGAACAATAAGATCACCGCTTACCACATAGGTGCCTTTTTCCAGGGTTCCCGAAATCTCTCCCGACAAGGTTTCATCATTGCCATTGTCCCCGTTGTCGCCGTTGTCAGGACCGTTGTCATCGTCTTTTTCGCAAGCCATAAAGGCAGCGAAAAAAATTATTGCCATGGAAAACATGCCAATAGCTTTCATTGTTTTTTCTAGTTTGTTCATTTTGAGTTGGTTTTTGTTGTTTAATAGATTTGAATTGTTACAGGTTGTATTTGATCCCAAATAAAAAGGTTCTTCCGTAAAACTCTTCTCTTACCAGGGTTTCTTCCTTGCTGTTCGGCTGCATGGCTTCAATTCTGGAAGACGGGTAATGGGGTTTCTTTATAAACAGTTTATAAGGGGTATTAATGATGTTATTGACTTTGGCAAATACCACGAAGTTTTTCATGATTCGTTTTTCGGCCGAGAAATCCAGCTGAAAAAAACTTTTTTGCCACCAATCGGTTTCATATCCGGTTGAAACCACAGCAATCCTTTCTCCGGTATACACCGCCGATAGCTGGGCATCAAAACCATTTTTCTGATCCTTATAAAGGAAGGATAAATTTCCAAGGTGACGGGATTGCCCCTGTAAAGGACGCATCTGTGTTACGTTTAAATAGGTGCTGTCTCCAACACTAAGATTTTGTTGTTGCAGGGGTGTTAACTGATGGTAATTATCCTGAGTGATCTCAGCCCAGGTGCGTTTGATGGACTCTATTTCGGACGAGGTAAAGGTGTAGTTCCCCCTGATCCCAAAGCGGTTAAAATACCTGATAATATCCAGCTCCAATCCCATATTCATTGCCATTTCAAAGTTGACCGGAGTGATTACTGTGGTATTGGATGGAAAATGGGGTTGAAAATTGGGGTCGGTCTGGGTCATGACGGCCAGCTCAATCGGGTCATAAATATTTTTATAGAAAGCACCCAGTAAAATCTGGTCTGTAGTATTTGGGAAAAGCTCGTACCGTAAGTCAAAGTTGTGCGCAACCACCGGTTTTAATGTTGGATTTCCCCCGCTCACGTATATGTCTTCAGTTGAGGGCCTGGTATAAGGT
>PWFQ01000028.1 GCA_003554105.1 Clostridiaceae bacterium | reverse complement strand
TGCTTGTTCGTGCTGTTGTAGAATCGGATAGAAAGTGTCTCCCGGCTCAGCGGAGAGATAATCATTGTTTCTGTAAAAAAGATTCCGATAACTCATGTCGGTGAAAAGTCCGTTCTCCAAGACAAACTGAATGCTGATCTGCTGGTTCCCTTGATCTTCGTAGAGTCCCCTATAGGTTCCGTCATCATAGTCGTGGGTCACCTCGATGTCGTCGGCGGGCTCAGTCCGGTCCGTAACCATGATCATTAAGAGCCCCAAAGCGATGACGGCCAGTAATAAAATCGTCGTACTTTCTCTTTTCATAGAATCCCCTCCTAATCTTCAATTAAATCATAACACCGAATATTACTGTTTTTTATGGTGTCTTCTCCTGCACGGTTTTAATGGGATTATTTTAACAAGCACTCCTTACTATAGGTTTTACCCGAAAATATGGTTTTTATGCAACTTCATTAAACCATTGAGGATTTCACTTGATCATTGATTCTGTTTAGTATATTTTGAAATCTGTTACATGGACTGTTCTTCGGGTAAATATCAAACTGAAACAGGGTGAGGACAAAAAGAGCAGGGCAGTAAGCAGAAGAAGCGAAATGAATTTCGTTAAACAACGATGAAGAGGTGATCAAATGTCAAAGCTCCGACCGATCGAAGAGAAGTTTACGATTAATAAAGAGCACTGGGTGGGTAACGGCTTTCGGGTAAGAAACTATTTTCCCGGAGGAAGAAATCTTTTAGAACGTTTTTCTCCCTTTGCACTGATGGATTATAATGCACCAAGGAAGTTCCCGCCGTCAGAATCTTCCAGAGGAATCGGCCGTCATCCACATCGGGGGATCGAAACTGTGACCTTTGCTTTTCAAGGAGCCGTAGAGCATCATGATAATGCGGGAAATCATGGGATTATTTATCCCGGAGATGTGCAGTGGATGACTGCAGGTGAAGGCATTATGCATAAGGAATATCACGAGAAGGAATTTTTAAATAAGGGTGGAACCTTCCACATGATTCAATTATGGGTGAATCTGCCGAAAAAACATAAATATGTACCTGCCCGGTACCAGGAACTTTCCGGCAACAAAATGGGGAAAGCCGGGCTGACTGAAGGAAAAGGGAATGTGACCGTGGTGTCCGGAGAGTTTCAAGGAGTCAGGGGTCCGGCCATGACCTACTCACCGATGAATATTTACCTGATGGATTTAGAGGTCGGAGCAAAGGTGACTTTCAATGAACCGGGAGACTATAACACAGGAATTCTGCTCACTGGCGGAGAGGCAGAGGTGAACAGCTTATCATGCACACATAAGGATTTTATCCTGTTCGAAAACAAACAGGGTGAGATCGTCATCGAATCCAAAACCCGAGGGACGACACTCATTGTCTTAAGCGGTGAGCCGCTCAATGAGCCGGCCGTTGCAGGCGGGCCATTTGTGATGAATACCAGGGAAGAGTTGGACAAAGCCTTTGAAGATTTCCGATTGGGAAAATTCGGAACTGAAGAATTCTAAATTCTGTTCGTAGAGTGCAAGTCAAAATGATTACATCAGGAGGAATGTGTATGATCAAAGAACTGACAGTCAGAACTTCGGGTAAGGAGGACTTTGTTGATGTTACAGAAAAGGTAAAAAGGATCCTCGAAAATTCCAATACTGATGAAGGGACAGTCACCCTTTTTGTCCCCCATACAACAGCAGCGGTGACGATCAACGAGAATGCCGATCCCGATGTGAAATCCGATATGATTCGAACTTTGAACCGTATGGTGCCTGAAGATTGGCATTATGATCATATGGAGGGAAATTCCCCTGCCCATGTAAAGGCAAGTCTTGTGGGAATGAGTGAAATTGTTCCCATACAAAGGGGGAAGATGCTTCTCGGTACCTGGCAGGGAATTTATTTCTGTGAATTCGACGGACCGAGGACGAGAAAACTCTATATAAAGATTTCAGACTGATCGTGACAGAACCCCGAAAAAAACCTCTTCAAAAGTGCGAAGAGGTTTTTCTTATGGGAGTATTATGTTGTTCTTATTTCTTTTCTTTTTTCACCCGAAAACTTCTTTTGTATCACCTTAAAGTATAAGAGCTCAACTGCAGTTACTCCAAGATAAATCACGGTATAATTCAGGAACAGATCCCGATAGGCATCAGGATGGAGTTCAATGGAATGCCCGGCAACCCAAAGTCCCGCCATCATCAATCCCGTCGTCAACGTATAATGAATCAGATGAACCTTGTAAAGCTTAACGCTCTTTAACCAATCGAAAATGTAGAGGGAGCCAATGGCGAAAAAGGTTATTAAAAAGCGGCTGATAATGTGCATGTGTCCGGCAGTCTCCTGACCCTGCACCAGACCGATGATACTGGAGGTGAGGGTCAGGATTCCAAAGAGGATAAAGATGATTGGTAATTTGTGTTTTATGATCATCGACTTGACCTCCTAGGCAACTTTGGTCCGCTTCTGCTCGATTTTTGTTTCTTTTACAATTCTTCCATCCTTGAGTTCCATAATCTTTGTGCCGTACTCGGCGGTTTCTTTGGAGTGGGTGACCTGAATGATTGTGGTTCCCAGTTCTTTGTGGATCTTCTGAAACAGCTCCATAATCTCTATCGTCGTTTTTGAGTCCAGGTTTCCTGTCGGCTCATCCAGAAGCAAAAGCTCCGGTTGGAAAATCAATGCCCGGGCGATTGCCACCCGCTGCTGCTGTCCCCCTGAAAGCTCCCGGGGAGTATGCTTTCGGTATTCGGAAAGACCGGTAATTTCCAAAAGCTCTTCAAGGCGTTCCTTTTGTTCTTTTCCCTTCTTTCCGTCCAAAATCAGGGGAAGCATGATGTTATCCTCAACAGTGAGGTTCGGTACCAGATTATAAAACTGGAAGACGAATCCGATGTTTTGACGTCGCATGATGCTCTTATGCTTTTCTTTCATTGTGGTCAGGTTTTTGCCCTTTAAATGAATTTCTCCTTCAGTCACCCGGTCCAAGCCTCCGAGAAGATAGAGGAGGGTGGATTTTCCGCAGCCGGAAGGGCCCATGACTGAGAGAAATTCTCCTTCTTCAACCTGAAAATTCAAGTTCTTCAGTACTTCAACTGTTTGTTTTCCCATAGGGAAGTTTTTCTTTAGATTCTTCACTTCAATTGCATTCATTGGGATCGCTCCTTTTATTTGTTTGATTGTTTTTTTACGAACCGTTCTTTGGATGCAGATTTCATGATCATTTCTATTCAAGTTGCACATTGCATTCTATTATTCAAATTTTATTATTCAAATTGAATCTCACGTATAATTGAAAGCTTCCGGTTCTTCATCACCGCCGGTAAAGTGGCAACGATGAACAGAATCAATGCTGCGATATAGAAGGGAATCATGGTGACCGGGCTGAACTCCACGGGGATGGGTAATCCGATCATGGATGTGACCGCTGTGATCAGTCGTGCCATTACATATCCATAGGGTGTAATAAAGAGGATTGCCCAGAGGACAGTGACTGCGGATTCCATTAAAATCATTCGGCTTCGTTGTCCCGAGGTCATTCCGATGGAGCTGAGGATTGCCAGGTCCTTCTTCCGCTGAATAAAGCTGATGATGATATTGTTTAAGGCTCCGAAGGCTCCGATAACCACGGCCATGATGGAGAAGACACTGAGGATGTTCATCATCTGCCGGTTTCCTTCAAGATTGTTTTCCATGGCTTTATCCACAGTAATGACTTGAGCACCGAAAGCCCCCACAACATCCCGGATTTCATCAGCAACGGTTTCCGAACGCTCTGTTCCGTGGAAATAAATATCATCAACGTAGCTGTAGTGAAAATTCTCTCTTAGATCCCGATTGTCGATCATGATAAAGGATCCGTTAAAGTACAGCTTGCCGTCTACAATTCCTGCCACTTCATAGGTTCTTGTCCGTCCTTCGATTTCCAATGGAAGGCGATCGCCGGCTTCGATTCCTCCAAGATTTGCAATATTCTTGGAAACGATGATCTTCCCTTCAGAGTTCTCGATAAACCGTTCGTAGAATTCTTTGTTTTCCTCGTTGCGGAATCCCAGATAAGGATTGAAATCCGCAAATTTTTCAGGATCAATGCCCATAATCAAGCTGTTGGTCTCATTGATTTTACCGTAGCCCAGCATCTGCTCATGGATGGAATCATCAATGACTTTGGGATGTTCTCTGATCGCTTCCCGTAGAGCATTGAGAGAATCTTTATCCTGCATACGGATCTGACTGACCGAGTAATCATAATCCATATCCTGGAAAGCATCCACAACGATGTCCTGAAGGCTCATGCTTACTGAGTGAATCGATACCATGGCAAGGATTGATAAAATCAACAGTGTGATGTTTCCACGGAGGGATTTGCTGCTGGATACATTGTGAAGACCTAGTGCCGAGGCACCGCTCATGCCCTTCATCCCTTTAAACAGGAAGGGTGTTAAGAAGGACACAACCCTTGGGTAGATCAGAGTCAGACTGAGAACAGACAGTAGAATCAACACGAGGCTTGAAGGAACCATAAACTCAGGCTCCAGGTACACAGTGGCTGTGACAAAGGCTAAAAGCACTGTGCCGACGACAAATCCCAGGATTCCTGACTTGCGTTTCTGTTCCTCGATATTTAAAATCACATTTTTTACCTGCATTTTCCCGGTTTTTAAAATCGGAAGTGTGCATGAGAGGAGAGACAACAGGATTGAAAAAACCATCCCCGCAAGTACAAGGTCGAGTTGAATCTCAAAGGATCCCGTGATCCCGTATTCTCTCAAAGGAGAGAGGAAGTACTGAATCAGATAGAGGAGTCCCATTCCTATTGCGGATCCGAGAATTCCTCCGAAGAGCCCGTAAAGGCCACTTTCAAGATAAAGGATCTTTCGTATGTCCCCTTTGGTTGCTCCCTGGGAGAAAAAAGTACCGATCACAGGAAGCCGTTCAGTAATGATTAACTTAAAGGATCCGTAGATAATAAAGCTGCTCATTAAGACGACCATAATCAGCATCCCGTAGAAGATGGCTGTAATCTGGTCAAGTTGGGCTCTGACACCATCCAGGTCGATGATTTCCTGGGCCTGGAACCCGTCGTTACTTTCATTAAAGGCGAGAATTCCTGCATCAATGGTGTCCATGGAGGATCTTGCAGTGACCCGGTTGACATTCTCTCCCATACCAAAGATTTCCTGGGCGGTTTCCCTTGGAACAGCTAAAGCGAAGGAATTACTGAGGTCGGAGTAGAAGATCCCTTCCACATCAGCGATTCCGGAAATTTCAAAGGTTTCGATGTTCCCGAAAAGCATAACCTCCACGTGGTCCCCGAGATTGAGTCCCAGTTCCTCCTTTGTCCGGTAGGAAATCATTGCTTCTCTTTCGGAGAGACCGGAATTTTTGTCTCCTTCAATCCAATTCTTTGACTGAACCCAGTCTTCACCCATCCCATAAAATGCGATGTTTTCCATGGCATCGGTCTGATGAAGTCCCTGGACCTGTATGTAGCTTCGCATGTCCAGGATGCCTTCCTTATTGATTTTTGATGGATCGATTAATCCGTTTTCTTCAGATTCTATACGTATTTCCATACCTTCAAAGCCTGCAGTGATCGGTTTGATAAAGCTGTCGATTCCCGCTTCCACTGCTCCCATACTGGCGATAAACAGAGCCGTACTCATTGCGATGGCAAAAAGTAATAAAATCAGGCGTGCCTTCCGTTCCATCATCGATTTTCCGATGAATTTCATAAATATCTTCATAATTCTCCTCCTTCTATTCCCTTTGATCAATTTATTAATCACTTCAGTGATTTTTGCAGGACTTATTCGATCTTTGTATCAACGAATGAGTTCCTCTGATGCTATTCATAAGTCTATAGGAAAACACGTTTAGGAATAACCGTCGGGGGACCCTTTCTTGTTCCACCTCATGACGTTCAATTACTCAGTCTTTTGATCAGGATTTTCTACGACTTAAGGCGGAGAAGAGAAAACACGGCAGGAATTTTCAATGAGGTTGACGAAATAGTAACTGGGTCATCATAAGGTGCAACATCGTCATCAAAATGCAGGATGATGAAATTTACTGCGGGAGTTGAGAAAATGAATAAGAGAAATCTGGAAGAGGTCATCAAGCTTCGCCATATCCTTCATCAACATCCGGAACCTTCCATGGAGGAGGTCTGGACAAAGAACTGTTTAATGAACTACATAAGAGAGCACACAGAACTTGAGATTTGTGACCGTGGCCGCTGGTTCTATGCAGTTTATCGATCTCCGGGGGATGGTCGGGATGGTCAAAATCGAAAAAACATCGCATTTCGAGCAGATTTCGATGCCATACGAATGGATGAGGAAATCGATCTTCCCTATGGATCCGGGAACCCCGGAGTCGCTCATAAGTGCGGACATGACGGGCACTCTGCTGTTCTTGCAGGCCTTGCCCTGGAGGTAGATCAGGAGGGAGCGGATCACAATGTCTTTTTCCTCTTCCAGCATGCAGAGGAAACTGCTGAAGGAGCAGCGGAATGCGTGGAGTTTATCAAAGAAGAGAAGATTGATGAAATCTTCGCCTTTCACAATAAGAGCGGAATGGAAAAGGGCTCAGTCAATGTGATCGATGGTACAAGCAATTATGCATCGGTAGGGATGATCATCAGTATGCAAGGATCTTCCACCCATGCAAGTATGCCGGAATACGGGAAAAACCCCGCCTATGCCATTGGACGGACGATCGGGGGATTGGATCATGCTGTAAAGGAAGCAAAAAGCAGGGGTCTTGTTCTTTGCACAGTGATTCAGGTGGATGTCGGAGAAAAAGCATTCGGGATTGCAGCATCCAAGGGAGATCTGCTGTTAACCCTGAGGGCGGAGTTTGAAAAGGAAATGGAGACCTTGGCGAAGCATGTGGAAAATCTTGCAAAATCCGAGGGAGAAGCCGACGGCCTGGAGGTGACCTTTGCCTATCAGGACCGGTTTCCCGTTACCGCAAATCATCAGAAAAGCTCCGACAAAATTCGAAGAGTTGCCGGGAAGAAAGGATATCAGCTGTTTGAAATGAAAGAGGGGTTTCGGGGATCGGAAGATTTCGGGCATTACTTGAAGGAAACGAAAGGGGCTCTGTTCTACATTGGAAACGGGGAAGATTATCCCCAGATTCACACTGCGAAGTATGATTTTCCCGATGAGATTATTGAAACTGCAGTGGAGATGTTTAAGGGAGTAATTGAAGAGCCGTAACTGGATGGATTCTGTTGAAAGATTAACAGAATTTTACATTTAGGAGTCGTTGAGTATAATGGAAGCATAGAAGGCAATTACAATTCCCAGGAGGAAATAAGGAGGATTTACCATGAAAAAAATCATTCCCGTTTTATGGTTTGAAAAAGAGGGAGAGAAGGCAGTGGACTTCTATACCTCGATTTTTCCAAAAAGCATGAAAAAAGAGCCCCTTTATGGGCCCGACGGCAATGTGGTCAGTATGGAGTTTATGATCGGAGGTGTGGATTTTGGAATCTTGAACGGAGGCGCCTTCTTCGAGAAGAATCCCTCCATCTCCTTTAATGTACATCCCGATAATAAGGAGGAAGTTGACCGCTTATGGGAGAAGCTGTCATCTGATGGAGAAGTGCTGATGCCCCTTCAAAAATACGATTTCAGCGAATATTACGGATGGGTTCGGGATTCCTATGGTGTCAGCTGGCAGCTGAATCTCGGAGAAAAGATCCGACCGATGATTTTTCCGAATCTGCTTTTTACCCGGGAGCACTATGGAAAAGCGGAGAAGGCCATCAATGCCTATACATCGATTTTCGATGGAAGCAGGATTCATACCTTGTACCATTACGGTGAGGATCAGTTGCTCGAAAATAAGGACGCTCTTATGTACGGTGCGTTTCAATTGGAACATCAACAGTTTACCGCCATGGATAGTGGTCTGGACCACGACTTCACCTTTAATGAAGGAATTTCACTCATGGTGGTCTGCGATACTCAGGAGGAAGTGGACGACCTTTGGGAGAAGCTTTCAGCGGACCCGGAAGCGGAGCAGTGCGGTTGGTTAAAGGATGAATTCGGTATATCCTGGCAGATTGTCCCAAAGATTCTCATCGAATACTTAAAGGATGAGGATGATGAACGGGCAATCCGGGTGACCAATGCCATGCTGAAGATGAAAAAGCTGAAGATTGAAGAATTGAAAAAGGCTCATCTGAATGATGGCTAGGAATTCAATGATAAAACCGCCGGGAAGGGAGGTGAAAATCCTTTTCGGGCGGTTTTAATTTGTGCTGAGTGATTTATTTTTATTTGCTTTCTTATTCCAGGTTTTCTTCAGGATCTTTCCGGTGTTTCTCTTTCTTGGGTTTTCTCCTTAAGGGATTTCTGATCCCGTCCCGTGAAAACTTCCGGTAAAAAATGATGAAGAGCACCACTGCGATCAGGAAGAATGGGAAGTATGCTGCGATGGTAAGAAGAACTTTTTCACCGATTTCCGCAAATCGTCCGAAGGATTCTTTAAAGCGTTCCACGAACTCATCCCAGAAAGGTCTCTCTTCCAGTTCATCCTCATCCACTTCCACAAGGGAAAGATAAACGGTACTGTAGTTGATCTGATCATCAAGACGATTAAGATATCCGGTGATCCGTTCGATTTCCCGGCGAATTCTTGAGAGCTCACTCTCAAGAGTTAAAATATCGGAAAGGCTGGTGGCATCCTCTAAGAGCTCAAGAAGTCGTCGTTCCTGGATGTTGAGGTTACGCAGATTTGCTTCCATATCATAGTAGTCATCACTGACGGTGACACTTTCAAGATTCTCTGAGGTGACGTTTCCATAGCCTCTGAGACCATTCACAAACTCGTCCCGTCGGTTAGTGGGGATTCGTAAAGTGATATTTCCCCGGGGTTTGCTGTCACCATAGTGAGAGAAGCTGTAATTTTGAATGTACCCCTGAAATCGGTCCATGTCCTGTCGGATCCGGTCCACCGTACGATCCAGATCATCGGTTTCCATATGAATGTCCTGCCGGTAGATAATTTTATCTCCGGAAACCTGAGTGACAGTGAGGATTCCTGAGCTTTGACCGTCTACATCTCCAGGCGCTGATTCCACTGCCCTGTCCTCCATGGCAGCGTCGTCACCATAGTCATAATCCACGTCCGGTCCACGGGAATCGGTCGTTTGAATTCCTTCATCTTGACCGCTAAAGGCTCCACATCCCATGGCGAAAAGCCCGATCAGTACCATCACCAGGAGTATACTGATAATTTTTCCCTGTTTCGTTTTCATACTCATCCCTTCTTTCTTTAGTACTTCAATTTTTATTTTTCTCAAACGTCGTCTCATTCCTCTCGAATCTAAAATCGAAATCCTTGTGCCTTAAAAATTAGACGATGGAAATAGAGAATTGTTCCTTCGTGAGAGAAACGTAAAACGGGGAATCTTTGTATTCCATATATACCATTTTTTTAAGGGATTGAAGCATTAGTAAAAAAATTGAGTATAAAGATCAAAGAAAGTCTAAAAAGGGAGTTGACGAAGAAAATAATTTATGGTATAAAAGAATTAGGAATTAGCACTCGACAAACGAGAGTGCTAACAATATAAAAATAAATCTTAAAAAATACAGTAAAGGAGTGGTTGAACATGCCAGGATTAGTACCATTTAACCGACGAAGAAGAGATCTTATGAGTACAGGATTTGATGACTTTCAGAACATGCTTGACGACTTTTTTTCAGGAAGCTGGCCAACGGGAAGAAGTCTCGTCGCGGACACCTTCAAAATCGACGTAAAGGAAGATGAGAAGGAGTATCTTGTGGAAGCGGAGCTTCCCGGAATTGACAAAAAAGACGTGAATCTCTCCATTGATGACGGTCGACTCTGTATTTCCGTCAACAAGGAGGAAGTCAAAGAGGAAAAGGAAGGGAAAAACTACATTCACAGAGAACGACGATATTCTTCAATGCAGCGGAATGTTTTCTTAGCCGAAGCAGACGATGAAGGGATCAAGGCCCAATTAAACAATGGAGTCCTGCATATTACCGTGCCGAAAAAGGTCGAGCAGGACAAATCAAAAGCCATCGAAATCGAATAAAGGCTTTCACAATTAACCACATTGGAGGCTTCCGATGTGGTTAATCTTTTAATCTGCCGGATGCAACGGAGCATAAATAACTAAAGGGGGTGAACCTGTGAAGTATAAAAACTATTACGAAATACTGGGCGTTCCAAAGAACGCATCGAAAGAGGAAATCCGAAAAGCCTATAAAAAGCTGGCCATGAAGCACCACCCCGACCATAATGCGGATAATCCTGATTCGGAGGGGAAATTCAAGGAAATCAGTGAAGCCTATGAGGTGTTAAAAGACCCTGAAAAGCGAAAAAAATACGATGATCTTGAAAACAATATGAATTTTCGGCATAATTCGGATTTTGACCCCAGGGAATACGGATTTGAATATCATACTTCCTCCGGTGATCGGGGAGACTTCGGAAGTGATGAGTTCAGTGACTTTTTCAAGATGTTTTTCGGTGGCGGCTCCTTCGGTGGAAGTCCTTTTGGCAGCGGTTCTTCCCGAAGAACCTCTTACAGCTCCGATGATATTTTTGCCGGTTTCGGCAATCAGCAACAGCGTTCATCCCCGGATGTGAATATAGAAGCGGAAATGGAAATTGACCTGGATGAAGCCTATCACGGCGGAGAAAAACGGGTTCGGTTGAACACCGAAGAGGGTGAAAAAACCATTAAAATCCGCATCCCGAAAGGGGTGAAGGAGGGCTCGAAGATCAAACTTCGGGGACAGGGACGGACCGATCCCTACTCCGGGAAAAAAGGTGATCTGTTTATTAAGCTGAGCATTAAGGAAAGTTCCGATTTGCACATCGATGGACTCGATCTCCATAAAGACGTAAAGGTGACACCCTGGGAAGCGGCTCTCGGAGCAAAGATTTCAGTGTCCACTTTAGGTGAAAATGTAAAGGTCACCGTTCCAAAAGGAATCCAATCGGGAAAGAAACTGAAGCTCAAAGGAAAAGGATATCGGGACGACAAAGGGCGAACCGGAGATCTTTATCTCACGATCACAATCGTGAACCCTCCAACCCTGTCAGAGGAAGAAAAGGAGCATTATGCGAAGTTGAGAGAGATTTCATCTTTTCAACCGAAACGGTGACGTCGTAACCGGGGACCTATACACTATGTGATTTATTATCTTGATGTTACTCATTGACTGACAGGAATGAGCACAGACGTAAAAAAGGAGGATAAGAATGAACATCGAAAAATTTACAGCCAGAGCCCAGGAAGTTCTCACAACAACTCAGGAACTTGCGTTGAAGCTTGGCAATCAGCAAATTGAAGGAGAACATATGCACTATGCTCTTCTCAACCAGCAGGAGGGATTAATCGGAAAGCTGATGGATTATCTGAAGAAAGATAAAAATGCGATCGAAAAGGAACTCTACACCCATCTGGAGGGGCTTCCCAAGGTGGAAGGACAGGAGGTTTCCAACGTCTATTTGAGCCGCCGGGCCAATCAGCTTCTGATTTCTGCAAAGGAGCAGGCGGAAACCTTTAAGGATGAGTACATCGGTGTGGAGCATCTTTATCTCGCTCTTATGGAGGAGAGGGGAACCTTTTCCGCACAGCTGATGATTCGTTTTGGAATCGATCGGGAAAGTGTGTTAAATGCTCTGATGAAGATCCGCAGCAACCAGCGGATCACCTCTCAAAATCCCGAGGATACCTATGAGGTTCTGGAAAAGTACGGGCGGGACCTCGTGGATATGGCGCGAAAGGGAAAGATCGACCCGGTTATCGGTCGGGATAACGAAATACGAAGGGCAATCAGAATTCTCTCAAGAAGGACGAAAAACAACCCGGTGCTTATTGGAGAGCCGGGAGTAGGAAAAACCGCTGTGGTGGAAGGTCTTGCCCAGCGGATACTAAAAGGGGATGTGCCCGAAGGTTTAAAGGATAAAACCATCTTTGCTCTTGATATGGGATCTCTGATCGCCGGAGCGAAATTCCGGGGAGAATTTGAGGAGCGGTTAAAGGCGGTTTTAAAAGAAATCCATCAATCGGAAGGACGAATACTTCTGTTCATCGATGAGCTTCATACCATTGTGGGAGCAGGAAGGGCTGAGGGCGCAATGGATGCGGGAAACATCTTAAAGCCCATGCTGGCCCGTGGAGAGCTTCATTGTATCGGTGCCACCACCATTGATGAGTACCGGAAATACATCGAGAAGGATGCGGCTCTCGAGCGACGATTTCAGCCTGTCATGATCGATCAGCCCACAGTGGAGGATACAATATCCATCCTTCGTGGAATCAAAGAACGGTTTGAGATGCATCACGGGGTCAGAATCACTGACAATTCCATTGTGGCCTGTGCAAATCTCTCAAACAAATATATTACAGACCGTTTTCTTCCGGATAAAGCCATTGACCTGATGGATGAGGCGGCTTCCATGATTCGTACGGAAATTGACAGTCTCCCATCGGAACTTGATGAAATCAGCCGACGGATCATGCAGTTTGAGATTGAACAGGAGGCACTGAAAAAAGAAGAGGATGCCCACTCGAAGGAGCGGCTTTCCGATCTGCAGAAAGAACTCTCGGATCTTCGGTCAAGATATAATGAAATGAAGGCGCAGTGGGAGACGGAAAAGGAAAATATTACGCATATTAAGGAACTGCAGCAGGAAATTGAGGAAGTGAAAAGGGAAATTGAAGAGGCCGAAAGACAATACAATTTAGAGGATTTGGCCCGTTTGAAGTACAGTACTCTGCCGGAGAAAGAAAAACAGCTGGCTGAGGAACGGGATCAGCAGATGAAGGGGAAAGAACACCAGCTGCTCTCTGAAGAGGTCACGGAAAATGAGATCGCGGAGATTGTCTCCAAGTGGACGGGAATTCCTGTTACAAAGCTTGTGGAAACCGAAAGGGAAAAGCTTCTGAATCTGGAAGGAATCCTTCATGAGAGAGTGATCGGTCAGGATGAAGCGGTGACTTCGGTGTCCGATGCAGTACTTCGGGCACGTTCCGGTCTGAAGGATCCGAAAAAACCCATCGGCTCCTTTATCTTTCTTGGTCCCACCGGCGTGGGGAAAACCGAGCTTGCCAAGAGTTTGGCGGAAGCCCTTTTCGATACCGAGGACAACATGGTCAGAATCGATATGAGCGAGTACCAGGAAAAGCATACCGTTGCACGGCTGATCGGCGCACCTCCGGGATATATCGGATATGAAGAGGGAGGACAGCTCACCGAGGCGGTTCGTCGGAAACCCTATAGCGTCATTCTGTTTGATGAAATTGAAAAAGCCCATCCCGAGGTCTTCAATGTGCTGTTACAGCTCCTGGACGATGGACGGTTAACCGATTCCAAAGGACGGACGGTAAACTTTAAAAATACGGTCGTCATTATGACCTCCAACATCGGAAGTCAATACCTTCTTGAGGGAATCGGACATGAGATGGAAATCTCAAAGGAAGTGGAGAACCGTGTTATGGACACCATGAGACAGCATTTCAAGCCGGAGTTTCTAAACCGGGTGGATGATATCGTCATGTTTACACCTCTCAGCAAGGAGGAACTTACCCAAATCGTTGAAATAAGTCTGAAGGATCTGCAAAAACGGCTGGAGGATCGACACATAATGCTTCTCATCACAGAAGAAGGAAAGCGGGTTATTGCGGAAAACTCATACTCTCCGGTCTATGGTGCCCGACCTCTGAAGCGCTACATCCAAAAGCATCTTGAGACCGAGCTTGGCCGCATGATCATCAAAGGCGTTCTATCTGACCACAAAACCGCAAGAATTCATGGAGAAGGTGAAGAACTGGTGATTGAGGTTCTATAGAAATTTCGAGAGGAACTGAGTGACTAAACGTCCTGTTTCCGGAGTGATCCCTGTCGGCAGCTGAACTGATTTCTAAAAAGCCTAAAAAACATCAGTGTTCCCATCGCATACAGGAAAATCGTAAATGCAAAGGGCATATTGGAACTGAAGCCTTCTATTATATGCCCTCCCACAAAGATTCCCATGACACGGGTCAAGTTGTTGACCATTGCCCGCATCGAACTCACAAGTGGTCGGTGATGCTCCGGGATAATATGCATCGAAATACTACGACTCAGCGGCTGTCCCACGTTCATCAAAGAGCTTCGAAGAAAAATGACACATTCAGCTTAGAGAAAAACCTCTGAACTCTTTCAAGTTCAGGGGTTTTACTTTGTTCAAAGGCTTAGGTTTTAAAAGACTTAAAGGGAGAATTGCCAGAAGGCTCATAAGGCTGATCATAATACGTGCAGAGCGAAAAGATGTCGCCCCTGACCCTATTCCCATGGACTCAGCGAAAAAATCCGTTAAATGAGGCAGAGGTGAGGCCATAAAGAAACACGACAAGAATGAATTTTTTAATAATGGGGTTCAATTTAAGAGAGCTCATCTGTTTATTCTATAATTGGCGAGTCGGAATATCAGGATTCGAAGGAATGAAGATGGGCTAAAGAAAAATTCGTGTAGTAAGGGATTTGCAGGGTATACATATAATAGAGATAGATTATCATAAGAAAAAAACTATCAAATAAGCAAGTAAACATCTTTAAAACAGGAACAATGAAGTCCCGTATCCCGTCTAATTCTATAAAGATGTATTCACAGGTGTAGCGCGGAAAAAACAGGCGGAAAACGAAATGACGACAAGCATAAGATTCTACAACGTTATGTTATTACAGACCGAAGTAAGGAATGAGATCAATGAGAAAATTACGGAAAGCATCATGGAAATCAACCTTCGGATCCGTGACTCTCACCATCTTCCTGGTTCTTCTTTTCACACCGATCCATGTATATGGTGCAGCAGATGTGATTCGACAGGGGCCGGGGGATGAAAGAAACGTAGCATTAACTTTTGATGACGGATACGCAGGTGAGTTCACGGCCCAGGTCTTGGATATTCTTTCGGAATATGATGTTCAAGCAACCTTCTTTTTAAACGGAGAAGCAATGCATGATCATCCGGATCTGACCCGGCGGGTTGTGGAGGAAGGGCACGAGCTGGCCAATCACTCTCATACCCATCGGGATTTTACAGGACTCTCCTCGGAGGAGATTTTCGAAGAGATCAGTTTAACTGAACAGGCAGCATTGGAAGTGACAGGTCAGGAGATCAGCCGAATTTTCCGTGTACCCTACGGTTCATTCAATCAGGAAGTATTAAATCTCCTGGGAGAAGCGGGTTATCCTTATACCATTCAATGGAACATCGATACACTGGACTGGCAGGCACCTTCGGCACAGACGATCCATGACCGGGTGATCAATAATCTTGTACCCGGATCCATCGTTCTGCTTCACGTGAACCATGAAGCAGTTAATACTCCCGAGGCACTGCCTATGATCATTGAAAGTCTCATGGAGCGAAACTATGAAATGGTCACTGTTTCGGAAATGCTCTTTAGCGATGGAGTGTCAGATGTGCATGAAATACAGTCAGGAGAGACTCTCCATGGAATCGCAGAGGAGTATGGAGTGACGGTGGAAGCCATTGTTAATCTGAATAACATTGAAAACCCTGATGAAATTTATGCAGGTCAGGAGCTTCTTATTCCTGAAACTGATGGAATTGAACCTGAGCCGGACCC
>PWFQ01000003.1 GCA_003554105.1 Clostridiaceae bacterium | reverse complement strand
TCATGGAGTAACGCCATTAGAAATGGCTGCTGCATATGGAACTTATGCCAACGATGGAGTCTTAAACGAAAACTTCAGCTACACACATGTAGAAGACCGAAATGGAAATATTATCTTAGAATCAAATAATGAAAACCGAAGAATTATGGATCCTCAAAACAACTACATCATGCATGATATGCTGTATGATGTTGTAAATTCAAGTATCAGTACTACTCCAAGCCATGCTAAAATTTCCGGCATGCCTGTTGCAGGCAAAACCGGAACAACAAATGATGCAACAGATATTTGGTTTGCAGGTTACACCCCATATTATAGTGCTGCAGTATGGATTGGTAACGATACAAACAGTATTCCTCTTAAAGATCGATCAGGCAATTTTCTGACCAGTGCCAGTGCATCAAGAGTGTGGTCTACTGTAATGTCTCGGGTGCATGAAGATCTGGGGTCTAAAAGCTTCCCATCTGCACCGGATGGAATCGTAACTCGTGAAGTCTCCTCTTATTCCGGAAAAGTTCCAAGTGATTTAACTCGAGAAATGGGGACATTAACAATGTCTGATGGTCGAGTAAGACCCGCAGTGCACTCAGAAATTTTTGTACGTGGAACCGAACCCACTGAAGAATGTGATGCTTTAGTTAAGATAGTTATTCATGAACGTACAGGAACTATCGTCCAGGATTATGACTTCGATTATGAATTTGACAGTGATGAATTTGAAGAACGCATCTTCTTTATACGTCCTGCTCCATACGGACCGGATACGCCTCTTGACCTTGAAGATTTCCCAGGTGTCAATGTGTCAGACTATGCATACCAGCTACCGAACTTTGATGAAGCAGAAGAGTATGATCCCGAAGAACACGGTTTAGGATCGGTAATTGTTGAATATGTTGAAGTGGATGATCGCGGACGTACTATAAGCATCTTGCAGGAAGAAGCTTATGTGGTGGAGGATGCTGAAATAGGAGAGTCTTATGAAACTGAACAGCTGGAATTTGAAGGTTATGAGTTTGTCGGCATCCCCGATGACAGCGCACCTAAGTCCGGCGAAATAATATTCGGAGAACAAAAGGTTATCTATCAGTATAGAGAAATCGTCATTGAAGAAGACGATGATGAAGATGACGACAACGGAAATGGTAACGGCGGGCCGGGTAACGGAAATAACAACGGCCCTCCCCCGCCGAGAGATGACGATGACGACGAAGATGATGATGAAGAAGACGACAATAACTAACGCACAAGAGGAGTGACAAAGCATGAATGTAGGGATCATTACCGTAAGTGATAAAGGGAGCAAAGGCGAAAGAGTTGATAAAAGCGGACCTGCTCTAACTCAGTTTGTTAGGGATCATTTCAAAGCAAATGTTGAAGAAATCATCATTATCCCCGATGAACAGCCGATTATCGAGCAAACTCTTATTCGCTTTGCAGACGATCTAAAGCTGGATCTTATTCTCACAACTGGCGGAACAGGGTTTGCTCCAAGAGATGTGACGCCCGAAGCAACATTAAAGGTGATTCATAAGCTGGTTCCCGGCATTTCAGAAGTCATCCGGATGAGGAGTCTGGAAATTTTCGAAAAGGCCATGCTTTCTCGGGGAGTTTCAGGCATACGTTCAAACAGCTTAATCATCAATTTACCGGGGAGCCCTAAAGGAGCATTGGAAAGCCTCTCTTTTGTTGCAGATGCTCTGCCCCATGGAGTTGATATTCTCAAGGAAGAAGCCGGCGAATGTGCAAGACCTTAAATCTATAAAAACACAGTCAATCAGCACAAAAAAAGATGTAGCTAGAGAACAAGCTACATCTTTTTTATTGTCAATTATCTATTCTTCACTTCTTTCATATAATCCGGACTTTCCACCTTCTTTGCGAATCAGTTTTACATCATCGATTACCATATCCTTATCAATTGCCTTACACATGTCATAAATGGTAAGTGCTGCAATCGTAACAGCTGTCAATGCTTCCATTTCAACACCGGTTTTCCCTACGGTTTCAACTTCTCCAATGATGATTACAGCAGAGTTTTCTTTATCAATTTCAAAATGAAGGTCCACTCCGGTGATGAATATATTATGACACATAGGGATCAATTTTGAAGTTTCCTTTGCTCCCATAATTCCACCAATTTGCGCAACGTTTAGAACATCACCTTTAGTTATATTTTGCTGAAGGATATTCTCAAGAGTCTTCTCTTTCATCCTAATCCGACCCTTGGCAACAGCTTTTCTTTTTGTTTCCCTTTTTTCCCCTACATCGACCATTTTTGCTCGACCTTCCCGGTTAAAATGGGTTAACTCCTCCATAGTTTCCCTCCTTTTATTCTTGATTAAACGTCAATTTCATAATCTCCATGTCTTCTATCGCTTCAGTCACTAATCCTTCTACATCTAAATGTTGCTCGGACTCAACGATATTATTTAATCGTGGTCTTGTTAGAGGCTTCTTCGGTAAAAATACACTGCAGCAGTCTTCAAAAGGCTGAATGGAAATCTCATAAGTATTTATTTCTTTTGCAACTTTTATAATATCCTGTTTATCATAAGCAATGAGAGGGCGAAAGATTGGAATTGAAGCTACCTCGCTGACCACTTGCAGACTTTCCATCGTTTGGCTGGCAACCTGTCCGATGTTATCTCCAGTAATCAATGCTTGCAATTCATACCTCTTAGCGATCTTTTCGGCAATTCGTGTCATAAATCGTCGGGAGTGAATTGTCATCTCCTCATCTGGACACTCTTCATTTATAGCCTTTTGGATTTTTAAAAGGTTAACATTAAAGATCATAAATTCGCCAATGTAGTTTTGCAATTCCCTTGCAAGATCGAGGATCTTTTCTTGTGCTCGTTCACTGGTAAAGGGGTAACTATGGAAATGAACAGCATGAACCTTTACGCCCCTTTTTCCCATCATCCATCCTGCCACAGGACTGTCAATTCCGCCTGAAAGAAGCAGCAACGCTGATCCGTTGGTTTCCAGAGGTAGACCTCCATATGCAGGAAAGTGATCGCAGGTAATATAGGTCTTTTGACGAATTTCAACAATTAATGTCACATCAGGTTGGTGAACATCAACAGACAACTCTCCATTAAAGGACTTCAATACGAATCCACCTACATCGCTGCTGACTTCCATTGACGGTATGGGAAATTTTTTATTAGCTCGTTTGGTTGTGACTCTAAAAGTCTTAAACGCTTCTTTATCAAATCGCTCCTTCATTAGTTCGAAAGAAGCTTTCCTGATGGCATCGATATCAGAAGGTATTGAAACTGCGGTGCTCAAGGAGACAATTCCAAAGACTTTTCTTACCTTCTCAATGATCTTTCCCTGATCCTCTTTTCTTGATCGGATATAGAGACGACTATATTCCTGGTAAATTTCCGTGTCAATAAATTCCTTCAATTGAAATCGTATATGTTTAATCAGTTTCCCTTCGAAAAATCGCTTATTCTTTCCCTTAAGGTTTATTTCTCCAAACCGTACAATAATTACATTTTCCATTCTTTCACCTCATCATAATTCGTCTTAGACTTTCCACATGGTTCCTGAGTACTTCAACAGTTTCATCTAACTCCTCATACGTCGTAAATGGACTGAAGCTGAAACGTATAGCACTGTCAATCCGATGATCATTTAAATTCATGGCTTCGAGCACATGGCTTCTGTCTGATTTCTTTGCATTGCAGGCAGATCCAGAAGAAACATAGATTCCATCACTTTCAAGGGAATGAAGCAGCACTTCGCTTTTTACACCTAAAAAGGAAAGATTCAGTATATAAGGGCTCCCACTCTCTCCTGCGATTCCATTTACTGAAACATGGTCGATGGTTTCTAGAATGTTCTCCATAAAATAACGTTTCTTATCTGCTACTTCTTTATAGTATGAGGAGTAAGATTTCCCTAATTCCTTTAATGCCGCATCCAATCCGATAATCCCAGGAAAATTCTCTGTTCCCGGACGAACCTCTCCCTCTTGGGCTCCACCAAAAAATAGGGGATTGACCTTGTTTTTATCTCTCAGGTAAAGAACCCCGGTTCCTTTAAGACCATGAATTTTATGAGCGCTGATACTAAGAGCATCGATTTTTGCATCCATCACATTAAGAGGGATTTTACAAAAAGATTGAACTCCATCCACATGAAAATAACCGGCAGAATAATATTTTTTGAAAAGCTTGCCGATTTTCTCAATCGGTTGAATAACTCCGGTTTCATTATTTACATGAGAGACGCTAAGGAGATCGACTCCTTCTTTAAGAAGCATTTCCAGGTTAACCAAATCAATTAGCCCATTTTTGTCAACATGAACATATTGAACATTTGCTCCCTTAGAAAGAATATGGTCCATACTTTTTAAAATTGATTTGTGTTCAGTTTTAAGAGTAACGCATCGAAAGGGCTTGATTGATTTAAAGTTCTTGGTGAAAAATCCGATAAGAGCGAGATTGTTGCTTTCTGTGCCCCCGCTGGTGAAATAGATATCGTTATATTTCCCATTTATTTCCCGTGCTATATTTCTCCTGGCTTCTTTAATTTTCTTCTCTGTTTCCAATCCTTTTCGATGTAATGACGACGGATTTCCATAACCAGAAAATGCTTCTTTCTCAAGCATCTTCATCACATTATGCAAGGGCTTTGTTGTTGCAGCATTATCTAAATAAATCTCCATATTTAACCACACTTCCTTATTCTTTAATATCCCAACTCCTCATCGATAAGATAGATTTCCTGCTCAATGAGTTTAGGCCGTCCTGTCAATGTAACTGTAATATTGCACATTCGATCAGGATGAGTACAATCGTTACACTCACCGGTCACACCGCAGGGTGTTTTTAAGTCCAGACGTTTTGCATTTAACGGACAGGCAATTTCTTTAATTCGTTTAAATCCTTCATTTTCATCTTTCACAATCTTGTTTACTCCACACAGAAAAATCACCTTTTTAGGACCGAAAAACATAGAGCTCACACGATTGCCATTCCCATCGATATTGATCAGTTCTCCCTCTTCTGTAAGTGCATTCGTGCTTGTTAAGTAGATATCTGAGTATTGAGCTTTTGGAAAGATCTTAGGGCGGTCTTTCGGCTCTGCCATCCAGTGCCAGTACACTTCATTGCCTTGCTCTACTAAACTCTCATAAATTTCAAGGTTTTTCACTGTCATGGAGCCGCCAATTCCTATTATCTCTTCCTTTTTTATCTGATTGAGTAAATGGCTCTTGGCTTCCGATGAAGTGGAAAAGAAATAACATTGAAATCCTCTTTTCGACAAATTATTTAACGTTTTTTCAATTTTCTGTTTCATGAGCTGATCCCTCTCCTCCTTATAAAATCTCTCTTCTAGATTATATATGATATCAGTAATTGTTACAAATAATTAATTATTAAAAAAAGCTTGCAAACTTTGTCGATAATTGCTATAATTATTTCATGGTTATCCCCCTGGTAACCTCAAATAATCTCTATTCCCAATACCCCTTTTAAACAAAACACATAGATGTATGTGTCCGGGCTTACGGAGGCCCGGTTCTTTTTTTTGCCTTTTTCCTTAATTCTATTATGGACAGAGATTCTCTTCAATGAATTTCGCCTTCCTTCTTGTTCTTATATACAGAATTGCATATAATGTAGACGTTAGTACTATACTTTCAGCTAGGAGGTTAAGTGATGCAAAAACCCAAAGTAGGGATCATATTTACCGGTGGAACAATTTCCATGTCCATCGACAAGCGCATAGGTGCAGCCATTCCTTCTTTATCAAGCGAAGAAATCATGTCTCTTGTGACCAATATCGATCGCTATGCAGATACGGAATCCTTTAATTTATGTCAATGCCCGGGACCTCACATGGATCCGGCTAAAATGTTCGAACTGCGGAATTTAACTATTGAACTGCTCGAACGAAATGATATTACAGGAGTTGTCATTCTCCATGGTACAGATACTTTAGAAGAGACAGCTTATTTAATGGATCTGACGATTAAGTCTCCAAAACCGGTAGTTATTACCGGCGCCATGCGCAATAGTTCCGAGCTTGGATATGATGGACCAAGTAATTTAGCGGGGGCTGTCTGTACAGTAATCTCCAGTGAATCACGGAATCGTGGAGTACTGGTTGTTCTAAACAATGAAGTTAACGGGGCAAATGAGGTAACGAAAACCAACACGGTTTCACTTGATACCTTTAAATCCTTAAAATTTGGACCACTGGGAGTTATCGATAATGATGAGGTGATTTATTACCGTGATATCCTATATCGACAATTTATCAATGTGGATCATTGTGAAGAAAGGGTAGATCTTATAAAAGCGGTTGCCGGAATGAACTCTGACTTCCTCAAATTCTCTGTTGATCAAGGTGCAAAAGGAATCGTTCTTGAAGCAATGGGTCGTGGCAATGTTCCTCCCGGCATGCTGGAGGGAATTCACTATGCAATAGAACATAAAGTGATTGTTACACTCACTTCACGATGCCCAATTGGACGGGTATACGACAGCTATGGCTATGAAGGTGGAGGTAAAACTTTGAGTACAATGGGAGTCATTTTTTGCGGAGATCTGCCGGGACAAAAACTTCGCATGAAGCTGATGCTTGCTTTAGCGAAAACAGATAATCCCTTGGAAGTAAAAAAGATCCTCCTTGGTTCACAAAATAAATATCGAATTGATATATTATAAGATGAGTAAATTGATTATTTTACGGGAGTGGTATAATGGAGATTATTAAAAAACCGATTCACAACCCTTCCATCTATTTTGAAACAACATTAAAGGAATCGATTGTCGAACCTTATTGCTTTTTAGATATCGAAACAACAGGATTCAACAGGCAATATGATCAGGTTATTCTAATCGGTATCCTTTATTTTGAACAGGGAAATTATGGATTCCATCAATATTTTATTGGACAGGATTCAAACGATGAAGCTCTTCTAAGGGAATTCTCAAAGGATTTTAGCCGGTTTTCAACTTTAATCACCTATAACGGCCTTTCCTTTGATTTGCCTTTTCTAAGGGATCGTATGCGTCATTACCGCATTTCCTTCCCATATATACATCTTTCTCACATAGATCTCTATCGACACATTGTTCAACATAAAAACATACTGCAGCTTGATAACTACAGGCTTTCTTCGATTGAAAAATTTTTAGGAATCGATCGGATCGATAAAATAGACGGGAAGGAAAGTATAGAAAAATTTCACCTCTACCGACGTTCATTAGATGAGGCAAGCAAAAAGGAAATTCTTCTTCATAATTATGAGGATCTATTACATCTCCCAATGATCACCGAGATTTTTTCTCATATTCCCTCCCCTGATTATATTTTCCATACCTATCATGACCAAATAGTAATAGGTGAAAAGCAGTTCCATTATGAGTTTGAGTCTAAGAAATTACGATTTTCATCATTTGATTTTCAACTTAAAGGAAAATCCTGGAGTTATGAAAATTATCATGAAATACAAGTAAATGATGATCTCTACCAGTTCTCATATGATTCCATAACAGGTGAGTTTGTTTTGAAACTTTTTCTTTTTCATACCGTTATCGATGGAAAATTTGATTTGTATTATCTTAAGCTGAAAGAACTCAATATCGGTCTAGATGGGAAAGATTCCGACATAGTTGACAATAATTTTATTATGGTTATTAATAATAGGATACAATATGAAAAAGCTTTCCCGGTTATGGGAAAGTTTTTGAATAATTTCTTCTTCACATATCTTAGGAAAAAGTAAACTTTCAATAGTCTGTATTTTTTACTTGATTTTAACCTGATTCTTCCATCTTCGGTAGACATTTAGTACTGATATATAATGAAGTAAGCCGTTCTCATTATAATTAATTTCAAATTCTTCAGGCAAGGAGCGATATGATATCGACTTCTTCCCTTTTTTTATGTGCTCCACGACATGATGGATTGGGATTAAAAAATATCGATCCACTTTTCGATAATGACAGAGCAAAAATGCCAAACCCTTTTGTTTTTCAAAATGAACCATAAAATGGATTTGGTGATTATGAATATTCTGCAACGGCAAACTGGGATTCATGGTTTCCTTTGCATCAAAAGCAACTCCTATGCCTTGTATTAAACCGATAAAGTCAACCGTCGATTTTTTTTCAAAATATCCCTCAGCAATGCATCCTTTTTGATCAATTTTTGTTACTTTAATCGGTGTTGGAATTTTTTCCACAATTCCCAGTCCCTGTTTCTTATATTGATCATGGGTTTTTTCTAATAATGCTTCCAATGCATCTCCTTGCAATCCTCTACTTCTCCAAGCTGTCAACACTCTCACCATCCTTCTTTGAGTACATAATAATACTAAGTATAACACAGTGTAACTTTTCTTTGTATGATCCTTATTTAAACCCTTTTCTCGTGATATCTATTCTCATTTAAGGGTATATACAAATGTGTGGCTGTTAGTTGTAAAAAAAAGGAGCATTCTCATGAATAAGTTAATTAACTCGATTCTCTCACGAAAGAATCGGAAGAAGAAAGAAAAGAAATCCCCTATGAATCCCGAAGAAAAAGCCCTTCACGTAAAATCCTTTGAAAAGGATTTAGAAAGGGCTAAGGTGTTTTGAGATTATGGTGAACTTTTGTAGGATACAAAAGAAACCAGCGAAAGATATTTTTCTCAAGTATTGACCGATTATTAAAATATAGCCCATCTTCTATTCCACTTGGCTTCCCATTGTAATACGTTTCTTCATGATAGATTTAGGCATTACAAAACGCACCGTCTTTAAGGGATCGACGACTTGACAAATTTCAAGATTTCCGGTTAAGCTCATAAGCATCGCAGTTTCGTGATCCTTGAGATCTAGTTTTGATTTTAAAAAATGAAACATCGCTTTTGTTCCGGATTGAATCGCTTCATCCACAGTCTCTTCCGAAGCGATGACAGACCAGCTTTCTTCATTTTCCAACATCGGCATTGGTATACTTTGATTTTTGATCACATCAAAGCTCAAGGTGATTTTCGCAGGAACTTCCAAACCTGATACCCCTATTTCTCCATCACCCATTATTGCATGGGCATCACCTATGCCAAACAAAGCACCTTCCGCTTCCACCGGGAAATAGAGTGTTGCTCCCTCCGTCACCATTTTATTATCCATATTCCCTCCATGGCGACCGGGGGTACCTGTGTTAACGGGTTCTTCCTTTGGAGCAACACCAATGACACCGATCATTTTATTTAATGGAATGATTCTTCCTTGGCCAAAATCAGCCCCTTCTTCAGTAATAGTAATAATCTTCGTTCTTATTCCATCCAATTCTTCAGCAAGCACTCCCATACCTTTTCCAGCTACAACAACACCTTTATCTCCTATTTCAATTTCATGAATATGAACTTTTAACAGGTCTCCCGGTTCTGCTCCTTTAACCCAAATCGGACCTGTCGCAGGGTTAATTCGGTTCCAATCAAGTGCATCAAAGTTGTCCTCCTGGCTTTTTAACTGATTTGAAAAACAATCGTAAGTCTCTATCTCCACTTTTCTTCCACAATCCACTTCAACCGTATGCTTATTCATTGGAGAAAATGCATAGAATACATCTTTATTAGATATTTTCATTCATCCCACTCCTCTTTCTTCATTTGATTGTAAATTCAGTCCAATAATCTCACTGTTCACTATATAATCAATTCAGATTAAAACTGATTCTTCATCCATCTGAAAGGATGATGAAACAAAACTCGAGGTCCGGAAAATCTCATTACTGCCTTGATTTTTCTTTTCATAACAGGATTGTAACAAGGTGTCTTACATCGTCGACACGAAGTTTTTTTCTCTCCATACGAACATTTGCTAATTCGCTGATAAGAATAGTGTATAAGTCTGCTGCATCCCTCGCAAAGCTTGCCATCTTTCGAATGGTTATAATCGCAATATAAGTGAACCATCCATAAAAGCATCCGCTTATCCTTCTCAATCCGTCCCATGAAAACACTCCTCTTATAACCCTAAAGATTCATCGATGAGAATTACAGTGATTCTTCCTTTTGGATAGGATTTTTCAGTAATTGACCATGTATTACAGATGCGGTCGAGACTATTACAGTCACTACATTCTCCAGTCTTTTGACATGGGGTAGTAAGGCTCTCATGTCGTTTTGCATTCAAGGGAGCTGCAATCTTTCGAACGCGATCCATTCCATCTATCAGAGTTTCTGTAATTTTATTTATACCGACAAAAAGAACCACATTTTTAGGACCGAATCCTATAGGTGAAGTTCGATTTCCTATCATATCCAAATTAACTAACTGCCCTCTGCTTGTAATAGCATTACATCCTGTAAGAAACAATTCTGCTGTTAAAGCTTTCCTCCGATGATCAAACTTTTCCTCCCATGAAAAAGTGTCATGAAATGTTTCGATAAACTCAACTCCCGGAAGTTTTCTTAAATGATCCAGAAGATTTACTGATTGGAGTGTCAAAGAATCTCCCCAGGAAATGGTTTTCGGTTTCAACTCATTATAGATTTCCCAAAATACATCAAATGCTTCCTTCCGGTCATTGACATAACGCACATTAAATCCATTATTCATAAGAGATTCAATTGTTTTATTCGCCAGATTGTTCATTATTCTCCTCCTCATACGATATATTCTCTTTCTATTTCATTCGTTCTAAGGGAGGAAATTTCCTTCTTTTCGATAAAGATATCACTTTTTCCATTTTTTCCGGTACATTCTTCGTTTCCCGGCATCTTGATATCCAAGATTGTTATAATACTCAAACATTCCACCATAACAGTATTTCGCTCCAAATTCTTCTGTTTTCTTCATTGCTTCCATCAATATGGCTTTCCCTAATCCCAACTTCCGATATTTAGGAACTGTTGCCAAAGGTTCAAGATAAGCATAGTGATTTTTCCCATTTAACCACATCCCGGCAAAAGTGGCATAGGAGCCATCCGGAGCAACAACCACCATCGACAGATCTTTTCTAAAATGAGGACCTGTTTGCATTAACCTTCTGCAATCGATATCTTCATCGGGATGATCTCCATGGTTGAACCCTTTCCACAAGCACTCATGAATTTTATCATAATCATTTTTTTCTTCCAGTGAATGAATTTTAAATCCTTCGGGAAGTACCGTCTCATGGAATCCCTGTTTATAATCATACACGGTGATTGATTCTTCATCGATCAATTCATATCCTTTGCTTTCTAAAAGCTTAACAACATCTATTTGCTTATCAGTGGTCCATATATCACTTTGAATATTGTCTTTACTCGATAGAGTCAACTCATTTTCCGCATAATTTAAGAGTTCTTCATAAAGAAATTCATGGCCTCTTTTTGTGAACAGAAAGGTGTCTCCCACGTCCATTTCATAAGCTGCTATCCCGACAATTTGATTGTTCTCTTCCCAAATTCCCATTCTGTGGGCTTTGTAAGGGTTAAACATTGGATGTGTATGGGCATACTCCCAAAACTCAGGTAAAAAATACCCGTTATGATCTTCCTTTTGATAATTTTCCGTTAAGAAAGACTCTACATTTAAAAAATCTTGCAGCATTTTGTAATTTCTCATTCTGATTTTAGTCATGATCATCACTCCTACGGTTATTTTAATCAGCTTAATATGGTATTTTTACTTTATAATACACATGTATCGTATTATCGGTAGTTTTTTCTTAAATTGAACGTTTTTTCGTGCACCGTCTGTTTTAAAACCCAGTTTCTCATAAAATTTCCTGGCAGCTATATTTTCTTCTGGAACCCAAAGACATAGGAGGGAATATCCCTGTCTTTTTAACTCTGTGATACCATATTCCATAAGAGTTCTCCCGACACCCTGCCCCCAAAATTCTGGCAAAAGATAAATTCCAACAATTTCTCCTAAAGTCTTTTGAATATTTTCAACATCGCAATGACCAAGGCTTATGAATCCAAGAGGCATGCTATTTTTCAAGAGAAGATAACTCTCTTCATCGGAAGCTTTCTCCAATACCCTTAGAAACCGTTCAGCACTTTTTTGAGGAGTACAGTTGTTTAACATTTCATCTGGGATAATTCCCTTATAAGCATTTCGCCATGAACGGGAATGAATGTATCCAAGGTGTTCCGCATCATCAGTCGTTGCTTTTCGTATAATCACCCCCTTGACTTTCTCGTGAACAGAATCCCAGTATTCAACCCATTCCTGTTTAAAAATATTTTCATTCACTTGAACTTTTTTTAAGTCTTTTAAAGTATTTACGTTTCGCTCTTTACAATCTTTTACATTAATACGATAAGCTTCCCAGTTCAACTCTTCATCTTCATGGATGGTAGGAATCTTTTCAAAACCCAACAAATCCATCACACATGCTCTATGATGTCCATCGGTTATAATATACTCTCCATCGATTTTTTTAACCGGAACGGGGTCCATAGATTCTTCTTCGAAGGTATTGCGCAACTCTTCAATCAGTCTCTTCTTAACCATGAATTGACTTGGCGTTAGCTCACTTAATGGAATTTGCTGATATTTCATTATTCTTTCTCAACCTTTCTCTAAGCTGCAATCAATATCATTAACAGCTTGCATAAGTAATTATTGTTTTATACGATCTATATGCTTGAAAGGTTCATAAAAGAAGATAAAAAAATAAAAGCGCATAAAGCGCTTTTATTGAAACTTACTGATGTCCTTCTTCAGGAACAATACAAATAAATTTAAACATCGTCTCACCAATATTTTTAAATTGATGAGTTTGCCCTGCCGGAACATACGCGTATGATCCAGCCTTAATAGGATTTTCTTTTCCGTTCAATAGAAGAGTTCCTTCACCTTCAATAACATAGTTGATGTGAGGCCAGGGATGACTATGTTTTGGCGTATATCCTTTCGACTCCACTTCCATAATTCTCATTACATGACCTTCCCACCCTTCCTTCGGGGAAATTGCCACTTTCATTTTGGTATCTTTTACTTTAGGATGTTCAACGTTTTTTCCTTTTAAGTTCTCTATGTGCCCGATCGTCATTTTCTTCAACTCCTTTCTTATTGCCAATGCGCTAATTGATTACAAAAGCTGTAATTTGCTTCCTTAAACTATCGGTAGCACTCAGAGTATTGATATTCCATGTGATTCGCCGTCTTCATAGCAACAGATTCTCCTAAGAGTTTACCGACAACATGCAATGACATATCAATTCCTGCTGCAATCCCCCCTGCAGTAATAACTCTTCCGTTATCAACAAATCGCGTGTCTTTAATCACCTTCGTTTCAGGAGCAATCTCTTCAAGATCTTTAAAACAGCTGTGATGAGTTGTTGATTGCAGACCATCCAATAATCCGATTTTGCCCAAAATAAAAGCTCCTGTACAGACTGATAAAACAAGCTCAGCCTCATCACTTCTTATTTTAATCCATTCCAGTGCTTCTTCATCATAAAGTACTTCTCTGGATCCAAGACCACCGGGAATAACCAGAAGATCAATCGCTGGGGCATTCTTCATTGAATAATCCGGGTTAATGCTGAGACCGTTTATTGCTACTACAGCTTTTTTATCTTTTGCAATCGTAAAAACATCAAAAGAACCTTTGATCTCTTCATTTTTTTGTCCTGTAACAGAAAAAACCTCAAAAGGACCAGCAAAATCCAATACTTCCACATTATTAAAAAGATAGATTCCAACTGTTCGCTGCTTCATTTTGTCACCCTTTCCCATGCATTTTTTCCATTACTCTATATTCGACACACTTTCGACATTTTCCTGCTTATCATAAAATATTGATGAATTTTGATTTCGGATATATTCCCCTGGTTATTTCCCGAAAGAAATCGTTACTTTATTACCTTTACAACATTTCTTTCTTTAAATTCCCAGATGTTCCCTTGAATTTTAAAAGGATTCCACTCTTTGATATCAAAAACTCGTATCCAACTATTGATAATTCTTTCTTTTTCTTCAGTAAAGCGGTATTCTAATTCTCCTTGGAGAAAAGAGTACAAATCAAGATCATTAAACCCCTTGGACTTCATCTCATTTCTATAGCGTTTCAAATCTTCTTTGTCAACCGGGACATAATGATGATTCAGCACATAATCCCATTTCGATCCGTCAAAGTAAATTACGTCCTTTTCATCAACAATCAATTGATAAATAACCGTATTCTCGATTAAAGGCATGGTACTTTTTTCACTAACAGCACACCATACAGGATAATTAATATGATCTGGTTTCGGAACTCTCTTATGAGCTTCTTTAATAAACCATTTATATAATTCGGTATGATAATTAGTAAGATCACCGTAAGCTTCAAATAAATAATGGTATTTAATATTAAATACCCCTGTCGACTCCAGATCCTTTAAACTGTCAATATGTTGTCTAGTCCATAATTGAACTTCTCCATTGTGACTTAATGGATTTTTTACTCTCATAACAGAACCTCCGAAGTTTTATCTTCTTTTTTTTTGCTTAACAAAATTTGATCTTAACCATTTTTTTCCGTCATTTTCCCCTTTTAAAAAATAAGTGTTTAAATTATGGGTGTATAAAAATATAAAACACACGATAAATATATGATAAATCAAGAGATTGGATATTTAAATTATTGGCAGCTTTCATATAAAACCCCTGTTCCAAAATAGAAAGAGGTCGCCGGATTCGTCTTTTTCGGCGACCAAGTAGGGTTTTCATACAAAATATAACTCGAACTACATGCCTCCCGTTGGGGGGAATATAGCTACTGTATCTCCATCATTTATCTGTGTTGTAAGTTCCGCATGGACACCATTTACTAGTACAATTTTAATATCTTCTTTGTTAACATTTAATGCTTCCACAGCTTTCTCAACTGTATCATTGTTACCTGTTAAATCATACATGCATTCTTTGGTGCAGACTTCTTTTTCCCGATCTTCTCGTAGTTTAGCAAACAACTTGACTTTCACACCCATAATAATCCTCCTTCCATCACAAAGTTCATATAAAAAATTGTTTTAGAATGATATTCTTATTAACTTATTTACGTTATTACCCAAACATTAATTATTGAAACTAAAATATTTATTAATAGAATAACAAGTTGTAGTAATTTCAAAACTGTAATATAACGGGTTAGGCCATTCTTTCATCACTGTTGATATCCGCTCTAATTTTCTTTGGCTATGGAGAAGAAATCCATGTTTGTGTTGAAAAAAACCTCGAACAAAGAGGGACTGAATGAAAATATCAACGTCCTTGCAGTACGGTTGCAGTAAAAAAAAGATCCCAGGAATCGAAATTCCTAGGATCTTTGATATTACTGGCGTACCCAGAGGGATTTGAACCCCCGACCTTCTGATTCGTAGTCAGACACTCTATCCAGCTGAGCTATGGGTACATATTCGCTTATATGACATAATTTGATGTATAAAAATGGAGGCGGCACCCAGATTTGAACTGGGGAATGAAGGTTTTGCAGACCTCTGCCTTACCACTTGGCTATGCCGCCTCAATTGGTGACCCATCCGCGACTCGAACGCGGGACACCCTGATTAAAAGTCAGGTGCTCTGCCAACTGAGCTAATGGGTCATACTTATTTGGAGCGGAAGACGGGATTCGAACCCGCGACCCCCACCTTGGCAAGGTGGTGCTCTACCACTGAGCTATTTCCGCATGTGAAAGAATTGGGTTTTAGCTAGCCAAAATGGCGAAAACTTTTAACACTAATGAACTATAAAATTTTAAAAATGGCAGGG
>PWFQ01000070.1 GCA_003554105.1 Clostridiaceae bacterium | reverse complement strand
TTTAAAAAACTAAGGAATTTACGAGGTTTGTCTATACTGTTTTAAGTTGTGAAAGAACTGTTTGCCGTCTCCCAAAGGGGTTTCCTTTGTTTTGGCGACTTAACTAATATACCATGGTTCCCTCTCTGCTGTCAACACTTAGTTTAAAAGTTTTTAAGAATACCTAAAACCTTTTAACGATGCCCATGGATAAAGAAGTTTTCGCCTTCTGAAACGGTAAGAATTAATATACCATGGAGCAGTGGGACCTGTCAATAAACAATAATTAATTCACACAAAAAGATGGAGGGTCGGAATCCTCTCCGCCCTCCACCATCACATATGGTCATATAGCCATATCACCTGCTGCTGTTTCCTTCAAGAGAATCGTCTCTTTCGATCATTCAATCGTCTATCATTTACAAAATGCCTACCTTATAAGAAGTTGACAAGATTTGCATTTCTGTTTTTCTTCCCTTTGATCAGGGGTTTCCTGGATGTCATGATCGTCGTGATCCCCGGACCATGACCGGACTTCACGCAGTCACTGTGAATGACGACACCGATACTCACAGCTCCCGTTAAATACTCACGTCCATAGGTGTTATCGCAGTCCTGCAGGAGAACAAGATCCCCAAACCGAAGATCTTCAAGATCATGCTTTCTTAATGCCTCCTTATCACCTGTGGTAATATCATAATCTCCACTGGCTGCTGTGGGACTTCCGATCCCCGAACCCATAAGAAAACCGGGAACGACTTTTGCAACGGGCACCTCCAGTGCTCCATCCTTTTCCCTGATGCCCAGTTTCTCAAAAAGGCCGGGATCGATGTTCATCACCTGGACATCCTCATATCCTTCAATCTTCAAGCCCTGACCATATGCTTTTACAAGGATTCCATCACCAATCGTCATCTTTTCAAGATCCTCTTTTTTAAAATCCATGATCACATGATCAATTCCTCCATGGGATCCGGTCACATAGCCTGTGGCTCCCTTTGCATCTCCGGAGACCACCCTTGCCTGATTTCCAATGCAGGACAGAAGATTAAAGGCATCATTTTCCGGTTTTTCTCCGGTTTTTACGCTGACTCCCGGTTCAACATGATCTCCCTGCAGACCCATGCACACATCACCGATTTTTACATTGTAGTTGATACCTCCCGTAGCGGGGAGAACAACGGAATTTCCATCCCGATCCAGTTTATAGGGATACCCTAAACGGGGGTGACTGATTTTTCCCTGGACCGACTGCATAATCAACTTTTCCTTGTTTGTTTTCATAGTGAACACCTCTTTGTCAATTTTTTTCGCCTCCCTAAGTATTCGTCACCGGGTGCAAAAACTCCTTCCTTTTTTCGTAATTTCGTAATACTGTTACATCCATTAAAAAAAGTTCTACCCTTAGGATAGAACTTTCTTCTTCTCAACAGTCTTTATAAAAAAAAGATGTTTTCCATACTTCTCCATGGCCACCATAAAAGGATAACCAAGGCCGTAGCATGCGACAATCTGTCCAAAGCCCACGTAGAGCATCGTTGGTACCAGGGGAAGTTGGAACAGATAGGTAAGCATCGCTCCGATGATTACTGCATTGACCAGAACCGGCGGCAGTGGCGCCAATACTTTCCTGTTCATTTTATAGGTCAGTACTGCTGCAATAAGTGTGGCGGAGCTTCCTGCCACGACATCAATGACTCCCAATCCCCCGTAGGCATTAGCAATCATGGCTCCGACAAAAAGTCCCGGAATCGCTGCCGGTGTGAAAAAGGGTAAAACGGTGAGCATTTCTGAGATCCTGACTTGTACAGGACCGTAGCTGATCGGTGCAAAGGCAATGGTAATGACCACATAGATTGCGGAAATCAATGCCCCATGCACCAGAAATCTGGTTCTTTGATTCATTTTTCAACCTCCATAGTTTTTATTAGGGTCGGGATGGTTTCGAACCGACCGATTACGAATTTTCGCTTCTCCAGAATATCACACATCCTTTCTCAGTGCAATTCCCGTTTTCTCCTTCTTCAATTCTGCCTTAGGGCGCTTCTTTCCTCGAAAAGGAGGTGGAAATCCTATCCGTCTTACGGGGTTTTTTCTTTCCGTCTCGGGACGGAGAAGAAGGCATTCGTAACTCCCTTGGGCATTCTCTGAAAATTCAGCTCTCATTATTGGTATTGCTTATTTCCTTGAATTCATTTAAGATAAAGCTATGATAACGGTTCTTACTATTGAGGAGGATATAAATGAAAGAGTATGTATCAAGAATTTTATTGGGTGTTTTCATTTTGTCGATTGGCGTCATTGCACTTTTAAGCAACTTCGGGGTCATTGATTACAGTTTGGGGGAACTGATCCGAAATTTCTGGCCGCTTCTGATCGTTTACTGGGGTCTTCAACTACTGGCTAAGCCCGGGAATATTGTCCAGCGAATCATCGGTCTCTTTGTGGCTTTTATCGGTGTCGTGCTCATTGCCAACCGCATTGAATATGAACCATTAATGTTTGACCTCTCAACCCTTTGGCAGCTTTTGCTCCCTATGATCTTTATTCTTGCGGGAGTCAGCCTGTTAACAGGGAAGCGGGCCTTGGGAAAAAGTCATTATGCTGTTTTGTCCGGTCTGGAAAGAAAACGGGATCAATGGATGCTCTCTTCAGAGAACTATACAGCTCTTCTCGGCGGTGTGGAATTGGATATGCGCCGGGCGGAAATTCCAAAAGGAGAGACTCACATCCACCTCACTGCACTTTTCGGCGGGATCGAAGTAAAAGTTCCACAGGACCTTACAATTATCTGTGAAGGAAAAGCGGCTTTTGGAGGTATTGAGCAATTAGGGGATGAGAGTGCCGGCATCTTTACATCGAAAAAGGTTACGACCCATCGTCCCAACTTACCGGAAAGTCATCCGAATTTTGGAAAAACTCTTCATCTTTATTCTTCAGCCACCTTTGGTGGTATTGAAATCGATTTTTCATAGATCCACTATTCTGCCAGAATACAAATTGCCAGAACACAAAAAGACCCGGGATCCTATAAAGGATTCCGGGATTTTTCGTTAATAACTCTCTTTTCTTTTTCGTTAATAACTCTCTTTTCTCATGGTATTCAGCACTCGCAGGAATAGGTCCAGAGTCTTTTCCCGTTCCTCTTCTTCCAGCCCCTCTTTTTCGAGGGAGCTCTCTAACCTTGCACGCCGTTGCTCTTCTAATGCCTGGCGCTTTTCTCTATAGTCCTCTATATGAATAACTTTCGCTGTGTATGAGCTATTGCAAGGATTAGATGCTTCCATATCCTTTGTTGGTTTCATATGAATCACGATCCTTTCTTGTATAAAAGATTCGAGATTCCTTTCAATAATTCCTGCCGAAAAGAGAATTTTTTTATCTTTTTTCTTTTTTACGAAGGGAATCTTATCGTTGAAAAACACTTTATACTAAGTCTTTAATCCTAGCTATTTTTAACTAAAAGGTTCTTTTTTCCTGTTTTCTTGCTAATCGAATTTTTATACGACTTCCTTCTTTTTTTAGACGAATTTGGACAATTCAGAGGAATTAAGACAAAAAAAAGAAAGCCGCGACGACCTACTCTCCCAGGCAGTCACCCACCAAGTACCATCAGCGCTGAAGAGCTTAACTTCCGTGTTCGGGATGGGAACGGGTGTGACCTCTCCGCTTTCGTCACG
>PWFQ01000043.1 GCA_003554105.1 Clostridiaceae bacterium | reverse complement strand
TTTGTAGATCCGTATTAATAAAGAACGCATATTGGATCTCAGTTCTCTCGAAATCAAAGATTTCTTTCATTTTCTGCAATCCTTCATCAATTGCCTCATCATCCAGCATCTCCTCGAGTGCATCCAGTTCTTCATCGATCTTCTCCTGCTGTCCCTCGTGAAAAATCGCTTTCAAACGTTGACGAAATTCCTCATCCCTGATCAGTTACGGAGTTCCGCGGAAGATCTTTTGAATTTCTTCTCCTCCGATAGTCACTACCATTTCCGTTGCTTTTACCTTTTCACCTGCAATGGTGATTGTATCTTCACCACGATTTTCGATAAAATCTTCATCCATCAATGACAGTGCAGCTTCACCTAAGTACTTGAATAATGATAAGACATCGGCTTCGTCAAGAATCAGAGCAGTGTCATTACGATATTCCTCATGTTCAATCGTGCTTGTATCCATCAACAGAAAACCATCCATCAATCTTGGATCCTGTAAGATTTGTACCATCATCGGCGCGCGAACTGCCATCAGATGATCTTCCAGATAGAGTTCCATCCCGATTCCCATTCCCATCGCATTCATTATTCCTTCAAAATGCATTTTGGGATTTTCAGAATCTCTTTGATCAACTGATCCTTCCATATTCAGTCGGATCTGACTCATCATGCCAAGCATCATCCCCAGGTTGGGATCCTCAGTTTGAAGATCTTCGGAGCTGAATGAGAGTTCTCCGGCGAAAGAGAAAGAATCCCGATTGAGATTTGCCCTGACTGCCTCTTCAAACATTTCCAGATCGCTTAAATTTTCATCGTCACCGCAAGCTGCCGCAAATATCATTGCGAATAGCAATATCGCCATAACGATTCCTTTTTTGAAATTTTTCTTTATCACTTAATATTCCTCCCTTTGATCTTTCTCCTGATTCGATTTATAACTCGACTTTCCGATCATATAAATAGGTGGTTGCAAAGAAAAACAAAACTCCAAATGCCAAAGCATAGAACACTCCGAACAGATACTCGGGAGTGGACATAAAATTGATTGTGGTTTCCATGCCGGTAACGTTGTCTCCGCTAATTGAAAATCCGGCTTGTGAATCGAAGGTTACCGACCTAGCGATTAAAATAGTAATCCGCGAGATGACAAAGTTGCTCAAAATAAACACCACAAAGGTGATCGGACCAGATAGCTTTTTAAACATTCTTCCCACAACGCTGCTGAAAAATACGATGACCAGCAGCTGTCCAAAGTTGACGAAAGCAAAGATGATCATTTTAATAATTTCACCGATATTGCCAAGAATCAGTTCTTCACTTGCAATATTGAATATCCGAAAAAAGGATGTCACCTCGTCAAGACCGAGAATCAATGTGGCGGAACCCAGGGCAAAAATGACAGTGATTGTACCTACCACAAGGATCTGAGTAAACAAGGCCATCAGTTTTGAAAAAAAGATGCTTTTCCCGCCGATGGGAAGTGGCATGATCATATGCAGTGTATGATCCTTCCATTCCGAGGAAACAAGACTGAATGACCGGATAAAGACCCAAAAGAGTGCGCCGAAGACGATCATAGAGCTTAAAACTCCGTAACCTGCTGCATTCAAGGTGCTTTCGGCCCTGAGGATCTGTATATAGGCATATACGTTTAATCCTGCAGCAAATGCCAGGAGTAATAAACTTTCGGTTCGAAGATTCATCACATCTTTTTTATAGAGCATCCAGATTTGCTGTTTAAAAGTCCTTTCCATTGCCATACACCTCCTTCATGATTTCCACCAGGGATCGCTGCTGCTGTTCTCTCAACTCTTCAACGTTACCCGCAAGGGCTACAGCACCTTTATTCAGAAAAACCGTCTCATCTATCACATGCTCAATCTCTTTGATTTCGTGGGTGGTGATAACAATGGTTTGCTCCCCTCCCCTGTAATCCTTGATCATGGTTTCGATGATTTTCTCCCGGGTAAAAATATCAATCCCGGAAAGAGGCTCATCCAGAAGAATAATCTCTGCACGTCGGGAAAAGGAAAGTAAAAGCTTGGTTTTTGCCCTCTGTCCTTTGGAAATCTTTTTAATCATCATCGACTCTTCCAACTCGAGAAAATCAAGCAATTCCTGATAGCGATCTTCGTCCCAATCCTCATAAAAGGTTTTTACAAAATTTTTGGCGTCCCGGATTTTCATCCATGGATAAAAATGATCAATTTCCGGTAAGTAGGAAATATGCTTCTTGATTTCCTGGCTGATTTCCCCTCCGTTAATCAAAACTTCACCCTTTGTAGGTTTGTTCAAATCACTGATCAGTTTAATCATGGTCGACTTACCGGAACCATTAGGTCCTAAAAGCCCGGTGATCATTCCTTTTTTGATTTCCAGATTCACGTCATCCAATGCTACGGTTTTTCCGAATTTCTTCGTTACGTCTTTGAAAGCAATCATCTCAATTCTTATCCCCTTTCTTTCTGTATTTTTCAATCAGTATCGGAATATCCTCTTGGGAAAATCCCAAATCTTGAATTTCCTGAATAAAATTCTCCAACGTTTTTTTTGCCATTTCATCCTTCAACTCGCGAATCTTCTCGGTGTCATTTGCCACAAAGGTTCCCTGACCCCTTTGAGTCTCAGTCATCCCTTGATGCTCCATCTCACGATAAGCCCGCTGAACAGTATTGGGATTGACTTTCAATTGCTGGGCCAAATCCCTTTGTGATGGCATTTTATCATCTGGTTGTAATTCGCCCCGAACCATCTTCTTCTTAAACTCATCGATGATTTGTTCGTATATGGGTTTTGATGGATTAAAATTCACATTGACACCTCCTATAATACCAGTGCACTATTTAACTAGTGCACTAACATAATAACCTCATATGAAAGATTTGTCAAGAGATTTTTTGAAAAAATTAAAACCGCTGACAAGTTAGTGGAAATACTCCTCAGCGGTTAGATCGTTAAAGGTATACTGTGATGTCTCCTATTTACAAAATTCCATCGCGGTTTTTGCGTAGATCAGCGTTGCCGGGAGTAGTTGTTTTATGTCTATATGCTCCTTTGACGAATGAGCGCTCTCCAACTCTCCGGGTCCAAAAACGACCGTTGGAATCCCCGCATACTGACTTAACAGCCCTCCATCAGTCCATGCAGGAAAATAAGTGATATCAGGCTTTTTACCAATAATTTCATCCCCATATTTAATGACAATGGGGATGATTGGATGCTCCGGATCAGTTTCCATTGCCTCATGGACAAACCCCTTTTTCATGACACTTTCTTCCATGATCCTTAGTTCACACTGAAACTCAGGCTCTTCTTCTTCAAGTTGTTTGATGATGTTTTCATAATCAGATACAACCTCTTGATAACTTACTCCCGGAACCCAACGACGATCAAATCTTAAGATGCATTCCCCCGCAACAGTACTGGGTTGTGTTCCTCCATGAATAGTTCCGTAGTTCATTGAGGACATACCGATGATGTCGTGAAACTCGCTCTCAATTTTCGGTAGCAATTTTTCTTCGCATCGTTGAATGAATTTTGATGCCTGTTTAATGGCATTAATCCCATCCTTTTGCTTGCCTCCATGAACCGCTTTCCCGTGAAAACGGATCTCAAACCATTCAAGCCCTCGGTGAGCCACACAAAGATCCAAATTTGTAGGCTCTCCTACAATAGCTGCGTCCGCTTTTATTCCTTTTTCGATTAGATCGATGGTTCCGAGGCT
>PWFQ01000052.1 GCA_003554105.1 Clostridiaceae bacterium | reverse complement strand
TTCGTGAGAGTGGATCAGTTTCTCCGTGACAATGGAACAATTTCACCGTGACAGTGGACCTCTCATACCGAAATACCCACCATGTTCATATTTTTGACCCACGGTGTTCATCAAGGTGCCATCGACGTGCTCTTACATGAATACACGATGATCTTCAGAGATATACTCCAAATTTACTAAGCGGTACTCGTTGACCGGAATTCCGGTATTCTTTTTCCGGAACTGCGGTACTGAATCGCCGGACAGGCGGTATCATATGGATCGGATTACCCATCTAGTAATTATTTTGTGAATCTATTAGGTGATAATATAGGTTCTGTTGAAACAAAGAAGGGTGGAAAGGTAGATTCTGAACAAAAGCGTAATTAATTCGAATATAAACAAATAAATCATTTCCATTCATTAAGCTTTACAATAACATCATAACGATTTTAAAAGTCTTTACTTATCTGCTTCAAGTAGAAGAATTGATAGGGAGTTAAAGGCTAGAATGGAACAACAGATGGGAGATAAAGGATTTCTATAGGAGATAGTTTCAAAATTCAATATTTCAATTGGAGATTCCTCCTGTGCTGCGATATAATTTTGGTTGTTAAAATACAATCAAAAAGGAGTTTAAGTGATGGAAGCACAAAAGAGAATTTCGCCTTTTACCTCGACAAGAGGGATGATTTTTGCATCTCTTGGCGTAGTATTGAATCTAGTTTTGGGAACTCTAGCACAAACCCTGCAGATCCCTTTGTTATTTCTAGATACCATTGGAACCATCTATGTAGCAGCGATTTTGGGTCCTTTTGCTGGGGCAATTACGGGGGGGCTTACAAATGTTATTCAAGGAATGATTACAAATCCCAGAACGATACCTTTTGCTTTGGTAAATATCGCTATTGGAATTATTGTAGGTTTTATTTCTAGAAAGTATGGTTTTAATTTCAAAACCGCCCTCATTACAGGATTAATTATTGCTATTGTAGCACCATTAATTGGAACCCCTATTGCAGTGCTAATGTATGGTGGAGCTACAGGTGGAGGAATGGACCTTATTTTTGTTTGGTTGTTGGCAAGTGGACAACGGATTTTTACAGCAGCTTTTATCCCAAGAATTACGGGGAACCTTGTTGATAAAATCGGGAGCTGTTTGCTTGTTTGGTATGTGATTAAGCATATGCCACCAAAATATCTTTTCGGCAGAAGTTAGATGAAAAGAAAAAAGACGATGGTTATTACGGCTCACTGCCTTATAAACCAAAATGCGGTAATTAGAGAATGGGAAAGAGCAGAAGGAGCCTTTACAAATGTAATAATGAGAGTGATGGAAAAAGGCTATGGACTAATCCAGTTGCCATGCCCCGAGTTTCGTTATATGGGAGAAGCACGTCCTCCAATGAGCTTAGAGGAGTACGATACGGATGCATACAGAAAACACTGTAGGAATTTACTTATGCCCGTACTGAAGGATATTAAAGAATACCTCTCAAAGGGGTATGTAATTAAAGGACTACTTGGCATACAAGAAAGCCCTTCGTGTGATAGTAAATTAGAGCCAGGCATTTTTATGCAAGAGTTTTTTAAGATACTGGAATCTGAAAAGATCATGGTTGAACAGTGGGATGTACCTGAAGATTATTTAGAGGGAAAGGAACATGCATCGATAAAGGATCTAGAAAAGCTATTACAATCATGATTCATGGATTAATCGCCCTGAGAAGTAAAATTCTTAGGGCTTTTTCTTGTCACAGAGGGGACTGTCACAGAGGGGACGGTTCGTGCGCCACGAAGGGTGCGCCATATAGCGGGTGGGAACCCCGCTGAGAAAGATTTAGCAAATCACTCATAGCGAGTCTTGGACATCATCGGGTAACTTATGATGTTAAGCGTAGACAGCAAGTTAGTAGGCCGAAAGCACAAGCTGAAGGGAATAAGCCTCGAAATCCTAATCGGGAAGGTTCATACTGTGAACCGAGTAGAAAACAATACCCTGATATTCGCTAAGCGAGAATATTGGGGCTTCCCCGGGGTCAAAGACCTTGGCATGCTAAACAGTGTTATGGTGCGTCAACGTGGGAGACCCTGTTCGCTCTTTACGCAGAGAAAGTAGGGCATACCAAGCAATAACAACGTGAGGATGTCCAATGCAACAGGGAGTCGGATTACTGCATAGTACTGATGAAGTAGGGTAATGCCTATGGAGGGAAGGCGGTAACACAACATCGACCTTAAAGGAGAAACATATGCTTCACACAGAGGGAGGCAACGTATGGAAACGCAACTGGAAAGGATAGCAAAAGTAGCAAAGACAAATCCTAAAGAGAAATTCACATCCTTAATACACCTGATAAACAAGGAAAGTCTGATTAAATCCCATAAAGCGATGAGCACCGGGAAAGCATCTGGCGTTGATCAAGTAACGAAAGAAGAGTACAGTGAAAGGCTGGAGGAAAATATTGACGACTTGCTCTCAAGAATGAAGAGACAAGCCTACAAACCTCAGCCCGTTAAGCGTACATATATCACAAAGGAAGGGAGCCATAAGAAAAGACCTTTAGGAATCCCTGCATATGAAGATAAGCTCGTACAATCTGCATTGGCAAGGATCCTGAATGCCATCTATGAGCAGGACTTCCTGGAATGTTCTTTCGGATTCCGACCCCGTCGAGGGTGTCATGATGCCCTGCAACTCCTGGATAAAATCGTGAATAAGGATGAGATTCGCTTCGTAGTGGACGCAGACATCAAAGGATTCTTTGATCATGTAGACCATGGTTGGATGATGAAATTCATCGAACACAGAATTGCGGACAGGAATCTTAAAAGACTGATTTCAAGAATGCTCAAAGCGGGTATGTTGGAAGAGGGGATTAAGCATGAAACGCCTAAAGGAACACCACAGGGTGGTTCGGCGTCTCCGATTTTCGGAAATATCTACCTGCATTATGTCATTGATCTATGGTTCGATAAGATCGTCAGAGAGCACTGTGAAGGGAATGCCTACATGGTTCGGTACGCCGATGATGGTGTTTTCTGCTTCCAGTATGAACGGGATGCAAAACGATTCTATGAAGCCTTGGTCAAAAGGTTGAATAAATTCAATCTGGAGATCTCTGAAGAAAAGACCAAAATCATCGAACTGAAGAAGGACGATGACGATGATGACGACCATGGCAATCATACCTTTGACTTCCTGGGATTCACCCACTACATGGGAGAAGACAAAGACGGAAGGAAAAGAATTAAAAGGAAAACAAGCAAGAAGAAATACAAGGCAAGTTTACTAAGGTGTAAGGAATGGATGAGAAGAAACAGGAATGTGCCTACGAAAGATTTCATCAGAATCATGAAGTTGAAAATCCAAGGTCACTGCAACTACTACGGTATAACTGACAATCAGCGGGCTGTGGGAAACTTTATCGATGATTGTAAACGGCTCATCTTCAAATGGTTAAACCGTAGAAGTCAACGGAAGAGTTTTAACTGGGATAAATTCAACTTGTTTCTAAAGAAATACCCGCTACCGAGACCGAAAACCTATGTGAGGATTTTCGATTACGGAGCGGGAAGTAGCTACTTATTGTAAATGATGGTGTGAAGAGCCCGTTGAGTTAATAGCGCACGGCGGGTTCTGTGAGGGGTTGAAATTGCAAGGTTTCGCCTACTCGACATTTGTGTCATTTGCGCAAACCATTGATATACCAACATCTTAGAGAAACAGAAGTAATATAAAATTTTACAATCTGGACAG
>PWFQ01000018.1 GCA_003554105.1 Clostridiaceae bacterium | reverse complement strand
GATAAAATAGAAGAGGAAAGGAAGGTGAGTGCAGCATGGAACGAATGAAGGCTGCGGAGCTGTTAATTGAAAAGATCGAAAAGGATTATAAGGATGATATTGCCTGTGTTGTCATCATGGGATCCACGATTTACAATGATACCCATGATAAGTCGGATTTGGATTTGTATTTCATCCCCAAAACGGAGCGGGGATATCAGCTTCAAGATGTTTTTATCATTGACGGAGTCGGTTATGATTTCTGGGCGGTTTCCTGGGAGTTTATAGAGAAGCTTTCAAATCACGAACTTAGAATTACTTCCATTCTGACGGAGGGCAAAGTTTTATATTACGGAGATGAAGAAGATCAAAGGAAATTTCAAAAGTTGAAAGAGCGTGCCCTCAATGAGAATGATCGTGATACATTCTTCAACCGAGTGGAAATACAGCTAAAAGAATCCCAGAACCTATTATTTATCTTAAATGAAGAAAATTCTCTACATAAAGTGAGACAATATGCAATTGAAATGATCGGAGCGGTGACATATGGGATCGCTTTGTTAAATCGAACAACGATTAAGCGCGGCAGGGGAAAACTGAAAAACGAAATTCTCCAAATGGCAATCGTGCCAAAAAAGTTTGAGAGAGATTATGACACGGTTTTTATCAGTAATGAAGTTTCATCAATAAAGAGGGCTTCTAAATCTTTAGTAAAACAGTTAATCAATTCACTACAGGAGGAACGAAAAAAAACAGGTAGTTCCATTGACTTCAACGATGCATTTGGGGGATATTACGAGGAGTTGATCAATTTCTACAATAAACTGGAGAGAGCATGTCAAACAAATGATCCATATGCAGCACTGATTGTTGCGACGGAAATTACAAAGGAAATAGAAAATGGATTTAAAGGCACAGATGTATCCCCTGACGAACTGCCAGACCTCATTGAGCCCTATAATCCCCAAGATTTAAAGGGATTAGCTTCAGCAGGCAAAAAGCATCAAAAAGCATTATTGGAGATTCTTGATAGAAAGAAAGTACCAGTTAAAAGTTACGAGAACTTTGAAGAACTAAGAGGGGCATTGGAAAGGAAGTAGGGTGCGAGTTTCCTCTTTTCAGATCCTTAGTACTGGTGTATAATTGTAAAGCACTTTATAGGATGGTGAAATGATAAAGGAGGATTTGAAATGCTTGGAATTGAATGGGTGGAATGGCTTGGGTATTTAGCATCAACCCTTGTTTTGGTCTCCCTGCTGATGAGCTCGATTATTAAACTTCGATGGATTAATTTAACAGGAGCACTAACCTTTGGGATATATGGATTCTTAATTGGATCAGTCCCTGTAGGGATTATGAATTTGGGGATTGTTCTGATTAATCTTTACTATCTACAAAAAATCTATGGGAAAGAGGAATATTTTCAAATGCTTTCAATCGAACCAGACAGTGAGTACTTTCAATATTTCCTCGAGCACTACAAAGAGGATATTAAGAAATATTTCTCCCGGCATGAATACAATCCTGAAGAGTCACAGATGGGATTCTATATCTTAAGAGACATGGTACCTGCAGGAGTTTTTCTTGCGACGGAAGAGGATTCCCGTACCTTGAAGATCAAACTGGATTTTGTAATTCCGGAATATCGGGATTTTAAAGTGGGAGAGTACATTTTCGATGAACGGAAGAAGTTTTTTCTGGATTTGGGGTATCAAAGATTTTTAAGCAGGGCTGTGAATGAAAAACACCGTAAATATCTTAAAAAAATGGGGTTTAAGGAGTTGGACGGAGCAAAGGAAGAGTTTATTAAAACCATCGGTTAGGATCTTTGGAAAGAATTTCATTGCCGGAATGAAAGTCAGGTGACAAATATATATGGAATGGTATAATGGATATGGAGGGTGAATAGGACAATCAGTTCACCCTTTTTGTATAAGAAAATTCATTAAAAGGAGACCCTCATGCTAATCAAAACCGAAAATGAGAAAAAAACACGGAGAAAGCGTCGAATTCTCAAAACAATGAAATGGGCGATGATCCTTTATGCTTTATATGTATTTGTCTTCGGGTTTGTAATTTTTCATTTTATCTCTCACAGTGAAAGAAACAATCCCTTTGAAATTCCAAGGATGGCAGAGGAGCAGGACGAAAACCTCGAGGAGAGCGTTGATCATGCAATTCTTCTTGAATCCATGGAGGATGCTGGAACCGCCCGCCTTCATCTCCTGAGTGAAGCCGAAAAAAGCATTGATATTACCTACTTCAGCTTTGAACCAGGAACAACTTTGGATGTATTTCTGGGGGCTGTTGTGGAGGCTGCTGATCGAAATGTACAGGTTAGAATTCTTCTCGACGGATTTTTTCATAACCTGAGGAGAGAAGATCGAAGAATTCTTCACGGACTGGAAGTTCATGAAAATATTGAAGTTCAATATTATGAACCGCCGAATCTTCTGATGCCATGGACCATTCATAATCGTTTGCATGATAAAATGTTTATTGTTGATGGCAAGCATGGAATTATTGGTGGGAGAAACATCGGAGACAGGTATTTTGATCCTGAAGCGGGAGATCAAGGGGCCCGTGATCGTGACGTTTGGGTGATTAATCATCTCGAAGAGCAACGAAATGAGAGTGTACTCCCTCGAATGCAGGAGTATTTTGATGATCTATGGGAGCACGATTTTTCTGTTTCAGCAAAGGAGCGCTTGTTCCCTGTTCGGCGTGATGAAGGGGATGAATACTTAGAGCATCTGAGAGGGGCATTGAATGACTTTCAAGAACGCTATCCTGAATATTTTGACGGGGAAGGATTGATTGAAGAGGTGCATCCGACGAAGGCCATTGTATTTATTCATAATCCCATTGAACGATGGAGAAAATCCCCATGGGTCTGGGAAACCCTCATGGAACTGGTTGGACGGGCCGAAAACAGAGTGTGGCTGCAAAGCCCATACTTCATTCCTTCAAGGCAGATGAGAGGAGATATGGAAGATCGTCTGGGTCAGGAGTTTTCAAGCTACTATGATGAGATTTCCGCTGAAAAACTTTTGTTGACAAACAGTGTAGTAACCAATCCCAACATCTTTGGGAACATAGGCTATTATTATTACAGAAACGATCTGAACGATTATATGGACGAGGTGTACGAGTTTCGGGGAGCGGGATCCATTCATGGGAAAACCTATGTCATTGATGATGAAACCACGATCATCGGTGCTTATAATTATGATCCGAGAAGCACCTATTTGAGCACTGAAAGTATGATTGTCGTGTATAGTGAATCTTTTTCAGAGGAAGTCATTGATCAGATTGAAGGGATCGTACAGGAAAGTCGAAAAGGCGTTGAAGGAGACCAAAGCAGGAGTTTTTCACCGATCGAAATCATGATTCGGATTCTCTCCTATGTTGTGCCTGCAATTGAACCGATGCTATAAAAGGAGGCTTGAATATGAATGATAAGCTATGGGAAAAAATTGTGAGCTTTCACGGACATGAATGCTCCGGGCTTGCAATGGGATATCGCGCGGCGGAAGTTGCAATGGAACACTTAAATCTTGAGTTTTCAAAGGATGAAGAGATCGTCTGTGTCACGGAAAATGATGCATGTGGCGTGAATGCGATTTCTGAAAGGAAAAACAGTCTGCCTGGATTGTAGTGAAGAGTTGAGATAAATCAGGAGAAAGGAGGAATAATCCAAACCCTCTATTAAAGAGGTTAATTGGATTATACGTGAGGATATGAACATAAAAGAAATGGAGAAAACTGCAAGAGAGAATTTGAAAGGGTATTGTCGAGTTTGTCCGGAGTGTGACGGGTATGCCTGTCAAGGGGAAGTTCCCGGGATGGGTGGTGTTGGAACCGCATCAGCATTCAAAGCAAATGTGGCGGATTTGAAAAATGTGAAGTTGAAGCTTCGTACCATTCATGATGTCAAGGATCCGGACATGGGATTTGACTTCTTCGGGGAAACACTGGATTTTCCAATTATTACTGCACCGGTCACCGGAAGCGTGTATAACATGGGAGGTGCTTTGAGCGAAAGAGAGTACATTCAAAGTGCTGTTCAGGGAAGCATTGAAGCCGGTACGATAGCAATGGCAGGAGATTCGGCGGATTTGACCATGTACCAGGATGGTCTCTGGGCATTGGAGAATGCTGATGGGAAAGGATGCTGCATTATAAAACCCCGCTCCAACCGGGAGATTCTAAGGAACTTGAAAGAGGCGGAAAAAGCTGGAGCAAAAGCTGTGGGTGTTGATATCGACGGGGCAGGTCTGATCACGATGTCTTTGAAGGGACAACCTGTGGGCCCTAAAACAAAGGAAGAATTAAAGCAATTGATTACCTCCACAAAGCTTCCTTTTATACTAAAAGGAGTTATGACTCCTGATGAAGCGGAACTGGCTGTGGAAGTGGGGGCGAAAGCCATTGTTGTCTCAAATCATGGGGGAAGAGTGCTTGATCATGCAGAGTCATCAATGAAGGTGCTTCCTGAGATCTCCAAACGGGTAAAAGGTAAAATCATGGTGCTTGCGGATGGGGGCGTGCGCTCAGGCGTGGATGCCTTTAAGATGATCGCCCTCGGAGCAGATGCAGTTTTGGTAGGAAGACCGGTTGTAATAGGAGCTTTTGGGGCATTTAGCCATGGCGTCAGGATGGTTTTGGATGAAATGAAAAATCAGCTGTATCAATCCATGATTTTAACCGGATCGGCAGACCTTAAAGGGATTGATGAAGAGAAAATCGTTTTCGATTCTATTGATCGAAGGATAAGGGAACTAAAATGATTTTCCTGCGTCTTATAAATGCAGGGTAAAACCAGAAAAAACCCACAGAGGAGGGAATTGAAATGGATCGCAAAAACCGGATGATTATAGGAGGGATTCTCATGACCCTACTCTTTCTTACCGGTTGCGGGAACGACCTTAACGATGAAGATCTGATGACACAGGAAGGTTATATCGTGGAGATAAGCGAAGAGCGTATTCTGGTAATCAGTCATATAGAACCGGAGGACATCGATGAAATGACCATAGACGAATTATTGGAGAAGAGTACGGAAGATGATGGCCCTTCAGATTTATCAGCGGTTTGGTACGCAGTTGATAATATTGAGGAACTATCCATAGGTCAAAGAGTACGGGTCAGCACGAATCTTGTGCTGGACAGCTGGCCTCAACAAGGGGAAGCAATTGAGCTGGATATTCTTGAGGGACATGAATAAAGGGATTAAGAAGGAATTAGAAAAGACCGAAGCTCCGCTAACTGTAAAAGTTGACGGAGCTTCGGTCTTTTATTATCAGAACCATTCGTTTCTACGATTCCATCGAAATAAACCGTAGAGAATAATCAGCACTCCGATGGTTATGAACCAGGAGCGTTCGGATTCATCCTCGTAGGGGATGGGGTCAATATCAATATCAAGAAGTTTTGCATGCCTTAGTGCATCGGGCCATCGATAAAAATTATTTGTTTCGAAGTAATCCAGGCGCATCGTGTAAAGATCTGCATATTCCTGGGTATAAACCGGTGCCATCATCCAGTCTTTCTGGAGCAGAGTTGCAATTTCCTGATAGATGGGAATCAGGATCTCATTTTCATGAATCACTTGAGCTCTTTCAATCAACTCATCCACTTCAGTGTTTGCGTATCGACTGATATTTCCATGTCCCGTACCAATTGTTGATGAATGGAATCTTTCTGCGACAGAAAGTGGTGAATGAGGGTTGACTGACTGGGGAAGATAGACTACATTCCACCCTGAGCGACTCTCTTCTTCATCAAAGAGTACTTGATTCAAGACCCTGTCTATGGGACCATGAGAATAGATCAGGCTGATTCCCAGAGCATTTGCCCAGTCCCTGTCCCATAGGGGAGTGAGTGTGTCTACAATGTCTGAGTAGTTTGCTGCCACAATGTGAAGCTCCAGGATCTCACCATTCTTTTCACGCATTCCTTCGCTGTTTAAGTACCATCCTGCGTCTTCAAGGACCGCTGCCGCTTCCTCAATATTGTAGTCAGGAGCTCTTAATCGATTTTCAAACTCCTGATCGATCACGAAAGAGTTTTCTCCAAAGGGATGACGGGGAACTTTGGCGAAATCATTAAAATAATGATCGACAAGACCCTGGAAGTCCATCGCTAATTGCAGAGCTTTTCGCACCTCAACATGTCGGGTAGGTCCATTTTCATGATTAAATTTCAGAACTGAATAAGAGTCTGAAAAAAAGCGGTTGTATTGAATCGCTTCTTCCTCCTGCGCTCTTTTCAAATGTCGAACCTCTGTCATGCGACTGATCAGATCAATCTCTCCCTGTAGAAGAGAAGGCATTAATGTGTTGGAGGTAACATTCTCAAAAAGAATTTCATTGATGGAAAAAACATTTTCATCATAGTAAGAGGGGTTTCTCTCCAAAAAAATGAATTGTTCCATGAAATAATTCGAAAGGAAATAGGGTCCTGAGCCCAAAGGCTCCTCCCTGACTTGAGTCAGCTCTGAGGTATCACCGGATGCGTAGTATTGACCGTAATAATGTTCCGGAGTGATATAGAAATTTGCACGGGAGAGATTGTCGGGAGACCCTTCCTCAAAAACGAAAAGAACCTCGGCAGGATTTAATGCCTCAACGGTTACCAATTCCTCCGTATAGGAAACATGGCCTCCAAGAAAGGAAGGGTCCATCAGCACACTGTAAGTGAAAACAAGATCATCTGCTGTTAAAGGCTCACCATCGGAAAAGGTGAGATTTTCCCTTAAGGCAAACCGGATTTCCTTTAAATCATCAGAAACAGACCAGGATTCTGCAGCCTCTCCGACCCAATCACCATTAAGGTCACGTCGCAACAATCTCTGAAACACTAAATCAATGACATATTTATCACTGTTACGGGGGTAATAAAAGGGCTGAAAATTTCCGGCAGTCTCCACCATTCCAACAGTCAACATCTCTGAAGTTTCATCGTTCCCCCATGCTGTTCCATGGGATTGAAGAAAGACGATAATAATGATCAGCAGGGGAATGATGGATGAATTTCTTATTCTCATATACTTTCCCTCCCTTGGAAAAAATTAATGAGTCGTTCATAGTGTACCATAGAAAAACGTAAAAAAGGACATGAATTTTCATGTCCCTTTGATTTTCTGCTATAGCACGATTATCTGAAATAGTTTCCGTTAAAAAACTCGTAGAAGTACTGCTCTTTGATCTTCTCGAGATCCTTTTCCGCTTCTTTCCGCCGGAGAATCCTGGATATTCGATCCCCTGCACTTTTGAAAATCAGAGTCGGATTTTTTCTTTCTGTTACTTGCTCATTGATCACCTTAGGTAATACTAACTGTTTGTTCAACTGTTTATCTCCTCTCGACTTTGTGTCCCTTTGACACACTTGTTTTTCGATCACATATTCATGGGTTTCGTCAGCGTACAGCGGATATTCCATAATGATCCCCCTTTCTGTTTGATACATTTATTATAAAGGAAGAAGAAATTATGAAGAACCGCCCGCAGTCCCGTTTTTTTTCAGTCTTGAGGGAAGAAGAACATCCGTCATGAGACGGATCAATTTTATTGAGTTGACTGTCGGTGGATCTCCTTTGTCAGCTCATCGATTTCATCAATCAGAGATCCGATGTATGCAATGGTATTGCGCAAGGGCCGATCCGTTGTGATATCGATCCCTGCCAGCCGTGATAGACCAACAGGCTCGAGAGTGCCTCCCGCTTTTAACACCTTAATCCAATCCTGAACAGCGGTTTTGCCTTCAATAAGAATTCGCTGATTCACCTCAGTTGCAACAGTAAGACCTGCACTGTAAGTGTAGGGGTAAAGACCATCGTAGTAATGAGGCTGGCGCATCCAGGTGAGTTCGGCCCCTTCGTTGAGATGGACATCCTCTCCCCAGAAATCCTCTAAAGCTTTTCTTTTCAAACGATCCAGGGTATTTGCATGAACGGATTCACCACGATCAATGAGCTTATATACTTCTCTTTGGTAGGTAGCCTCCAGGAGATGGGTAACAAAATTATGATAGTAGGTATTTGCAACCATTGAAGAGAGCACCCATCGTTTGAACCTTGGATCTGAACTTTTTTTCATTAAATAGTTGGTTAAAAACAATTCGTTGATGGTGGAGGGCGCTTCAACAAAATACATCGAGGGGTCCTGTTCCAGCAAACTGACCTCTTCCGACGAAAGCATAAAATGTGCTGCATGACCAAGTTCATGAACCAATGTAAAGACCTCACTCATCAATCCACTCCATGATAAAAGGATGTATGAATTTTGGCCATAGACACTTGCGCAAAAACCGCCGGTGGATTTACCAGTATTTTGAGCAAAGTCGATCCAGCGTTCATCATAGGCAGCCATAACAAGGTTTAAGTAATCTTCACCGAGAATCGAAAGAGCACCCTTTACATATTCCTTGGATTCCTCAATGCTTATCTTTGGATCATAGTCGGGATCGATGGAGATTTTTAAATCCGCATAGGTCATCTGCTCCAATCCATGTTCCTGCTGGAGCAGCTTTGCATAGCGACGCATATGAGGAGCAAGCTCACTCATGATCAAGTCGATCTGTCGGTCGTAAAGGCTTCGGTCCACTTTCTGCTCGAAAAGAAGATAGTCGAACACACTGTTGAATCCCCGGAGGTCGGATAAGATTTTTTCCTCCTGTAACTTTGATAGATAGGTTCCCGCCATGGTATTCCGATATTTGCGCAGCTCTTTTGAAAATACGGAAAAGGCTTCGCGACGGAGATCCTTTTCCGGCTCCATCTGGTAGTCGTTTTCGAAAAGAACGAAACTTAAGGGATGCTCTATCCCTTTTACAGTAAAGGACGGGAAGGAAAGATCAGCAAGTTTCGCTTGATTGTAGATTTGATAAGGTGCGTCAAAGACCGGTGACAGTTCCACAAGGGTTTTTTCTACATCGGGATGGAGCTTATAGGGCTTTTGTCTTAAAAGATCCTTCAAATACTCATTATAACGACCTGTTAAGCTGATGGCACTGCTTAGTTTTTTCTCATCAGCTTCCTTCAGTTCGCTTTCTACAAAGGACAGGTTGCCAAAGACCTTGGCAAAAACCATTTGTGCCTTTGCCACTCTTTGCTGATTTTCCTCATCGGTTTCATCGACAGACGAAGATAAAAATGCATATGCGTTGGCTTTATAAACGTCAACCAAAAGGGTTTCATATTGCTCCAAACATTCAATGATTTTTTCAGGAGTGAGAAGATTGTCCTTAAAAGTGTCCTGAATCAATCTGCTTCTTTCAGGGAAGGTTGAGAGCAGATCTTCATAGTCATCGACAGTGGGAAAAATTTTGGTCAAATCCCAGGTCAGTGAGGGATCCACCTCGGATCGGTTGAGAAGTTTTTTTTCATTCATTGACTTTCCTCCTTCAATTCTAATTTCCGATAATCCGTGCATAAACGGTTTTACCTTCCTCCAAGGTTTTGGCATTCTTAATGAGGGCTCTTCCATCGGGGAAGAGGGTGATTTCATAGGGTTCCGCATATATTTTTAAAAGATAGGGAGTTCTTTTGGTTCTGTAGTTTGTGGGCTGTAACCGCTTTTCCAGTGCTTCGAGAGAGATCTTCTCTTCGGTGGGGGAAGATACCTGTACACTGTTGATGCCACAGAGAAATGCGGCATGATCCTCTTTATTTTCATAAAAATGGTACTCTTGCCCTTGACAGCAGGGGCATTCAGGATTTAGTGGGATTTCGATTTTCTCAAGAGTGTTTTCCCATAAATCCAGATAGAGCATCTTTCGGAGGAGCTTATCTTTGGCTTTGGTCAGATACTTAATTGCTTCGTTGCTCTCAAGGGATCCGATTATGCCGGTTACTGTATTGAGAACTCCTGCGGTGTCACAGGTTGGAACTGCTCCACTTGGTGGAGGCGCATCCATCATACATCGAAGGCATGGAGTTTCGCCGGGAAGAAAGACCTGCAATACTCCCGTTGCACCGATGACTCCCCCATAAATCCAAGGGATTTCGAACTTATAAGAGACATCGTTGATGAGATAACGAGTTTGGAAGTTGTCGGTACAATCCATGATTAAATCAATTCCCTGAATCAGATCATAAATTGTGGTGCTGTTTACATCCTTGACGATGGTTTCAATATCGATTGAGGAATTAATTTTCGAAAGCTTCTCTTTGGCTGCAATGGCTTTCGGCAAATTTCTTTGAACGTCGTCCTCATCAAACAATAACTGCCGCTGAAGGTTGTGAAGTTCCACATAATCACGGTCAACAATGCGAATGTACCCGATTCCTGCTCTGACAAGATTATTTGCAACCATCGTTCCGAGAGCTCCGCATCCGATGACCAGAACCTTTGATTTTGCAAGGTGTTCTTGGCCATCATGACCGATTTCCTTAAAGTTTGTTTGTTTTTCATAACGCATTTGCGCAATCCTCCCTTCTTTGTTATTATAGCTTATTTATATTTCCACAGTAAAGAAAATCCCGTAGAATGGTTCGTAGACCGAACATAAATATGATACAATAGGGAAGTGATCAGCAACTTTACAAATGTGGGATGTGATGAGGTGGCTTCTTTTCAGGAAGTTAGTATTTTATTTCTTATGGTTCTATTAGGATATGTCATGAGAAAGAAAAATATTATTACTGACGGGTTTAACCGGGAAATAAAGAATTACGTTCTGGACATTGCCCTTCCCGCAATGATCATTGTCTCAATGAAACTGCCTTTTTCCCCGGACTTATTATTGGATTCCGGTATTTTGTTAGTGATTTCAATCATCTCTTATGTTTTCATTATCCTTTTCTCATATGGAATTGTAAATATACTGAATTTAAAGGAAAGCCGACGGGATATTTTTCAATTTGTCCTGATCTTTTCCAACGTGGGTTTTATGGGATTCCCCGTAGCTCATGCGGTGTTTGGAGAAGTGGGAGTGTTTTATGCATCAATATACAACCTGCCCTTCAACTTCCTCATATGGACTCTGGGGGTCCATATTTTAATGAGAACAGGAGCAGAAGTCGATGGCGGGAATGGAGGAAGTCTGATTAAAGTTCTTCTTAATCCCGGGATTATTTCAGTGTTTATCGGCTTTTCCCTATTTCTTTTTTCAATCGATCTTCCTTACCCTGTTTTCCGTACATTGGAGCTGGTGGGTGCAACAACTACACCCCTGGCAATGATTTTTATCGGAGCGTCTTTAATGAAAGTGCATTACAGTGAGTTGACAACAGATAAAAATCTTCTGCTCTTGAGCGGAATCAGGTTAGTTTTTCTTCCCGGGATTGTCTATTTCATTCTACGGCTAATTGGAGTTTCGGGGCTTCTGCTAGGAGTTCCGGTTCTCATTACAGCAATGCCTGCAGCTGCGAACTGCGCAATTATGGCAGCAAAGTACGGTAATGACGGATACTTAGGCTCTAAAGCTGTTTTTATCACCACGATGTTGTCTATTGCCACTATACCGATCGTTGTGTTTCTTTTGACGAATTAGCTCGAAGGACTATTGATCAATGGAAGGAGTCAGACTTTGGATACGACTGAATATTTATCACTATTTGCAATTTTGGTTATTTTCATCTCCGGATTTACCCAGGGAATGACGAGTTTCGGGTTTTCTCTGCTGGCACTCCCTCTAATGACTATGATCCTTCCGATTCAGGTTGTGGTTCCTCTTTTGATGATCTTCAGCTTGGTTCTGAATTCAATGATTCTGGTGAAAATGCACTCATACGTCCAGATCAAAAGAATCGGTATCCTTGTGACAGGAGGTCTGATTGGAACCCCCATCGGAGTACACGGTTTGCTTTGGATGTCGGAGAGTATTTTGAAAATCATCGTTGGAGTCTTAATCATTATTGTTGCCACAGTGAATTTCAGCGGGAAGAAAATTCCGATTCGCAATTCAAAGAGAACGCTCTTTCCAATCGGACTATTAAGTGGATTTTTCAGCGGCAGTGTATCCTTGGGAGGACCACCGATTGTTCTTTTTCTTAACAATCAGGGTGTGGAAAAACAGAGCTTTCGTGGAAACCTTACGATGTATTTCTGGATTTTAAATATTTTTTCCATTCCCAACTATTTTATGAGCGGTTTGATTACAGAACCGGTAATCGGTTACACTATCCCTTTATTGCCGTCGCTGATTCTTGGTACTGCATTGGGAATGTTTGCAGGGAACCGTTTGAATGACGGACTTTTCCGAAAGGTCAGTCTGGTCTTGATCACAGCCATGGGTTTCCTTGCTTTTTACTCTGGAATGGCTTAAGTGGAGAATAAGATAAATTGGAATTCACATCCTGTTCGTTTCGTTACGAAGTGAACAGGATGTTTTTTTATATAAAAAAATAAAGTAATTTAAAAAAACACTTGCATGTTACGTTACGTCATATTGTAGAATGATCTTAAGAACAGGAAATTTAAGCAAAATAAGGGGGATGAAAGACTATGACATTGGAAAAGAGATTTACCGTGGGTGAAATTGCAAAAGGACTTAACGTAACTGTACGGACGATTCAATATTACGACCAGGTGGGGCTCGTGAAACCCACATCTTTTACAGAAGGAGGCAGAAGACTCTATACAACAAAGGATTATATCATGCTGCATCAAATCATAAGCCTGAAAGAATTCGGATTTTCCTTAAAAGAAATCAAAGAAAAGCTTATGCCGGCGGAAACTGTTCAGGAAATGGATGAATATCTTAAAAAGCAGGAAGAATTGATTGATGAAGAAATCCAGCGAAAAAAAGTGACCTATGAGTTGATTCATAAATTTCGCGAAGAAATGAACGAAGTAGGGAAAGTGGATTGGGAGATGTTCATGGAAATTATTCAGCTCCTCAGAAATCAGGATGAACATTACTGGATTGTGAAGTATCTTGATAAAGATCTGTATCAAAAAATTAAAGAGGAATATAAGGAAGAGAAGGGGAGAATCTATTTAGAACGGATGAAGGGAATCTGTTTAACGGCACTGGAGTTGAAAGAAAAAGGAGTAAAAGCAGATTCTATGGAAGGATTGAAAGTTGCAGAGGCCTGGTGGAAAGAGGTGATAGATTTTACCAAAGGGGATATGAAAATGATACAGCAACTTGCGGAATTCTCAGAGAAAAGCAGGGGAGAGGAACAAACAGAATTTATGAAGGAGTTTCGCAAAGTAGAGGATTTTATTTCGGAGGGATTGAGAAGCTACTTCCAGCAACAGAATATTGAGATTAAATAGCCAGTTTTCAAGAGGAAGAAAGGAGAATAGCATTGATAAAAGTGAACCATCTAAAGAAACGTTATGGAAAGGAAATTGTACTAAAAGATTTGAGTTTTGAAGTTCGAAAAGGAGATATTTTTTCTTTACTGGGACCCAATGGAGCGGGAAAAACCACAACCTTAGAATGCATGGAGGGTTTAAGGAATTTTGACGGAGGAGAAATCTTAATCGATGGACTTAGACCTAAGGAGGCATTGAAGAAGGGTTTAACCGGAGTACAATTACAGTCGTCATCTCTACCGGCAGCGATTACAGTGAAGGATGCTATGAAACTGTTTTGCACATGGAAGAAGATTGAGTACCGGGGAGATCTTATGGAGGGACTTGGTCTTGAAGAGTTGAGTAATAAGAAATATAAAACCCTCTCAACCGGTCAAAAGAGACGACTTCATCTTGCTCTTGCATTGAGCCATTCACCGGAAGTTCTTTTCCTGGATGAGCCGACAGCAGGTCTAGATGTAGAGGCCAGAGCAAATCTTCATAAAGAAATTCGAAGATTGAAAGAAGAAGGAACCACCATTGTTCTTGCTTCACATGATATGGCAGAGGTCGAGGCTTTGAGCGATCAAGTAGGGATGATCGTCAAAGGGGAACTGCGTCAGCTGGGCAGTCCGGGAGAAATTGTAGGTAACATTGAAAAAGAAGAATGGCTTGAGGTGTGTTGGAGAGGAACGATCGAAGATTTTCCTGAAGAATTTCTTTTCCAATGGGAAAAAAACAAGGAAGCATACCGATGTCGCACCTTCGACAAGATTAATGGAATTCGGGAGATCCTTGATTTTACAGAAAGCAGAAGCTATGAACTTCTTGATTTGAAAATTGTAAAGCCCTCATTGGAAGAACGTTTTCTGGAGCTCTCAAAAGGAGGTATATAGAATGAAAAGTTTTTTATTCACCTTGGGTTTAAAAACAAAACTGGATATCAGAAGTTCCGAAATTTTTATCACCTATTATGGCGTTCCCTTAGTATTCTTTTTCGTTATGGGAGCAGTCTTTACTTCGATCATGCCGGAAGCAAAAGAAACCTTAATTGCAACGATGACGATTTTTACTGTGACTATGGGAGCGTTTATCGGCACTCCTTCAGGGATTATCGAGTACATTGGAAAGGATCTCAGAAAAACCTTTCGATCCGTTGGCATTCCCATGCATACAATTCTTTCGACAACAGTGATTTCAGGATTTATCAACTTAAGCATTGTTGCAACAATCATATATTTTACAGCGCCTATGTTCTACAATGCAGTTCAACCGGAGAATCTGGTTTCTTTCCTGCTCGGAGTCGCACTTTTTACTTTGGCAACCTTGCTGTTGGGATTGTTGATTGGTCTCTATGGTAAAAGCTCTTCAAAAGTAACGATGCTTTCCCAGGCTGTATTTCTGCCTTCAATGATGCTGTCGGGAATTATGTTCCCATCGGAGATGCTGCCAAGACCACTGGAAATTGCTGGCTTGTTGCTTCCTGCAACCCATGGGATGAAAATTCTCAGCAGTGATGGAATTGAAGGTGTGAATTTTGCAGTTCTGGCAGGATTTATTCTTGTGGCTCTTATACTAATCGGTGTTCAACTGAAATCCCTGGAAACCGAATAATGACATAAAAAAAGAGGCCGGCAAGGCCTCTTTTTTTGTGATTGATTAAGTTATTCCAGGATATTCTCCAAAATTTCCTCGGTTTCATCGGCTGCCTGCTGCATGACATCGTTGATGATTCCTCCAAAGGGTCGTGCCATTAATTTTGAATTCATTCGTGCGATGTAGGTATTTCCGTCGGATTTCTCATAGATGGAAATTCTACAAGGCATTAATGGAGAAACGATTCGTTCGTCATCTTCCTCAAGAATAACAGCAGAATATTTGGAAGAGCAAAGCTCATAAATCTGAATGCGGTCAACCTCATGTCCATGACCTGCAAGGATCTCCTGCATATCGTGCATTCCGGCAATTGACCAACCGGCTGCTTCTACTTCCTCTTCAAACCGTGCTGTGGTTTCATCAAAATCATAGGGACTAATATCTTCCATCATCATAACATTTGGTGCACTTTGGTAGAGGGTAAACCCGGTTAATAAACCTCCTGCCACCAATGCAATAATGACAAATAGAATTGTTCTGTTTCGGTTTTTTTGATCCATTATACATCCTCCTTTTTGTCTCTCTGTGATTGAATCTAAACTTATCTTAACAAAGAGAGGAGGATTTTACCGTGACTTAATCACAGAGGAAGAAATTTTTCTAACTTTTTTATGGACAGGAGAGTGATTTTTCCCCGGGACATATTCAAAATCTTTTGTTTTTGAAAGACTTTCAGCATTCGACTCACAACTTCTCTGGCTGTCCCGATCTCAAAAGCAATTTTTTCATGGGTAACGGAAAGGGTTGTGGTTTTCTCCTGTTCGTACAGATTCAGGAGGTATTTGGCTAAACGGCTCTCAATCGAGAAAAAAGTAATTTCTTCTGTGAGCATCACGAGATTGGATATTTTCATCAACAGCCGGCGAAGAAAGTATCGTTGGAATTCCAGGTTGTTTCCCATAAGGCTTTCAAAGTATTCCGAAGGAATACCAACAAGCTTGGCTTTGTCTTCAACGACAGTGATCGTATCGAGACCTTCTTCTCCCATAATGCAAGTAAGGGTAAAGAGGCAAGCCTCGCCCTTTGCAGCTCTATAGAGCGTGATCTCCCTCCCGTCTTCCGAAAGCTTATAGACGCGAAGACGGCCTTCCAGGACAAAGTAGACCATGCGGCAAAGAGCACCGGCCTCGATGATGACTTTTCCGGCTTCTCCTTCAAGGAACTGACTTTTTTGAATGAACGTCCGCTTCTCCTCAGGGCTGAGGGTTTTAAAAAAAGGAAGCCTTTGCTCAAAGATTTTTTCCATTGAAATATCACTCTTTCTTTGGTTTTTTTCATTCTTAAAGGGTAAGTATGTTTCAGTAGAACATTAGTATAGCATAAACGGCTTTTAGGTGCATACAGTAAAACACAGGAGGAAAATTCAATGTCATTAAAAATGAAAGTCATGGGTATAGTTTTTTTACTCATTTTGTTGATGCATGGAGTTCCTTTTCTTATTCCTTTGTCCACTCAGAGTGTAGGGACTCCGGAAAAAGTTTTTGATAACAGCCAGTGGATTTCGGTGGACGGGGTGGATCTTCACTACCGACTTTGGATTCCGGAGCAGACGATTCATGATCCCATCGTTTATATTCATGGATTAGGGGGATCGACTTTCTCATGGAGAGAAAACATAGATCCGTTTGTGGAAGAGGGGTTTCCTGTGGTTGCTTTGGATTTGCCTGCTTTCGGATATAGCTCACGGAAGACGGGACTCATTCACTCCCAGGGAAATCGAAGCCGCTGGGTCTTTGGACTTCTGGATGATTTGGAAAATCGGGGAAGGATCAAGAAAAGCCAAGGATATCATCTGGTGGGGCACTCTATGGGTGGGGGAGTGATTACCGCCATGGCCTTAAATAGACCCTATGACATCCAGTCTTTAACCTATGTTGCAGGCGCTGTGATGAATGAACCGCCAAGAACAAGGAAGATACTTTCATATCCACCGATTAAGAGAATGGTTGGTGTGTTGGGAGAACGTATATTTTTCAGGGAAAACCGACTGGAAGGAGTTCTGGAATCCGCTTATGGCAGGAGGATTAGTGAGGACGAACTGAGAGGATACTTGGACCCCCTCAGGGAACCTGGGACAGGAAGGGCGTGGGGAGATTTGATGACCACCACAACAAGCTTTCGAAAAGAAGAGATTCAGGAGATTGCCATCCCCTCTTTGCTCATTTGGGGGGAAGAGGATGCCTGGATTTCCTTAAATGAAGGGATCCGCTTAGAGGAAGCATTGCAGAATTCACAGCTGGTGATTATTGAGGAGAGTGGTCATTGTCCCATGGAAACCGATTCCGACGAATTTAATCAGCGACTGCTGGAATATTTGAGTGATTTCTCCTCATAAAAACCCCCCTTTATCCGATTTTGAATAAGGGGGTTTTGAGATTACTCATTTAATTTTTTAAGAGAGGCTTTGATAAATACCGGTAAATCTTTTGGAGTTCTGCTGGTTACAAGGTTTCGATCGACCACAACTTCCCGATCCACATAGTTTGCACCGGCATTCTTCACGTCCACGATAATTGATTTATAGCAGGTGAGAGTTCTTCCTCGTAGAACCTCAGCGGTAACAAGGAGTTGAGGACCATGGCAGATTGTAAAAAGAGGTTTATCCAAGGTGAAGTAATTCCTTACAAAGTCCACAATACTGTCATCAGATCGCAGAACATCCGGGGAGAATCCACCGGGAATCAATAGCCCCATAAAGTCATCGGGAGAAACATCCTTTGCTACAGCATCAATTTTCACTGGGTTTTCCCTGTTTTTATCGAAGACCTCTTCCCCTTTTTCCTTCCCGATATGAACCAGCTCATATCCGGCGTCCTTAAAGGCTTTTGCCGGTTCGCTGTATTCACTTTCTTCGTACAGTTTTCCTAATAGAACACCAATTTTTTTCATTGAAAATCCTCCTTTATGGAAATATGGTTCTTATCTCTCCTGATTTTTTGATACCCGAAGAATATCGGATTAATCAGTGAAATCCGTCTAGGGGCGGATGGCGAAGGCTTGAATGGAGGGTACACTGAAAAGAAGAACGCATAAAATTCGAGGAGGGTTACAAATGGTAAAGCGGGTTGTATTAGAAAGGCTTGATCATCATAATTTTTATGATGTTGTGAAATTGAGTCAAACACTGACAACAGAACAGCAGAAATGTGTTGCGCCAAATGATTATTCCATTGCTGAAGCCTCAATGTATCCAGGCATCAGTTGGCCGAGAGCCATTTATGCAGAGGGAAAGCCTGTGGGATTTATGATGCTGGAGCTGGATAACCCCGAGGAGAGGAAAGCAGGAGAGTTGCCAAGCCATTATCTATGGAGGTTCATGATTGGTGGTGATTTCCAGGGGAAGGGGTATGGAAAGGATGTTCTCGATCTGATTGTAGAGAAATGTAAAAAAGACGGGGTCAAGGAGCTAAAAACCTCTGTTGAGTTAGGGGGAGCATCTCCCTACGAGTTTTACAGAGCCTATGGATTTAGAGATACCGGGGTGAAGCTAGATTGTGGAGAGTTGGTCTTATCGCTTTCACTGGATAACTAGAATAAGGTGGTGGAACTATGAGGGTGTTCATTGCTGTACCCTTTGATGATAAAACAAAAAAGTCATTTGCCGAGGTGCAGAAAGAATTAATCGAGGGAAGCATCAGCGGAAAGTTTACAGACTGGAACAATTTTCACCTGACCATAAAGTTCATCGGAGAAGTGACAGAGGAAGAAATTATGAAGATTGATGGCACATTATCCTCCATTGCAAAGGCACATCATTCATTTACTCTTCAAATCGGAGGGCTGGATGGATTTACAAGAGGGCAGACAATAATTCCCTGGCTCGCAGTGAAGAGGGGGAAGGAGAAAATTTTTGCGTTGAATAACGACGTTGAAGAGGCACTGTATGAACAGGGGCTTCCAAAAGAGAGCAGACCCTATCAAGCACATATGACTCTGGGAAGGAAAGTACGGATTTCAAATGATTCCTGGTCAAAAATAAAGCATAACCGGGAACCATTTGAAGTGAGTGTGCATGTTACATCAATTGTACTCATGGAGAGTACAAGGCAGGATGGAAAGCTGGTGTATCGGATTTTAAAAGAATACCCGCTATCAGGTAAAAGAATGGACTCGGGTCATATTCGATTATTTTGATGGCTTAATTCTCTTTTCCCATGCATAGAGAGGCTTCTCCAGCTCGTTAAGAGATGCGTCGGGGTTCTTGGTAAGAATTTTGCCCAGCTCAATGGAGACTGGAACAAGAAAATCATCAAGAAAATGCTGAAGGTTCTTTTTCTTATAGCAGGTTTTTTTCTTCATGTCTGCGTAATTTCCGCTATAGACACAACTCGGGTGTTCTTCTCCCTCTTCCCAGTCCCACCCCAGAATGTCTTTGATCCGATCGCCTTCCTCAACTTCTTTGATGGGAAAGTGAAGGGTTACATTCAATTCATCAAGGACTTTCTTATAGGCATCCAGAGAAATTCCCAGTTGATTCAATTTAACCCGGTGGTCATGACGAAGTCGTTCTCCTGAAACAATCTGCTTTCCGATTTTCAGAGCCATGGGAACCCTTAACAGGTGGAAATACATATGGCATCCGATGCAAGGTGTGTAAAAATTATAGGTGTGGACAAGAGAGTTCACGAGGCGTCCATTTAAAACACTCCATAATTTAGGGTTACTGTAATAGACTAAAGGATAGATATGCTTCTCTTTACCGTAAAGGCTTTCCACTCTCTTAAGTAACCGTTGATAGTTGGATTTTAAACCCTGAATACTTCCATATTCTGTCCCTGCAAAAGAAATGACGGGAAGAATGTAATTGATTTCGGGATCTTTCAATGCCTGAAGAATTGCTGCCACACTGTCGCGACCGGAAAATTCCCCAATGACCGTGTCCGGAGAAAGAGTTTGCAATGTAGTTTCTATTTCACGTGAAGAATGACTATGCTGTTCCATAAATAACACCTCTTTTATCGTTTTATTACTCAGTATAGCATTTAAGAAAAGTGCCGGTCCAGTATGTTAAAAAAGAATCAGGAAATCCCGAACTTTTATTCTTCAGAAATTTCTCATAAAACAAAGGGATTGTAAAGGGTGGACCTATTTTAAATAGCGATGAGTGACAGTTATTTAAAAGGATATAAGGATCCAGTGGTTACTTCAGTGCATATTAAACAGGAATAATTTTTAGAAAGCAGGCCACCGGCTTTTTTTTATTTTTGTCACAAAAATGATTTCATGTTACACTGAGAAAAATGAACGAAGATCAAAAAGGAGTGAGGTTATTATGGATGTTGTGTACTACCGTTGTGATAAATGCGGATTTGCTCATCAGATACCGGAATACTGGAGTGGATTTGCCCCGGAAAAAATGATAGAGATGGAGCATATTGATCTTGGGACCGGGGATTTATGTGAGAAAAAACATTTGGAGTTGATAGAACAAGAGGTATTGTAGACATGGAGCTATATGATAAAATAATAGTGACGGACCAAAAACTCAATGGAGGGAAATTCATGAAAAGCTATCGAAAAGAATTACGGTTTCATACAGACACCAGAAGAGCTTTTATCAATATTACCTCAGAGGTGGAGCAATGTTTGCGTGACAGTGGCATCAAAGAAGGACTGCTGCTGGTGAATCCCATGCATATTACTTCCAGCGTATTTGTTAACGACGATGAACCTGGTCTTCATCGGGACTTTGAACGATTTCTTGAAAAACTGGCCCCTGAAAAACCCTATAACCAATACGATCATAACGGCTATGAAGATAATGCAGATGCACATTTAAAGCGAACCATTATGGGAAGAGAGGCAATGGTTGCAGTAACTGAGGGGAAGTTGGATTTCGGAACATGGGAAAGAATTTTTTATGGAGAATTTGACGGTAAACGGCAAAAACGGGTATTGGTAAAAATCATCGGGGAATAAACGTCCCGAAAATTGAATCTATGAGAATAAGGGGTATAGTCAATGGATGAGAAAATTTACAGGATCGGGAAAAATATTTTATTACTCTTTTTAATTATTTATGTGGGCAGTTTGATTGATTGGTTCTTCACACCCTTTCGTGTGGCCTTTCAAACCCTTTTTATCCCTTTAGCCTTGGCAGGATTTCTTTTTTATCTGCTTCGACCCTTTGTGAATCTGCTCAATAAAAAAATTCCCAAAGGCTTCTCGATTCTGATCATATACGTGGTGCTGATCGGGATCATGGTGCTGGGATTGGCATTAATCGGTCCGATTCTGCAGAATCAGATCATGGGTCTTGCCAACAATATTCCAAGCATTATTTCAGGGATTGAACAATGGGTTTTCGAGATCGATTTGTTTAATCGAATCAGTGAGTTGCAGGATGATCAGTTTATTGATATCGATGGATATATTGAAACTGCATCGGATACATTAAACCGTATGGGTAGAGGAATCATCAGCGGATTTGGAACTCTTCTTGGGACAGTTGCAAATGCCTTGTTTGTTTTGGTTCTCCTTCCGATTATTCTTTTCTATGTGTTGAAGGATTCTGAAAAGTTTCAGGACAGTTTTGTCAAGTTGTTCCATCAAAAGCAACATGAGGAAGTGCGGAGCATCCTGATGGACATCGATTACACTTTGTCTTCGTACATACAAGGTCAGGGGATCGTCTGTCTTTGTGTGGGAACTCTATGTTTGATTGCTTTTCTGATTATCGGGCTGGAGTATGCACTTCTGTTGGCTATTATTGCGGGAATCACAAACCTGATTCCTTACTTTGGTCCTTGGATCGGGAGTGTGCCCGCCGTTATTGTGGCGCTTTTTACTTCCCCGTTTATTGCCCTTGTTACGGTGATTGCTGTTATTGTAATCCAACAGATTGAAAGCAACTTGATTGCACCTCAGGTCATCGGAAAGAAGTTGAACATCCATCCTGTGACGATTATTTTTCTCATATTGATCGCAGGACAGTTGATCGGACTGATTGGAATGATTTTAGCGGTTCCCTTTTATGCAACCTTCCGGGTCTTGGTCACTCATGGCACAAAAATTTGGAAACTCAGACTGGAAGCAAAGAAAGCCTTTCTCAGTCATAAGGAGTAGGATCAGTCAGTCCGGGGACGGATTTTGTGAAACTCTGTTGACATGAAATCCCTATTTGTATATGATAAAAGAGAAATCAAAACAAACCGCAAGGGGATCGATTGAATGTATGCTGGAGTTCTTATCTAGGAAGCGAATATCAGGAAACAAAGAAGACAAATCACCGAATTTTTGGGATGTTTTTGTCATGGGAATTTTCCCGCTTTGATTCCTGTTCCAGAGAAAGAACACCGGCCATAGGAAGAACATGCAGCCGTGGGTTTCCCACGGTTTTTGATTCCTTCGATTTTTTGCGTACTCATAGGAAACCTATGTTATTCCGCAGGCTCGGTAACTACGCCTGTGGTTTTTTTGATTTCAATTCTAATAAAGTTCGATAAAATCAAGAGATGATTTGAATGACAGGAGGAAAAACATTGAATCAACATACCCTAGATCTATTGGAATATCAGTGGATAAAAGATAATGTAAAAGAATACCCTCTTTCTTCTCTTGGAGAAGAGTTGGTAGATCGGATGACACCATCCGTGGATCTTCATATCGTGAAGAAATGGCTTCTGGAAATGGATGAGGTCGTGAAAATTCTTGAAAAAAGCGAAAGCGTACCGATTCATGGTCTGAAGGGGATTCCCGAGACTGTGAAGAAGCTTGAAAAAAACATTGTTTTACAGCCGAAGGAAGTATCAGATATTGAAGAATTCCTTCTGGAAGGTCGGAAGCTGAAAAAATTCATGGAAAACTTTGAAGATTATGCTCCTTTGGTGAGCAGTTATGCCCGGTCCTTTTATGAACTGGGGCATGTTGTGGATCAGATCCGCAAAACCATCCGACATGGGAAAATCGATGATCAGGCAAGCCCACAGCTGGAACGGATTCGTAAAAAATTACGTATAACGGAAGGGAGGCTAAAGGAAAAGCTGGATTCGATTCTTCGATCACCCCGGTTCAGCCCCTATCTTCAGGAGAATATTCTCAGCAAGCGGGGCGAGGCCTATGTTATCCCAATAAAAAGTGAGCATCAGAAACATGTGGAAGGAAGAGTTGTGGACCGTTCAGCCTCCGGGATGACGGTATTTATCGAACCGAAGGATGTAAGCCGACTCTCGGGAGATGTGGCCCAATTAAAGGGAGAGGAAGAACAGGAAGAGTATCAGATTCTTACTGCGCTTTCAGGATTCATTCTGGTCAATTTGCGGGAACTCCATGTGAATGTGGAGCTGATGGGAAATTATGATTTTCTGTTTGCGAAGGGAAAGTACAGCCAAAGCATTAATGGGCGGGGAGTTTCCTTAAACGATCATGGGCGTATTGTTTTGATCGGAGGAAGACACCCTCAGCTTCAGGATGAAGCGGTTCCCCTAGATGTCAGAGTGGGCGATGATTACAGGGGATTGATCATCACCGGACCAAATACAGGAGGCAAGACTGTTACTATAAAAACTGTAGGTCTCCTGACTCTGATGGTTCAATCCGGGCTTCATATCCCGGCGTCTGAAAACACAGAAATGGCAGTATTTGATAAAATCCTTGTGGATATTGGAGATGGACAGAATATTCAACAGAGTCTCAGCACCTTCTCATCCCATATAAAAAATGTGATTCATATTACTAGGGAAGCCAATGAAAAATCCCTTGTGATTATGGATGAATTGGGAGCCGGCACTGATCCCGCTGAAGGAACAGGACTGGCGACAGCAATTTTGGAGAAGCTGAATGAAAAAGGAGCAACACTATTGGCCACCACCCATTATAATGAAATCAAGAGGTTTGCATTGGAGCATCCCGATTTTACTAATGGTTCCATGGCATTTGACATTCAATCGTTAAAGCCCCTCTACCGATTGGAAGTGGGATCCGTCGGTGAGAGTAATGCCTTTCATATCGCTCTTCGTCTTGGGCTGAACCATCAGATGATTGAGCGGGCCCATGAAGTGACCTACGGTGAGAATAAAGAATATAATCCTGAACTATACAGGACAGATACCGACAGGACAGATACCGGTGCCCATGGTGAAAGAGTTCCTGCAGAGAATCCAAATTCACGGGATGTGGCTCGACATCGGAAAAAACCTTCTCTCATAAAAAACAGGATGAAAGCACAAGAAGCACTTGAGGAGAAGTTTTCCGTCGGTGACAGTGTTTATATTTCAAGCCTCGGAAGGACAGGGATTGTTTATCAATCAACAGACAGTAAAGGAGATGTAGGTGTGATGGTCAAAAAGAAGAAGCTGACAATCAACCATAAACGCCTTCGATTGAACATAAAGGGTGAGGAGTTGTATCCGGAGGATTATGATCTGGATATTGTCTTTGAAACCAAAGAAAATCGAAAGAAAAAGCATCAATTGGAAAGAAAGTACGATCCATCAGTAACCATTGAATATGAGGGAGGGAACAAGAAATGATGACATTGAAAAGATGTACGTTGAAGGAAATCGAAAAAGAGGTACAGGATCTGTACGGGGGAAATCATATTATCGTGGATTCATTTTGGGAGGATCATGTACTGAAAAGCAAGCTGTATCAACTGATGATAAAGGATAAATGTGTGGGATTTGCCGGTATTTTTGAAGAGCATACCCTGATGCTCTTTCATCTTTTCGAGGATTATCGACAGCTTGGAAGACAATGGATGGAGGAGTTAAAGCGAATGGAGCTGGTAACAAACGCCATGATTCCAACGGGAGATGAGTTTTTCCTGAGTCATGCTATGGATAATTATCAGCGATTGGAGAAACAGGCATATTTCTCCCTTTACAGGAACGGGGACTTGCCAAGAGGAAAGGAAATTGCCTTGGAGTTGAAGGAAATGAACGAAGAAACAGGTTTTGAATCATTAAAGACTGCCGGTGACTTTTTTGAAGAGGATACTGCAGAACGTCTGACAAAGGAACCTCACTTAAAAGTCTATGAGGTTTACAGTGAAGAAGAGTTCATTGGTTTTGGTGTGATCGAATATGGGCGAGTCGTAAAGGACATTGCCAGCATTGGAATGTTTGTTGTGCCGGAAAAACGTCAACAGGGATATGCCCGGAATATTCTGAAGCACCTTCAAAAGCATGTGTCGGCCAAAGGATATCTTGCCCGGTCCGGGTGCTGGTATTATAACCACAATTCCTTAAAATCCATAATTTCAGCCGGAGCATATTCACAAACGAGACTTTTCAGAATTTATTTTTAATCCCGCCATCCGAAATCGATGAGGTCTTTTTTTGAAGGAATTGAGGGCTGGGCACCGGATTTGGTTACTGCCAGTGCTCCTGCATGGATCCCATAGGAGACAGATTGATCAAGAGTATACCCTATGGATTGCCCGGCAACATAAGCTCCAAGAAAGCTATCACCTGCTGCGGTGGAGTCCACGACCTTTACTTTTTTTGCAGATCGATGAAGGATCAAAGGATCTTCCTCTGAATTTTGGTCATGATTATAATACACTCCCTGATCCCCCATGGTGAGAATCACCCGGGGGATCTTCTGTTTTACGAGAAATTCTATAAGGGCTTCCGGGTGATTTTTCCTGCCGTCCGAGAGAATGGACTTTTCATCAATGGATTCGGCTATCTGCTTCGCCTCCACTTCATTGACGATCAGGGTATGAACCTTTTGAAAGGAGGTTTTTGGAATCGCTTTGAAGGGTGAAGGATTTAAAATCACAGGAATATTGCGGTTAAATGCTTCATCAATGGTTGAAATAATAACATCGTAGGGAATTTCCATTTGTAAAACAAGCAGGTGGGCATCGCTATGTTCACGGATTGCCTCAAGCACCCATTTCCCATTGAGGGCATGATTGGACCCGGGATGAACGACGATGGTATTTTCTCCATTATCGGATACGGTAATAAAGGCAATACCGGTTTTCATCTCTTCAGTTCGAGCGATCCAAGCAGTCTGAATGGACTCATCTTTCAGACCTTGCACGAGGGTATCTCCATCCTTATCCTTACCAAGGCATCCAATAAGAATAGGATTGCTGCCAAGACGTTTTATTGCAACACTTTGATTCATTCCCTTTCCACCATGAACCATTAGAAAGTCTTTTGCAGGCAGAGTCTCTCCTTTCATAGGAAGGCGTTCGGTTTGGAGAACATAATCCATATTCAGGCTTCCAACCACAAGAATTTTTTTCATAAAGAAATTCCCCTCCAGTTATTTGATTGATCTCAATCATGCATCAGCTGCCAGATGTCTAAGTTCCTCAATGTCAAGGATCCGTACTTTCTTATTTCCCTCCATGATAATTAGATTCATTCCCTGAAATTGTGAAAGTTGACGGCTTACGGTTTCTCTGGTCAGGCCAAGGTAATTTGCGATATCTTCCCGGCTGATGGGGAAGGTGATTTCGATTTCTTCTCCCTTTTTGATTCCGAAGTGGCGACTGAAGTGAAGGAGAAAGTTTGCTAAACGGAAAGAGACATCCTTCGATGTAACGGTTTGGATCTGTTTTTCCAAGGAGGAGATTCGATCGTAGGCGTAGGCAAGAATTTTTTCATTGATTGTGGGAACTTCGAGAAGAAGCTGCTGGAAATTTTTGCGGGTCAAAGTACAAAGCCGTGTATTTTCCAAGGCTGAGGAATAGTATTCATAACGGTTTTCCTTGAAAAGATTCAAGTCCCCTAAAAAATCTCCTTCAGTGAGCAGGTAAAGAATCTGTTCCTTCCCATCGATCGTATAACGAAAAACCTTCACACTTCCTTCATTGACGATCCACAGCCTCTCCGCTGTTTCTCCCGGCCGAAAAAGAAATTCTCCTTTTTTATATTTCCTACGGTCAATTTTTTTCAAGACTTTCGTCATATCCTCTCGATCCAGATGGCTGAACAAAGAAATTTTACTGACACAATAGGTCTCCTTGCAGATTGAGCAGGGATCATGATGAAGAGTTTGATTTTCCATGAATGGCACCTCTTTTTCCGGATTGATTACATTTTCTTTTCTCTATCATATCATAGAATAAAAAATAGATAAATTTACTCCTTTGTGATTCCAATCACGGGAAAAATTTAACTGATCCCCTATACTATAGATAAGTCACAAAAGAAAAACTCAAAGGAGAGATATAAGATGATAAATAAAATTGATCGACTGAATGAATCAATGACCATTGGAGAAATTGCAAAAGATTTTCCTGAGTCCATGAACCTGTTTTATGATGAGGGAATTGACTTTTGCTGCGGTGGAGATCGAACAATCAAGCAAGCGGCGAAAGAAGACGGGTTTGACCTTACAGTTCTCGTTGAAAAGCTTGGACAGGTGAGCAGGATGACGGGAAATCAGAAAAGCACGATTCCCTTCAATGAAATGACAAAGGAAGAACTGATTAGTCACATTGTTGATACCCATCATCAATACGTGCTTGAGAATCTGCCAAGGATCGAAAGTTTGACCGAGACGATCAAAGAAGTTCACGGCGAGAATCATGGCGACTCTCTCAAACCTCTCTATGAAAACTTTGTGGAATTGAAAAATGAGCTGATGGAACATTTGCGGAAAGAAGAGGAAGAGCTCTTTCCCCTTGTGATAAAAATAGAAAAAGGGAAAGCCTCCAAAAAAGAGATTGAAAGACTCATTACCGAATTAGAAAATGAACATGAAAATGCAGGCGAAATTCTCAAAGAAAACCGAAGAATTACAAAGGACTTTACACCGCCGGCAGGTGCTTGCAATACGTATGTGTTCACCTTTGAAAAACTCATTGAATTTGAACGGGATCTTTTCCAGCACATACATCTGGAAAACAATCTCTTATTTAAAGATATTGAAAACACCATCTCTTAATGAGCTGGTGTTTTTCTTATTGGTTTTAATCGGAAGAAAACTGTTAAATAATCTGTAAAACATATTTCAAAAGAGTCATATGCGGGTATAGTATTAATGCTCGTAAAAGTATAAAAATTTTCAAGAAGGAGGAAAAAAAATGAGTATGTTTTGCCATCAGTGTCAGGAAGCTGCACGGAATGTGGGTTGCAGCGGTAAGGCAGGAGTTTGTGGGAAGACCGAGGACGTGTCCAACCTACAGGACCTGTTGGTTCATGTATTAAAGGGCGTTGCGGAGTTTAATCTTCAAGCTCGGAAAGCAGGACTCAACGAACATTCTACAGATCGGGAAGTTATGGATGGACTGTTCTCTACAATTACCAATGCGAATTTTGACGGAGAAGCGATTAAGGATCGCATCGAAAATGCTTTGGAAACAAGAGAAAAGATAAAAGCAAAATTGAAAGAACACGGGAAGCTTGAGGAGAGGGACTATAAAAACTATGCCACCTGGACCGGAAAAAGAGAAAACTTCCAGGCTAAGTCCGAAGAAAAACAGGTAGGGATTTTAAGAGACGACAATGAGGACGTGCGGAGCCTTCGGTCTCTGGTCCAATTTGGTTTAAAAGGAATGTCAGCTTATGGTGAGCACGCATTGAACTTAGGAAAGCATAAACCGGAAATATCCCAGTTTATCGAGGAAGCTTTGGTTGCCACCGAGGATGAAAGCCTGAGTGCCGATGAGCTGACTGCATTGGTGCTGAAAACCGGAGAAATGGGAGTCAATGTCATGGCACTTTTAGATGAAGCCAACACCTCAGCCTATGGGAATCCTGAAATTACTGAAGTGGACATCGGTGTGAAAAACAACCCCGGAATCCTGGTAAGCGGCCATGATTTGAAAGACTTCCATGAATTATTGGAGCAATCGAAGGATCAGGGAGTGGATATTTATACTCATTCAGAGATGTTGCCGGCGAATTATTATCCTGCTTTTAAAAAGTATGATCATTTTGCAGGGAATTACGGAGGATCCTGGTGGAGACAGAAAGAAGAGTTTGAAACCTTCAATGGACCGGTCCTCTTTACAACAAACTGTATTGTGCCTCCGAAGGTCAGCTATAAGGAAAGGGTCTATACCACGGGCTCTGCTGGTTATCCCGGATTTCCCCATATTCCTGATCGGAAAGAGGGAGGCAAAAAGGATTTTTCTCAAATTATCGAGCATGCGAAGAAAACAGATGCTCCGAAAGCTATAGAAGAAGGAAAGATTGTGGGAGGTTTTGCTCATCATCAGGTCATGCAGTTGGCGGACAAAGTTGTTGATGCAGTGAAATCAGGGGCGGTTAAACAGTTCTTCGTCATGGCGGGATGCGATGGAAGAATGAAATCCAGAGAATACTATACGGATTTTGCAAAAGCCTTACCCGAGGATACCATCATTCTTACTGCAGGATGTGCAAAGTACAGGTATAATAAGCTGGGACTTGGAGATATCGGAGGAATCCCACGGGTTCTTGATGCAGGTCAATGTAATGACTCCTATTCACTTGCAGTTATTGCAATGAAACTTCAAGAGGTATTTGAGTTGGAAGATATCAACGAACTGCCAATTTCCTATAATATCGCATGGTATGAGCAAAAGGCGGTCATCGTTCTTCTGGCACTCCTGTCATTAGGTGTGAAAAATATCAAACTCGGTCCGACCCTACCCGCTTTCCTGTCTGAAAACGTTGCGAACGTACTTGTAGACAAGTTTGGAATCAACGGAATTCAAGATGTAGATGCGGATATGGAACAGTTTTTGGGATAAAGCATTCTTAAAGAATAAAATCAGGTGCACTGTGAAGGTGCACCTGATTTCTTTATGGTTACCCGATTTCCTTGTCAATTCGGGCTTCGAGTTTGGCAATCAATTCATCAACATTGAGGTTTCCCCGCTCGGCAATCATTTCCATTGTTGCAATGGAGGACATGGTTTTAAAGAGGATGGGATTTTTTAATTTGGAAAACTTCGGTGAAAGGCTGAGCAACTCATCTTTAAGATAGGGATAATTCTTGATGAGTTCTCCAACAACGGTATCCCTTGTAATATTGGGGGTTAGTTCACCGGATTCCGAATTTTCTCCTTGTGTGCCTATAGATTCACTGGACGCAGGAACTTCATTGCTTTCCGGTCCTTGATTCCAGGAAAGAAGTCGCTGTGACCCTGTCAGGCTGCGGATTCTCGTAACATCCTGCATAACTTCCAGAACGCCCCGGAAATTATTGTTTTCATCCCGTATTGCAACAAAAAGAATATAAATGAAACGGTCTCCGAGTTCCAACCAGAACTCCGCTTGATCCTCTTTTCCATTTTTAAAGGCCTCAATAATCTCTTTGACTGTGGAAACGCTTTCCCTGGGGTGGCAATTTTCAACTTTTCGGTCGATGACACCGGGACTTCTGGGGAAAACACGATGGGGGGTATCGCTATAAAACTTCACCAATTCATGTTCATCAACAAAAGACAAATCCACGGGGAGGTTCTGAAAAATCAAGTTGACTTGTTCCAAAGTCAGCTTTCCTCTGGTAACGTCCAAGACATGATCTTTGCCAGGAACGGAGGGATTGAGTCCATGTTTCTTCATTAGTTTTTTCAGATCATCCATAAATGAACCGCTTTCCTGATCAGCTTCCCGGGATGGTTGTGAAGCTCCATGATAATCCTTTGGTGTAATTCCGAAAGCATAACCGATTTCATCATCACCCTTTCGCATTTCAATGAACTCCCTATCGGAGATCATTTTCAGTGCAGTCGGGTAGAGGACTTCCTCTTCTTTATCCATCATGTCTTCAATCAATACAAGAACATCTTTCTGTAAAGCCAAAAACTCCTTATCCCGATCATCCTCCAAAGCATCCCTGGCTTCCTTCATTTGATTCCGAATGGCATTCTCAAGACTCCACATTACCTTTGAGGGCTTGTCGAAGTCCTTATCCTCGAAACGGGGGAATAGTTGATTCTGCTTTCGGGCAAAATGGAGATGGATGTCTTCCAGCTGATCATAGAGCTCAAGCCATTGATTTTTTATAAAATTCTTCTGTAGCTGTTCATTCATTTTTGTGATCAAAACTCTTATTTCTTGTACCTCCAGGAGATAAGTGTGAATAGGATGTCCTTCAGGAAGAGACAGCTCATCTTTACGAAGCAGACCTTCAAAAATTTCCCTGATTTCTTCGATGCGCTCTGTAATTGTATCGTCGGAAATTCCATACTTCGTCAATAAATGTTCGCAAAATGCAAATTCGTCGGCAGTCACAAAATCCACAGCATTTCGAAGTTTCAGCTTTGCCTCTTCTTGTGAGATGCGATTTTTTAGGAAATCCACTTTTATTTCCATAATGCGGTCGATCTTTTTCATATCTGCCTGGATGACTTCTCCCATTTGATGATTGGAGTCATGTAAAGTACACATAAACATCTTCCTTTCATAGTCGTATAAGACAATGATAATTCTTATCAACTAAAAATACTGTGATGAGACTCACAGTTTGAAGATAAAGTGTTAAATAATCAGTTCCAGTTTTTCCGGATTTATAAGGGTAAACTGATTACGCCGGTAGGAGATGAGTCCCTCGGTTTTCATGTTTTTTAGCTCCCGGGAAAGGGAGGGCCTGGGCATACTCAAATAATCAGCCATTTCCTGCCGATTGTGAGGGACGGTAAATGTCGATGAATGAGTTTTGTGATAAAAACCTATTAAATATGAAGCGATTCTTTGGCGAAGTCGATCATAGGAAAGAATCCGCACCTTATCACTCATCATCAATACTTTATTGGAGAGAAGCCCCATCAGGTTCTTAAGAAATACATGGTTGAATCTGCAGAGTCTTAAAATCTCTTCTTCGGAGATAAAAAGAAGTGTCGTCTTTTGTTGTGAAATAAGGGCAGAGGGGTAGGTTTTGTGATCGGAAAAGATGATGACTTCACCGAAGGTTTCACTGGGAGTGATTTCAGTGATGGTTGTTTCTTTTCCTGAAAGATGAATTTTTTTCACATCAATGGAGCCTCCCAGGACAATGCCGATACCGGTACAAGGATCACCCTCCGAGGCAATCAATGCTTGTGCTGGGAAACGGCGAACTTCTGCATGAAGATGTTGAAAGATCAGTGGAAGACTTGAGGGATCAAGATTCTTAAACAAAGGGGATCGTGCGATCAGTGATAATTGTTTATGGTTCAGTGTACCGCTTTTCATTTTTTCATCCTTTCGTAACATAGGTTACCGATATCTTGCTTTCAGTATAGTAGAATTAACGTAAAGAGACAAGAGGATTGATAAAAAGGAGGATGACAAATGAACAGGAGGAGGGCTAGAGGGATAGTACAAGGAGTATTTTTACTGGGCTTTTTTTTACTTCTCACACTTCGAAGAATGCAGGCTTGGGTTATTCTATTAGGACTCGGACTTCTTTTAGGGGTATTTTGGGGCAGGGTGTATTGCGGCTGGGTTTGTCCCATGGGAACTGTAATGCGTTTTGAAACATGGATCTATCAGAAATTTGGAATAAAAAGAAAGGCTCCGGGGATGAAGCATGAGAACGGTAAAAACAGGGGATTTGTGAAAATACTGCAATTGTTATTTCTTGTGATGTTTTTCGGAGGAATGATTACAACACAGAGATTAGGCATCAGAGTGAATCTGATTGTCATCCTGGTTGGATTTGGAGTGGGGGTTTCCCTGTTTACAAAAGAAGAGTTTTGGCATCGAATCTGCCCTCACGGACTTGTCATGAGTTTGACGGCAAAAATCAAAGGGCTGAAATTGAAAAAAATGACCGTTGAAAAAGAGGGTTGCATTGGATGCGGACAGTGCGATAGGGTATGTCCAAACCTTTCAATTACAGCGGACAAAGACGGGAAGACACGACGGATTATCACGAAAGATTGTCTCGTTTGCTTTGAATGTGAGAAAGTCTGTCCCACCAATGCGATTTATTTCCGCTGAACAGAAAGATTGATTGATTTGCAGACATAATGATAGATAAATGAAATAGAAGGAGTGCTTAAAATGAAAATCATTAAGATGAAAGAAATTGAAGGAAAAAGGAATGCAAAGGGTGTGTTGGCAAAAAAACTGATCGATCATGAAAACACCAGAGTTATGAATCTAAACTTAAGCCCCGATGATCATGTGCCCCGCCATAAAGTCCCCGTTGATGTATTCTTCTACATCGTGAAAGGGAAAGGTACGATTCAGATCGGTGAAGAAAAAGCCGTTGTGAAGGCGACAGATATCATTCTTTGTCCTCCGGAAGTGGAAATGGCACTGTGGGCGGATCAAGGAGAGGAATTCATCGTCTTGAATGTAAAAACACCAAACTTTTAAGAGATCCTCCAACATTTAAAAAAGAAAAAAGAACCTTGCTATAGGTTCTTTTTTTGGTTATTGTAGAGGGAGAACCAAAGATTTCTTAGGAGGAATGGACGTTGAAAAAAATACTCGCAGTAAGCCTTATTGCATTCTTTTTTTTAGTGGCTGTCGGAGGAACTGCATTTTTGAACTCGGAAGAGATTCCTACTTTTCTCTTGCAGGAAATCACGAGTGAGTACAGAAATGATGGTGGCGTAATATCTTTAGAGGATGATGAGCTGCTTCGTCAAGCATTGAAAAAGCAGAACGTTGAAGATGAGTTGCCAGAATCTCTGGTTCGTCATGAACCCCCATATCAACTGAAATTACATTATACCTTCGGGATGGAGAGGATGTATGATCTTTACTTTGACAAAGACGAACGGGTATGGCTTTTCAATCAGAAGAAGAATTCAGTGCTGTCTTTAGATGATCCGATATTTTTTCATACCCATGAGGAATTTCGAAAGCATATTTCCGAAGAAATTCCCACAGAATCCATGGGTCTCGTCACTGAAGAAGGATCCATAGAAATCACGCCGGAGAGCCATACTGTAAAAGGATACAATGAAGGCTGGTTTGATCTTCCGACAGAAGAGCCGAGGGAAAGGATGATTATTCGAGAAGAGAATCAGTCGATGGAGCTTCAGGGTTTGTCGGAAGAAATAAAAGGAAGCTATGAAATTTCCGGGATTGGAACCCGGGAAAAGGAGATCGGATTTAAAGGAGAAATTGAAGAAGGAGTTCTTTCTCTCCCCAAAGAGAACGGAGAATATTTATATCATCTTCGTTTAAGAAAAGAAGGGGCTTCAGGATATGAGTATGAGCAGCAATTAACTTTTTCAATCTCTATTCAACGTCCCCCACGCCTCGAACTGGAAAAGAGGGTGGTGGAACAGGATGAACTAATAATGGGAAGAGTATTTAACGTAAGTTCGCTCAGGGATTTCTCGATTGAAGGGGAACTGAAAGATCAAATCAGATACTACGAGAAAGATAATTTCATCAGGTTATTTTTACCGACAAATTACCACACGCCGGTCGGTGAGAATACTATAACTTTAATTGATAAAGAAAATGAGGAAGAGCAGCAGGAATATCAAATCATGATTGAACCAAGGGAATATTTGACCCAGCATCTCAGAATTGATCCGGGGATTGAGGCTGCTACCCGGAATGAAGAGGCCTATGCTGAGAGCGCTCGCTACTACCGACCTGTTTTTTTGGAGAGCAGTGGAGAGAAGTATTATGAGGAAGACTTTATCCTTCCGGTTGGGGGAAGACTCACCACTGAATTTGGAGAAAAGAGGCGGGTAAATGATCAAATGACATCCTATCGACATAACGGTATTGACATTGCTGCTCCCTTAGGAACTGAAGTTAAAGCGACAAATAACGGACGGGTTGTGTTGTCGAGGGAGTTTATCATGCAGGGGAATACCATTATAATCGATCATGGATGGGGTCTTTTATCCGTGTATCTTCATTTGAACCATCTGGAGGCAGAAGAGGGAGAAATGGTGGACAAGGGACAAGTAATTGGGACTGTAGGATCAACAGGCTTTTCCACAGGTCCGCATCTGCATTTTACGATTTCCTATTTCAACACACCATTAGAACCAGGGTATTTTATACAGGGACGACCCTATCGAAAAAGTGAAGGCATCCACCTTCTTCCTTAAGGGAGATGCCGTTTTGTTCAGTAAACAGGCTGAAAGGATTCGCCTTCGATTTCCGTGAGGACTTCGTTGTGTTTCAGAAAGGGGAAAGTAAAAGGGCTGTTATAGAAGGCACCAAGTATGATCCCTTTTGAAACATATTTGCGCTCTAGGAGAATGTTCTCAAGAACCTTCTTATACTTCTCCAAATTTTCAAAGGATTGAGCTCCACGATAGCGATGAACAATATAGACTCCACCATTTTTTTGAACAAGAGTCAATTGAGGATCTTTCGGTTGAGGTGGTTTTTCAATGCTCCGGGGTATAACGAAAGACATTCGGAATGCGGCTGAATCTTTTTCCTGGAATACCGGAGTAGTCATTGCAATTTTTTTTCCGTCGTCGTTTTGTCCCTGAATGTAATTAAACAGTGCTTGGAAGGCCGTTGTACTGTCTGAATCACCGTAGCTTTCAAATTGGACAAGTTTGAAAGACGGATATTTTCTTACCTCAAATTTTTCCTTTTTCATCAACAGTTCATAGTGAAGGGATTTATAGGACATGTGAAAACCTCCTGATTAATAATCTTTCTTTCATTATACTATAAACGAAAGAAAAGAAAATAGAAAATTAGATTTTTTCTAAATACTTAACAATTATTGTTAAGACGAATTAACGAATTTTCATTTTTTTGCAGAATAAAATGGGCGCATTTTTGAGAAAAATGTGTTATAATATACAATGGTCTAAATAATATTATTTATCTATGAGGCAGGTGTGAAATATGGATCGGACAGCTTTAATCAAAAGTCAAAACCGGCTAGTGGTTCAACTTTTATGGATTGCATCGGTTTTAGTATTTTTAAACAACTTGTTAAGCGTGAGGGATCCCATTGCGGGAGCAATTATTTTATTTGCTTGTGGAGGCTTAGCCCTAATCATGTCCTATGTGGTCTACACTAACCGAATGATCTATACAGCAAAATACTTGGCACTGGCAGGGATTCACTTAACTGTATTTGTCTTTATTGAATTTACTCCGGGACTCCTCTCTTATTTGGCGATCTATATCGGGCTTTTCATCCTTGGAATTTATCAAGAGGAGAAGCTGATCGCAATGGCAGGCGCATTGAGTGTTGGAGTTTCAACCTATGCATTCTTCTTTCACCAGGAGTTGATTTTTCATGATCGCTATCACAACCTCTGGTCTATGGTTTCGTTAAATTTCTTTATCGTCCTGGCATGCTGTCTTTTGATCCTGCAGGCTCAATTTGGATATCGCGTTCATCGGGATTTTGGGAGAGACGAAAACCAATAAGCACATGAAGTTGAGTTTATCTATTCTGCTCTGATTTTCACTTTCTTTTCAGGAAGCGGGAACCGGAGCTTTTTTATTCCGTCATGGTGATGACATATATAATCGATACCATAAATGTAGGGGAATCAGTAAGGGGGATGACGGGAAATGAAAAACAAGCAAAAACCATCAAATATTAAGTATGTATTAATGATGAGAATACTCTTGATCATGACAATTGTGGTGATTGTTAATGAAATGTTGTTTCGCTTCAGCGTTCTTGAGGTGATCCAATGGGTTTTTTACCACCCGCTTTTGTTTGTAATGAATATTGCTTTTCTGGTCGGTCATACGGCTCTTTTAATTCTACTCTTCAGAAGAGTTTATGGAGCGATCTGGTTTGTAGGAATAACAGCCCTGATCCTGGGGGTAATAAATGCAAATAAAGCATCAATCAGGAGTGTTCCCCTCATTCCTCAGGATTTTGCATTAATCCGGGAACTGTGGGTTCTTTTACCGGAATTTTTCAGCCCCCTTTGGGTTTTTCTGGTTGTATTATCAATTCCCTTAGGTTACGGAATCTTTATCTTAATGAAAAAATTAGTGGGCAACCATGGATCAATATTTATAAAAAGATCAATGGCGATTCTTCTTGTGGTGAGTCTCGTAATTCTGGCCATCGGTCAAGTTCTCTACACGAAAGATCTTGATCCTTGGAAAACAGGGATTATTTATTCCATGTCCAGTTTCACAAGACCGGAACCGGAGGTTGAAGACCCGGAAATTGAGGAAGAGGCAGAGAGCTTTCTGGATGAAGTTGAGAATGATATGGACCACAGACCCTCCCGGGTAAAACCCAATGTGATCATTCTTATGAGCGAGGCTTTTTGGGACGTCAATCGATTAAATGTTGATTTTTCAGTTAATCCGGTGGAGCATTTTCAAGAGCTGCAGTCTGAAGGGGTAACAGGAGAGATTTACGTTCCCGTATTTGGAGGAGGCACGGCAAATACTGAGTTTGAAGTGTTAACGGGACTGACATTGAAAAATTATCCCGCTGATTATCATATTGTTTATAGAGAAAACATAAAGGATAAAACCGAAAGTTTAGCATCGATATTTAGTGACGAAGGATACCGTTCAATTGCAATCCACCCTTATTACCCGTGGTACTATCAGAGAGATGAGGTATTCCGGTATTTCGGATTTGAAGAATTTATCTCCATTGAAAATATGGTAGAGGCTCAGGAGTATGGACCTTTTATTTCTGATGAGTATGTAACGGATCTACTGATCGAACAACTGGAGAAAACAGAAAAACCTTTGTTCCTCTTTAGTGTAACCATGCAAAACCACGGACCATACAATGAAGAACGTGAAGAACCATGGCTGAACATCGAAGGGGATCTGGACGAAAATTTAATGAGTATTCTTCGAACCTATTCTCAGGGTCTTTATTATTCTGATCAGGAACTGAAGAGGTTAGTGGAATATCTTGATCAACATGACGAGCCAACCCTTCTCCTCTTCTTTGGGGACCACTTGCCGATGCTTGGAAACAATTATGGTGTCTACCGCCAATTGAATTATATCGGAGAGGAAACACAGGAGGAACTGCAAGGGGATTTGCGTCTAAGAACGGTACCCTACGTGCTCTGGGCGAACTATCCCATGGAACACAGGGAAATACCTCTAATGAATGCGTCATATCTTGCCCCCCTGATCCTGGAGAAAGCAAAACAACCATTGCCGACTCATATGCAAGGGATCAGAAACCTCTATGAAAGAATGCCCTTCTTTAAGAGGGACTACGGAATGACAGCTGAAGGGACTCTCTATGAACACACTTCTGATGAGTATCAGGAAGTATTAACGATCTACAGAATGATCAATGAACGAGTGATTAATCAAGGCTGGGAAATTGAATAAGCACCCTTGCGGGGGGGTTTTTTCACGATCATGAGGGGAATAGCAACAAGCTGCTTTGATATGCTACACCTAAAGAAGTTGAGAGGAGAGGATCAGATAAAATGAAGGAGTTAAAAAAGAGCCGTTTGGGGCGAATAGATGGCCAGGAAGTGACCTCATACATCCTTGATATAGGAGGAGATCTGGTTTTAGGGGTTATTGATTATGGACTGGCGATTCAATCACTGAGTTATCTTGGAACAAACAGAATCCTTTCATTTGATAATCCGAAGGATTTCTTAAGGAAGGACAATTACTTTGGGAAAACCCTGGGTAGGGTTGCTGAGAAAATTTCAGGAGGAATGATTAGAATTGACGGGATCGAATATCCTTTAGATAAGAATCATGGTGAAGACTGCCTAAACGGTGGATTTTGTGGGTTTTCAAAGCGAGTTTGGAGCTTCGAAGGCTGTCGATTGGAGAAAAATGGAGATGAAATCGAAAAAGGGATATTGGAGTTTTCACTGAAGAGTTCGGATATGGAGGGGGGCTTTCCGGGAACGATCGAGATGAATGCCAGACTCAATCTATCCCATCAAGGGGAATTTACTGTGGAATATTATGGTAATACCGACAGAAAAACTCCGCTTGCAGTAACAAATGAGCTGTTCTTTAATTTTCATGAGGACAAATCTCTCTCAATTCTTGACCATGAACTATGGATCAATAGCCATGAGTACCTGGTTCTTAACGAGAAAAGGCATCCAAAATTTTTTACACATGTCGATGGATCTCCTTTCGATTATCAATCTCCCAGAACCTTGTTTTCAGGAATTGAGGAGCTGAAAAATGACGGCGAGAAGGGACTGGAGCATCCCTTTATTCTCGATTCCGATGAGAGGGTCGTAACCTTATCATCAAAGATGTCCGGGGTTGAACTGAAGGTTATAACAACTGAGCCCGTTGTTCTGATTAATACAGGAAATGATCTTGAAAAAAGAATGAACATGGAAGGTGGGGTATCGGCCTTTCCCCATCAGGGAGTCGCGATTAAGCCTCAGTGGTTTCCCAATGCCTTGAATACAGAATTTCTCCCGGACAACCTCTTCAACCCGGAGGATTCCTATTATACGAAAAGAATTTACCGGTTCTCAAAAGTAGAAAACGATCAATATTCGGAAAAATAAATATTAGCTACAATGTATAAATATATATTGACATAGCAATTCAGCTCTGGTATGATAATTGAAATCATAGGATCTTTTAAAATAGTCCAGAGAGGCTAACAAGGATTTTTATAGAATATATACATTCTATTTCCTTAAAGTATCGATAAGCCTTGTCCGTAATCTTTGGACAGGGCTTATTTTTATGGGAGATCGAAATTGTGATGATGACGATCCGGATCTTACGATAATTCTTATAAGGAGGAAGAGGCATGAAGGCGAAACTTGTTTTGGAGGATGGGAAATCCTATTCCGGCGAGTATTTCGGCAAGACGGAAGAAGTGGTGGGTGAAGTGGTTTTTAACACCGGGATGAACGGATATCAGGAATTGATGACGGATCCATCCTATACAAACCAAATGGTGGTAATGACCTATCCTGAAATCGGAAACTACGGATTTAATGAGGAAGATCTGGAATCAAAGGTTCCGAAGGTAAAAGCTCTCATTGTTAAGGAGTTCTGTCTGCATCCTAACAACTATCGATCCATCGGCACTTTGGAAGAATATATGTGCAAGCATGACATTGCAGGGTTAAAGGGCGTGGACACCCGAAGTTTAACCCGTCACATTCGCAGAAAAGGTTCCATGAGAGGAATAATTCTTCCTGAAACTAAGAAAGCAGACTGGAAGAAACGGGGGATACAGGACAAAATTAATAAGATGAATAATCCTGTCGATTCGGTTACGACAAAAAGTGCATACTGTCGGGGAAATGTATCAGGTGCACCGATAGCGGTAGTGGATTTCGGAATTAAAGAGGGGATACTTAAAGAATTGGAGAAGAGAGGATTTAAAATGATTGTCTACCCTGCAAAGACAAAAGCCCTGGGGATCTTAGCCGAAGGGCCAAAGGGAATTGTATTGTCTAATGGCCCGGGAAATCCCAAAGACTTACCTGAGGTGGTTCATGAGCTGAAAAGCCTGATTCAATCAAAAATTCCAATCATGGGAATCTGTCTCGGTCATCAACTCCTGACACTGGCTTATGGTGGAGAAACGGTCAAACTGCCCTTCGGTCATCGTGGAGGGAATCATCCGGTAAAAGATTTATTGACGGGACAAGTGACGATTACATCCCAGAATCATAGCTATGCTGTGGACGCTGAAAAAGTACCGAAAAACATGATGGTTACCCACATTAATCTAAACGACGGGAGTATAGAAGGGCTCTGCCATCGAAACGATCCTGTATTCTCGGTACAATATCATCCGGAAGCATCTCCGGGACCGATGGACTCAAATCAACTCTTCGATCGCTTTTATGAAATGACTCAAAAGAGAGGAGGGAAAGTATGCCTGTAAATTTAAATCTTAAAAAGGTTGCGGTAATTGGTTCCGGTCCCATTGTTGTGGGTCAGGCAGCAGAATTTGACTATGCAGGCACTCAGGCCTGTTTGGCATTAAAAGAAGAGGGAATCGAAGTGGTACTGATCAACTCCAATCCGGCTACAATCATGACAGACACTAAAATTGCGGACCGTGTATATATGGAACCGTTAACACCTGATTTTGTTAAGAAGATTCTTCGGAAGGAACAACCGGACGGTCTGCTTCCAACATTAGGAGGACAGGTGGCTCTTAATCTCGCTGTGGATCTTTCAGAAGAGGGATTTTTAGAGAAGGAGAACATTAAACTTTTAGGCACTCAATTGGATGCAATTCAGCAGGCAGAAGATCGGGATCTTTTCAACGGGATGCTTGGAAGCATTGATGAGCCTATCGCAGAGAGCAAAGTGGTAACGAATCTGAATGACGCATTGGAATATGGAGAGAAAATCGGCTATCCTCTTATCGTGCGACCGGCTTATACCATGGGAGGCACCGGCGGAGGAATTGCAGAAAACAAAGAGCAGCTAGAGATCATTGCAGCGCTGGGAATAAAGAGCAGTCGAGTCAGTCAAATTCTGGTCGAACGGTGCCTTGCCGGCTGGAAAGAAATCGAGTTTGAAGTCATCCGGGATAAGAACGATACATGCATTGCGGTTTGCAGCATGGAGAATGTGGATCCCGTCGGAGTCCATACCGGAGACAGTATTGTTGCCGCACCAAGCCAAACTTTAGCGAATCAAGAGTATCAGCTTTTGCGGAGTGCATCGCTAAAAATCATCAGAGCTTTAAAAGTGGAGGGTGGATGCAACGTCCAGTTTGCGTTGGATCCCGAAAGTATGGACTATGTTGTTATCGAAGTAAATCCCCGGGTCAGCCGATCCAGTGCTCTTGCCTCAAAAGCTACAGGATATCCCATTGCACGAGTTGCAGCAAAGATAGCTGTGGGACTGACTTTGGACGAAATTCCGAATCCTGTAACAGGAATTGGGCATTCCGCCTTTGAACCAAGTTTGGATTATGTAGTGGTGAAAATACCACGATGGCCGTTTGATAAATTTCAACTGGCGGATCGAAAGCTAGGAACCCAGATGAAGGCCACAGGAGAGGTTATGGCCCTGGACCGAAGTTTTGAAGGAGCTATGATGAAAGGGATTCGGGCTCTGGAATTGAATCGGGAAAGTATTCTTTTGCCTGAGTTGGTTGCACTGGGAAAAGATGAGTTATTGAGACGAATCGGGATGAGAGATGATGAGCGGATTTTTTATATCGCAGCCGGAATTTTCCTCGGCGTGAGTCTTGATTGGATTCATGAGAAAACAGGTATGGACTACTTCTTTTTAAGAAAGATCGAAAAACTGGTTGAGACGGAAAAGGAAATCCAATCTTTCGGGCAGGGGGAATTTGACCGGATTCCCAAGGAACTTATAAAAAAAGCCAAAGCACTGAATCTTCCGGATTCAATCCTTGCGCATTATTTGGGAATGCATGAAACTGATTTTCGGACACTGCGAAAGAAGCATGGAGTTGCGTGTTCTTATCATATGGTGGATACCTGTGCAGGAGAATTTGAAGCAAAAACCCCCTACTTTTACGGGAGCTACGAAGGTGAAAATGAGGCAATACCCTCAAAGAAGAAGAAAGTATTGATACTAGGTTCAGGACCCATTCGGATTGGACAGGGTGTGGAGTTTGATTACTGTACGGTTCATGCTTTGTGGACATTGAGAGAGTGTGGAATTGAGTCGATCGTGATCAATAATAATCCGGAAACGGTCAGCACCGATTATAACTCATCGGATCGCCTGTATTTTGAACCTCTTACAGCAGAGGATGTCTTGAATGTGATCGATATCGAGCATCCCGAGGGTGTGATTATTCAGTTTGGTGGACAGACGGCGATTAATCTTGGAGAGGTACTTGAAAAATTCGGGGTGAAGATTCTTGGTTCTTCCGTGTCATCGATTGATTTAGCTGAGGATCGGGACAAGTTTAATCAACTGATGGAATCTCTGGATATTCCCATGCCTCAGGGGAAAACTGCAAAATCTCAAACAGAAGCTCTGGATGTAGGAAAAGCCATCGGATATCCCCTTATGATTCGACCTTCCTATGTTCTGGGTGGACAAAATATGGGGATCATTCATACAGCGGAAGAGTTGGAACGGTATATTAAGAATGCAGTGTTTGTTTCACCAAAACACCCCGTGTTGTTGGATCAATACCTCCAAGGGATGGAGGTGGAGGTGGATGCCATCTCTGACGGGAAAGAGGTATTTATCCCTGCAATCATGGAGCATGTTGAGAGGGCAGGGGTCCATTCGGGGGACAGTATCGCTGTGGTTCCACCATTCCGCCTTTCTGATGAGATGAAAACCGGACTTTATCAGAGCACGCGTAAAATTTCACGAGCTCTCGAAATTAAGGGGCTGATCAATCTTCAATTTGTGATCCATAAGGACAAGATTATTCTCCTGGAAGTAAATCCCCGGGCCAGCCGGACGGTTCCCTTTTTAAGCAAAATCACGGGAGTTCCCATGATCTCCATGGCAACAAAGGTTGCTTTGGGAGAAACATTCCATGAGTTGGGAATCAAAGAAGGGATTGCTGATGAAATCCCCTTCTTCGGTGTGAAAGCACCGGTATTTTCCTTCTCGAAACTCATTTCTGTAGAACCCTCTCTGGGACCTGAAATGAAATCTACAGGGGAGTCCATCGGAATGGAGATCTCATATCCAAAAGCACTCTATAAAGCACTTCTGGCATCGGGGATTAAGGTCCCCCTTGATGGAAGCTTACTTGTTACAATTGCAGATAAGGATAAGGATGAGGCGATACCAATAATTAAAGGGTATCATGGGAAAGGCTTCAGGATCTTTGCAACCCATGGCACTGCAGAGAAATTGAAGGAAAAAGAGATTCCATTTGTTGAAATCGGAAGAGTTGGAGAAGAAAGAAAAAATGTATTGGATCTCATTAGAGACGGGAAGGTGGATATGGTAATTAACACTCCCGCCAAAGGCAACCAGACGAATAGGGATGGATTTAAAATTCGTCGAGCCGCTGTGGAAGCGGGGATTCCATGTATTACATCAATGGATACCGCAGAAGGGATTTTAAGTGTCATCGAAGCATTATCACTGAATCTGATGGAAATACATGAAACCTTGTCATAGAAAAAGAAAAAGATCTGTGGTAAAATCTATTTAGCATTTCGAAATAGTTGTTACGAAAAAAAGACAAGGGGATTTTATTAATTATGACGAAACGGGAAAAGCGCCGGCAATTTTTGCTGAACAACGAAAATCTCTATTTGAACGCACTTTTTTTAGCTTGGCCCATTGTTTTGCAGTCTTTACTCCAGGTATCCATCGGTACAATTGATATAAAAATGGTCGGGAATCTGGGAGTGGATGCCATTGCCGCAGTAGGGGCCGGAAGAAATGTGGTGATGGTTATTATGGTGATCGTTATTGCAATTTCCACTGGAACCACTGCTATGGTTTCCCGTTATGTGGGCAGGAATGAGGATGAAAATGTTTCCGTATCTGCAGGGCAGTCGTTCTTTCTTTCAGTGATGGCTTCAGTGATTATGATTCCCCTGGGTTTATTTACAAACCAATGGATTTTAGGATTTCTTGGGGTCAGTGAGAGGGTCTTGGAGTTGGCAACCAGTTATATGGTGGTGTTTTTCTGGTCAGTCCCCTTCTTCTTACTGAACTTTATAGGGAGAGCAATTTTCCAGGGGGCGGGGGATACTAAAACTCCCTTGATCATCGATATTATCATGAACGTATCCAATGTGATTTTTAATTATTTCCTCATTTTCGGAATTTGGATTGTACCGGAGCTGGGGGTCATGGGAGCTGCCTTGGGAACTGCTTTATCCCGGGTTTTGGGAACGGCATTGGGATGGGGAGCGTTAATGAGTGGACGTTTTGCAGTGAAGGTAAAGCTGGAGCATATGATCAATCCCCGATGGGCCTTGTCGCGGAGAATGATTGAAATCGGATTTCCAGCTGCTTTGCAAGGGGTCACCCGGAACGTTACCACCTTTATTCTTTTTGCAATTCTTGCAAGAACCGTTCATGCCGAGGCCGCGATTCCCGCTTTTGTGATTGGCACGAATCTCAATCAATATGCCTTAATGCCGGGACTTGCAGTAGGAACTGCTGCAGCCACTCTTTCGGGCATGAATATCGGGGCGAATAAATTAAAAAGGGCCGAGGAAAGTGGAATAAGCTGTGTTGTAGTAGGGGCAGGGTTTATGATGTTTTTTGCCTTTCTTTTTGTGATTTTTGCGGAACCCCTGATTGGGTTCTTCCTGGATGAGTATAATCCCGAGGTGATTCGTATCGGCCGTAATTTTCTCTATATTATTGCTTTATCCGAGCCCTTTCATGCAACAACGATTATTCTTTCCCGAACGATGCAGGGAGCGGGATATACAAAATTTCCTTTTTTCATCACTTTGATCTCCTGGTTAGTGATTCGTGTGACACTGGCTTTATTCCTCGCTTTTTCTCTGAATCTCCAGGCCACGGGAGTTTGGCTTGCAATCAGTATTTCTACTGTGATTTCTGCGTTGATGGCAATTTATCTGTTCCGTCTCGGTCATTGGAAACGCGTGGAACTCCATCCTGAAAAGAAGCCATTGAGAACGTGAGCGAAGGCTCTGTTTGAGAAAAAATGATCAAAGATAGAGGAGATTTCCCGGTCTTTATCGAATAGAAATAAGAACAGTAGAATTGGCGGATAAAATGATTGAGGAGGATGCGAATGGAAAAAATAGGAGTTTTAGGTGCCGGAGTAATGGGCACAGGAATTAGTCAGGCTTTCGGTATGAAGGGTTTTGAAGTTGTTGTACGGGATCTTTCCGAAGCTTCAATGAGTAAAAGTCAAAGAGCCATTGAGAAAGGACTCTCAAGACTTGTAGAAAAAGGAAAACTGGAAGCGAAGGTGAAAGAGGAAACATTAAAAGCCATCGTATATACGGAGAAGCTCAAAGATCTGGAAGATTGCGATTTAGTGATTGAAGCAGCCACAGAAAACCGGGAAGTAAAAAAGTTAATTTTTCAGGAGCTGGATGCAGTTTGTATGGAACATACCATTTTTGCAACAAACACATCATCTCTTTCCATTACTGAAGTGGCCAGTGTGACCGGACGTCCGGAAAAAGTGCTGGGCATGCACTTTTTTAACCCGGTGCCGGTGATGAAGCTTGTAGAGGTCATCAAAGGAGTGGCGACCGATGATGAGATCAAGGAGCAGGTGATGGAGTTGGCAAGAGAAATCGGCAAAACTCCGGTGGAAGTGGAGGAAGCCCCGGGCTTTGTCGTCAACCGGATTCTTGTTCCCATGGTCAACGAGGCTGTGGGAGTCTTGGGAGATGGAGTGGCCTCGAAGGCAGATATTGATGCGGCAATGAAGCTTGGGGCAAACCACCCGATCGGTCCCCTTGCTTTAGGAGATCTGATAGGGCTTGATGTCTGTCTTGCGATAATGGAAGTTCTTTATGAGGAGTTTGGAGATAGCAAGTATCGACCCCACCCTCTTCTTCGTAAAATGGTAAGAGGAAACCTGCTGGGAAGAAAAACCGGTGAAGGATTTTACAAATACGAATGATGTATTTCAAAAAGAAAAGAGAAAAGGCTTCTGCCTTTTCTTTTTTTGTTTCATCCGGGAATGGAAAGGATTAATCAACAATCCTGAGGGTATGAATGGGAAAAATGGACGGAAAGGATGAACACATATGGACGGGCGTAAAATGAGAGAAAGTGAAGTGAATATGGGGCATTTAATGCAACCCAATCAGGCAAATGTGGCAGGAAATGTTCATGGCGGAGAAATTATGAAATTAATGGACAATACCGCGGGGATTGTTGCTCATCGGCACTCAAGAACAAATGCTGTTACAGCAAGGGTGGACGAACTTGAGTTTATGAAACCCATTCACATTGGCGACTATGTCACATTCAGGGGTAAGCTCACCTATGTGGGAAGCAGCTCAATGGAGGTACTCGTGGAAGTTTTCGTGGAGGACCTGAGCAAAGAAGGAAGCCCCGAACGAGCTCTTCGAGGGTACTTCACAATGGTCGCCCTGGGTGAAGGGAATCGACCGGAAAAAGTGCCTCGACTGATTGTCGAAACCGAAGAAGAGAAAAAAGTTTTTCTGGAAGGGGAAAAACGCTATCGGTCCCATAAAGAAAAGAAATCCCGCAGCTGATGCTACGGGATTTAATGGGATTAAAATCGGATTTCTATGGTGTGAATTTCCTCTTTCTTTCGCTCCTGCGCCTCTTTAACAGGGAAAGATTCCCCTTCTTCATGGGCATCAGTGGGAAGAGAAAGATGTTTTGCAACGACCTTTATTTCATCACCGTCCTCGTGAAGAACGATGGTCATTCGAAGGTTTGGAAACTCCATTTCTTCTCCCATAACGCTAAAGCGAACATTCATACAAGCCTGAAAGATTGCTGTGGTTTCATTGAGAATCTGCATTTCTTTTTTTCGATAAACTGCTTGGATGGGGGTCGTAACAGTTTCCAAATCACGTTTGAAAATTGCCATGCCCTCGTTTTTATTATATACCTGCTCATCAACTCCCGTACCGCATCCGTAAAAGCTCTCTGCCAAATAGGAGGCAATTCCCTTTAAATCTCTTTTCTGGAAATAAGTATCCAGATAATCTTCCAGAACAACGTTAAATTTTTTTGCAACTTCCTCTGAAAAAGAAGCCATGCTATACCCTCCCTCAAACTGATTCTTTATACAATTAAGTATTGATTGATTATTATTATATCATAAACGTATGGGTGTTTAAGAAAGATTTTGACTTTTTTCAATTATAGGAAATCAGTCTTAAGACGGAGACGGAACCGTCCTTTAATCCCTTACTGCAAATGATTTTACGAGTTATAATAAGTAAAAATCAGGGGAGGGAACTCTATGAAGAGAGGTGCGGGAGTCGTTTTATTGTCAGGAATTCTATTAATTACAGGGATCGCTCTTATTGGATGCGGTCATGGAGAGGATGTATTGACTAAGGCATTCGATCATGAAGAATACCTGCTCCTTCGGCGGGATTACTATGAGTTTGAACTGAATTCCTATTACACTGAAGAAACAAAGCACACCAGGCTGTTTAAAGGATTCAGTGGCGTTCAAACCCTTTGGGAAATAGAATGTGAAGGGGAAGGGGTTCTTCACCTTGATTTCCTCACATCGATGAAAGAAGGGGAGTTTAAGACGGTATTAATTACTCCGGAAAAAGAGATAATCCTTCTTTTTCATGATGAAAGGCAGGGAAGAAAGGAAATCACTCTCAGAGACGGAACCCATCACTTGAAAATTGTTGGAAGAGAGGCAAGCGGAACGATTGCCATTGAACTGGATTTGAAAAAGGGACAGAGAGCGAATTGACAATAAAATAAATAAACAAACTAATTTTAATAAACGTGTTTATGAACAACCTCCCTGGGTATACATTCCTTACAAAATAAAGCAAATAAAAAAGGAGGTTTTACTATGAAAATTGTTGTGGGGTACGATGGATCCGAAGCGAGTAAAAAAGCCATCGAAAAAGCAAAGGAACTGACCTCTGACTGCAAAATTTTCAAGATCACGATTCTTCATGTTCACGAGCAGGGCTCGGATAAGGAGTACACACCGGCATGGAATCTGCTTCAGCCAAAGGATTTGGAGGAAGCCGGTGAAGAGGTGTTCGGTGAAGAGCTGAAGGAACTGAATGAAGCTGCAAAAGAGATTGAAAACAGTGAAGTCGAGACAAAGGTTCTAAAGGGAAAGCCTGCTAAGGTCATTGCAGATTTTGCCAGGGAAGAAGGATATGATCTGATTATTGTAGGAAGTCGTGGCCAGAGTGGATTGAAGAAGCTGTTTCCCGGAAGTGTAAGTCGGGCAGTGGTGGACAATTGTTGCGTAAGCGTTATGGTTGTAAAATAGAAGCAGCCCGTCGATAAGGAGTAATTTCTGAATCGGCGGTTTTTTTCTTTGAAACATCTCTTCCGTTTTTACATAGAAGGAAGTAAAATGGTATACTATGAAAAAGACCATAAGGAGGGGTTTGATTGGCAGATTATCATATTCAGAGATTGATGAATCCGGAGGAGGAGTTGGTTCGGAATCTATTTGAAAAAGCGGGTATGAGGTTTGAAACCTTAAACAAAGCATTTTTCACTGATGGAAATGACATTCTCCTGGTGGCTTTTGAAAGCGAGGAAAAGAAAGAAGCTCTTGGTTTTTTATATGCCTATGTTCTAAAGCAGATGCAATCATTAGAGTCTTTGCTGTTCCTCTACTCCATTGATGTTTTTAAGCCCCACCAAAATCGCGGGATTGGTACGGAGATGATTGAAACACTTAAAACTATAGGAGTTGAAAAGGATTGCTCTGAAATTTTTGTCATTACCAACGATGATAACGGACAAGCTAAATCTCTTTACAAAAAAACCGGGGGAGTCAGGGAAAATGGTGATGATGCAATCTTTCTATATGATTTAAAATTGCAAAAAGAAGATCTTCCACGGGACAAAGAGGAAGATCGTGAAGATCAATTTAACGGTTAAATCTTTTCGACAAAGGCCATTTTTGGTTGATTACAGGTAGGGCACTTCCAATCTTCCGGCAAATCGTCAAATGAAGTGTCGGCAGGGATTTCCCGAATGCGATCACCTCTCTCGGGTCGATACGTATAGCCACAAACCGTACAATTATAATGATTCATTATGAACTCTCCTTTCAGTGGGAAGAGAAAACGTTCAGCCTTCCAATGGTGATGAAATTATACAGTGAAATGAAGGAAAAATCAATACTGGGGGAATTTGATGTTAGCGAAGGATAAACAACGGGCTTCTGTGATCGTACACAGGGTGGAACCTCTTGAAGAGGGAGAGAAACTGAAGATTTTTTTAAGGGACAACTATGGAATTTCAACCAGACTGCTGAATAAAATTAAAAAAGGCAGACAAATCATGATCAACGGCAGGTATGCAAAGTATCATCATATACTGAAGGAAGGTGAAGAGATCACGATCGATATGAAAGAAAACCCCAATGACTATGAGGCAATTCCCATGGATCTTGACATTGTCTATGAGGATTTGGATCTTATGATTATCAACAAGCCTCCCGGCATTGTTGTCCACCCGACAAAAGGAACAAGGGGTCCTACGCTGATCAATGGCATTGTCGGGAAGTTTATCGACCAGGATCTTTCAATGAAGGTGCGGTTTGTCAATCGTCTTGATATGGACACATCGGGACTCTTGATCGTTGCAAAGAATCCCTTTGCCCATTTTGATATGATGAAGCAGATGAAGGAAGGGGATGTAGAGAAAAAATATCTTACTTGGGTCCATGGGAATGTGAAGAATGATCATGGAGTGATTGATCAGCCGATCTATAACCCGGAAAACAGTCAGGGCAGACGGATTATTCATGAGAAGGGACAGATATCCAAAACAGGATATATGGTTTTGGAGCGCTTAAAGGAAAGAACCCTGATGGAAGTACGTTTATTTACAGGGCGCACCCACCAAATCAGAGTTCATCTGGCCTCCATCGGTCATCCGATTATCGGGGACTCTCTGTATGGTGAAGGGACCGACGGATTTCCCCGACAAGCACTCCATGCTTACTCCCTGGAATTTTACCAGCCACGCTTCCGTGATGCGATCCTGATCGAAGGGGAGATGCCCGAGGATATGAAAAGGCTCTCCCTTATGGAGAATCACTAATAATTGAAAACTCTGTTGTTTTATGATACTCTAGGAATAGATTCGTTAAAGGAAAAACACATACGATTTGATCATTTCCGAGTAGTGATACCTAAGGCTTTGCTATGGTGAAACTACCATCGGGTAAGGGGAGAAATTCCTTTGCCTCCCAGACTTGGAAAGGAAATTTGCTTTTTTTAGAGAAAGCTGATCCGTTTCCGGGTGAGCTTTTTTTGATGGAACTGATGGAGGGATGGATCCAATCGAAAAGGAGGGCACTATGGAGCTGCTGGATACAAAAAGTGTAAGAGACGTATTAAAGGAAGTGAAAGAGAGCTTTCGGGATTTACCCGTTGATTCAGAAATTCTTTCTATTGAAAAAGCGAGAGGGAGAATTCTTGCAGAGGATATTGTGTCAAAGGAGAATATCCCTGAATTCAATCGATCCACAGTTGACGGATACGGTGTGTATCATAAGGATACCTCCGGCGCAAGTGATGCTTTACCGACCTATCTCCAACTGAAATTTTCTGTAGAAATGGGGAAGGAAGCCAAGGATGCAATACGTCCGGGTGAATGTGCCTACATCCCTACAGGAGGAGTGATTCCCGAAGGGGTAGACTCTGTTGTGATGGTTGAATACACTGAGGAATTTGATGAGGAAACCATTGGTATGAAGTCCAGCGTCGCTCATCTTGAGAATGTTTTGGAAAAAGGGGAAGACATCAGACAGGGAGAGGCGGTTTTCAAAGAGGGACATCGGCTGAGAAGTCAGGATATCGGTCTACTGGCGGGTTTGGGAATTGAGAAAGTCAGAGTCTATGAAAGAATGAAAGTCGGGATTCTTTCCACCGGAGATGAAATCGTTGAAATTCATCAACAGCCGGGGATCGGAGAAGTCCGCGACATGAATCGGTTCAGTCTTATGGCTGCATTGGATAGAGACGGCTTTCTTCCTGTGAACGGCGGGATCATTTCCGATGAGAAGGAGCAGCTTCAAAAGAAGATGAAGTCTCTGTTGGAGGAGTGTCATCTTGTTCTGTTATCGGGGGGAAGCTCCATGGGTGAAAAGGATTATACGAAAGAAGTGATTAACGGGCTCGGAGAACCGGGAGTGTTTATCCATGGTGTTTCGATGAAGCCGGGAAAACCGACAATTATCGGGAAGGTAGAGGGAAAAGCTGTCATCGGTCTTCCTGGTCAACCGGTTTCAGCCCTGATGGTTTATGAAGTGCTGGTAAAAGGAATTGGTAATATTAAAGACAGGAATCCAAGGCAGGAACCCTATATCATCGGGGAAATGGATCGGAATTTCCCATCTGCGGCAGGCAGAAGTCATTATTTTATGGTAGAAATGTATAAGGAGGATGAAATAACAAAGGTGACACCGGTGTATGGCAAGTCCGGTACTTTATCGATGATGGGGAAAGCCTTCGGTTATGTGATCATTCCTCATAATGATGAGGGGCTTAATAAGGGTGAGAAGGTCATGGTGTACCCTTTAAGATAAGAAAAATACTCCATTTAAAGGAGGATTCTGAGATGGAAAAGAATCAGAGAAACATTTACTTAAAAAGTGTGGAGTTTGAAGAGGCACTGAAGTCCTATCGTGAAGCTATTGAGAAGCGGGGAATCCGACGGCGAACCCGACGGATTTCTTCAAAGGAAGCTCTTCATTTTGTGACGGCAGAGCCTGTATTTGCGCTGGACTCCTCTCCAAACTTCAGTGCAGCGGCAATGGATGGCATCGCCACTGTTTCCCATAAGACCATGGGGGCATCGGAAACCCGTCCGGTCTTTCTGAAAGAAGAAGAGGATTTTGTCTATATCAATACCGGCGGAGTAATTAAGCACCCATACGACACCGTGATTATGATCGAGGATGTTGTGGAGCTGAATGAAGGACAATTGGAGATTCGGAAAAGTGCTCCTTGCTGGCAGCATATTCGTGAAATTGGAGAGGATGTTGTTGAAGGAGAGTTGATTCTTCCCTCCCGGCACAGAATCCGGTCAATGGACATTGGAGCCATCCTCGCAGGGCGAGTAAAAGAAATTACTGTGTATGATCCTCCGAGAGTCGGTATTCTTCCCACAGGAAGTGAAATTACTGATGTGGAAGCCCCCAAAGCAGAAGGACGAATTATCGACTCCAATTCCCACATGTTCCGGGGAATGGTGGAAGAGGTCGGAGGGATTGCAAAGACTTATCCGGTGACACCTGATCATTACGAAGCCCTGCGGGAACAGATTCTTAAAGGTGTTGAGGAAAACGATGTTTTTGTTATCAATGCAGGATCTTCAGCGGGAAGCAAGGATTTTACCGCATCGATTATCAGAGAACTTGGCGATGTACTGATCCATGGTGTAGCAATTAAACCGGGGAAGCCGATTATTCTTGGGTTTATAAATAATAAACCGGTCATAGGTATACCGGGATATCCTGTTTCCGCTTATGTGGATTTTAAGTATTTCGTCGAACCCATCCTTCTATTTCTCATGGGAATAGGGGAAGAACACAAAGAGATGATTATGGCACAAATGACACGAAGGGTGGTATCCTCTCTGAAACATCTGGAATTCGTGCGGGTAAAGCTTGGATTCGTCAAGAACCGTTTCGTGGCAACTCCTTTGAATCGGGGAGCAGGAGTGAGTACCTCCTTAGTGAAGGCTGATGGAATGATGCCGATCCCCAAGGGAAAAGAGGGATTTGATCAGGGAGAGCAAGTTTCCGTGGAGCTATTAAAACCAAAGGAAGCCATAAAAAATACCATTGTTTCTGTGGGGAGCCACGATGTGGTCATGGACCTTATTGGGGATTATCTCCAATCCGGTTCGGGGAAAACTCGACTTTCCTCTGCCCATGTGGGGAGTTTTGGAGGAATCCTTGCGTTAAAAAATCGAGAGTGTCATATAGCACCAATGCATATTCTTGATGAAAAAGAAGGCACCTACAATGTGGAACGGATAAAAAAATCACTGCCGAATGAATCCATTGTATTAATTTCTTTAGTAAAAAGAAGCCAAGGTCTGATTATTCCCAAGGGAAATCCCAAGGGTATAAAAGATTTGAAGGATGTTGTACAAAAAGGTCTGCAGTTTGTGAACCGACAGCGGGGTGCAGGAACCCGAATTCTTCTGGAATTCTGTTTGCAAAGGGAAGAAATCAATCCCTGCGATCTGATCGGATATGATCGGGAGCTTACAACTCATACGAGTGTTGCGGCAGCAGTGAAGTGGGGAACTGCGGATGTGGGTCTGGGTGTTTACTCAGCAGCGAAGGCGATGGATCTCGATTTTTTACCACTTGAATGGGAATCCTATGATTTGGCAATTCGAAAAGATGATCTGGAACTAGAGATGATTCAAGCCCTTTTGATGACCCTTAAGGATCCTGTACTCAGGGAAAAAATCTTAGCCTTGGGAGGCTATAATGTGAAAACAATGGGACAAATTACCGTCATTGACTAGAAGGAGGAAGAAAAATGGCAAAAGTGGTATCAATTAATATCAGTGAAAAAAAGGGTGTACAGAAAAAGCCTGTCGAGGATGTGAATTTTATTGAAGCGAGAGGTATTGAAGGAGACGCCCATGCCGGGGATTGGCATCGGCAGGTAAGCTTACTGGGTCAGGAGAGCATCGATTATGCCAATGAGAAGGACGGACTTAACCTGGAGCCGGGAATGTTTGCTGAGAATCTTACAACGGAAGGAATTGTTTTGTATGAACTTCCCATCGGAACTAAACTCCGGATTGGTGAAACTCTCCAGGAAGTGACGCAAATTGGAAAAGAATGTCATAGCAAATGTCAAATTTTTTATCAATCAGGAGATTGTGTTATGCCCCGCGAAGGGATTTTCACCGCAGTGTTGCAGGGAGGAAGGGTTCAAGTGGGAGATCCCATTGAAATCCTCAAGTAAATGTGAAGACGGGAGGAAGCCCTATGGACAAAAAGGACGTTGCAAAGGTTTTAGAGGAAATTGGACTACTTTTGGAATTGAAAGGGGAAAATATTTTTAAAATTCGGGCATATCAAAATGGAGCAAGAACCATTGAATCCCTGGAAACGGATATCCATGAACTGGTGGCAAAGGATGAACTGAAAAATCTGAAAGGGATCGGAAAAGCCATTGAAGAAAAGGTCACTGAACTTGTAACCACAGGAGAATTGCCCTACTATGAGAGTCTAAAAAAAGAGTTCCCGGAAGGACTTTTCGATCTTTTCAGAATTCAGGGTCTGGGACCGAAAAAGGTAAAGATACTCTATGAGGAGCTGGGAATTGAAACAACAGGAGAGTTGGAGTATGCCTGCCTTGAAAATCGACTTCTGGATCTGAAGGGATTCGGGAAAAAGAGTCAGGAAAAAATTCTGCAGGGAATTGGAAATCTTAAAAAATACCAAGGTCAGCATTTGATCTCCACAGGACTTATGATTTATGAAGAGATCCTTGAGTACCTTCAAGGTGATGAGAGGATTCTTCGTCTGGAAGCGGGCGGCAGTCTTCGCAGAAAAAAAGAAATTATTAAGGATGTTGATATCCTGGCTGCGGTAGAAGAGGAACACAGGGAGGAGATCGCTGAGAAATTCCTTAAATTTCCAAGGGTTGAGCAGATAATCGGGAAAGGTTCAACAAAGATAAGTGTCGGTCTTGATGCAGGGATCAACGTTGATTTGAGAATGGTTTCGGAGGAGGAATTTCCCTTTGCTCTCCATCATTTTACCGGGAGCAAGGAACATAATACTGCAATGCGTCAGAGGGCAAAAAAAAGGAACTATAAAATGAATGAATACGGAATCTTCAAAGGGGAAGAAAGGCTTCCGGCGAAGGATGAAAAGCAAGTATTTGGGCTCTTGGGTCTTCCCTATATTGCCCCGGAAATGCGGGAGGATTTAGGAGAAATTGAAGCGGCGGAGAATAAGGAACTGCCGAAGCTGATTGAAGGAAAAAGCATTAGTGGACTTCTTCATATCCATTCCCATTATAGCGACGGAGTAAATTCCATCAAGGAAATTGCTGAAGAAGGAATAAAACGAAAATACTCTTATATCGGAATTTCAGATCATAGCAAAAGCGCTTTTTATGCCAAGGGACTCCAGGAAGAACGGATTCGAAAGCAGCATGAGGAAATCGAAAATCTTCAGGAAAAAATGGAACAGATACGGATATTAAAAGGGATTGAGTCGGATATCCTTTCAGACGGTTCGTTGGATTATGAGGACTCTGTTTTGGACTCTTTTGACTATGTGATCGCATCTGTGCATGGAAATATGAAAATGCCTAAGGAAGAGATGACCAAAAGGCTTATCCGGGCTATTGAACATCCTCAGACCAAAATCCTCGGTCATTGGACGGGTCGTCTGCTTTTATCGAGAGAAGGGTATGAGTTTGACGAGGCGGAGGTATTTAAAGCGTTAAAAGAACAGCGGGTGGCCTTGGAAATCAACAGCAATCCCCATCGTCTTGATCTGGACTGGAGAAAATGCCGGCGGGCGAAAGAATACGGCATACTGATGACCATTGATCCTGATGCCCACCGACTCAGCGGATTTGACCATGTTGTTCTGGGAGTGGGTGTGGCTAGAAAGGGATGGCTGGAAGAGAAGGATGTGCTGAACACCATGGGATACAAGGAACTGATGAACTATTGGGAGAGATGAAACAAACGCAAAAATCATCTGTGAAGTCAGGAAAAGCAAGGATTGACAGGAAAACGCTCCTGCATTCCTTGCTTTTTTTGAATGGTAATTACCGATAGCATTTTAAAGAAAATCACCGATGGAATGAGCGATTGCTTTTCCCTTTTCGAAATGCATAAAATGGGTAAAACCGATGTCCTTTAATGTGATAAGTGCTTCCTTGAAGTATGCTCCGGTACCGTCCTCTGTATGAGAATCAGATCCGAGAGTCACAATTTCTCCACCTAATTCATAATAGAGTGTGAGAAGATCCCTTGAAGGATGGAAATCTCCCAACCCGTAGCCGATTCCTGATGTGTTGACTTCCAGACCTTTACCCATTTCAATCAAAGCTCTTAAAACATCCTCTGCTTCTTTCCGGTAGTGGTGGAGAGGCAGAATCTCTTCATAAGGACCGTAGCGCTTAATGACATCCAAATGTCCCAAAACATGGAATTGGTCGAAGTTTTCGATAGCAGAAAGATAATCAAGAAAATAGTCTTTATAGGCCTCTTCCTGGGATCTTGAATCGAAAAAGTTTCCAAGGTAAAGATCTTCCCGGTCCGCTGTGTGCAGACTGCCGATAACGTAATCAAATTCATGGGATGCAAGAAGAAGCTTGTACTTTTCCGACAAATGGGGTTGCAGGCCTAACTCAATGCCTTTTAGCAGAGTAAGATCCGGCTCAAACTCCTTGTTAAGTTCATCGATCGCTCTTTGATGATCCTCGATGGAAAAAACAAGATCATTCCCTATCCCCCTGCCATCATAATCCAGATCATAATGATCGGTAAAGCAGAGAGAAATAAGTGATTTATTTAATGCATTTTTGGCGATGTTTCCCATAGTAGCTTTTGAATCCGGAGAGAATCCGGAGTGAACATGACTGTCATACATTATAAAACTCCTTTCAGAAAGACTAGCGCTCTTTATTAGTATACTGAAAGGAGCAATAGAGCACAAGAAAAAACGAAAGTTTGTAATTTATGCAAGTTGAAAACAAAATATTGCAAAAATCTTATTTCGTTAAATATTAACAATCCAGTAGAATCACAGGTATAACCTTGTAAAAACAATGCTTTTAGGAAGATTTAAAAATAATTGTTTAAAGTAAATTATGCAGGGTAACTATGGTTATAAGAATTAAAAAAAAATAAAAAATCATTTGACAAACAAATGCATGGTTGTTATAATAAACCTACAAACAAATTAAGAAGGAGTGATCCCATGAGAAACCAAAGAAAACATTTACCGAAAGTTGAAGAGAGAAAAGACTGTGGAGCAATCACATGTATCCACTGTGTTGCAAATACATGTACTCTGGAAGAGTGTGACATGTATGAAAGAAAACTGAAACAAGAAAACTAGGTTGAAAAAGCCTCCCAAATCACGTGCTATAAAAAAGAATCCTTGAAAGAGGATTCTTTTGTTTTGCAATACAATTATAAAATCATGCAAAAGAGGACCGTCAGGTCCTCTTTTGCGAGTGCAGATGATCCTTTTCTTATAATGTGTCTTTGTATTGAAGCTGGTACAGATTATGATACATTCCTTTTAAATTCAGAAGCTCATTGTGATTTCCCATTTCCTTGATCCGACCCTTATGGAGGACTATGATCTTGTCACAACTCTGGATCGTGGAGAGGCGATGAGCGATTGCAATCGTAGTCTTTCCGCGGATCATTTTTTCCATTGCATCCTGAATCAATTCTTCCGTTTCCGTATCGATATTCGAGGTGGCTTCATCAAGAACCAGCACCTTCGGATCAAAGGCTAAAGCCCTTGCAAAGGCTAAAAGCTGCTTTTGTCCTGCGGAGAGAGTTGCCCCTCTTTCCATCACCGGCTCGTCGTATTTCCCCGGCAGGCGATCGATGAAACGATGGAGATTGACATAACGGGCGATCTCCGTGACTTTATCTTTTGAAATCTCAGGATTGTTTAATGATATATTTCCCTTGATGTCCCCTGCAAACATAAATACGTCCTGCAGGACAATACCAATGTTCTCCCGAAGATCCGAGATTGAAAGATCTTTAATGTTCACTCCGTCGATCAGGATTTCCCCCTTTTGGATATCGTAGAATCTTGCCATAAGGTTGATGATCGATGATTTCCCTGCTCCTGTAGCTCCTACAAAGGCGATGGATTCTCCGGGGCGGATTTTAAAGCTGACATCCTTCAAGACCCAATCCTCATCATTATAAGCAAACCAGACATTTTTAAACTCGATATTACCTGAAAAATTCTGCAACGGCTTGGGATTCTCTGGGTTTTCAATCGTGGATTCCGTATCCAGCAGTTTGAAAATCCTCTCAGAAGAAGCCATGGAGGACTGCAGGATATTGTATTTCTCAGTCAAATTGTTAATGGGCTGGAAAAACTGCTTGATATAATTGACAAAAGCAAAGAGGATACCGAATTGAATGTTTCCCTGGACCACCTGTCCTCCACCGTACCAGATAATTATTGCGATTCCCAGAGAACGAATGATTTCCATTGAAGGACGGTAAACGGCAAAAATGAAAACCTCCCGCTTATTGGCAGCTAACAACTCTTCATTGATTTTATTAAACTGCGTAAATTGTTGAACTTCCCGTTTGAAGGTATGAATAGTCTTCATGCCTGTGAAATTTTCGCTCAAATAGGAGTTAATCCGTGCAAGCCTCAGACGAACATCCCGATATGCCTCCCGGACCTTCATTCGAAATAAATACGATGACAGAAGAAGTACAGGGAGGACTAAGAAGGATAATAATGCTAAGCGGAAACTCATAACCAGCATGACAATTACGACACCCAGCAGAATAAAGATATCCTTAAAAAGGTTCACCAGAACATCGGTATACATCTGATGCAGTGTTTCCGTATCATTGGTGATCCTGGTAACCAGTCTTCCTACAGGGTTTTTATCGAAAAATTGCAGGGACATATTCTCTACATGGCTAAAGAGCTGTTGGCGGATATTATAGATGATTTGATTGCTATAATAGTTGAGAATATAGACCTGTAGATAGTTAAGGAAAAAAGCGGAAAAAATGAGACCGAAGAAGATGATTCCTATACGATAAAGACTGGAAATATCCCTTGCGCGGAAATCCCTTATTTCATCATCGTTAAGAAGTCGGGCTTCTACTTCCTCTCCCAGATATTCGATCCGTTCATCATCAAGGAAGCGAACATCTTCAGAAAGATCCACATTGCCAAGATACTGATGGATTAGAAAAATCTCGCCGTCAATCCTCAGAAGCTGAGCTTTGTCAACCGGATCACCGATTTCTTCAATGGAATAATAACGGTTTTCGAAATACACTGCATCCTCTTCAACCTTTTCATCGTATACATAAAGGGGACGATCATAAACATTGATATGTTCGTCGATGGCCACTTGCATAAAATAGGGTCGAGCAAGTTCCACCCCCGCGATAAAGATCAGGAGGATGATACAAAAGAGTATCGCTTTCCAATAAGGTCTGGCATAACCCAGTAATCGTTTCATTAAGTTGGAATCATAGGCCTTTCCCAGGGTTTCTTCTTGATGATAATCACTCATTTGGTCACCTCCTTATTCTTCACCGGAAATTTCTTCTTCCAGCAGTTGTTTTTCATACAGTCGGGTATATAAACCCCGCCGGTTAATCAGCTCTTCGTGTGTACCTTCCTCAATGACTTCGCCTTCATCGATCACGACGATATTGTCACAGTCTTTGATGGTTGAAATTCGATGGGCGATAACGATACTGGTTTTGTCCTTCATTTCCGCCGATAGATGATGGAGAATTTTTTCTTCTGTATCAGTATCGACTGCTGAAAGAGAATCATCGAGAATCAGGATTTGCGGATTTTTAATCAATGCCCGTGCGATGGAGATTCTTTGCTTTTGACCTCCGGAAAGGGTGACACCTCTTTCTCCCACAAAGGTTTCATAGCCTTTGGGAAAATCCACGATGTTTTCATGGACCTGAGCAATCTTTGCAACCCGCCGGATTTCATCTTCCGACGCTTCATCGACACCGAAGGCAATATTCTTTGCAATGGTGGTTGAGAAAAGAAAGCTGTCCTGATCCACATATCCGATATGATCTCTCAAGGATCGAATTTTAATGGTTTCGATGGGCTTATCATCGATGGTGATGGTACCCTCATTCGTTTCAAAAAGATGCAGAAGGAGACTTGCAACCGTACTCTTTCCACTTCCGGTTCGTCCAATGACTCCCAAGGTTGATCCTGACGGTATTTCCAAATTCACATTTTTTAAGGCATACTCCTGAGAATCGGGAAATTTAAAAGAGACATTGTCAAAACGAACATCTCCACGGATTTCAGGAAGCTCCACTGCATCCTCCCCATCAATGATTTCCGGTTCCTGGGAGAGGATGGTGTTAATCCTTGCCATAGATGCCGAACCACGCTGAAGCATATTGACAACCCAGCCTGCAGCCATCATTGGCCAGATTAGAAGAGCAAGATAGGTACTGAAGGCAATAAAATCTCCCAGAGAAATATGGCGGTTTATTACAAGACTTCCTCCGTATACGATCACAATAAGATAGCTGAGAGAGGAAATAAAAAAGATCAGGGGTTGGAACAGACCAAAGATTCGGATCAAATGCATTTGTTTATTAAACACATTTTGATTCTTTTCAGCGAACTTTTGAATTTCAGGTTCTTCTTGAACAAAGGTTTTGACCACACGAATTCCGGAAAGATTCTCCTGCACAGTCTCCGTCAGTGAAGAAAAGGATTCCTGAACCATGCGGAAACGTTGATTAATTGTTTTCCCGAAACGTAATGCGGAAAAAGCTAAAAAGGGTAGAGGTAAAAGTGCTAAAAATGTGAGTCTCACGTCGGTGGTGAGAAACATCATTGTTGTGGCGATAATTGTGATGAAAATTGCATCGATAATCATGACAATCCCCGGACCGAGAGCTGCCCTCACTGCATTGATATCATTTGTTGCATGCGCCATCAGGTCACCGGTTTTACTTTTATTAAAATAATTGGTGGAGAGGGTCAGGAGATGAGAAAAAAGTTTGTTTCTCAGCTCAAACTCCAGTTTCTTCGATGTGCCGATAATATAGATCCGCCACAAAAATCGAAAAAACGCCAGGAGAAATCCGATAATCAATACATACAGCCCGTAACGGAAAATTTCCTGAGATCCCAGGACGTTTGCCTGTAAATCGTCGGTGAACCGTCGAAGAATTTCAGGAAGAAGAAGCTGCAATAAGTCCACAAAAATTAGCCATACCACGCCAAGGATATAGGCCCATTTATGTTCAATAAAAAAGTATTTGAGAGTTTTAAAGTTCTCAATCAATGATGTCACCTCCGAATAGTTTGATGCACTAAATAAATACTATTGTATACCAGGCGATGGATGAAAACAAGGGGGGGGAAACCAATTGATAGTAGAATGAAAAACTGGGTATGAGTAAAAAAGACAAAAGGGGGGATCTGTATGGGGAAAATGATTGAAATCATTTGTAATCCAAGTTCTGGAAAACAGAAATTACAGGAGAATATCAAGGAATTGAAACACCTGCTGTCTGAAGATGGACATCAGGTTGAAATCATTTATACGGAAAAGAAAGGTCATGGAGAGATTCTTAGTGAAAAAAGTGCATTGAAAAATGTGGATCTTTTGATTGCAGTGGGGGGAGACGGCACGTTAAACGAGGTGGTGAACGGTCTTATGAAAAACGACAGAAGACCAACTCTTGCGATTTATCCCACCGGTACAGTTAACGACTATGGAACGTATCTTCAAATCCCACGAAGAGTTAAGGAATTCTACGAGATGATCAATAGAGGCCGTACAGTTATGACGGATGTAGGAAAAGCAAACGACCGCTATTTCATCAATGTTGCAGCAGGGGGAACCATAACTGAAGTCGCCCATAATGTATCCTGTGAAACAAAGACTCTGCTCGGCAAGACGGCGTATTTTCTTGAAGGGGCCAGAGAAGTTCCAAGGCAAATCTTCAAAGCGGTGGAACTTACTTATAAAGTGGAGGAGGAGGAAAACACCTGCGAAGCCCTGTTTTTTCTTGTTGCCAACACCAAATATGTCGGAGGATTTCGCCATCTGATGAAAAGGGCGGAAATTAATGATGGAAAAATGGATCTGCTGATTGTGGAAAAAATGCCGGCGGGTGAGTTCTTGAACCTTTTTGTCCGTGCCCTCGGCGGATATCATCTGGGACATCCAAAAATTATTTATAAAAAAGTCAGAGGGGTGGAGATTAAAGGAAACCCTGAAATGGAAATCGATATAGACGGTGAGTATTTGGGGAAAACTCCGGTGAAGATTGATATATTTCCTCAGTCAATAAAAGTGGTGATCCCATAGAGATCACCACTTTTTCTATTGTATATGATAGTCCTTTGTGATATTTCTTTGAAATGATGAAGGGATTATGACTCTTTTTTCTGTTTCGTCTTCTGTGGAGGTTCTATATCGATGGAAGCAGAGGAATCCTTTGAATCTGTGGAGGACAACATTTTTGACTTTCCGTCAAACACGCCATTCTCGTCAACGATAAGGGTTTTTGTATCCCCGTCACCCATAAGCTTTCCTGAGGAGGTAATCCGGAGAACCTCTTTTGCCTCAATGTTTCCTTTGATTTTTCCCGCTAAATAAATCTGTTGTGCTTTTATTTTACCATTAACTTCCCCGGTTTTTCCGATGTGAACAGCACCTTCCGTGATCAAATCTCCGACAACCTTTCCGTCGACTCTTAAGGATGCCGTGCTTTTAATATTTCCTTCAAAGAGTGTGCTTTCGCCGATGACGGTATCAAAATCCGCAGATGATACTTTCGTCGTTGTATCCTTATTTTTATTAAACATGTGAACCTCCTCTTTTGTTATTTTGTCTTACTCTCTCCGGGATCCTTATCCCTGTGTCATTACTCATTACCATTATCAATAAGACTCAAGGGATCAATGGGGTTTCCGTACCGGTGAACCTCAAAATGGACATGAGGACCTGTGCTTGACCCTGAACTTCCAACATATGCAATTAACTGATTCTTTTCAACATGCTCTCCCTGGGACACCACATTTCTCTGATTATGGGCATAAAGGCTTTCATAGCCGTATCCGTGCTGTATAATGACCATTCTGCCGTACCCCGGCTGGTATCCGGAGAACGCGACTACTCCGCTTCCTGAAGAATAAATGGGTGTATTGAAGCTGTTCGCGATATCAATTCCGTCGTGGTGATGCATTCGTCCTGTAATTGGATGGCGGCGATATCCGAAGGGGGAAGAAATTCTTCCCTCGGCGGGGAGGATATTCGGTTGTGCCTCCAAGTAATCCAATTGCCCCTCCAAGTCGGGGATCAAAGATTCCATTCGTTTACGCTGCTCCAGGATTAAAGCATCCAGCAAGGATTCTGTAGGGTTCCCAATGGGTGAAAAATCATCATTGCTCCGAAAGCCTAGAACGGCAGGACCTCCTGAACGGGTCACCGGCTGATGAGCGACTTCAATGCTTGCATATTCCCTAGGATCAAGACCCACCAAATCCAGCACTTCCTTTTGCAGGTCCGCCAAACCCCGGACTTCGTTTTCCACGAGTCGGGTATATTCATGGAGCCGTATCAGTTCCTGATCCTGAAGCTTGTAATCTTCTTTTAACAATACATAAGCCCGTTCTGATTCAATGTAGGCATTTCGGTAGTTCTCTGAACGGTTATAAAGGTATGTACTAAGAAATGAAAGAATCACCAGAAGAAAAACAAGAAACCCGGTACAGGCAAAAATTGTTGCGGGCCTTAGGGAAAAACGCCTGGGCTTTGCATCCCAGTGGGGAATCATCATGAGTGTAAAGACCTTCTTTTCTTTATTTCTCATATGCCCTGAATCCTCTATTTTTTCCAGTTTCTTCATGGTTTTTCCTCCTTTCCGATCAAAAGTCAAAATTGATTATACTATAGATGGGGCAAAAAATAAAGGGGAAAGAAATTATCCCTTATCATCTTTGTGAAAATGTGTTAGAATTAATCATTATAAGACACGGGAGGTTAAAGTATGTTGAAGCTGGACTCCGACAACAAGAATCAGGACGTGATCGTCGAGATCGAAAATGAACTTCGTTATCTTTGTGGGATCATTAAGCAAAAAGGACGTGAGATGCTGGAAGATTACGAAATTACTCCGCCACAGTTTCAGGCGCTACTATATCTTGTAAAGGAAGAAAATCTAACCATCGGAGAGCTGAGCAAGAAAATGTATCTTGCCTGCAGTACGATTACCGATCTGGTTGACCGAATGGAAAAAAACAAAATGGTTAAACGGGTGAGAGACCAGAAAGATCGTAGAGTGGTACGGGTTTCGGTTCTCAGTAAAGGTCATAAAATCATTGAAAAAGTCCTCAATGCCCGAAGGGAATATCTGAGAAATATTCTCGGGGATCTGGATGACGAACAGAAAGCCTTTATTTTAGAAGGGATTTCAATGATTTATGAGCGGACTGGGGAGAACAACAACAAGTAAGGAGGCTTATATGATTACTCGAGAGAAAATTGACCGTATTAATGTTCTTGCGAAAAAGGCCAAAGAAGGAACATTGACGGAGGAAGAGTTGAAGGAGCGGGAACGTTTACGGAAAGAATATATTCAAGCTTTTCGCAAGAGTGCCAAACAGCAGATTGATCGAATCAAATTTGTGGATTAATCAGCAAGAAATCATGCCGAGTCCTGAAGGACTCGGCATTTTGCGTTTTTTTGGAAAATTAAGTATTTGGTGATATAATGTAAGAGTAAGAATAGGTAATGGGACCGAGAAAAGGGACGAATAGTACCAAGGGATTGGGAAGCCTATGAATCAATTGCTCTATGTTGTGTTTTATGAAGGAGGTAAAGAGATGATAAAGATTTTGTTGGTGGATGATCATACCTTAATACGACAGGGAGTCCGTAAAATTCTTGAGGAAGAACAGGATTTTGAGATTGTGGGAGAAGCGGGAAACGGCTTGGAAGCATTGGATATCATGGAGGTAAAAACTCCCGATATCGTCATAATGGATTTAATGATGCCCGAAATGACAGGAATGGAGACCCTTAAGAAAATTAATGAATTAGAGATCTCCACAAAAGTGATGATCCTTACTGTCCGCGAGGAGCGGAGCTATCTGTTTGAAGCATTGAACTTAGGGGCAAAGGCATATATATTGAAAAGCACCGAAGCAGAAGGATTTAAAAGAGCAATCAGGGAGGTCCATAAAGGCGGGACCTATGTTCATCCCACTTTGGCATCGGAACTGGTGAAGGATTTTAACAAACCCCCGCAGCGTTACCGTTCGAAGGAAGAACGAATGAAGCATCTTACCAGACGGGAGCAGGAAGTTCTTGGACTGATTGCTGAGGGAATGAACAACAGGGAAATTGCAAACCATTTATTTATCAGTGAAAAGACTGTAAAAAATCATGTTTCAAATATTTTTAAGAAAATCAATGTGAATGATCGAACTCAAGCGGCGATCTATGCAATAAAAAATAAAGGAAAACAATAGGGGGTACTTATGAAGGAATCGCTACTGATGAAAAAGGACAGTCTTTGGAAGACACTCGACGAGAATGAAATAAACGAAGCTTTGGAATTTGCAGAGGAATATAAAATGTTTATCGATCATGGGAAAACCGAGAGGACCTGTTTTAAGGAAATGGTTAATGCCTCAAAAGCTCAGGGCTTTCGTTTGATGGATGAGGTACTGAGTGATTCACAGCCTTTAAAAACCGGAGACAAAGTATATTTTACCAACAAGGAAAAAGCATTAATCCTTGCAGTGATTGGATCGGAGCCTTTGGAAAAGGGGATGAATCTCTTGGGAACTCACGTTGACAGCCCACGGTTGGACTTAAAGCCGGTTCCCTTTTATGAAGAAAAAGATCTGGCTTTGGCAAAGACCCATTACTATGGCGGTGTAAAAAAATATCAGTGGGTGACCATTCCCTTAGCAATGCATGGTGTCATAACAAAAGAGAACGGTGAGGAGATTCATCTCACTATTGGAGAAAACCCTGAGGATCCTGTGTTTATGATTACCGACCTTCTTCCCCATCTTTCCAAAGACCAAATGGAGAAAAAAATGTCTGAGGGAATAACGGGAGAGGGGCTGAATGTCCTTTTAGGAAACCGGACATTAAAGGAAGGTCAAGAAAAGGACAAGGTCAAAGGATATCTTCTGCAGACCCTGTATCAGGAGTATGGCCTCAAAGAGGAGGATTTTTCTTTTGCTGAGATTCAGTTTGTTCCTGCGGGGAAAGCACGGGATATCGGTTTCGATCGAAGTATGATTGCCGCTTATGGACAGGACGACAGAGTGTGTGCCTACGCAGCCCTGCGTGGAATCTTCTCAGTGGAAAAACCAAAGAAGACAGCAGTGGCGGTGTTTGTTGATAAAGAGGAAGTGGGGAGTCAAAGCAACTCAGGAATGGAGTCCAGGTTTTTTCAAAATGCAGTGGAAGAACTGTTGACCCTGCAGAAGGAGGAATCCTTTACAGCTTATGGTCGTGCATTAAGCGGAACAAAGGCATTGTCGGGAGACGTCATGTCGGCTTTTGATCCGAACTATCCTGATGTGCTGGATCCCAGGAACTCCTGTTACCTGGGCAAAGGGGTTAATATCAGCAGATATACCGGATCCCGAGGGAAGTCCGGATGCAATGATGCAAACCATGAATTTTTGCGGGAGATACGAAGTATTTTCAACGGGAAGAATATTTCCTGGCAAATGGGAGAGCTGGGGAAGGTTGACCAGGGCGGTGGAGGAACCATTGCCTACATTATCGGCAACCAAAACGGTGAAGTGGTGGACTGCGGAGTTCCGATGCTGAGCATGCATGCTCCTTACGAAGTAATCAGCAAGGTGGACCTTTATATGACCTACCGGGCATATTTTGAGTTTCTTGAGAATGCAGAGTAGGCATGAGGATATATTAAAGGATGGTCAAATCTAAAAAACGCTCATGGTGAAAAATGAGCGTTTTTCTTATTCCTTCAATGCATCACTGCCATAATGGGGGTTCACGTGAATAAGAACATCCTTCACATCCTCAATTTCCAGCAACACATTGGCTTTGACCCTGGCGGCGATGGCATGACCCTTTTCTACGGACAGGTCCGGCGAGACATTGATTTTCATATCTACATAATAAAGAGAGCCGTAACGACGCACTTTCACGTCAGATACTTTCCTGACACCGCTTATGATTTTTGCTGCATCAGTGATTTTATCCAGTACTTCCTTTGGAGGAGCTGAATCCATGAGATCATTGATCGCATCGATATAAATGTCAAGTGCGGTTTTGAAAATCAATCCCGCAACAACAATTCCCGCCAAAGGATCCATAAACGGATAGCCGAGTACCGCTCCGGTAATTCCGATAAGCGCTGCTATGGATGAAAGAGCATCGGAACGCTGATGCCATGCATCAGCAATCAGTGCCGAGTTTTTATATTTTCGTCCTATGCGGATTGTATACCGGTATAACCCCTCTTTAACCAGAATGGAAATGAATGCTACAAGAATTGCAACTGGCCGGGGGACCATGATTACTCCTGAAAAAAGAATTTTCCCCGCTTCGTAGGCAATAAAAGCAGCAGTGATCATCAGGATGATTGCGATGATTTTCGACACGATGGACTCCGCTTTATGATGACCGTAGGGGTGGGATTGGTCCGGAGGCAGATGGGCGATCTGCACTCCTTTGATGACAATCACCGTTCCGATGAAGTCCGATGCGGAGTGAACTGCATCGGCAACCAGGGCGGTGCTTCCTGCAAGCAGACCCACTGACCCCTTCAAGAGAGTTAAAACAATGTTTCCCCATAATCCCAAATAGGATGCTTTTTTCGACTCTTTATACCGCTGTTCCTGATTCATAATGACCTCATTTCGTAGCAGGAGCAGAATGCTCCCCGGATGGAAAAACCCTGCAGAAAGAAAAAAACTTCTACAATGTAGAAGTCAAATCGCTTGGTGGTGCCGCGGAAGGGACTTGAACCCTTATGATGTAAACATCGGCAGATTTTGAGTCTGCTGCGTCTGCCAGTTCCGCCACCGCGGCTCGACACAAAAAGATGATACCATGATCCCTTTGGAAAGTCAATTAAATTTCCATTTCCCACCGGAAGATTTTATGATAGGATGAGAAGAGATTCTTCTGTCGGAAAAAAGAGAAGTACAAAAGAGAAGTACAAAAGAGAAGCACATTGGAACAAAAAGAAGATAAATGAAGTCTAATCCATATAGGTCTTCGGAAGGGAGGCACTATGAAACAGATCGACGAGGAAGTCCTGATCAAAGGGGCGAAAAATGGTGATAAGGAATGTTTTCGGGAACTTGTTCTCCTTTATCAGGATCAGGCTTATCGCATCGCCTATCGGATGATGGGAAACCAGGAAGACGCAAAGGATGCCACTCAGGAATCCTTTATTAAGATCTATCGATCTCTTCATACGTTTAAGGAAGAAAGCAATTTTTCCACATGGATGTATCGCATCGTGAACAATACATGTCTGGACCTCCTGAGAAAGAGAAAACGCAGGAAAGAGATTCCCATTGAAGGGACAGGAGGGAAAGACGGGGAAGAATATGAGATTCCAATCGAAGATCCCGGTGACGGTCCCGAGGTTCTTCTACAGGCAAAATCCCTTCAGGAAGCGATGAAAATAGCCTTGTGGGAGATTTCGGAGGAATATCGGACTGCAGTGATCCTCAGAGATCTTGAACAGTTTTCCTATCAGGAAATTGCAGAAATTATGAAAATTTCCCAGGGAACCGTGAAATCCCGCATCAATCGGGGCCGGATTCAGCTTCGGGAAAAACTTACAGCCTACCTGGAAGAGTAGTACTCCGGGAGAAAGGAGGCTTATCATGAAATGTACAATCATGGAGCAGAAAATTGCAGCTTTTGTGGACGACTCTCTTTCTGTGGAGGAAGAGAAGCACTTGCTGGACCACATTGAAGGGTGTAAATTCTGTAAAAACACTTTGGAAATACAACAAATCATTTATGAAAAATATAGAACCATGGGAGAAGATGAGCTCACAGCCCCCGTGGATTTTAGCGTGTCCGTCATTGATGAACTGGATAAACAGGGAGCTTTTGCAAAGGACAGGGAAAGTAAAACTCTAAGCCGGAAAAGGGAATCAAAAAAAACCTTCCGGTCCTTCACCAAAAGATGGTTCGGAGGAGCAGCACTTGCAGCAGCAGGACTGGTGCTTGTATTTATCGGTTTTACCGGAGGAGAGATTCCACTGATTGCAATGGATGATGCAATGGAATCATCAGAAATGGCCGACGATATGGGAGTTGCCACTGATGATGTTTCAGTTCAGGAAGTCCCCGAATCGGAAAGAGCGAGGGGCGAGGTTTATAACGGTGACAGTGAGATAGCAGATGGAGAACCTCCTGTAGCCGAGGATAGCGAAAATGATTTTGGAGCCATGGAGACTTCTGAGGATGAAGTTCGAGACATATCACCTAATTACCCGATGATTCTTGCCGGATTATTTGGTATACTTACAGGAGGGGTATGGTTATATCTGCGATTTCGCTAATATACCTCAATAAGGGAGGCTGAACCATGACGAAAAAAGAAGAAAACCGCATGATCATTATAGACGGAAACAGTTTGATGAACCGGGCTTTTTATGCATTGCCGCCCCTGACTAATAAAGAGGGGCAGCATACTAACGGAATCTATGGTTTTATGACGATGGTATTTCGAATGCTTGAAGAATATCAACCAAGCCACTTTGCTGTGGCTTTTGATTTGAAAAAACCCACCTTTCGTCATAAAGAGTATAAAGAGTATAAGGCGGGGAGAAAAAAAATGCCCCCGGAGCTTCGGGATCAGTTTGAACCTCTTAAGGAGGTTTTGGATGCCCTGGGGATTTACCGTCTTGAGTTTGAAGGCTTTGAAGCGGACGATATCATTGGAACTGTTGCAAAGCAGGGAGAAGACCGGGGAATGGATATTTTTATCGTCACCGGAGACAAGGATGCCCTTCAGCTTGCCACCGAAAAAACGAAGATTATTTTCACAAAACGGGGAATTTCAAATATCGATATCTATGATGCCAAGGAAGTAATGGAAAAAATCGGTGTAAGCCCTAAAGGGTTTATTGATCTCAAGGGTCTGATGGGAGACAGCTCCGACAATATTCCGGGAATCCCGGGAGTTGGTGAAAAAACTGCCTTGAAGCTCCTTAAGGAGTTTGAGAGTGTGGAAAATCTTGTGGAGCGCACTTCTGAAATCTCAGGGAAAAAATTGAGAGACAAGGTGGAGGCTAACAGGGAAAAAGCGGTTTTATCCAAGCGTTTAGCCACCATTGTGACCAATATGCCCATTGATATCGACTTTGATCAACTGGAACGAAAGCCCATGGAAACAGAAAAAGCCCTGGAAATTTTCAAAAAGCTTGAATTTCACAGCTTAATGAAAAAAATTCGCGGGGAAATTCTTGACGAGGAATCCCATGGTTTTTCGGCAAAGAAGGAAACTGCCGAATCCTTTTCTATGAAGAGAGTCGAAGAGCAGAAGGACTTTATTGAACTCTTCCATAAGTTTAATGAGGAAAAGGATATCGTGCTTTTCTCTGAAACTGCCGGAGACGACACCAGGGGAGGCGACATTGCCTACATAGCAATTGCAATGAAAGGAGAGATGGGATACTTCATCGAATATGGGGACTTATCAGAGGAACAGCAGAAGAATTTTTGGTCGGAGCTGAAACATGTTCTGGATCAAGGGGAAGTCATCCTTCATGGATATCATCTGAAAAATGAAGTAATCCATCTTAAACACCGGGGAATTAAAGATGTTCCACTGGGATTTGATCTTATGATTGCCGAGTATTTAATCGAGCCGAATAAATCCGGTTATGATTTGGAAGATCTTGTGCTGGAATACTTGGGAGAAAGCATTAAAACCCGGGAAGAGGTTTTGGGAAAAGGGAAACAGGCGAGAGAGATGATCGGGGTAACAGGAGAGGAACGGCTGGACTTTTACAGAGATCGGATTCGATGGATCATGCCTCTGAAAGAGAAGATCGAAGAGCGTCTAAAGGAAATGGAGCTCTATGAACTATATGAGCAGGTGGAAAAACCACTGATCGAAGTGTTGGCCAACATGGAGTATGATGGAATCCACGGGGATCGCGGACAATTAGAAGAGTTGCAGATCGTATATCAGGAAAAAGTGGAAACTCTGACAAAGACCATTTATGAACTGGCGGATGAGGAATTTAACATTAACAGTCCGAAACAATTAGGAACGATTTTATTTGATAAACTGGGTCTTCCTCCCATTAAAAAAACAAAAACCGGTTACTCCACGAATATGGAGGTGTTGGAAAAGCTTAAGGGGAAGCATAAGATTATCGAAAAAATCCTTGAATACAGACAAATTACCAAACTGAAAAGCACCTATATTGACGGGCTGCTAAAGATTATTCATCCGGTCACCGGTAAGATTCATTCGAATTTCAACCAGACTGTGACGGCAACCGGGAGAATTTCCAGCACGGAGCCCAACCTTCAAAACATTCCGATTAAGCTGGAAATGGGCAGGAAATTAAGAAAAGTGTTTATTCCCGAAGAAGGGAAAGAGTTCATTTCTGCGGACTATTCTCAGATCGAACTCCGGGTACTGGCTCATATGTCCGGTGATGAGAATCTGATAAATTCTTTCTTGAGAGATGAGGATATCCATACCCGTACAGCGGCGGAAATCTTTAATGTGGAATTCAATGAAGTGACATCCTCCATGAGAGGCAGTGCCAAGGCTGTTAACTTTGGGATTGTTTATGGAATCAGTGATTACGGGCTTTCGGAAAATCTACAGATAAGCCGGAAAAAAGCCCAGGAATACATTGACAATTACTTCAAAAAATATCCGAAGGTCAAATCCTATATGGATGAAATGGTTGCTCTTGCAAAAGAGAAGGGCTATGTGACCACACTTCTTCAGCGGAGACGATACCTGCCGGACATAAACGCAAGAAATTTCAACCTTCGATCCTTTGCGGAGCGGACAGCGATGAATACTCCGATTCAGGGGAGTGCTGCGGATATTATTAAAATCGCCATGATCAAAGTCTATCAGGAGCTGGAAAAACAAGGATTGAAGGCACGTTTGATTTTACAGGTTCATGATGAACTGATTGTGGAAGCACCAGAGGACGAACGTCAGAAAGTGATGAAGATTATAGGGGACTCAATGGAGAATGCCATGGATCTTAAGGTTCCTTTGAAAGTGGACATGGCAGTGGGAAATAGCTGGTACGACCTTAAGTAGGTTCAGGAGGATAAAGAGTTGACTCAACATGGAAATGAAAACAAATATACCATAGTAATAGGTCTGACGGGAGGAATTGCCTCCGGAAAATCCACAGTCTCCCGGATATTGAAGAATCAGGGAGCAGTTCTACTGGATGGAGATCAAGTAGCACGGGAAATCGTTCAGGATCAAGGAGTTTTAGAGACACTGGAGGAATCCTTCGGGAAAAAGATCATTGACAAAAATGGAAACTTAAAACGAAAAGCTCTGGCAGCCATTGTGTTTTCTGATAAGAGCCGGCTGGAACGCTTGAACCGGATTACCCACCCGAAGATTAAAGAGCGGATGATTGAGGATCTTCGAAGGTTGCGTAAGAAAGCAGCTGAAGAAGAGAACCGTCAAATCATTCTTCTTGACGGGGCATTGCTTCTGGAAATGGGACTTGAGAGACTGGTGGATGAAACATGGGTGATCAGTGTGGATCAGGATACCCAGTTAAAACGGCTGATGGAAAGAGACGGGATCAAAAGGGATGAAGCAATGCAGCGAATCAATGCGCAAATGGATGAAAGAGAGAAAAGAAAAAAAGCGGATGTGATTATCGAAAATAACGGGGGGATTAAGGAATTGACCGAAGAAGTGATGGACCATTGGGAAAGACTGACGAAGAAATTAGAGGGGGAAGGGAATTGAAAAGAAAACTGCTGATTGGTTTAACTGTTGCTGCACTTGTTTTCTTATTAACGGGATGCAATGATGAAGAAGTGGAAGTGACGGAACCGGAGGAACAGGAAGAAGAAATTGCGGATGAGGAGGAAACTGAGGAAATCCAAGAGCCTCAATACGGAGGAACTCTGGAGCTGGGTTCCGTGAGAGAGGAATCATATCATCCTTACGGTATTCAGTCGAGAGAAAGCAAGGATGTGTATCACTTTATTTTTGAAGGGCTGATGGCTCTTGATGAAGAGATGGAACCCAGGGGTCAGATTGCGAGAGACTACGAAGTGGGTGAAGACGGACAGAGCATCACCTTCAATCTGCGAGAGGACCTTCAGTGGCATGATGGTGAGGAGTTCACTTTGCAGGATCTCCGTTTTACCCTTCGCTGGCTGCGGGAGGCGGATTCCGAATCGTTGTCCCCTGAGGGGAAAAATGCTCAAAGGGTGGCAAAGCAAATTACTGATGCCCGGGAGTTTGAAGACGGGAGGATAGAAGTCATCTTTTCGAGACCCTTTTCCAATGGGCTGGATTCTTTGACTTTTTGGGTTTTACCTCAGCACATTTTTGAAGGACGGGAGATGAATGAGATCACTACGGATTATTTAGTGGGCTCGGGGCCATTTAAGGTTTCTTCAGGAGGGATTGAAGAGGGTCTTTCCCTTGGAAAAATCGAAAATCATCCGATGATGGATTCCTATATTGAAGAGATTCATCTTCGCTGGTTTGAAGATGATGAAACTTTGGAGGCGGCCTTTCAGGAGAGGGAAATTGACTTTTTGAGAGCAGAGCACTATGGGTACATGGATTCCGAAGAGTTTGAAACCCTATACCCTTTGGGAAATCATTATGAGTTTTTGGCATTTAATCACAGGGATGAGAATGTGTTCACCAAAGAACCTGAGTTGAGAAGGATTCTAAGTCAACTGATTGACCGGGAGGAATTGATCGACGCAAGTTATCATGGTTTTGGCGAGGCTGCAAGTATTCCCATTCATCCACACCATTACCTCTTTGAGGATACTTCCCAAAATGAGGATCGTGAAGAGCTTCTGGGACTTTGGGAAGAACATCTCAACCGCATAGGATACCAGTTGGGAGAAGATCATCTTTATGAGACGGAAAACAACGAAGTGCTTCGTTTAAGGATTCTGGTGGATGAGGACCGGGCACGGCAAATCAACAGCGCCATGATTTTAGCAAGAGAATTCATGGAGTTGGGAGTCGAAGTAATACTCGAGCAAAGAAGTGACGAGGAGATCATATTTGATTTGGACACAGGGAACTACCAAAGTTATCTTGGGGCGTGGACCCTGTCACCGGTATCGGATCTGTCTTTTGCATTTCATTCCACACAAGTTGGCCATGGGAACATACATTTTTATCAATCCGATGGATTGGATGCTCTTATTGAAGATGCTTTCCGGGCACCTGACCGTGAAATGAAGATGGAGAAATACCGTCAAATTATCGAATACCTCAATCGGGAGCAGCCGGGGATTGGATTGTATTTTCTAAAGGAACCGGTGGTCATCTCTCAAAGAGTGATGGGAGTGGACAGGCTCCATCCCAACAATGCACTGTACTATATGGAAGAATGGTTTCTTGAAAGCCGGTAATCTTTTATAACATCGGTTGACAAGTTGTCCATTCCATTTTATAATGATTGAGTGTGAAATGCGGGGGTGCTGGAATAGGCAGACAGGCATGTTTGAGGGACATGTGCGTAAATCGTGTGTGGGTTCGAGCCCCATCCCCCGCACCACAATTTTTCAGAAGCACATCACCCCTTAAGCTTAAGGCTTAAGGGGTTTCTTTATAGAGAGCTTGACAATCATGAAAGGAGAATTTGAGTGATACCGAAAATCGAAAAGCCCATCACCGCTTCATTAGAATCTCTGAGTCTTTTAGAAGAGAAGGAGATTCATCAAAAATATAAAAAGAAGAAGCGGCTGTTTTCCAAAGGAGAGGTAAAGGTTTACGAGAGTGAGGAAGTTGAGAAATTTGCCACTCTGAACTTAAAAGGACTGAACATTTACGGATATGAGTTCGGGATTGCCTATCCAAGAAACAAAGAGTATCCTCTTTTTATCTATCAGATGATTTATGTTCCCAACAGGGCACTTGCAATTGTAAATTATCCTTATCCGAAGGAAGAGGAGAAAGACGGGGAATCGATCTTTCAAAACTTCCTGGATCTTGATGCTCACTTGGCAAAGAAAAGGATCTTCAAAGAATTGAAGCCCCAGTATTTTATTGCTGATGACCTTCTTGAGAACCGTTACAACGGTATTATTATGACATCGGAAATTGAAGAGGCATACGATGATGTGAAAATTCTTTTTGAGCGATGGCATGAGGGCATGAACAATGGAGGAGAGGAATTTCCCGATCAGGGGGAAGAATACCGCTTATGGGTGGAACAATTTAAGGATCGTTTTTTTTCCAAGGACTACGGATATAATGCAACAAAAAGGTATCTCGGGAAAAAATGGACCGATGAAGTTTTCAGTAAGATTCTTCGTTAACGGCGAGATGGAAAGGGAGTAGTATTAAGGAGTTTTGAAAAACCGGGGTATGAGCAGGTTCCGAAGGGGACCAGAGCTCTGCCCCGTTACTTATAATAAGGATTGTTCCCTGGAGATCCGTACGGAAGACTCCCTGAGTGTAGGACAGGAGCCGCTCAATCACTTCCTGATGAGGATGACCATAGGAGTTATCGATACCGCAGGAAATAACAGCGATTTCAGGTTTTACAGCTCGAAGAAAGGCTTCACTGCTGGATGTCCGGCTTCCATGGTGACCCACTTTCAGAACCTGGGACGTGAGGATCTCTTCGCTGTAATGCTGAAGCAGGTGACTTTCTCCCCCTCTTTCCAGGTCACCGGTAAAAAGAAAAGTGTGGTTCCTGTAATGAAGCTGCATAACGACACTGAGATCATTCAGGTCATTACTGAAGGGATGACGGGGAGATAAAAAATGAAGAAACAGGTCCTCTTCGATCTCATGGAGCTCATCGATGGGAGGAAGGCTGAGAGGAATTTCTTTTTCATCAATTATTGAGAGGAAATCAAAAAAAGTGTTAGAGGTATGGGATGCCGGGGATGTAATAAGTTGATGAACCGGAAGATTCCCGAGCACATGGATTAATCCTCCAATGTGGTCGCTGTGGGGGTGGGTTGCCACAACCAGGTCGAGACGGTTAACCCCAAGCTCTTGCAAATACTTTGTCACATAGGACCCTTGGTTTCTTTCACCTCCGTCAACAAGAATTGTCTTTCCCCCGGGGGTGCGGATAAAAACACTGTCTCCCTGACCGACATCCAGATAATGTACCTCCAAAAATGTTTCGCCGGAAGCATTGAAAAGGGAAGGAAAAACCGTTATGATAACAAGAAGAATAGTGAGTGCGATAAAGATCGGGATAAGACTTTTTTTATAGGACATCGTAAATTGCTCCTCAACGTGGATTGAACATCATATTCTTGATTATATACCAAAATTTGAAAGAAGAGGGAATACATTGTGAAAAAAACTGCATTTTTTTTAGATAAAGAAGAACGTAGACAATTCATTCAAAAACACCTCCATCATCAGAAGGGGGTAAATATGATTAAGTCAAAGCATTCACACAGAAAAATTCCGGGATACTGGCTGGAGGTTCATCTGGAAAAAACTCCTGAAGGAAAAGCCCTCAGCGATAAAATGGACAGAATCATGAAACAGGAGGGAGTTTCTAAAGAAGGATTTTTTCCGTGGGAAGGAATCAGGAAAGAAAAGCTGATTGGAGAATGGACGAGGAAATATCGATCCACTCCCAGGGAGACAAACCATGACCAATGGAAAATTTTTCTCCAGGAAATCCGAAACCTGATGAACCTAAATCTCTACGATGAAGCCTATTTAGGACTCAATCTTTTTATGCGCTGGAATCCTAATTATTTAAAGAGGTATAAGCGATACCTCCTTTTTGAAGAACTTGCAGCAGCATTCGAAGTTCAGGGTCGGATACCGAAAGCATTAAGAGCACTGAAGAAACCCCTGCTTTTGAATATCCACTCGGAAGAACCCTATATTGCTCTTTCCAGCTTTTATTACATCCAGGGCTCGGAAGAGAAAGCCTTTAAGCTGGCCAGACAAACCTACCGGCGATTTCCCAAAAGTCCCATCGCGACCAGCCAGTATGTAGTTCTGTTGGAATCCAACGGAAATGATGAAGACGCATTGAAAGTGATTCAGGGAGCTGAAAAACTTGGGGTCCATCACAGTCTTCTGTATAAAATCAAAGGGGAGATCCTTATGGGGATGGATCGGGACAAAGAGGCGATTACTGCTTTCCGGAAAGCCTATCGCATATTAGGGGAGGATCATGAGAGCTTGAAGTACGAGATTCTTGTCTCCCTGGGATTTTTATATCGCCTGGATCATCAATACGAAAAAGCGGCAAAAACTTTGGAAAAAGTGGTCAAGTCCGATCCTGACGATCTTTATGTGCGCTATTTACTGATCAATCTTTATGTTGAATCCATGAAAGAGTATGACCGGGCTCTCATACATGGAGAAATGCTGATGAAACATAAACCGGAAAATTTCGAGTACTTAACCGCCATCGGATCAGTTTACTTAGGGACCGGTGACTTTGAACGGGCCAAATGGTTTTTTCACAAAGCCAAACGAATTAGTCCTGAAGATTTTCAGGTGCGTCATGTTCTCGCGAAGATTAAAGAATTTCAAAAAGAAGAAGATGAGAACGAAAAAAATCCTGAATAAAGGGGAGTTCGGACGAATGAAAAAAAGAGTGTGCTTTATATTTATGATTTCCATCATTTTTCTTATAGCCGGATTTTCAACAATCTACGCCCAATCCCAATCGGAACCGCCGCTTTTGGATCAACCCTCCTATGATCAGTTTCAGGAGATTGAACTTCGGGCAAAAGTGGAGGAAGCCTTTATAAATCCTGACAGGGACGGAGAATATGGTCCCGGGACCCGGGTTCAGGAAGTGACACTGACCATTACCTCCAGGGAATTAGAGGGGGAAATTCTCTTTATCGATAATGTTCACATGGGCAACCCGGCCTATGATCTGGTTGTTGAGCCGGGAGATCGCGTTCTTGTGGGGATTCAGGGAAGTCTCGAAGAAATGGAAGAAGTGTATATCAAAGAATTTATAAGGGATCGATATCTTTATATGATCGTTGGGGCCTTTCTTTTGCTGCTCCTTATTATAGGACGGCTGAAAGGGTTAAAGACGATTATCACCATTGCTCTTACCATTCTGTTGATTATCTATCTTCTGATCCCCGGAATTCTAAGGGGTTATAGTCCAATTCTTCTGGCGATTATTATTTCAGTCGTGGTTACATTCATTACGTTATTTATCATTGCGGGAGTGAATGTAAAGAGTGTTTCTGCAATCATCGGAATCCTTGGTGGAGTCTTTATAGCAGGGTTGATTACTCTTTGGATTGGAGCACAGATGCATTTAACCGGGTTTTCCTCGGAGGAGTCAATGATGCTGTTATTTATTCCACAGGATGTTGAGCTGAACGTCAGGGGTCTTTTATTTGCAGGAATTATTATCGGCTCAATGGGAGCTGTGATGGATGTGGGAATTTCCATTGCCTCATCGATGCAGGAAGTGCTCCTTGCCAATCCCCGTATTTCCAATGCAGCTCTACGGAAAGCGGGATTCAATGTAGGACGGGATATCATGGGAACCATGGCCAACACTTTAATTCTTGCCTATGTCGGAAGCGCGATTCCCTTATTGATCCTTTTCAGTGCCTATGAAGCTTCCTTTGGTGAAATTGTCAATCTCGACGTGATTGCCACGGAAGTGGTAAGAGCCTTGGCGGGAAGTATAGGACTGATTCTTACTGTGCCTATTACCGTTTACGCAGGAGTTGTTTTAATGGGAAAATCCCGAAAAAAAACGCAAAGAACACCTCAAGACCATGAAGCTTAAAAGGCAGTGCTTTCCTACGTTCATTTTTCTGGCGGGGGGGATCATCCTCGGAATGATTCTTTGGCGGAATGGGATGATTCTTCTTTCTGTGCCCCTTTTATATGGTGTACTTCTCGTTTTGACACTTGCTCTTCTTTTTAGAGTGACGGGTAGTCGAAAAGAGTCCGTATTTTACATGAGGGAATTTTTGATCGAGGGATTTCTATGGATGACCATTACCTTAGGAATTGGACTTCTTCTTTTTCAAATTCATGCCCGGGACTCTGAAGTGTTGACGGCATTTTTCCCTGAGAATATAGATGGAGAGTTAAAAGCAGTGGTCTATGAAGTTCGGGAAAGACAATACGGCTATGAAATGGACGTCATCAGCCGTTCCCTCATTCTTCAGGAAAAGGAAATCTTTCTGAAAAAGAAGTTGAATGTTATGATGTATGATTCTTCTTTGACCATAATACCGGGAATGATGGTGGAAATAAAAGTAAAAGATGGTCAAATTGATCATCTTCTGCCCCGGGGAGAAGAGGTTCACTCCTATTACTGGAGCTTGCTGGGGAAAGGGATAAACAACCGAATCACCCTCCGGAGTGACGGGATAAAGGTACTGGAGGAGAAGCCTCAAACTTCAAAGTCTTGGCCTCTTGCGGTTCGAAACTACGGAGACCGCTTTTTTTCAGAGACTCTGCAATCACCTCATGATCAGGTGATGAAGAGCGTACTTTTCGGAAACCGGGGATTTTTAATGAGAGAAGAGCTGGACCTCTTTTCAAAAACCGGAACATCACACTTAATTGCCCTTTCGGGTTTACATATCGGTCTGATCCTTTGGATGGGACAAAGCTTTTTCGCATTGCTTGGGTTCGGGAAAAATCAACGGCTAATCCTGGGAGTCCTTCTCATGATTTTGTATGGGATAGTGGCGGGATTTCCTGTTTCCTTATTGAGGGGAAGTCTTTTAGCCGGAATGCTTATGATTGCTTATTTTCGGGAAAGGCCCTACGACGGTATTCAATGTTTAAGTGTAGTGGGAATCCTGGTTCTTCTTCAAAATCCATTTGCGCTTTTCACCCTGTCTTTCCAGCTTTCATTTATGGCAACCCTTGGAATCTTTATTCTCTATCCCCGATTTATCCGTTGGTGGAGGGGATATACATCGATTCCCGAGGGCGTGAGATCTTTAGTTGCTGTGACTCTTTCCGCTCAGCTTGCTACTGTGCCCATTGTGGCGTTTTATTTCAACAGAATATCGACGATCAGTCTTTTAGCTAATCTTGCTTTATTACCGACAATGGCACTTTTGCTGACTCTGGGAGTGACCGCATTGGTGTGGGGAGTCTTCATTCCTCACATAGGGCAGGGAATTGCTTTTATTGCAAATGGAATACTCTATTATCAGATGTCGATTCTTCAATGGATGGAGAAGGTTCCTTTTGCCTATGTGGCGGTGGAAAATGTGACCCTTCACTGGGTTCTGCTCTATTACGGAGGGATGCTGCTGGCGATCGACTTACTTGAAGGAGGAAAAATTCATGGGATCCTGGAAAGAATTCAAAGAACGAATCAAAGAGCGACCTCTTAGGCCATTGTTTTTGATGACAGGGAAAGAAAATTACTTTCTGGATCGGGGGGAAAAGGAGTTAATTAAGGCATTGGTGGATCCTGCTTTTGAGAGCTTGAATTTAGTTGTGCTTCGGGAAAAAGACTTCACAATGGAAAAGTTCAGGGATGCTGTGGACACCTTTCCCTTTATGAATGAGCATAAACTGGTGATTGTAAAAGATGTGCCCTACCTGTCTCCTCAGAAAAAAGGAGGCGACAAGAACGTTGAAGGGGAAATTTTACAGATTGTAAAAAATCTTCCCAAAGGAATCGTGATCGCCTTTATTTCACCCCGGATTGATGGGCGGAAAAAACTTGTAAAAACACTGAAAAAACTTGGCTCATACCATGATTTCCAACCTTTGGAGGAACGGGAGCTTTTCCGTTTTCTTCAAGGAAAAATTCAAAAAGCAGGTCTTTCCGTCGAAACGGGGACAATCACTTATTTGATGGAAAACCTGGACTATTTGGGAAGAAACAGTGAAAACACATTGCTTTATGTGGAACAGGAGGTCAATAAGCTGATTTCTTACGGAATCACTGATGAGGTGATCGAAAAATACCATGTGGACCACATTATCACAAAGAGCTTTGAAAACGATATTTTCCAAGTAATGGACTCCATAGAGAAAAAAGCTGTCAAGGATGCCATTCACCGTATGAATTCTTTGATTCAGGGAGGAGAGCATCCGCTGAAAATCCTTGCAACACTGCAAAATCAGATGAGAAATGTGATGAAGGTGAAGCATCTTTCCCGACAGGGATATACAGCGAAGGCCATCGCCAAAGCCATCGGCATTCATCCTTTTGTTGCTCAGAAAAGTCTGCGACAGGGAAATCAATATAATGAAGAGGCGTTAATGGATGCTTTGAACTTTATGATGGAAAAAGAAACCATGATCAAGCGTGGGGAAATGGAAGACGGAGTTGCCCTTGAGCTGATTGTATTAAAGCTTTGTGAGTAAAAAAAATAAGCATACCATGGAAGTGGTATGCTTAATTTATCGAAACCGAGACACGGTTTTCAGTCGGGGGATATTATTCAGCACGATTCAGCTTTTTCGTTAATCGAGAAACCTTTCGAGATGCCTTTGCTTTGTGATAAATTCCTTTGGAAGCAGCTTTTCGCAACTTCTTTTCGATGGCGTGAAGTTTTTCCTTCGCAGTATCGATATCACTGTTGGTCAGGGCCTTTTCGAAAGCTTTGATGGTCTTTTTCACATCGTCCTTGATTAACTTGTTGCGCGCAGTTTTCTTTTGAATCACTTTAATCCGTTTTTGTGCTGATTTAATATTTGCCATGTATCTCACCCCCTTATAGGCTGTTAACATATAGATTCTATCAGAAAAAACAAGGGATTGCAATACGATTCAAAGAAAAGTTTTGGCCCTTTGGGAAAACCACTGTTAACCCCGGGGGGAATATGTTATAATCGTTTAGTGAATAAATGAAGGAGAGTAAAAGGAGGATCACCATGGCAAGTGCAAGACAAAAAAAGATCCGAAATTTTTCAATTATCGCCCATATCGACCACGGGAAATCCACCCTGGCCGATCGTCTGATCGAAAAAACCGGTCTGATCGCAGAGCGTGATATGCAGGATCAGTTATTGGATAATATGGAACTTGAACGGGAGAGGGGAATCACCATTAAGCTTCAAACGATTCGTCTCTTATATAAAGCGGAGGACGGTGAGGAATATTCCTTAAATCTTATTGATACTCCGGGTCATGTGGATTTTACCTATGAGGTGTCAAGAAGTCTTGCCGCCTGTGAGGGGGCAATCCTTGTTGTGGATGCTGCCCAGGGTATTGAAGCCCAGACCTTGGCCAATGTCTATCTGGCATTGGAACAGGATCTGGAAATTATTCCTGTGATCAATAAAATTGATCTTCCCGGTGCCCGTATTGATGAGGTGAAAAAGGAAATTGAAGACATCCTTGGAATTGATACCACTGATGCTCCTTTAATTTCCGCTAAAAACGGAATTAATATTGAGGATGTTCTGGAGGCAATTGTTAAGAAGATTCACCCCCCCGAAGATGATGAGACAGAGCCCCTGAAGGCCCTGATTTTTGATTCCTTCTACGATAATTACAAGGGAGTGATCGCCTACATCCGTGTTTTCCAGGGGGAAATGAAAAAGGGCATGAAAATTAAAATGATGGCAACGGGTAAAACCTTTGAAATCAACGAAGTGGGAGTTTTCTCACCGAACCCCGTTTCTTTGGATATTCTTAAAGCCGGAGATGTAGGCTATATGACGGCAAGTATTAAGGAAGTCCGACATTGCCGGGTTGGAGATACCATTACAGAGGCCGGCAATGAAACAACAAATCCTTTTCCCGGGTACAAGAAAGCGACCCCCATGGTATACTGTGGAATCTATCCCGCTGAAGGGGAAAAATACGAAGATGTTCGTGACGCTTTGGAAAAGCTTCAGGTGAATGACGCATCCCTGGTCTATGAAGCGGAAACCTCTGCAGCCCTTGGATTTGGATTTCGAAGCGGATTTTTAGGCCTCCTGCACATGGAAATTATTCAGGAGAGACTTATGCGGGAATTTGATCTCGATATAATCACCACCGCACCCAGCGTAATCTACCGGGTGATAAAAAATAACGGTGAAGAAGTAATGATTCAGAATCCCGCCAACCTTCCGGATCCTACTGAAATCAGGAAGATTGAAGAACCCATCGTGAAAGCGGGGATCATGATCCCCAATGAGTACGTTGGCACTGTCATGGAGCTGTGCCAGCACCGCCGTGGAACTATGAGAGACATGGAATACATTGAAGACACAAGGGTTGTGATCAATTATGATCTTCCCCTTAATGAAGTCATCTATGATTTTTTTGATGCCTTAAAGTCGAAAACCCGGGGATATGGATCCCTGGACTATGAGTTTACAGGGTATAAGGAAGCGAATCTGGTAAAACTGGATATCTTAATTAATCATGAACAGGTGGATGCTCTGTCCTTTATCGTTCACCGTGACTCGGCGGAAGCCCGGGGACGGGGAATGTGTGAGAAACTTAAGGATGAAATCCCCCGACATCAATTTGCTGTGCCCATTCAGGCGGCCATCGGAAACAAAGTCGTTGCCAGGGAAACCGTCCGGGCCCTTCGTAAGGATGTTACCTCCAAGTGTTACGGGGGAGATATCTCCCGTAAGAAAAAACTGCTGGAGAAACAAAAAGAAGGAAAGAAGCGGATGAGACAGGTGGGGAATGTTGAGGTTCCTCAAAAGGCCTTTATGTCTGTATTGAAACTGGACAATTAATCGGAAACTAGCAGCCTTGGTTGCTAGTTTTCTCGTTTGTTTTGGACTTTGGAAGGAGGCGCCTATGAAAAAACCCGTAAGTCTTTATCTTCATATTCCTTTCTGCAGGGACAAATGCGTCTATTGCGATTTCCACTCTTTTCCCTGTCATCAGGGAACAATGGGGGAGTATATGGAAGGATTGAAAAAGGAAATTCTTCTTTATGAACCAATCCTGAGGGAATATCATATCCCAACGATTTTTTTCGGCGGAGGGACTCCCAGTCTTCTGGGAATTACAGAGGTGAAAGAGATTCTAGACTCACTTCAAGAGCATTTTTTCATCGACGGGGATGCTGAGATCAGCCTTGAGGGAAATCCTGAAAGCTTAACTCCGGAGAAGCTGAAAGGATATAAATATGCCGGTGTAAACCGGCTCAGTATAGGAATGCAAAGTCACTTGCCAACGCTGCTAAAGGCACTGGGTCGTCTCCATACGAAGGAGGATTTCCTAAGAGCCTGTCACTCTGCCGAAACCGCAGGGTTTGAAAACATCAGCGTGGATGTGATGTTCGGGCTTCCAGATCAAACCATGGAGGATTTTAAAGGAACGCTGGAGTTTATCAATTCTCTTGATATACAACACATCAGCGCGTATGGTCTTATTGTGTCCGAAGAAACTCCCCTCTATGATAAAATTCAGCGTGGAGAGATTTCAAAACCCGATGAGGATCTGGAGGGTGACATGTATGAGATGTTAGTGAACGATATGACCGACAGGGGATGGGATCATTATGAAATCTCAAATTTTGCAAAGGACGGTCATCAGTGTCGACATAATCGGGTGTACTGGGAAAACCAGGAGTATATCGGTCTTGGTCTTGGTGCTCATTCCAGTTTTAATGACGAGCGCTTTTCGAACCATGAGGAGATGAATGCCTACTTATCATCTGTAAAACAGGGGGAAATTCCAGTGGCTGAACGGGAAAGAATTGCCACGGAAGAGAGGCTAAGAGAATCCTTAATACTTGGACTTCGCATGATGGAGGGTATACAGATGAAAGACATTGAAAACCGCCATCAGGCCTCATTATCCCCGGAGATGATCCGGGAGTTGCAGAGGAATGTTCGAAAGGGACTTTTAGAGGAATTTCCGGGTGGTTACCGATTGACGAAACAAGGACTTTACCTTTCCAATTCGGTTTTTCGGGATCTAATAGGGTAGAGGTTATCATCGGTGAAATTTCACTAAAATCCCTTGACAAAAACCTGTAGCCGTGGTAATTTAATGTCATAATCATTAGCACTCATTAAGACAGAGTGCTAATAATGTGAGGTGGTAGCATGGAATTAAGCGAAAGAAAGCTTAAAATTCTCAAAGCGATTATTAAAGATTATATAGAAACCGCCGAACCTGTAGGATCCAGAACCTTATCAAGAAAATATGACTTAGGTGTCAGCGCAGCAACCATTCGAAATGAAATGTCGGAGTTGGAGGAATACGGCTATCTGCTTCAGCCTCACACATCTTCAGGAAGGATTCCCAGCGATAAAGCCTATCGATTGTATGTTGATCAGCTAATGGAATCGAAACGTTTAGCAAAAAGACAGCAGGAACTCCTCCGGAAAAATCTGGCTCAGAAGTTTCATGAAATTCAAAATCTGCTACGGAACAGCGCAGAGCACTTGGCGGAATTGACGGACTATACGTCCATTGCCATGGCGGAAAAAACCCAGGAAACTCTTGTTAAGCATATCCAATTGGTCCCTGTGGATGAAGATCGGTTCCTTCTGGTTCTGATCATCAATGCCGGACATGTAAAAAACTCTTTGCTGAAAACCGGTCAAGCATTGAACCAAGAGGAGTTGCAGAAAATCTCGAACCTTCTGAACACCCATCTCCAGGGGAAAGATCTTCGGGATATGACCAAAGAACAGGGTGAAATCATGGAGGAAGAACTTCCCGAGTATGAAAGAACTATTCGGGGCATTCTTCTTTACCTCCGGGAGATTTCCAAGGAAATTGAAAGGATTGACGTTTTTTTCAGCGGAACAACGAATATTTTCAATTTTCCCGAATTCAATGATATTGTAAAAGCCAGATCATTTCTTGCAATGTTGGAGGAAAAGGAACTGATGAAGAATCTCCTCTCCCTTTCCGGACGGGAAGGTCTTTCGGTGTCCATTGGGCGGGAGAATCTTTACGAAATTGCTCAAGAGTGCAGCCTTGTGACCACCACCTATAAAGTGGATGATCGAACCGTGGGGCACTTAAGTGTGATCGGTCCCACCCGGATGGATTATTCAAAAGTGGTTTCAGTGATGTATCGGATTAACAGGGATTTGAACCGTTCTCTGAAAAATGATTTTTAACCCTTGTATGACAAGGGTTAACTCTTTGTCCGGCAAGAGATGAATGAATAACCGGAAAAATGAATAAAGGCAGGTGTTATCGATGAAGTTTGAATCAAATGCTCCTGAGAAAGAGCCACAAAAGGAACCACAAGAAGAAGCTTTCGGTCAGGAAGAAGAGGAAAGTGTGAAAAACGCAGAGGAAGAAACGAAAGAAACTTCACCGGATGAGGTGCTCTCACCGATGGAAATGATGAAAAAACTGGAAGAAAAGGAAGAGCGGATCAAAGACCTGGAAGAACAGATAAAAAAAGAGCAGGAAGAGTCTTTGCAATACTGTGACGCATTAAAACGGTTGCAGGCCGAATTCTCCAACTATCAAAAGCGGATGAACCGGGAGAAAGAGAAAAGCATCAAATTTGCCAACAAAGAATTTGCCTTTGATCTTCTTCAGGTTGTGGATAATCTGGAAAGAGCATTGAGTTCCAAGAACGGCGATGAGGAAGACTGTGAAATCTATAGAGGTGTGGAGCTGGTGTTAAAACAAATGAAGGATGTCCTTCGAAAGAATGCCATTGAAGAGGAAAATCCTCTTTATGAGCCCTTTAATGTGGATTTTCACGAAGTCGTTCTGAAAGAAGAATCGGAGTATGAAACCGATACGGTTATTGAGGTTTTACAAAAAGGGTATAAAATCCATGGGAAGCTCTTGCGACCGGCCATGGTAAAGGTTTCAAAGTAATAGTGGGATGGTAAGCAAATAAAAAATAGAGAATGAGAGAAAATAAGGAGGCAGCAAAAATGGGAAAAATAATTGGAATTGATTTAGGAACAACGAACTCATGCGTGGCGGTATTAGAAGGTGGAGAACCGAAGGTGATTGCAAATTCAGAAGGAAACAGAACCACTCCTTCCGTGGTTGCATTCGGGAAAGACGGAGAACGGATCGTGGGAGAACCTGCTAAGCGTCAGGCGGTTGCAAATTCAGACAAAACCGTTTCATCCATCAAACGGCATATGGGAACCGATCATGTGGAAAAAATTAACGGAAAAGATTTCAGCCCACAGGATATCTCCGCAATGATCCTCCAAAAATTAAAGGCTGATGCGGAAGCATATCTGGGAGAAAAGGTGACAGAGGCAGTCATTACTGTGCCTGCATACTTCGAAGACAGTCAGCGACAGGCAACAAAGGATGCAGGGAAAATCGCCGGCTTGGAAGTAAAGAGAATTATCAATGAGCCCACAGCGGCATCTCTTGCCTATGGCTTGGATAAGATTGATGAGCAGCAAAAAGTCCTTGTTTACGACTTGGGAGGAGGAACCTTTGACGTTTCCATTCTTGAACTGGGAGACGGAGTATTTGAGGTTTTGGCCACTCACGGAAACAACACCCTGGGAGGAGACGATTTTGACCAGGCACTCATTGACTACGTTGCCGAGGAATTTAAAAAGCAGGAGGGAGTTGACCTTCGGGAAGACCGGATGTCTCTTCAACGATTGAAGGAAGCAGCAGAGAAGGCGAAAAAAGAGCTGTCCAGTACAATGACAACCAACATTAACCTTCCTTTCGTTACCGCAACTGCCAGTGGACCAAAGCATCTGGACATGGAAATCACGCGGGCGAAATTCGACGAACTGACAGGGCACCTGGTGGAGAAAACCGTTGAGCCCATGCGAAAAGCATTAAAGGATGCGGACCTTTCCTCCGATGATCTTGATAAAGTGATTCTGGTAGGAGGATCAACAAGAATTCCCGCAGTTCAGGCGGCAGTAAAGAAGATTACTAAAAAGGATCCACATAAGGGAATCAATCCTGACGAATGCGTAGCTCTTGGAGCTGCAATTCAGGGAGGAGTATTATCCGGGGATGTAAAAGACGTTCTTCTTCTCGATGTAACCCCTCTATCCCTTGGGATTGAAACCCTCGGAGGAGTGTTTACTCAGTTGATCGAACGGAACAGCACCATTCCTACGAAGAAGAGCCAGGTATTCTCAACAGCAGCGGATAATCAAACTGCAGTAGATATCCATGTACTTCAAGGGGAACGGCAAATGGCGGCAGACAACTCCACCCTTGGTCGTTTTCAATTGACGGATATTCCTCCGGCACCAAGGGGAGTTCCGCAAATCGAAGTCACCTTTGACATTGATGCCAACGGGATCGTAAACGTATCCGCAAAGGATTTGGGAACAGGAAAAGAGCAGAAGATTACCATTACCGCATCCAGCAACCTTTCCGAAGAGGAGATTGAAAAGAAAGTGAAGGAAGCGGAGCAGTTTGAAGAGGAAGACAAAAAGAAAAAAGAAGCCATTGAAACCAAAAATCAGGCGGACTCCCTCATCTATCAGATCGAGAAGGCACTGGAAGAGGGAAAAGACAAGATCAGCGAAGAGGAAAAAGCTCAGGTTCAAGGAGAACTGGATAAATTAAAAAAAGCAAAAGAAGAAGAGAATGTAGAAGAAATGAAAGCAGCCATTGAATCTGTGAATAAAGCCTTCCACGGAATTTCTCAGAAAATGTATGAAGAAGCTCAAAAAGCTCAGCAGGCACAACAAGGCGGAGAACAGCAGGAAGATTCTTCTGACGACAATGTTGTGGATGCAGAGTATGAAGAAATGGATGATGAAGACAAAGAATAATTCCATCTAAGGACACCCCCGGGTGTCCTTAGCATTCAACTGAGGAAGGTGGTGGAAAGGTGAGTAAGCGAGACTACTATGATGTGCTCGGTGTTGAGAAAAATGCCGATGAGAAGGAGCTGAAAAAGGCCTATCGGAAGATGGCTATGAAATATCACCCGGACAGAAACCCTGAGGACCAGAAGGCAGCGGAGAAATTCCGGGAGGCCAGCGAGGCCTATGAAATTCTCAGCAATCCCGAAAAACGAAGCCGCTATGATCAATTCGGTCATGACGGTGTGGATCCTCAAATGAGCGCCGGAGGTTTCGGAGGTGCGGGATTCGATGATATCTTCTCCGATATCTTCGATATGTTCGGTGGGGGGTTCTCTTCAGGACGATCCCGTCGAGGACCGAGAAAGGGTTCGGATATCCAGCAGTATGTGGAGATCACCTTTGAAGAGTCCGCGTTTGGGGTGGAAAAAGAGATCGTTTTCCATCGGGACGAACCCTGTGGAACCTGTGACGGTTCAGGTGCAAAACCGGGAACCTCATCCAAGACATGCGGAAAATGCAACGGATCAGGAGAAGTGAAGTTTGTGCAGAGAACTCCCCTGGGGCAGATTATGAATGTGAAGCCCTGCCCTGAATGCGGAGGAGAAGGAAAGATCGTTGAGGAGCATTGTCCCGCGTGCCATGGACATGGAACTGAGCGCAAGCAAAAGCGGGTGAAAGTAAAAATTCCCGCAGGTGTGGACAATGATTCGGTCATTCCGCTTCGAGGCTATGGAGAACCGGGATCAAAGGGAGGTCCCCACGGTGATCTTTATATTATCGTAAGGGTAAAACCCCATAAACTCTTTAAGAGAGAGGGAGACAATGTTATTTGCGAGATGCCCGTAACCTTTGCCCAGGCCGCTCTTGGCGACGAGCTTGAGGTTCCAACCCTATACGGCAAGGTAAAATACAAAATGCCGGAAGGGACTCAAACAGGAACCGTATTTCGATTGAAGAACAAAGGGATTGATAATCCCCGGGGATATGGAAAAGGGGATCAGTACATTCGTGTAAATATCGAGGTTCCTAAAAAGCTCTCTCAAAAACAGAAGGATCTTTTAAGGGAATTTGCCAAAGCCAGTGGCGATGAAGTGCATGAGCAGCAGAAGTCATTTTTTGATAAAGTGAAGGATGCTTTATCTTAAAAAATATCGAATATTTCATTATCGGAATCACTCTTTGCCGGTCGGGCAAGGGGTGATTCTTTGCTGTATGAAGTTCCCACCATGTTGTAAAGGTGGAGGGGAGAGAGTATAATGGAAGAAAGAAAACGATGGGGAGGTGACCATGTGGAATGGATTGAAATCGCAGTAAAAACAACCACAGAAGCCATAGAAGCCGTGACAAATATCTTATACGATGCCGGGGTGAAAGGGGTGGTGATTGAAGATCCCAAAGATCTGGATTTTGCCAATCAGGATGAAGCAACCTGGGATTATGTTGATGACAGGGTTTTTCAATTTGACTATGAAGGAGCTTTGATCAAAGGATATCTCTTGAAGTCCGAAGGCGTCTTTGAAGAAATTTTACTGATAAAAAATGCCATCCATTATCTTCCCCACTATGGACTGGATATCGGCGAAGGAGTTTTGGAAACCAAAGAGGTCCATGAAGAGGACTGGAGCGAAAATTGGAAGCAATACTATAAACCGACAAAGATCGGACATCGTGTGGTCATTAAACCGGAGTGGGAAGAATATGAAGCGGCCGGGGACGAGCTGGTCCTCGTAATGAATCCCGGAATGGCCTTCGGTACGGGAACCCATGAAACAACCCGGATGTGCCTTGAAGCCATCGAAAAGGAGATTCAAACAGGGGATCAGGTCCTGGATATCGGTTGTGGCAGCGGCATTTTGTCGATTCTCGCTGCAAAACTGGGCGCCGGGAAGGTTATTGCAGTGGATTTGGATGAGGTTGCTGTCAGTGTCGCAAAGGAAAATGTTCTGATGAATGAAGTCGATGGGATTGTAGAAGTCCACTATGGAAATCTGATGGAGACCATTGATCCCAAGGAAGAACAAGGAGACCTTATTGTAATCAATATCATTGCAGATGTAATCATTGCCATGGGTCCTAGCCTCTCCCGATATGTAAAGCCGGAAGGGAAACTGATTTTATCGGGAATCATCCTGGAAAAAATCAAGGATGTAAAAAAAGCAATGGAAAAAGAAGGATTCCAGATATTGCGGGAAATTCAACAAGGTGAATGGGCAGCCCTTGTGTGTGAAGTAAAGGAGGCAGGATAATGCACCGTTTTTTTGTCGAAAAAGCAAGGGTCATGAATGGAGATTCCGGGGAGAATCGTCATTTATGGATTGACGGTGAAGACGGCAAACATATTCTAAGAGTTCTCCGCCTTCGTCAAGGCGATATAATACAAGTGGTTGTGAACCAGGAGGAAGAGTGGGTCGGAGAAATTGTTGAAGAGGAGAGGAAGAGGGTAAAAGTCAGGCTGAGGGAGCAGATTCGGGAAGAACGGGAGTCTTCCATTCATATCACCCTCTATCAGGGGGTTGCCAAAGCGGCAAAGATGGAGACGGTAATCCAGAAGTCAGTGGAACTGGGGGTTAAGACCATAGTTCCGGTTCTGACCAAACGCAGTGTTGTGGAATTTAAGAATCGGAAGGATCGGGAAAAAAAGCGGGAACGGTGGCAAAAAATTGCCTACGAAGCCGCTAAACAGTGCAAGAGACTGGAAGTTCCTCAAGTGCATGAGCCGATTTCCTTTGAAGAGAGTATCGGCAGCATGAGGCAAAATGAATCTCTGTGTTCCATTGTTGCTTATGAGGAAGAGAAGAATTATTCCCTTAAGGAAGCATTAACAGCGGGGAGAGCCAAACAACTCCGATATGCCCTTTGGATAGGACCTGAGGGTGGATTCGAGGATGAGGAAATCACTAAGCTGAAGGAGAAGGGTGTGAGATCCGTCTCCCTTGGGCAGCGAATTCTACGGACAGAGACGGCGGCAATTGCATTAATTGCTGTCCTTCAATATGAACGAGGAGACTTAGGAGGAAAAATCCATTGAAAACAGTAGCATTCCATACTCTGGGATGCAAGGTGAATCAATATGAAACCCAGAGTATGATGGAACTATTTAAAGAACGGGGATATGCCCTGAAAGAATCAACAGAGGAAGCGGATGTGTATGTCATCAATACCTGTACAGTCACAAATGTGGGAGATCGAAAATCCCGGCAGTTTATTCGACGAATGAAGGGAAGCAATCCAAACGCAATTGTGGCTGTTGTAGGATGCTACGCCCAGGTGCAGCCGGAAGAGGTGAAAGCCTTAAAAGGGGGGGACCTTGTCATCGGAACCAACGGGCGGCGGGAAATTGTCGATTATGTGGAGAACTATCAATCCCATGAAAAAATCAGTTTTGTCGGAAACATTATGAATGTGGAGGAATTTGAGGAGCTGGGGCTGACGGAGTACGAGGGAAAAACCAGAGCCTTTATAAAGATTCAGGAAGGGTGCAACCAATACTGCACCTATTGTATAATTCCTTATGCCAGAGGAAATATCCGCAGTCGGAATAAAGAGATGATCATGGAAGAAGTCACCCGTCTGGCGAAGAAGGGCTACAGGGAAGTGGTGATTACGGGAATTCACGTGGCTTCCTACGGTAAGGATTTCACCGATGGATCCCAAGAGCTTGGGCTTTCCGGGCATCCTCTTTTGGATCTTCTTATGGACATAAACGGAATCCGGGGGATCGAAAGAATTCGCCTCAGCTCTTTAGAGCCGAATCTAATGACCGGAGAATTTGTGAAGAAGCTGAAAAATATTGATAAGCTGTGTCCCCACTTCCATCTATCCTTACAAAGCGGGTCTGATGAGATTTTACAGAGAATGAATCGTAAATATTCCAAGGAGCAATATGGTCGTGCGATAGAGCTTTTAAGAGAAGTTTTTGATCATCCCGGAATCACCACGGACGTAATTGTGGGATTTCCCGGAGAAAGTGATGAGCATTTCCGGGAGACAAAAGAATTCATCAGGATTCTTGGATTCTCAGAACTCCACGTCTTTAAATACTCTCCTAAGAAAGGAACTCCTGCAGCGAAGTACAGGAATCAAGTGGATGGAAAAACGAAGCAGCTTCGTTCGGAAGAACTGATTACCTTGGGAGAAGCATTGAAAAAGGAGTATTTAAAATATTTTGCGGGAAAAGTAAAGGAAGTTCTTTTTGAGTCCTATAATGAACAGCAACAGGAAAACACGGGTTTCTCCCGGGAGTATGGAAAAGTCAGAGTGTGTACACCTGTTGATCTGACCAATAAGAAGGTGAGGGTCAAAATCACAGAGGCAAAAGAAGGATTTCTCCTGGGGAATGTCGAATAAAGTTAGAGAAGAAGGAGGTGTTACGATGGATTGTATTTTCTGCAAAATTGTGGAAAAGGAGATCGAAACCAGGATTCTCTTTGAGAATGAACATGTGGTAGCCTTTGAGGATATCAATCCCCAAGCACCCACCCATCTTCTGATCATTCCCAGGAAGCACATAGCCAATCTGCAGGAGATGACCAATGAGGAACAACAGCAACTGCTTCCAGAGATTTTTCTAAGCATTCGGCATCTGGCAGAGGAGTTGAATCTGGAAAAAGGGTATCGGGTCGTGAATAACTGTAAAAAGCATGGGGGGCAAACAGTGGATCATCTCCATTTTCATCTTTTGGGCGGTCGTTCCATGCAGTGGCCACCCGGCTAAGAGCGGTCCGTGATCCTGTTCCAAACCGAAAAAATGCCTTGCATAAGGGTTGAATTTACGGTATAATAACTAGGTGTTTATCCCACTTGCAATCTGGCGAAAGCCATGGAAAAAGCACATTGGTTGCGTTCGGAGGGAGGGTTAAGTAAAATGTCTGAAGTAAAAGTTAATAATAAAGAAAGCATCGACAATGCACTTCGAAGATTTAAGAAAGAGTGTGCAAAGTCAGGGGTTTTAGCGGAAGCAAAAAAGAGAAAACATTACGAAAAGCCTAGTATTAAGCGGAAGAAAAAGGAAGAGGCCGCGAAAAGAAACAAAAAAAGATACTAAAGGGACTCTTCATTAAAAGAGGGGAAACGGTTGAGCCTTAAAGAAAAGCTGGCTGCGGATTTAAAAGCAGCGATGAAAGAAAAGGATAAACTGAAAAAAGACGTCATCACCATGATCCGTTCGGATATAAAGCAATGGGAAGTGGATAAACGACAGGATGTGAAAGACGAAGAGGTTTTAGAAATCGTCGCAAAGCAGGTGAAACAGAGGAAGGACTCGATCCGGGACTTTGAAAAGAGCGGACGGGACGACCTGGTGGATGCTAACCGGCGGGAGATCGAGATTTTACAGGACTATTTACCGGAACAGCTCTCTGAGGATGAGTTAAGAGCCATCGTTGTGGATGCTGTGGAAAAAGTTCAACCCGAATCAAAGTCGGATATGGGAAAAATCATGGGAATCGTTATGCCCCAGGTCAAAGGACGGGGAGACGGAAAAACGGTGAATAAACTGGTGATGCAGGAACTGAATAAAAAGCTTTAAAACCCGGGAAACCGGGTTTTTTTAAATGGAGAGATTTCGAAAAACTCCTTTTCATCCGGGATGTTATGAAAGGGGAATATAGGGTAATAAATAGTAAGGTTCATCTTCTGTCGATCTTGATCAGGAAAGGGAAATCAATGGCAGAAATGTAACAATTTTTCGAATAGATATGTTATAATATCTAGTAGACGGAAGAAGGAAAGGGTGTGAACATCATGAAAAAAACACGCAGTTCAGTATTAATCCTTTCATTGATTTTAATCCTGTCCGGGATCTTTGTTTATGCCGATGATCAACAGGAAGCGGTATACGTGATTCCTATTCAGGGAGAAATTAATGACGCGGTATATCAATATGTGCAGCAAGCCATTCTGGAGGCGGAAAGCAATGTAAATACCAAAGCGATCATTTTTGAAATTGACACTTATGGGGGCCGAGTGGATTCCGCCGAGGATTTAAGTCCTCTGATTCTTAGGACAACGGTTCCGACAATATCCTATGTCAACACCAGAGCTATTTCTGCAGGAGTTCTGATTTCCATCTCCTCCGATTATCTGGTCATGGCCCCGGGAAGCAATATCGGCTCCGCAGAAACCATTCCGGATACGGAAAAGGTTCTTTCCAGTTGGGTTGCAAGCCTTCGGGGAGCAGCTCAGGAGACCGGAAGAGATCCCAATCTTGTTGCTGCAATGGCGGATAAATCCCTTTCCATTGAAGGAGTAGTGGAGGAGGGGCGGTTATTAAACTTAACGGCTCAGGAAGCTTTTGATCTGGAATTTATTGATTTTCGGGGTCAAGGCTATGAAACCATCCTCTCACACTTCGAAATTGACTATGAAACAATTGAAGTTATGGAAATGCCCTTAAGAGCCCGAATTTCTCAATTCGCCACCAGTTCTCTGGTTGCACCGGTGTTATTATCTCTGGGATTTATTGGTTTAGTAATTGAAGTTTTTACTCCGGGACTGGGTGCAGGGGCGATTATCGGACTGTCATCTTTCAGCCTTTATTTTATCGGAAGCATGTTGGCGGGAGATTCCGGGATGTTGGCTCTTATCCTTTTTGCCGTAGGCATAATTCTTCTCCTGGTGGAAGCGACCATACCCGGAGTGGGAATACCGGGCATATCAGGCGGGATTGCCATTATTGCCAGTATTGTGTTATCAGCAAGCAGCCCTGGCGCTGCTGTTGTATATATTCTTGTTGCCTTCACACTTACCATTATTACTTTTGTGATCATGCTAAAATATGGTCCCAACAACAAGGTCTTCGACAAAATCACACTGAAGAGTTCTGAAAGAAAGGAAGAAGGGTATACTTCTTCCGATCCCTACGAGGAGTATGTAGGCCAAGTGGGAGTCGTCTCAAGTTATCTTCGACCTTCAGGGACGATTAAAATCGGAGATAAGCTTTTGAATGTTGTGACTGAGGGCTCTGCATATATTGAGCAGGGTTCCCAGGTGAAGGTCACCCGAGTGGAAGGCAGTAAAATTTATGTCACTAAAATTAACGAGGAGGGAAAGTAAATGGGAATTGAAGAATTATTACCAATTATTGTGATTATTGCAGTCGTTTTTGTTGTCGGTTCAGTGTTACTAAGTTTCATCCCGGTTGGATTATGGGTTACCGCCTATTTTTCCGGAGTGAAAATTGGAATTTTTTCACTGATCGGAATGCGTTTAAGAAGAGTACAGCCAAGAAGGATTGTAGCACCCTTAATTAAAGCAACGAAAGCCGGACTTGATCTGAACACAGACAAGCTGGAAGCCCACTTTTTAGCAGGTGGAGATGTAAACAGCGTCGTCGACGCTTTGATTGCAGCACAAAGAGCGGAAATCAACTTGAATTTTGAACGGGCTGCCGCCATTGATTTAGCAGGACGGCAAGTTCTGGAAGCAGTTCAGGTAAGCGTTAATCCCAAGGTGATTGAAACTCCTAAAATCGCAGCTGTTGCAAAAGACGGTATTGAAGTGATGGTACGGGCCAGAGTCACAGTACGAGCGAATATCGAGAGGCTTGTCGGTGGTGCAGGTGAAGAAACCATTATCGCTAGAGTCGGTGAGGGAATTGTCACTACGGTCGGTTCTTCTGAAAACCATAAAAAGGTTTTGGAAAATCCTGACCTCATCTCAAAAACCGTGTTGCAAAAAGGTCTGGATGCAGGAACGGCATACGAGATTTTGTCCATCGATATTGCAGATGTGGATATCGGACGAAACATCGGAGCGCAACTGCAAATGGATCAAGCGGATGCAGATAAGCGTGTAGCACAGGCTAAAGCGGAAGAGCGAAGAGCGATGGCAGTTGCAAAAGAACAGGAAATGAAGGCTGAAGTTCAGGAAATGAGAGCAAAAGTAATCGAAGCGGAAGCCGAGGTTCCAAAGGCTCTTTCTAAAGCACTGCGTGAAGGGAATTTAGGCGTAATGGATTACTACAACATGAAAAACCTGATGAGCGACACCCAGATGCGGGAAGAAATCTCCAAGATGAATAAAGAAGAAGCCTATAAAGAAGATGAATAATTGAAATTCCCGAAAAGGGGAGGATGTTATGAATATTGAAGTCATACTGGTTTTTATCGTGATAGCCGTGCTCAGCGGCTTGAGTAATCGGAATAAAAACCAGCAGCAGAAACGAAAGCGTCAGAACCGTCAGCCTCCATCACAGCCGATGGAGACCAGGAAAACATCACAAAAGCAGCCTCAACGGACAACCCCAAAAAGAAAAAGCCTCCTGGAGGAAATGATGGAACAGTATGATCTTGCAGATCCTCGGAATAAGCAGGATGCGAGAACGACAAAGAAACCTGAGAGAAAAATCAAACCGGAGGAACCCGTGGAAGAGAAGAAAAAGACGGATCCGAAGAAAAAGATCACCTCTTCATTGGAGCATAAGGAGAAAAAGAGCATCTCTTCCAGTATTAAGAGGAAGTCAAAAGAAAAGAAGATTGACGATAAGGGGATTTATGGAACAGAGCTTACAAAAGATCTAATCGATGCTACCAGTGTTGAAAAAAGTGAAATTGGTCAAAAGGCCTTCAGCAGTCTGGTTGAAGTCGATCAACAAAGTCTTGTGAAGGGGATTATCATGGCAGAGGTCTTAGGAAAGCCCAAAAGCCGCCGAAGAAAAGATGCCAGCTGATCAATGATTAATGGATGGACCACCAAGAAATGATTTGGAGTCCATCCTTTTTCATGCTTAACATGGCAATGCTCATCTTCATATGGTATGATAATGATTAAGAAAAATGATCTGAATGGCGGAAGCACAGGAAGCAAGGAGGAGTTTGATTGATTAAGGATATACAAAGAACCATTGAATTGCCCCGGGAGGATTATGCCGAGAAACTCTTTGGAAATTTTGACGAGTATGCAAAACTGATTCATAAAACCACGGGAACCACTATGCTTCTTCGGGAGGGTGATATTCTCCTGATGGGAGACAAAGAAGGGGTTGAAAAAGGAGAAGAAATTCTCTTTGAGATGATCCGGGTTCTTGATCACCGGGGAGAATTAAATGATCAAAGAGTGAAATACATTATAGACCTGATCCTGGAGGGAAACGGAGGGGAAGCCAAGAAGTTGGTGGATGGAACAGTCCTCATTAATGCTGACGGACGACCCATCAAACCCAAAACCCTTGGACAAAAGCAGTATCTGGCAAAGATTGAAAAAAACGATTTAACCTTCGGCATCGGTCCCGCCGGAACAGGCAAGACCTATCTTGCAGTGGTTATGGCGGCGAAGGCTTTTAAAAATGAGGAGGTCCGACGGATTGTTCTCGTTCGACCGGCTGTGGAGGCAGGAGAAAGCCTGGGCTTTTTACCCGGGGATCTTAAGGATAAGGTTGATCCTTATCTTCGGCCTCTCTATGATGCCCTTTTTGATGTTTTGGGAGCGGAGAAATTTCATCGGCTTCAGGAACGAGAAATTATCGAAGTGGCTCCTCTTGCCTATATGAGAGGCAGAACCCTGGACAATTCCTTTATCATTCTGGACGAAGCCCAAAACACAACCATTGCACAAATGAAGATGTTTCTTACCCGACTGGGATACGGATCGAAAGCGGTGGTGACCGGAGATATTACACAAATTGATCTTCCCCAGGGGAAGGTGTCCGGGCTGAATCATGCCATGGGCATTTTAAAAAACATTGATGGAATCGGATTCACCAGTCTTACCTACAAGGACGTTGTCAGACATCAATTGGTAAAGGAAATTATTAACGCATATGAGAAAAATCCCGGGAAAGAGGGACAACAACGAAAAAAACGATAGGAGCCTTCTATGAAACGACAAACAAAGATTGGTGCAGTGATTGAAAAGCGCATTATACAACCTGTGGAAAACAAACGATCCGTTCAGCTGGCAATGATCGCCCTGTTTGTTCTTGCCGGCTTGTTCACAATTTTTGCGATTCAGCTGGCACCGGAACGGGTGGATGTCAGGATCGGACAGCGTTCACCCCAGGACATTTATGCAACGAAAACCATTGAAGATGAATGGACCACCGAAGCTCTTCGGGATGAAGCAGCGAATTCGGTGGAATCTCAATACAGCATTGATCCGGAGATTCTTAACGATGTGAAGGAAGGGATTGAGAGATCTTTTCTGATGGTATACGAGATCCAGGAAGATCAAACCCTTACAATGGAAGAGAGGGTTGAAGAGTTTCGGGAAAGAAGCTTCATCCGTTTTAATGACAGCGAAGAAATTCAGGAACTGTTGAACAGTCCCATGGAATCTGTGGGTTTTTTGGAGAACTATCTTTATGAGTTGAGTTCTGAACGATTGAATCGCGGCATCCGAATTGATGAAGTGCTGTCTGCAAGGGGCAATGCCCAGGAAAGGATCAGAGAGTTGGAGGAGTACCCTCCCGCATTAATCGAATTTGCCGTGGAAGTGATACAGAATCAGCTTCGTGCAAATGAGTTTATCGATCTTGAAAGGACTGAGGAATTACGTCAGCAGGCAATTGATCAGGTGGACAGTGTCATCATTCGCCAGGACGATCTGATTGTTCGGGAAGGGGAACGGATCACTCAAAATGAGATCGAAGTCCTTCGGGAACTGGGAATGCTTCATGAAGAAGGGCGTGTAGACTTTTTGCTTTATGGGGGAGTCTCTCTGATTGTTCTCTCCTTATTCTTCACCTTTGTTCTTTATCTCTATTACTTTCATCGAAGCTTACTTAAGCAACCATCAAAAATCTGGATGATTGCCCTAATTAATATGTTGACTTTAGGAGGCTCTTTAGCTCTTTCAGCGATTTCGATGTACGTTGTGCCCCTTACAACCAATGCGATGCTGTTGTCAATTCTGATTAATCCCCAAGTTGCAATTATCTCCAATATCGTTCTTTCGATTTCCGCAGTGGTTGTGTTGGGAAGTGAAATGAATCTTCTTATTATGCTGTTAATCGGAGGAACCATGGGAGCACTTTTTGCTCACAGGACCCAACAGCGTGGGAACATTTTTATTACGGGAATTGTGGTTGCAGTGACCAATTTCATTGTCATTCTTGCCTTTGGACTCATCAGTAGCCGTGAGCTGCTGGACGTTTTTATGCGCGCTGGGTATGGAGGAATCGGCGGGATTTTTGCAGCGGTCCTGACCATTGGAACACTGCCTTTCTGGGAGTGGGGATTTAGCATCCTTACCCACTTAAAGTTGCTTGAACTCTCCAATCCCAATCAAAAACTGCTAAAGAAACTGTTGATTGAGGCACCGGGAACCTATCATCACAGCATTATCGTTGGAAACCTCAGCGAAAGTGCGGCTGATGCCGTAGGAGGAAATGGTTTGCTGACCCGGGTGGGAGCGTTTTATCATGATATCGGAAAAACGAAGCGTCCGTATTTTTTCAAGGAAAACCAACTGGGAACCGATAATCCCCATAATAAACTCAGCCCGTCTTTAAGCAGTTTGATTATTACCGGCCATGTGAAGGACGGTATTGAAATTGCAAAGAAACATAAACTCCATCCTGAAATCATCGACTTTATCCAAACCCATCACGGGAATACCATGGTTGCATATTTTTATCACAAAGCCAAGGAAACCCGGGAAGAGGGAGAGGAGCCGGTGGATGATCAGAACTTCCGCTACAGCGGTCCGAAGCCTCAGACAAAGGAGACCGCGATCGTGATGCTTGCTGATTCTGTTGAGGCTGCAATTCGAAGTATTCAGGAGCCCACAAAGGAAAAGGTGGAGAGTCTGATCGGAAGGATTTTACAGGGCAAGCTGGATGACGGACAGCTGGAAGAGAGCAACCTGACACTAAAAGAATTGAAAACCATCAAAGAGGTTTTCATCAATACGATGCTGGGGATTTTCCATGAACGGATTGAATATCCCGAAGAAGAATAGGGGGAAAGAGGGGAAAGAAATGAGTTTAGAGATTAGTAACCGTCAAAGCATCCTTACAATTGAAGAGGATCTCATCGGTCAATTGGAAACAATCCTTTCCTTGGTTCTGGAGAAGGAAGAAGTGGCAGAGGAGACAGAAGTGAGTCTTTCCTTTGTCGATCCCGAAGAAATTCAGGAACTCAACCGGACATACCGAAACAGGGATATGCCTACTGACGTTCTTTCCTTTCCTGCATCAAAGGAGTTTCAGTCTGGAGAGGTTCTTGTCCTGGGAGATGTTGTAATTTCAACCCAAGCGGTCACTGATCAGGCAGAGGAGTATGGACATAGTGAAAAAAGAGAGCTTGCGTATCTTTTTGTTCACGGCCTGCTCCACCTTTTAGGATATGATCATCTTGAGGAAAGTGAAAAGTCCCTGATGCGGAAAAAAGAGGAAGAGATCTTGCAAATCATTGATCTTTCAAGAAAAGCGGTGGATTAAATGAATCAGGTTCGTAAGCTTATTGACAGTTTCAACTATGCCTTTGAAGGAATTCTCTACGCTCTGAAAACTCAACGGAACATGAAGATCCATTTTCTCATCGCCATCGGGGTTTTGATTCTCAGCCTGTTCTTTGACCTTACCAGAGCCGAGGTGCTTCTTCTGTTTTCAACAATCTCATTGGTGATTATCACAGAGATGATCAACACATCGATTGAAACCACCATTGATCTGATTACGGATCAGTATCATGTTTTTGCCAAGATTGCAAAAAATGTTGCAGCGGGAGCGGTTCTGATTGCTGCGCTCAATGCAATTGTGGTGGCCTATTTAATTTTTTTCCATCGAATGAATCCGGCGACCCTCATGGTTCTGGATCGTGTAAGACAGGCTCCTATTCATGTAACCTTTATTGCCCTCCTGCTGGTGGTGCTTGTAGTGATTTTTGTGAAGGTGCAGATTGACCGGGGAACCCCCTTAAAAGGAGGAATGCCCAGTGGTCATGCGGCTGTGGCCGCATCTCTGTTTACCGCAATCACCTTTGTATCAGAAAATATTCTGGTGGGAACGTTAGCCTTGTTGATGGCTCTTCTCGTGTTTCAAAGCCGTATCGAAGGGAAAATTCATTCGCCCTTTGAAGTCATTGTGGGAGCAGGCCTGGGTTTGATGATTACTGTCATTATTTTTCAGATATTTTCGTAAGAGGAAAGGAAGGGGTATTCTTGAAAACCACTGGAATAAAGTCATTACAAAAAATTGCTTTGCTTATCGTGGTTCTTCTAGTCATTGGAGCCTTAGCAGGCTGTAGACGTAATGAAGAGACAGAAGAGCCTGAAGAACATCCGGAGGAAGTAATTGAAGAAGAGGAAGAAGAAGAAGAGGAAGAAGTCATCGTGCCTGAATTTCGTTCTCCATTGAGCGGATTGCCTATGGAGGAGGAAGACATGGAGGAGAGAAGAATCTTCGGAGTTATGTATGATAACAACCCGAGAGCCAGACCTCATGCAGGCCTCATTGATGCGGAAATGGTGTATGAAATGAATGTGGAGGGAGGAGCAACCCGTTATTTAGCCCTCTTTTATATGGAAGAGCCGGAGCTCATCGGACCGGTGAGAAGCACGCGACCTTACTACCTGCGAAAGATTCTGGAGTATGACGGGATTTTCGTTCATGCCGGAGCAGCCCGGGCGGTAACAAATCAATTGATCAGTTACGGAATCAATAATGTAAGTTTGCTGGGGCCCGGTCCCGGGGCTTTTTGGCGGGAGTCTCATCGTTCTGCACCTCATAATGCCTATACATCATCAGAGCGGGTACTGAGCACTGCAGAAAACCTTGGGTATCACAAGGAGCTCCATTATGAAGGACCCTCATTCCATTGGCCCGGGGAAACTCCCGAAGGAGAAGAGGTTCAATCCTTTGAAGTGATTTATCACTCCTCCTATCGATCATCCTATGAATATGATGAAGAGAGTGAGACGTATCTCCGCTACTATGTGGATGAGCCCCATGTGGATGAAGTCACCGGGGAACACATTTCCATGACAAACGTAATTGTTCAGATCATTCCCCAGTGGAGGATTGAGGGAGCAAGCTCCGGAATTATCGAGATGCAGTCTGTGGGTGAAGGAACCGGATACTATTTTTCCATGGGGAAAATGGTTCCCATCACATGGGAAAAGGACGATGACCATGCACCGACCCGCTACTTTCTGGAATCCGGAGAGCCATTAACGCGAAATCCGGGGAAAACCTGGGTTCAGGTGATCGGAAGCGAAGAGCGTCTGACCATCCATGAAACAGAGAATGAAGGGGAGGAGTAATATGAACATCGATGAACTGATAAAAAAAGCCCTGGAAGCCCAGAAACAAGCCTATGTTCCATATTCCCGTTTTCCGGTGGGAGCGGCTCTGCTGACGAAAAGCGGGAAGATTTATACGGGGTGCAACATCGAAAATGCTTCCTTCGGCGCCACAAACTGTGCTGAAAGAACGGCGATATTCAAAGCCGTCTCCGAAGGAGAAAAAGCCTTTGAAGCCATTGCCGTTGTGGGAGATCCTAAGGCATTTACAGCGCCTTGCGGAATTTGCAGGCAGGTGTTTGTGGAATTCAGCACAGACATGAAGGTGATTATCGCAAAAAATGAAAATGAGTACAAAGAGTATACATTAGAACAGGTACTGCCTCTTTCCTTTACTCCCAAGGATTTGGAAGAATCATCATCGAAGGAAGGGTAGACCTGAGGAAAAAGGAGGAGCACTATGGCATACAGATCAGGATTTGTCAGCATTGTGGGAAGACCGAATGTAGGAAAATCAACAATGATGAATCAACTGGTGGGAGAAAAGGTGGCGATTGTCTCCGACAAGCCCCAAACCACAAGAAATCGAATACAAAGCGTGTACACGGAAGAGGAGATGCAAATTGTCTTTCTTGACACCCCCGGGATTCACAAGCCGAAGAATGAGTTGGGGGAGTATATGGTGAGAATGGCAAAAGGAAGCATGCGGGATGTGGATGTGATTCTGTTTATGGTGGATGAAAGCGATCGTCTTGGAAAAGGGGATCAGTACATTATTGAAGAACTGAAAAATATCAAAACTCCAAAGATCCTGGTCATTAACAAAATTGACAAGGAAAAACAGGAAGTTATTGCAGAAATCGTGAGGCAATATGAGGAAATGGAACTCTTCGAAGCCATCGTACCCATCTCCGCCATTGAAGGTGTTAACCTTTCCCGTTTGATCGATGAAATTAAAGAATTTATCAAGGAGGGACCTCAGTTTTTCCCTGATGGAATGATTACTGATCAACCGGAGCGGGTCATTGTTGGGGAAAAGATCAGAGAAAAAGTTCTTTTTTATACGGAGCAGGAGATCCCCCATGGGGTTGCAATAGAAATTATATCGATGAAGGAGCGGGAAAATAAAAAGCTGATTGATATTGAAGCAAATATCTATTGTGAGCGGAACTCCCATAAAGGGATTATTATCGGCAAGCAGGGAAGAAAATTAAAAGGGATCGGAAAAGCCGCAAGGGAAGACATAGAAGGATTTCTCGGACTTCCCGTAAATCTGCAGCTATGGGTAAAAGTAAAGGAAGGCTGGAGAAATCAACGACGGCTTTTCAGCAATTTCGGATATCATGAAGATTAATCCGTAAGCTCGGGAGGGAGTTTCATGCTGATCCAAACTGAAGGTATCGTATTAAAGAACCGTAAATACCAGGAAAGCGATGGAATCCTTGTGATTTTTACCAGAAAGCTGGGAAAGGTATCCGTGATGGCGAAGGGAAGCAGGCGGTCCAAAAGCAAAATGCTCTCAGCGGTACAGCCCCTAAGTTATAGTGATTTGATTCTTTATAAAGGGAAAACCATGTATTCGTTAAACAGTGGAGAAAGCTTAAAATCTCATTATAAAATCAGGGAGGATCTTTACCGCTTAACGTTGGCATCGTATATCGTCGAGCTCGTTGAAGCGATCACCATCGAGGGACAAAGCAACAACCGTTTGTTTTCTCTTTTGCTGGAGGTCCTGGAGGGGCTGGAGGAAGCCGATACAAAAGCGGACTCACTTTATCTGTGGTTTCTTGCTCAATATGTAAGATTGAACGGAATTCAGCCCGCCACGAAGGGATGCAGCATTTGCGAGTCAGTAAGCTCTCCACGATGGAGACTGGATTTTGAAGAGGGAGGGCTGGTGTGTGATAAATGTTTCAGTGAAGTTTATCATCCATGGAAAACCATTTCTTCAAAAGGGATTAAACTGTTAAATTACCTGGCAAATGCACCTTGTGAGCAGGTAAAAGGCCTTGATATTCATCCGAAACTTCATTCGGAGCTGGAGGAAATCCTGAACGGCTATATTCAGCACCAGCTGGACTATCGGAATTTTAAAAGCTTAAAAATGCTGAAGGAATGGAGAAATACCGAGATATTCCTGAAGAAAAGAGGAGACAACTCATGAGACAGCTACTGTTCAATGGAAAAATCTTCGTTGAAAAGGGAAGGTTTTGTGAAGCAGTGTATATTGAAGGAGAGCGGGTTAAGGATGTGGGTTCCGATGATCAGCTCCGACAAAAGTATGAAAATCAGACCGAAAAAGTGGTGGACCTGCAGGGTGCGACTGTCATTCCCGGTTTTAACGACAGTCATCTCCACCTTTCCTATGTGGGAGAGGGCATGGCAATCTGTAATTTAATCGGCACGGATTCCATTGATGATCTTATACAAAGAGGAAGAAGTTACCACAAAGACCGGGGACAGCTTCCCTTTATCCTGGGACGGGGCTGGAATCAGGACTTCTTTCTTAAAGGTGAAAATCGGCTTCCCCATCGAAAGGATCTCGACCGGATTTCCCTTGACACGCCGATTGTTTTTGACCGTGTATGCGGGCATGTGGCCGTAGGAAATACAAAGGCTCTGGAGATGGCAGGGATTTCAGTGATGACCGGAATTCCCGGGGGAACTATTGGAAAAGACTCCCGCGGGCAGTTAAACGGCATTGTGACCGAAAACGCCGTGACCTTTTTAAAGCGGATTATTCCCCGATGGAAAAAGGAGGAGCGCAAGGAACACCTCCGTCTGGGTGCGGAGTATGCTCTTTCAAAAGGGATTACCTCGGTGCAGTCTGCAGATGTGTCAGGACCCTTGTTTAAGGAAGGCTTTCAATGGATTCATGAAGCTTTTCAAGAGAAGATGATCCCCCTTCGATATCGGCACCAGTTTAATTTTCAAGATCCCGAAGGATTCCGGGAGTATTTGAAGTGGGAAGATCAATCCGCCTATCGTGAAGATTACTATGAACGAGGATCTCTTAAGATATTTAAAGACGGATCCTTAGGTGGGAGAACCGCCTTTATGAAAAAACCTTACAGGGATGATCCCGGTAATTACGGAGTCGAAGCCATTGAAGATGAGGTTCTTTACTCATTGGTCAAGATGGCGGATCAGGCGGGCATTGCAGCTGTGGTTCATGGAATTGGAGATGGAGCCGTTGAGAGCATTTTAAAGATCATAGAAACAGTGGACGGAGGGAGAGGAAACCCTCTGCGCCATGGAATCGTTCATAACCAGATCACCGACGAGGTGCAGCTAAAGCGAATTATCCAAGGAAAGATTGCTGTTTTGGCCCAACCGGTTTTTATCGACTATGACTGGAAAATTGTTGAGGACCGGGTGGGGGAAGATTTAGCGAAGACCTCTTATGCTTTTGGAACTCTGTATCGTAATCATGCCCTCATCAGCTTTGGAACCGATGCTCCAGTTGAAGACCTGGATCCCTTTGGGAATCTTTATGCAGCAGTGACCCGGAAGGACAAGGAGGGGAATCCCGAAGAAGGGTATAATTCTGAAGAAGGGCTGACCGTGGAAGAGGCGGTCGATGCCTACACCTATGGGTCTGCTGTAAATGAGCATAAAGAGAGAGTCAAAGGACGACTTCTCCCCGGATATTATGCAGATTTTACTGTTTTAGATCGTGATATCTTCAGGGTGGATGCGAAGGAAATCCTTGAAACAAAGGTTCTAAACACGGTGGTTGGAGGTAAAAGGGTGTACGGAAATTAAGAATGTTTCTTGACAAGAGAGGGGAAACATAGTATTATGTAAACTGTGGGCAAATTGATGCCCGTAATAACCCCTGAAGGAGGACACTCTTTGAACTTAGAACGGGAATTCTTTGAGATTACCAGAGATATTCTGCATCACGATGCGTTTATCCAATCGAAATATATTAAGCACCATGAAGGAAGCATTTACGACCATTCAGTGGAAGTAGCATATAAGGCATATCGGATTGCAAAAAAGCTGGGAATGGATTATCGATCTGTTGCCCGGGGAGGACTCTTACACGATTTCTTTCTGTATGACTGGAGAACGAAAGGAAATCGCAACCTGAAGCACATGAGAAATTCCCATGCGGTCTCTCATCCGAAGATCGCACTGGAAAATGCCAGGGAGTTCTTTCAGATTAACGACAGGGAAGCGGACATTATCGGAAAGCATATGTTCCCAACCACCATAATTCCTCCAAAATACAAGGAATCGTGGGTGGTGACTTTTGTGGATAAGCTTTGTGCCATTCAGGAGTACAAAGATGTAGTATCCGTAAAGTATCAATGGAACTATCGCTTATATCGGTTACAGCAATCCTTGAGTCTGTTGACAGTATAACCGATCAGGATAATTAAACAGAAAATACATCAAATAAATAAGGATCACCTGTTATTCAGGTGATCCTTTTGTAATTTTTGTTAAACACTTTTGCGCAAAATTCCTTCTGATTCTTTTAACGGTTCCGCACAACAACCTGCATTCCTTCCAATACATCCAGGGTTTTTTCGTGAAGCTCCTCATTAAAAGATGCACATCCTTCGGCATCCACAATGATCTCTGCTTCAGGGTACATCGTTTTTAGAATAATGACATTTGACAGAACACAGATATTTGTTACAACCCCAACCACTTCAATGGATGAAATCTCGTCGAAGTAGTAATCAAAGCATTGTTCCTGCAGTCCTTGAGGTGTAATTCCGAAGCTGAATTTCTCCAGGGGAGTTGCTTTAACATCCTCCAAGGCTTCCTTCGTTTCTCCATAGATTTTGTGGCCCTCAGTTCCTTTTATGCAATGGGGAACAGGAAGCTTTTCGCCTTCCTGGGTTTCCAGGTAGTCTTCATCATGGGTATCCAGCGTATAAAAAACGGGATTGGGGTGATGGGCACGTACTTTCCGGGCAATAATGGGATCCAATTTTTCGGCCTTTGGGAAGCCCAAACTTCCATCCACAAAATCCTTCTGGTAATCAATGACAACCAGTACCTTTACCATCCTTGTGCCTCCTTTCGCAAATATGCCGGGTTTCAACGATACTCTCTTATTATTATAGCAGAAAACACTGAATATTCCTATGGTTGACCGTGAGAGAGAAATAAATACGACTGAAACTTTAGAAAATAAAAAATCTATGATATAATTAAAAAAATTATACATAAAAAATTATTATTTATCAAGGAGGAAAACATGAAAGAGAACAACGATCACCCCAAAGCTTTAGAGATCTATCTGAATCTGCGAAAGGAAATTCAACATTATCAGGAAATAACCGGAATTGCACACTGGGACATGATGACCATGGCACCGAAAGCCGGGAAAGCATTGCATTCCGAAGCTCTGGGAACCTTATCAACTGAAGCGTTCAAACGATCAATTTCCAAGGAAATGGAAGAGGTTCTTGAAGCACTCATGGAGAAGGGAACCTTTGAAACCCTTGACCGGAAATATCAAAGAAGTGTGGAAAAGGATTATAAGGGACTTCAAAGATTTCGAAAAATTCCTGAGAAGGAGTACAGGGAATACGTGGTGTTGACCTCCAAGGCCCAAAATGTCTGGGAGGAAGCCCGGGAGAACAATGATTTTCAATTATTTCAACCGTATCTGGAAAAGATCATCGATTTTAACCGCAGAGCCGCTGAACTTTTCGGCTACGAAGAACACCCATACAACGCACTGTTGGATCATTATGAAGAGGGGATGACCGTCAAAGAGCTGGATGACATTTTCTCTGTCTTGAAGAAAGAAATCATTAAACTATTGCAAACAATCCAAGAGTCCTCAGTAAAGCCTTTGAAAAAATACGACAATCTGGAGCTGTCCGTTGAGAAGCAAAAGATTCTAAGCCGCAGGGTCTTAGAGATGATCGGATACGACTTTTCGGCGGGGAGGCTGGACGAAAGTGTTCATCCCTTTACCATCGGCCTGAATCCCAAGGACGTTCGACTGACCACACGATACCGGAAAGATTTTTTCAAGATGGCCCTTTATGGAACCATTCATGAAGGTGGGCACGGGATGTATGAACAGAACATCCCAATGGAACTCTTCGGAACCTCAGCGGGGAGCGCTGCGTCCACAGGAATCCACGAGTCACAGTCCCGATTCTGGGAGAATGTGATCGGGCGAAGTGAGGAATTCTGGATCGGAATCATCGATGAATTCAAGGAAATATTTGGTGAGGAAGCGAAAGAAGTCACTCTTGAAGAAATGGTTCCCTATGTGAATATAGTGGAACCGAGTTTAATCCGGGTGGAAGCCGATGAACTGACGTACAGTCTTCATATTATTCTCCGTTATGAGCTGGAAAAGGATTTGCTGACAAAGAAAATTTCGGTGGCGGAGTTACCGGAGAAATGGAATGCAAAGATGCAGGAGATGATGGGACTTCTTCCGGAAAATGATCGTGTCGGAGTGTTGCAGGATGTTCACTGGTCCGGAGGAATGATCGGATACTTCCCTACCTATGCCCTTGGAAACATCTATAGTGCCCAGCTTGCTGAAACTATGGAAAAAGATCTTCCTGATTATCGGGATTTGGTGAAGAACAGGGATTTTGAGCCAATTAAACAATGGATGGTGGAGAAGGTTCATAGCAGGGGAAGTTTGCTCACAGCAAAAGAACTCTTGAAAGAGATCACCGGTTCAGCCTTGACAAGTGAACCCTATATCAGATATTTAACAGAGAAGTATCGGAGAATTTACAAATTCAGTGGAAACAAAGCAGAGTAAAATCTTTACACACGTTGAAAAGTCCTGTCATTAGGGCTTTTCAACTTTTTTAACTGGCTATTTTGTCAAAAAAATGGTAGAATTATGGGGATCGCAACGGAAATAGAATTAGGAGGTTGAACTATGGGGAAAATCCTAAAGGAGAAGTGGAAAAATGCGCCACGCACAACCCTTCTTCTGATAGCGCTGGCTGCAGTGGTTTTTTCAGTGACAGCAGTGGGATATGCACTGAGCTTCAACGAAATCACGATTTATGGGGATGGAGAGGTACATACCCTTCAAACCCGGGCGGAAACAGTGGAAGAAGCCCTTTTGGAAGGAGAAATTCAATACATCGAAGAAGACCTTATACAGCCCCATCCCGACAAAGAAATTCATGGGGATATGACAGTATATATACGCCGTGCGGTATCGGTGACAATCTATGATGAAGAAGAAAAGCACGAGATTTTAACAGCGAAGACACGAGTACAGGATGCACTGGAAGAGAAGGGAATTTCTTTTGTCGATGAAGATCTGATTCATCCCGGCCTTAACCATGGGTTAACCGATGGAATCGTAATTTCGATTCGTCGGGCTCAGCCCTTTGAAGTTCATGTGGATGGGGAAGAATTAAGCTTTTTCCAACCGGTGAAGGATGTGAAAGAAGCCCTTGAAATTGCAGAGGTAACTCTGGAAGAAGAGGACGAGCTGAATCTCGCTCTCGAGACAACCGTTATGGATAATATGATCATCGAGATCACCAGAATTGAACGGGAGACTATTGTTGAATCCCGGGAAATTGACTTCAAAACGATCCGAAAGAATGACAACAGCCGCTATAAAGGAAGCACTCGGGTTTCCCAGGAAGGAAGCAAGGGAATGGAAGAGTTTACGATCGAAATCACCTATGAGGACGGTGAGGAAGTTTCCAGAGAAGTGATTGAGCGTGAAGTAGTGAAGGAGCCGGTCAATCGTGTGATACAGGTGGGAACAAAAAGTCTGCCTCCTGCAAATACTTTGGTTACCCGTGGTGGAACGGAAGTTACCCGAAGGTTGACTGTAGAAGCAACGGCCTACTCTCAGTATGATCCCGGAGTGACCAATCGCACAGCCACCGGTGCAACGCTCCGCAAGGGAATCATAGCAGTTGATCCTCGTGTAATTCCCCTAGGCACTCGAATCTACGTGCCGGGATACGGAGAAGGCGTCGCCGCGGATGTGGGTGGTGCCATTAAAGGATATCGTATTGATCTGGCCTTTGAATCAAGGGCGGAAGCCTTACGTTACGGTCGGAGAACAGTGACAATTAAAATTTATGACTAAATACAATTTATGACTAAAGACAAGAAATCATTTATACAAAAAATGAAAAACAGCAATCCTTCTATCAAAGGGAAGGATTGCTGTTTTATGTTTTTCCCCTTGGGGAGGAAATTCAGAGTTAATCCTCCTCCTGGCCATGGGCGATTCGACTGGCAGCAGCTGCAGCGACGGCTGCAATTAAATCATCCATAAAGGTGTGAACCTTGCCGTCCTTTACGGTGTCCAATTGTTTAATGATGCCAACCTTTTCTTTGTCCAGGTATCCATAGCTGGTTAAACCGATGGTACCGTACAGATTGACAATGGAAAGAGGAAGGATTTCATCGATCCCGTACAGGCCTTCGTCGGTTTCGACGATTTCCTGAAGGGGATGGGGAAGAAGCTTTTTCTCCGCCAGTTGATCCAGAGCCACACCCGTCAACACGGCATGGGCCACTTCCCGTTTTTTTAAAACCTGCTCCACATTATGAAGACAAATCTCAAGAGTCAGGTTTTTTTGATAAGGTTTTTGAAGATTCAACACCAAATCCGCAATATCCTCAAGTTCAACTCCCCGTTCCTTTATAAGCTCAAGAGTTTTCGCTTCCAGTTCTTTCATAGGTATACGTGACATAGCAGCCTCCTTATATTTTTTTCTGTTTTTATCTGTTTTTCAGTCCATTTCTTTCAGTTTTTCTTTTAATGTCACTAAGACTTCCCGGGCACTTCCTTCAATGGTGAGATCGAAACCATAATCATAGGGGATGGACCGGTTGATGTAGACTTTTTTTCCTCTGCATAAATAGGGCAGCTGGTTTACCGGTGCAACTTCGAGACTGGTTCCGATAATCAGAAGAAGATCAGCACCGGAGATCAACTCAAAGGTTCGGTCCCAGGCATTTTGAGGCAGAATCTCCCCAAACAGGGTGACATTGGGACGGAGATAAGGGCTCTCGCAGTGTGGACAGCCTTCTTTTTCCAAAAATAACTCTGCATTGACTGTCCCCTCACAGGAGTGACAGCGAAAGGTTTGTATATTTCCATGGAGTTCATAGACGGTTTTACTTCCGGCCAGCCGATGGAGACGCGAAACGTTCTGGGTCGCAACCCCCTGAATCAATCCTTCTTTTTCCAGCCATGCCACAACCTCATGGCCCTCGTGGGGAGAAATCTTTCGAAGAAGTTCATAACGCATTGCATAAAACTCCTGAAACAGTGTATAATTTTTAGAAAGGGTATGGGTGCTGGCTACTTCCCTGGGATCCAACTTTCTCCACCATCCCTCTTTTCCGCGAAAATCAGGGATATTACTTTCAGTGTCCATTCCGGCGCCGGTTAAAATGAGAACGGAAGAGGACTCTTTAATCCAGCGGGCAAGTTGTTGGGTCGATAGATCCAATGACATAAACAGACCTCCTTATGAGAAAGGTGATTTCATGAAAACGATCTTAGACAATGATTGGCAAAATCTATTGGAAAAGGAATTTCAAAAAGACTATTATCAAAACCTCAGGAAATTTTTATTCCGGGAATATAAAACCGGGACAGTTTATCCTCAACCGAAGGATATTTATAATGCTCTGCGCTTTACCTCTTATAAGGATACGAAAGCAGTGATTTTAGGGCAGGATCCATATCATGGGGAAGGTCAGGCCCATGGGCTGAGCTTTTCCGTAAAACCGGGGGTTCCTCAACCTCCTTCACTCAAGAACATCTTTAAAGAGCTGAAGGATGATTTAGGAGTACCCATTCCCAATCACGGATCTCTGGAAAAATGGGGGAAAGAAGGGGTCCTTCTCCTGAACACGGTACTGACCGTTCGAAAAGGGGAAGCCCATTCCCATCGTAATCAGGGGTGGGAGAGATTGACGGACACCATTATTGAGCACTTAAATGATCGTGACAATCCGATTGTTTTCCTGTTGTGGGGTCGTCCGGCTCAGGAAAAAGGGAAGCTGGTGACAAATCCGCGGCATTACATTTTAAAGGCACCACATCCCAGTCCTCTGTCGGCTTATCGGGGATTTTTTGGAAAAAGGATGTTCTCTAAAACCAATCAAATATTGGAAAAAGAAGGTCTCGGGAAAATCGACTGGGAAATTCCCGATCTTTAGTGACCTGATCAGGAATCCTTTTCCAAATGTTCCTTTGCGATCTTACCGGCATAATCCGGTACATAGCGCTGGGAATCAATAGGCGGTCGGACATAACCTGTATTTTCCTGTCGGGGGGGAAGTACAGGTTTTTCGTATTCCAGTTCCTCATAGGGAATCATGGACAGAAGATGATGAATACAATTAATCCGGGCATTTCTCTTGATGTCGGACTCGATGACCCACCAGGGCGAGAAGTCGGTATCTGTATATTGAAACATCACATCTTTTGCCTTTGAGTATTCAACCCATTTGGAACGGGCCTCCAAATCCATGTCGCTAAGCTTCCAGCGTCTGGTCTGATCATTGATTCGACTTTGAAATCGCGCCTCCTGTTCATCATTGCTGACGGAAAACCAGTATTTGATCAGGATGATTCCCGAGTCGATTATCATTTTTTCGAACTTGGGTGCTGCGGAGAGAAAATCCCAATACTCTCCCTCGGAACAAAACCCCATTACCCGTTCCACGCCGGCACGGTTATACCAGCTGCGATCAAAAAGCACCATTTCCCCCGCACTTGGAAGATGCTCCGCATACCGTTGAAAATACCACTGGGTACGTTCTTTTTCCGTAGGTTTGGGGAGAGCAACAACCCGACAAACCCTAGGATTAAGCCGATCGGTAATTCTTTTGATGGCCCCGCCTTTTCCTGCAGCATCCCGTCCTTCGAAAAGCACCACTACCCGGAGTCCCTTATGGGCGATCCATTCCTGCATTTTCACAAGTTCCTCCTGCATCTCAGACAGGAGACTCTCATACACTTTCTTTTTCAGCTTTAATTCCATTGGAATCCTCCTTTTCTCATCCGATCACCTGGCCAACCGATTTACCGATCAATTATGGCGAATCACTTCATATTTCGGGGGATCTGCTCATAAACCTGCTGTCCCGAAAGGACTGCCATAGGCATTCCGCCTCCGGGATTCACACTGCCTCCCACAAAGTACAGATTGGAGTAAAACTCACTTTTCTTCGGTGTTTTAAAGCCCTTGTTTTTCTTTTTATCCGACACCACACCGTAAATTGCTCCCTGATTGGAGAGGTAGGTCTCCTGGATGGTTTCAGGGATCCACAGCTCCTCCGTGATGATGTGTTTTCGAAGATCCGTCAGCCCCATTCTCTCCAGTTTGTTTAAAACATGGTTCCGGTAATTGGAGTACTCTTCCTCGGTGAAGGGACATTCCGGATCAACCACCGGGATATGGGGGAGGATTTTTATGAGTTCGCAGCCCTCCGGTCCCTGGCTTGGATCGGTTTTCATGGGTGCAACGAGGTAAATTGTGGGATCATCCGAGAGCCTATGCTCATGGAAGATGTAATCAAAGTGCTTTTTCCCTTCCTTTGCAAAAAAGAAATTATGATGACGAAGCTGTTCGTATTTGCGATCCACTCCAAGGTGAAGAGCAAAGCCTGAACATGCAGGTCCAAAGCGCTCTTTATACTTTTTAATTTTTACAGCAGGCTCTTTTGAAACCTTTTCATAAAAGGGAATAACCTCCATATTGGAGATGAGAAGATCCACAGGATAATTGACTCCATCACTGGAGATCACATGGGTAATTTTCCCTTCCGCCTTTTGAATTTCGGTAATATCGGTGCCGGTTCTCACGGCAATTCCAAGCTCTTTCACAAAACGGGTTAATCCCTTCCCTAAATTCCCAAGACCTCCCTTCACATACCAGAGATCAAATTCCCATTGCACATAGGGAAGAAGATTGAGAATTGCCGGAGCATCATAGGGAGAAGACCCCACATATTTAATAAAGAAATTCAGAATATCGATCATGTAGGGATTTTTAATCCGCTTTCGAACCCCTTCATCCATGGAATGCAAATAGTCACTTCGATTTGGAATCGTAAGAGGATTCCAATACCTCATGACATCCATTAGACTCTCGCTTTGATTTTTAAAGTAAACCTGATCGGAAAACTCATACAGTTTCTTTGAGTAATTAAGGAAGTTTTCCAGGTCTTTGAGATCCACATCATTGAGGGAGGACGGAGGGTTTTTCATCAACTGTATATCCTTTTCAAGATCGATCACAGTGCCGTCCTCGAAAAAGTTTCTCCAATGGGGACGAACCGCCTCTAATGTGAAATAATCCTCCATCTTTTTCCCGTGGAGGGAGAAAAGCTTTTCAAAAACAAAGGGCATTGTAAAAATTGAGGGTCCAAGGTCAAAGGTAAAACCCTCTTTTTCAGTCACGTTCAATTTTCCTCCCAGGTGATTGTTGCGTTCCAACAGGGTGATATCATTTTCAGGATCCTGAGCCAGTGTGATTGCAGCGGAGACTCCGCCTAAACCGGCACCGATAATAACAACTTTGCGCTTTTTCATATGATCACTCCTCCGGGGCTTCTCTATAGAAGGTATGCAGAAGGAAGCCCTGATTAATAGATATACGGAATAAACCTGTAACGATATTTTTTCCATTCTTTATAGCGTTCCCCCATGGCTTTTTCCATTTCTTTTTCTTCAATCTCCATCCGCTGATTCAAGGTTCTGCCCATGGAAAAAATTGCAAAGGTCAGAGCTAAAACATTATAAAAGAACAGGGGAATTCCCAGAGTCAAAAGCATGAGACCCAAGTAAAGGGGATGCCGCAGTTTTTTATAGGGACCATGGCTGATGAGTTCCTGATCTTTTTCCACATTGACATCACGGGAGAAGTACTTCCCTAATGTATAGGTGGACAAATATCTGAGAACCAGGCCGGTGAGATAAACAGCCAACCCGAATACCCGGATGGGAAATGCAAGCTCTTCAGGAAATTGAAACAGTGAAAACCAGGTGAAAAGAATCGTCAAAAATAAGTTGGAAAGAATGGTGATAAGAATAAAGTAAAAGGATTTTTTCTCCTGAAAATCTTTTCCCTCATGCTTGCTGGGAAAAAGGACGAATTCCAGAAGCCAGAAAAATGTAATTCCATAGAATGAAACATAGGGCCAGTGTAACCTGAAAAATTCTTCCATAGCCATCACCTCTCAGGGTTTTCTATATATTTGCCCAACCTTGACATAGACTAAACAACGGTTTAAGGATTCAAGTGTTTTATAGAAAAAGGAAATTGTGAAAAAAATATTTTATTTCCCGGGAAAGGATATTGCTCTTTTCAAAGGGATCATATATAATGATTTTGGGATAAAAAATGAATAAGCAATGCTGGATGAAGAGCGAGGGAGACACTTAAAGGAAACCGCTTTAAGGGCCGAAGGGACAAGCTAAGAGCCGATTAGTGAATTTCTCAGGCAAAAGGACCGTGCTTGGACAGCTCTCTGGAAAGCACAGGATTGTGCGCCGAAGGAGCAAACCTTCCGTAAGAAAGGTATAAACTCTCAGGCTAAAAAAACAGAGTCGATCATTCAACAGGGCGTTGACGGATCCACTCTGTTTTTGTTTAAGAAAAATCAGAAAATAATCACGATTAATTTAATAAACACGTTTACAATATCCCCTTGGAATGATATAATATTATCAAATTCAATGGAAATTAGAAAATGCATTGATTATTCTAAGGAGGCGGTAGACATGTTAACGCTTGATAAGAACAACTTTGAACAGGAAGTACTGGAAGGAACAGGGTATGTGGTAGTGGATTTCTGGAGTGAGAGTTGTGAACCTTGTAAAGCACTCTTACCATCCATCGAGGAACTGGCAGAAAAATATCAGGATCAGATGAAATTTGCTAAGCTTGACACATCGAAGGCAAGAAGACTGGCAATCAAGCAAAAAGTGTTGGGGTTACCCACCATCGTTCTTTATAAGGATGGGGAAAAAATTGAAGAGGTGACAAAGGACGAGGCGAATAAGGAAAATGTGGAAGCCATGATCCAAAAACATCTTTAAAATTTCTTGATCGAATAAAGAATGAGGGGGAGAAAAATGTCAAAAGTCTATGATGTAATTATTCTCGGAGGAGGACCTGCAGGATTATCCGCGGGACTGTACGCTGGACGGGCAAAAATGGATGCATTGATCATCGAAAAAGGAAAGCCCGGCGGACAGATAGCAACCACCAATGAAGTGGCAAACGTTCCTTGTGCAGTGCCTGACGCAACCGGTCCATCACTGATTGCACGACTTTTAGAGCAGGTGAATTCCTTTGGCGCGGAGATGGTAAAGGACGAAATAAAATCTGTTGACCTTCAGGGTCCTGTGAAGACCATTAAAGGAAAAGACACTGAGTACAAAGGGAAAACCGTAATTGTTGCAACCGGAGCAAAACCAAGAACCTTGAATGTTCCCGGAGAGAAGGAACTGACAGGAAAGGGAGTTACTTACTGTGCCACCTGTGATGCTGAGTTTTTCACGGACATGGAGGCATTTGTTGTGGGTGGTGGTGATTCCGCCATTGAAGAGGCAATGTTTGTTGCGAAGTTTGCCCGAAAGGTCACAGTGCTGGTCCGGGAAGATTATTTAATGTGTGCTAAGTCCATTGCGGAAAAGGTGAAGCAGTACGATAAGATCAGTATCGTTTTCAATACGGAAATTCAAAGAATTGATGGAGACGGTATGGTGGAATCCATGGTGATTAAAAACAACCAAACCGGAGAAACCAGGGAAATTCATGCGGATGAAGAGGACGGAACTTTTGGAATCTTTATTTTTGCAGGATATATTCCTCAAACCGGACTGTTTGAAAAACAACTGGATATGGACTATAATTATATCAAGTCCGACGAGAACATGAATACCAACCTTGAGGGAGTTTTTGTCGCAGGGGACTGTCGCGTCAAAAGGCTTCGACAGGTAATTACTGCCGCTTCAGATGGAGCAATTGCTGCAGTTGAGGCAGAGAAATATGTGGAAAATCTGGATTAGAGGGATTACGATCCAAGAAGTGTAAAGCTGTGTATACTTTAACCTAAGATCTTTAGGTTGGTTGCAAATAAAAAAATTAAAGAAGGAAGGGTGTGTATATTATGGGTTTATATGATGGTAAGAAAGTCATCATTATCGGAGATCGGGACGGAATTCCAGGTCCGGCGATCGAAGAATGCCTAAAGTCCACCGAAGCGGAAATCGTTTTTTCCTCAACTGAGTGTTTTGTCTGAACCGCTGCGGGAGCTATGGACTTAGAAAACCAACAAAGAGTTAAGGATTTAGCTGAAAAGCACGGAGCGGAAAACGTTATCGTACTTTTAGGCGCTGCTGAAGCAGAAGCTGCAGGTCTTGCTGCAGAAACTGTTACAGTGGGAGATCCTACCTTTGCGGGTCCATTAGCTGGAGTCCAGTTGGGACTAAAAGTATTCCACGTAGTTGAACCGGAATTCAAAAATGAAGTAGATGCCGACGTTTATGAAGACCAAATCGGTATGATGGAAATGGTGTTGGAAGTTGATGAAATCGTTGAAGAAATGATCGAAATCAGAGGTTAATTCCATGATCATGAAAGTGGGTAGATGTCTAACGTCTATCCACTTTCAATATGACTGCACTGTATGACAAAAATCGATGCAAAACCAAAATCGAATACAATATACGAATCATAGATAAAATCAAAGATAAGACTTGAAAGGAAATATGATGGGAAACCGTCAGAAAGTCATTGAGCTGTACCCAATATAACCGGAGGTGAAGAGAAATGAATTACCCAGTAGTGAAAGGAAGCAGTTATATTTTAGTGCACACACCTGATATGATCATGCATAGCGGTACGACCCAAACAGGGGAGCGACATTCAAACCCTGAATCAGAGTATCTCAAAAAGTTACCGAACCATATAAGAAGTTATGAAGATGTAATTTCCTACCCGCCGAACCAGACTTACATTGGAAATATGAAGCCCGAGGATTTAAACAACTATGAAATGCCCTGGTTTGATAAGAAGATGGAAGGGGCTGACCGATTCGGGAAGTTTGGAGAAATCATGCCTCAGGATGAGTTTATTGCACTGATGAAGATTTCCGATGTCTTCGGTCTTGTATTATTAAATGAAGAGTTCACAAAAATGGTGAAGCCAAAGCTTGAAAAACATCCTTTGGTCTCCGATGAGTTAATTGCAAAGCTGAAAGATGGAGATGACCGGGAAGATATCGAAAAGGCATTAAACCATTTCCATGCAGAGGCCCTTTATCATAATGATGAAATCGTAGGTTGCGTTAAGCGGGCCCATGAAACGGATCCCAATCTGAATGCCCATGTTATGTTTGAAAATCTTGCTGTAAAAGCATCAGGTTTTCTTGCAGCTCAAAACCTCATTGAGAAAAATGATCTTGCTGCAACTGACATCGAGTATGTCGTGGAGTGCTCCGAGGAAGCCTGCGGAGATATTAACCAACGGGGCGGAGGAAACTTCGCTAAAGCCATCGCTGAAATGATCGGTGCCGTAAATGCAACGGGATCAGACCTTCGAGCCTTCTGCGCAGCACCGACCCATGCATTAATTGAAGCGGCAGCGCTTGTTCAGGCGGGAGTTTATGAAAATGTCATGGTCGTTGCCGGTGGAGCAGTTGCGAAACTAGGCATGAACGGAAAAGACCATGTGAAAAAAGGAATGCCGATTCTTGAAGATGTCATCGGTGGGTTTGCTGTTCTTGTCAGCAAAAATGACGGAGTGAACCCGATTATCCGTACCGATCTTGTGGGACGACACACAGTAGGAACCGGATCATCTCCACAAGCAGTAATTACTGCATTAATCACAGCTCCCCTTGATAAAGGCGGACTGAAGATTACTGATGTGAACAAGTACTCTGTTGAAATGCAAAACCCTGATATTACAAAGCCTGCAGGAGCAGGAGATGTTCCCGCATCCAACTACAAAATGATTGCCGCACTTGGAGTGAAACGAAAGGAAATGGAACGTCAGGACGTTGCAACCTTCGGTGCAAAGCACGGTATGCCAGGATGGGCTCCGACTCAGGGACATATCCCTTCAGGAGTTCCTTATATCGGACCGGGAAGAGATGCCTTATTAAGCGGAGAAATTGAGCGAGCGATGATCGTCGGCAAGGGAAGCTTGTTCCTGGCCAGAATGACCAATCAATTCGACGGTGTCTCTGTCATCCTTGAAAAGAACACAGGAAAGGTTTCCAGCGGAGCAGGAGTTTCCGAAAAAGAAATCCGGTCCATGATTGCGGAAACCATGAAGGAATTTGCAAGCAGCCTGCTTGCAGACTAAATCGATCATTCGAAAGGAAGGCGGTGAAGGTAGTGGCTGAAAATAAAGAGGTAAAAAAGCAAATAGGAAAAGTGTTTCAAGATATTGCAGAAGCCATCGAAACCGGAAACTTTGGAGAAAAAGTGACCGTAGGTTTAACCACCCTTGGAAGTGAGCATGGAGTGGAAAACCTGGTAAAAGGTGGAGAAATGGCTGCAAAGCAGGGAATGTTTAATGTAGTGTTAATCGGTCCCAAGGTTGAAACGGACCTTGAGGTTGTGGAAGTCAATGATGAGTCCGCCATGCATAAAACCATGGAGGAGCTGCTGAAGGAAAAGAAGATTCAAGCTTGTGTAACGATGCACTATAATTTCCCTATCGGAGTATCTACAGTAGGAAAGGTAATTACTCCAGGTCGAGGAAAAGAAATGTATATTGCCACCACAACGGGTACTTCTGCTGCAGAGAGATCGGAAGCGATGGTAAGAAATGCCATTCATGGAGGGATTGCCGCGAAAGCTGCAGGAGTTTCCGCTCCAAAAGTCGGGATTCTAAACGTTGACGGTGCACGACAAGTGGAAAAATCATTAAAAGCTCTGATTGATAACGGTTATGATATGGAGTTTGCCGAGTCCATGAGGTCAGACGGCGGGGTCGTAATGCGAGGAAATGATCTTCTTGCAGGAAGCCCTGATGTTATGGTACAGGATACATTAACGGGAAATATCTTTATGAAAGTGTTCTCTTCCTTTAATACGGGGGGAGACTACGAAGCATTAGGATACGGCTATGGTCCCGGAATCGGGGAAGGATATGACAAAAATATTCTTATTCTTTCCAGAGCATCCGGAACTCCGGTTGTGGCAAAAGCCTTAGAATATGCTGCGGACCTGGTAAAAGGCGGACTGGAAGAGCGGGTGAAGGAAGAATTTCAAAAGGCGAAAAAAGCCGGACTGGATGAGATTCTTGCAAACCTGACAAAATCCACGAAAAAAGCGGATAAGGAAGAAGCTGTCAAACAGCCTCCAAAGGAAGTGGTGACAGGCTCCTTATCAGGAATCGATATCATGGAATTAGAGGATGCAGTTCAGGAACTTTGGAAGCACGGGATTTACGCTGAAAGCGGAATGGGTTGCACAGGACCCATTGTGATGGTGAACGAAGAAAAAGTGAAAAAGGCAATCGAGGTTTTGAAGGCTGCAGAATATGCTGTAGGAGAACCGGAAGACTGCTAAAACTTAACAGTATAATCTTTTTGAAACAGCAAAGAACCCCGCTCATCAGAGCGGGGTTCTTTTATAACAATAATAAGCTGATTTTATTCTACTTTACTGCTGTAAAACTGCAATGCCCGTTTCATGTACTTCATGGATCGATTCGCCAAAGCTTTTGTGGATTCTTTGAGGCTGCCATCACTGATCAGTTGATTTAAGAGGCTTTTAAAAATAATGATGGTCAGTTCGTTGATTTCCTCCACGTCCTCTTCAAGGATATACCCTTCTTTGGCACATTCCCTGAGGATTGTTTTGTTTCGATCAATAAAGTTGTTTTCTAGCAGCATGGAAGTGACAACCTTGGACTCGCGGGTGAGATCTTCAGGAAAAAGGTTGTAATATTCTTCGATATTCTCCTTCGTGGAAGATTTGAACTCTTCGAAAAAGAGGATTCGATAAATCTTCGGTTTTTTAAATGCATAGTGGATGAAGCACTCCCAAATTTTCAAGTAACGATCCAGAGCATTTTCTTCATTATCCAAATATTTCGGAAGGGCATAGGCATAATCTTTTAAATACTTCATACAGGCAAAAAACAGAAGATGATCAATGTTTTCAAAATAGTTGTAAAGAGTTGCACTGTTAAAGCCTGCAATGTCCGCTACTTTCCGAACGGTGACCTCATCAATTCCCTCCTCTTCAATGACCTGCTGGGCAGCATCAATAAAATAACTCATCATTCGCCTTTTCTTTAATTCTTTATTCGTCATCATATCACCATCACTTTATATAGATTTTCTTGTATGTTTCAGATATTTCAGTGGCTCAGATAATTATATCACAATGTACTTTAGGGGACAACACATTGTTATTAAATCAATAAGTAATAGGAGAAATTTAGAAATTCAAACATAATCGAATAAATAAATATACGATACAAAATAAACAAGAATATTTTATAAACACGTTTACTTTTAAAGCAAATTTTGATATACTATGGATAGCGAATTATTTAACAATACGAATACTGCTGCACCATGCGTGCTGCAGTAAAAGGAAAGAAGAGGGAGGGAGTGTAGCAATGAAGTTGGAACTTGGGAATTTTCATGTAAAGGACATGGAATTTGGGAAAGAGACCAAATTCGAGAAGGGGATTCTGACCATCAACAAGGAAGAAGCCCTGGCAGTAGT